>JAFEBM010000015.1 GCA_018242685.1 Nitrospira sp. | reverse complement strand
GGGACCTATTAAAAGTAGCAGACAAGAAGCGTACGAGAAAATTTACACCGGAAGAGGATCAAGAAATGGAGCAAATGCAGGAACGTGGAAAGGAAATCTTATTTCGCTACACCAGACGACTACCAGAAGAGGCACAGCGTCACATGCTGAAGCAGAACTCCCCAAATCTGTCGCCAAAGGAGGTAGATGCATTTATTAACTTCAGCTTGAGAGAACGTGCCAGGGACCCGATTGCGGTGGATAGAACGTTTACAGAGCAGGATAAATCAGGTCACTTGAATATGGTCCGCAGCGGAGCAGGCTTCGAAATGAGCTTGATCATTTGCCGCCTTCTCGGGGCAGTTCCATTGACTCCTCTTGTAATACGAATGAACGATTATGTTACGGCAAAGCGACGGCGTGCTGATCGCTGGAAATCGTTCTGCGAATTGTTCAATAACAATAAGCTGCGTTTTCTGTATCACGTTGACCCATCTTTGATTCTCAAGCTAAAGGAATCGGGCTATTTGTCAGGATTCAGAAAATACTTTGCTAATTTGGCCGTGAGACTGAATTCTGCCAGTTTGGTCTCCGATACTGAGATCACAGAATTGACGACAGAGTTACAGAGTACCCTTCAACGAACCAATGCGGAATTGGACGAAATCGAGCATGCCATCAGTGAATCTGAGGAGAATTCTATGATTTTTGGATTCATCCAAGGACATCTCGTGCTCGATATTGAGGAGGAAGAATATACGTCAGAGGATGTTGAAACGCTCTGGACGAAGTATGTTGATGGTTCTGCTCCTTACCAGAAGGTAAGATTAGCCTTCAAACTTGTCCACGATTAGTCACACCTCAATCTCCCAACTTTCGTTCTTTGGATGGATGATTAAAAGGGGAATGCTTTGCCGCAGTAGCCGGCATGAGATCCGAAGAAACCCGTTCTCCTTCAATCCGCGTTTCTCACGACTCCTTAAATTGCTTAAAAGTCTTGCCGTACAATTTGCACGATTCTTACGTTCTTGAGCATCGGCCAGATCGCGATCGCGCGCGTTCGTGCGGCGGGTTTACCCAACCCAGACCAGGTTGAGGGCCAGCCGTTCCCCGGCTTCCCGTTGCCGACTATCGGCGGTGATGAATGGGATCGTAAGACCAGATGCCGCTTGGAAGGTCAGAGCCGACGCCACATGCACGGCATCGAGGGTCCGTAAACCGACGGTTTGGACGAGTTCCTCAACTTGACTCAGAACCATGGCTCCCCACCTCGCAACAAAAGAGTTCGTGTCCCCTCCAAGCTCACACTGTTACCACTTCCCTCCTTGACCGCCTAAGAGACTTTGCCGTACAATTCATACGATCCGTACATTCAGTACATATGCGTTGTTTTCGTTCGAAGGAGAAAGCCATGGCCCATCTTCCTGCGAGTAAGGCCCGACAAGGTTTTGCAGATACGATCAATCGCGCGGCGTATGGAAAGGAACGGGTCGTCGTACGACGGCGCGGGAAAGAGATTGCCGCGGTCGTACCGATCGACGATCTGCGTCTCTTGGAGGAATTGGAAGATCGGATCGATCTCGCCGATGCCCGGGCAGCACTCGCTGAAACGAAAAGGAAAGGTGCAAAACCGCTCGAGGCGATTCTGAAAGACCTTGGCCTCTAAGTTTCTATGGCCTACTCGGTCCTCCTCGCCCCGCCTGCGGAACGTCAACTCAAAGCGCTCGCCGAAGCGACTCAGAAACGAATCATCACCCGCCTAAAAGCCCTGCAATACAATCCTCGTCCCCAGGGCGTCAAGAAACTCGCCGGAGAGGGCAACCTCTATCGTATCCGAGAAGGTAATTACCGGATTATCTATACGATTCAAGACAAGGAACTGATCGTGCTTGTCGTGAAGATCGGCGATCGAAAGGAAGTGTATCGGTGAGCCGCTCGAGGACGCAGCCTTGCTCGTCTCGGTATACTGATCTCTGAATGGTGCAGCACATGAGACAGCTGAAAAGAGATTCACCCATAACTTTGCCCCATGTCTTATCTCACCCGTCAAAAATTCTCGGTCCCGCTCGACCGCGACCAGGTCGCGTACGACTGAGGCCGCGAGGCTACTCCTGCAATCCGTCCATCGATCCACTCGACAGGGAGTGGAATGATTTCGTCCGTGACTGCAGGCTAGAGACCCACATCGCGAGGCCCGCCCTCCTTTTTCTCCCGGCGCACAACGCTCAAGGCATCGAAAGTCGGCCCAATGATCGCCATGATCAAGCCCCAGACCAGGACGGCGGTGATCGCGCGGTAAAAGACGAGATCGAGTATTGTCCTAGGCCCGGCCCCCGCGATAATGCTGAAGCGACCGATCACGGTTCCGATCAGAGCAATCCCCTGAACCGCGATACCGGTTCGTCTTGTCCGTGACGGATTGATGTGGGCAAATAGATATCCCAGGAACAAGATGCCCCCCATCACGCTTTCGAAGAGGATGGCCTCACTATACTCATACCCTTCGATCGGCAGGCCAGCATGGAGGAACGCCGCCATAGCGAACGCTGCCGCTTCGGTCAGAAGGAAGGTTCGGATCAGCGGTAGATGACGATCGATCGTCACGATTCACCTCGTTTTCATGAAGTTGTTCCACAGCGATCCGGAAGAGTCACTTGATCAACTAGACAACGTTCCTTGCGTTTACTCCAGTCAAGCAACGATTTGCTATCGACACAGCTCGCAAAACCTCTAGCAGGATGCTGAAAAAGTCCGCCAGCGGCGTTCTCGCGTCGCTCAGAGGCTCAACGTACCGAAGCGTACGCCTCGCCTCTTCGCTCGCTGTGGCCTTGCTGGACAGCCTTTTTGAGCATCCTGAAGTTATTCTGACGTTGGCACTGTACGGACAATTCCAGGTATGTTGTCCGCATCAACTGAGTTTTTCCGCAGCCTGCTAGGAGTCGGCGAGTCTCACTTGGCGCCCATCAGCCAGAAAGGTTGTCGAATAGTGCACATTCAAGGGATTCGCTCTCTCAAGCAGCCCGGCGACGAAGTGTTTATTCCGAAGGGTGTTTGCCATTCCGTCAAAAATATTTCCCCCTCGACGACGCGCCGGCTGCATGGGTACGATTAGAAGAAAGGGTTGCGAAGTACTTTTTCCACACAGCTGGAGACCGGTCAGATTTCGACCCACTACGAAACCCGGGTCAGCTCACCTCAATTTTAAACCTGACAAATGGTTAGGTGTTTCTGATATACTAGTGCCCGTTTCTTCACCACCTAGACTCACTTTCCACAGGTTTGAAACGGTGTGAAGCCACGCATCTCATGATCAGCAGCTATCTAAAAGGGGGAAGGCAGATGTTTCCCAAATTCGGAGGCAACGCTCTCGTCGTCTTATCCTTGTTGCTGTCGTTAACGGGTTGCCTCGCCAAGCAGTATGTCGTTCGCCCACCGGCGCCGACGCTACTGCCGGCAATTCCGAATCCTCTCACCTCAGCCGCAGAATCCACCGTCAGCTTTCCCGTTCAGGTGAACCTGTCGCCATTCCTCCTTGCTGTCAACGATGACAACGTAATTCCCAAAAAGTTCGATCATTGGAGAAACTCCATCAAGAATCCTAAAGGTGTCGAGTATAAGTATTATGCCGAGCGGGATGATTTTGCGGTGACGCCTTCTAGTTCCCAGCAAGCCAACCGCACGAATTCTGGGACCGTGATCCACGATTGGTGGAAGGGCATTGAACCACTCAGCTCTAGCTTATCCATCAGCACAGCCCTTCGCTATAAGATTGGAGCCCCTCCACTTCAATGTGGCGATGGCGCCGAATTGCCAAAAAGAGCAACGCTCAATGGGAATCTCACCATCGGCATGACACCGAATTACGGTGTGTCGGCATCAGTAACCGGTGTGACGCTGAACGCCATTGACCCTTGCAAAATCAACATCTCCGATACTGATGTGCTTCAGGAAGTCAAAAACCAGCTGACAGAGACTGTACGGGGTGGGCTCAGCAACGCGGTCGCACGCATCAACACGCTGACAGCCAGATCCCGAGTGGAAAATGTCTGGCACACACTGCGCAACCCCATCCCACTAGAACCGAATGCGTGGCTCCTGCTCAACATCGGTCACGTATGGCGCAGTGGCTTCTTTTCAGGGGGTGGAGACCTCATCGATGACACCATTCATGTGACGGCGAAACCGGTTCTCGTCTTCGGCGCCGAACCACCATCTGCAGGCGGGGCACTCCCTCAACTTGAAACTGAACCAGCTTCCACGGGATACCATGGCGCCGCCGATGCCCAGCTGTACGGCACATTGCCCACGACACTGGCGAACCGGCTGGCTTCCACTGGGTTCCACGTCGTCGCTGACATCCCGCTGGACTATCCCTCGCTGTCCCGATCGCTTGCAACGCGGTTGCAGGGACAACGTGTCGCCGTGAAAGGAGAGTTCGTTCACATCACCGATGCGGCCATTTTGGGCCGTGGTGGCAATCAAGTTGTTATACGGATTACGTTTACGGGAGACGCCATCGGCCACCTATATTTCGTGGGGAAACCTGAAATGAACATGTTGGCCCAGTCCGTTCAGATCGGTGGCCTCCGCTTGGACCTCGATTCCGAACAGCTTCTCCAGAAGAGCGGCCCCGATTGGCTCGCCGGTTCTTCCATCAGCGAACTCGTGACGGGTGAAACCGTGCTCGGTGTGACTCCGGCGATTGATCGCATGCGCGACCTTGTGACTAAAGCCCTGAATCGGGAATTGAGTCCGACCATCACGACGCACGGGACCGTCACATCGGTGCAGGGCATCGGCGTGTTCGCCGATGCGAACGCACTGTACGTTCGGATGATGAGTGAGGGGTCGCTCAATCTGAAGGTCAATGACAAACAGTGATTCACTGTAGCAGGCTGCGGAAACATTCGGTCGATGTCAATAGTATGGCTGGAATGTTCCGTACGGTGCTCATGCGTGAATAACTTCAGGATGCTCAAAAAGGCTGTCCAGCAAGGCCGCAGCGAGGTCCGCGACGCGAAGAATAATGAGCGTCACGTCTGCGGACGGGCGCGAGTTGGTGAGCGCCCAGTGTCTTAAGGGCGAGGCGTAACCTTTCTCACTCGGCCCACCCCGAGCTGCCAGAGCAGCTCTCCCCGCTTCGGTACGTTGAGTCTCTGAGCGACGCGAGAACGCCGCTGGCGGGCTTTTTCAGCATCCTGTTAGCGCAGGAATACCAACCAGAGATAGATCGCGCTGAGCGCCACCGACCCGATCATGACGGGAAATCCGAACTTCAAGAACTGCCAAAAGGTAATCCGGTACCCGGACTTGCGCGCGATGTCGACGATCACGACGTTGGCGCTCGCGCCGATGATCGTGCCGTTACCGCCTAAACACGCTCCCAAAGCCAACGCCCACCAGAGCGGGATGATGTCCGGTTGGTGGACCAAGGCGACGTAATCGGTCATCTCCGGATGGAGCGACCGGGCGAGATCGACAATCAATGGATTCATCGCGGCAACATAGGGAATATTGTCCACAACGGCAGAAAGGATCGCCGATCCCCACAGCACGGCCATCGTGGAGCCGGTGAGATTGCCCCTGGTCACCGCTACCAATTGATCAGCCAGATAGCGGATCACGCCAACTTTGACCAATCCCCCCACCAGGATGAATAATCCGATGAAAAAGAAAATGGTCTTCCACTCCACTTCTGCCAGATAGGTCAGTTCCTCAGTGTCCTCCGGCTTTCGTCGGGCATGGCCGATCACCATGAAGAGGCTCGCTCCCAACAACGCAATCGTGGCCGGTTCCAATTGGACGAGAGAATGGACGCAAAACCCCACGTTGACCACTACCAGCAAAATCAGACAGCGGCGCAAAAAGGCCTCATCCGGAACAGACTCCCATGAGCTCAGCGCAAGCACCGCCTCTCGGAGATGAGGGGCCACCGTCATCGTTCGCCCAAACATCAGCCACAGCGCCGTCAAGAATACCGCCATGATCACGATGACGATCGGCCCCAGGACGAACAGGAAATCGAGATAGCCGAGCTCGGCCTTACTGGCAATCATGATATTGGGCGGATCCCCAACGAGCGTGGCGGTCCCACCAATGTTGGAAGCCAGCGCTTCGGTCATCAGAAATGTGACAGGGTTCAACTCTAACCGCTTGGTGATCGCAAGGGTGACCGGGGCCATCAGCAGAACGGTGGTGACGTTATCGAGCATGGCGGACAATGCGGCTGTCAAAATGGCCAACAACACCAGGAGGCGGAACGGTTTCGCATCGGCTCGCTGTGCCGCCCACACGGCCAACACCTCAAACAGTCCGGTCTCCCGCACGATGTTGATGATCACCATCATGCCGATCAGCAGGAAGACAACGTTGTAGTCCACCCCGAACTCGTGGGAATAAAACGCCTCTTCTTGCGAGACCACGCCGAGCCCGATCATCACGGCCGCTCCGAACAAGGCCACAATGGTCTTGTGGAGCCGTTCGGTCATGATGAGCACATAGCACAGGCCGAAGATAAGAAGGGCCAGCATCAGAGATGACATGGATGTCCTCGGAGCCGAACGGAGCGGATCGTCCTGAGCGCCATCGCATTATCCGGGGCCGGTCACGACAATGCAATCAGAGTCGTCTTTCTGGTCTGTCATCCGATGCCGTCATGGAGAACATTTTCTCCTTCCTAATCAAGCCGGTAACCATTAGGATAGCGTGATGTCTCGTGGACTGACCATTCAACAGGGTGACCTCGATCGTCTCATTGCGGGCACACACTGGTCTCCTCATTCGATTCTGGGCCCACATGCCACGACAATCGACGGACGTCCGTTCCTTGCGATCCGAGCTTGGTTACCTCGAATCAAGGAGGTAGAGACCGTATCCGACTCCAGCCTCTGGCCTATGACTCGTGTTCGTGAAGAGGGACTGTATGAGGCGCTTCTTCCAGGTGAAACTCAACCGCCGGCATACCGGCTGCGAATCACGCACCACGGCGGCATGGTCACCGAACTTCATGATCCCTATGCTTTTCCCCCGCTGTTGACGGATTTTGAGCTGCACCTCTTTGCCGAAGGAACCCTGTACAAAGCGTATGACAATTTCGGCGCCCATGTCCGCACCGTCGAGGGCGTCTGCGGAGTTCATTTTGTGGTGTGGGCTCCCAATGCTGTCCGCGTGAGCATCGTCGGTGATTTCAATGGATGGAATGGTCTATGCCATCCCCTGACGAGTCGTGGAGCGACCGGGGTCTGGGAACTCTTCATTCCCGATCTCCCGGAAGGCACCCTCTACAAGTACGAAATTCGATCACGAGAGCATACCGCCCCGTTGCTGAAAGCAGATCCCTACGCCGTCGCGAGCGAGCTTCGCCCCCGAACTGCGTCGGTCGTGCGTGACTTATCCACCTACACCTGGCATGACGGCGAGTGGATGGCGGCCCGAGCAGAATGGGATCCGCTGACCGCTCCCGTCTCCATCTATGAAGTTCATCTCGGGTCATGGATGCAGGTACCGGAAGAGAGTAATCGTTGGCTCACGTATGAAGAACTCGCGGCGAAGCTGATCCCCTATGCAACGGATCTGGGCTACACACACCTCGAACTCATGCCGGTGACCGAACACCCGTTTGATGGATCATGGGGGTATCAATCGACAGGCTACTTTGCAGCCACCAGCCGATATGGAGATCCCACGGGATTCATGGCGTTCGTGGACGCCGCTCACCAAGCCGGTCTCGGGGTGATCATGGACTGGGCTCCCGCGCATTTTCCAGACGATTCCCATGGATTGGCCTTGTTCGACGGCACACATCTCTATGACCATGCTGATCCTCGTCTCGGCCATCACCCAGATTGGCACAGCCGGATCTTCAATTATGACCGCGTCGAGGCGCGCACCTTCCTGTTGAACAGCGCGCTCTTCTGGTTGGACAAGTACCACATCGACGGATTGCGGGTAGACGCCGTCGCGTCGATGCTCTATCTCGACTACGGCCGAAGGTCCGGAGAATGGATACCGAATGAGTTCGGCGGAAAGGAAAATCTTGGAGCCGTCTCACTCCTGAAAGAACTCAACGTGCTCATCCACCGAGAATTCCCCGGGGCCGTCACGATCGCGGAAGAGTCCACGGCCTGGCCCGGTGTGTCCCGGCCGACTTATACGGGCGGGCTCGGCTTTACGTTCAAATGGAACATGGGATGGATGCACGACATGCTGGCCTTTTTTCAGCACGATCCGATCTACCGTCGGTTCCATCAAAACCAAATTACGTTCGGTCTGCTCTATGCCTTCAGTGAAAACTTCATCCTCGCCCTCTCGCATGACGAAGTGGTCCATGGTAAGCGAACCCTGTTGGATAAAATGCCCGGCGATGTGTGGCAGCGGTTCTCAAACCTGAGGCTGCTCTATGGGCATATGTACAGCCATCCCGGCAAGAAAATGCTCTTCATGGGTGGAGAGTTCGGTCAGTGGCGGGAATGGAATCATGACAGCAGCTTGGACTGGCATCTCTGCGAGGAGGAGCCGCATCATGGTTTGCAACGTCTGATCCGCGACTTGAACCGCATCTATCGCGAAGAGCCTGCCCTGCACGAGGTCGACTTTGATTGGAGCGGATTTCAGTGGATCGATTTCAGCGATGCCGACAACTCCGTCATTGCCTACCTTCGAAAGGCAAAAAGCACGCAAGCGGCCATTGTCTGTCTGTGTAATTTCACGCCCGTACCCCGCTACGGTTACCGTATCGGCGTCCCAGGGCCTGGGTGGTATCGAGAACTGATCAACACCGACGGGATCGCCTATGGTGGCGGCAATATGGGGAATGGCGGGGGTGTTCATGCTGCGGAACTGCCGAGCCACGGGTTCCGCTACTCTCTGACGATCACCCTCCCGCCCCTATCCATCCTCTGGCTGAAACAACCGCCGACCAACGAGTGATAACACTCGGTTCCGACACCACAACCGCCCAAGCCTTGTCAGAAGCCGATGTGTGCTAAGGATAAAAGATTCGCCTACACCCAGGTAGGAAAGCTACCAATGCCGGAAAGGGCCGGAGTCCAAATGCACGTAGCTTGAGCGTTTGTAGAAGCCGACCCCGCCGTACCCCAGTTCGAGGGCGGCTTGTCGAAGCTTCGTAGTGGGAATACCAGGGATGAGAAGGTCGATCGCCTGTCCCTGCATGTGCAAGCTGTTCCTGGCGACACGCCGGTCTGTTCGCACTAACATGGCATTATACTCGGGAGACCGGAAGCCGGAAATCACATGGATTTCTCCCTGGCTGCCGAGCTTCTGCTGCACCAAATTCACGTGTTCCAACACTCGTACATCGATCGCCCCGACTTCACCCGTGTAATGGCAGCGCAGGAGGTAATTCACATCATCGAGCGCCGCAAGGTCATAGTTCCCGTCTTCGTCTCGATAGGTGACATCCAACCGCTCGTTGGTCCACACGTTTACCAGCATCAGCCTGCCTTCTGGAAGTTCACGAGCCTGCGCGGGTTGTGGACTGACTAACCGTCCACTCAGCGATAGAGCCCCTACCACGGAAACCTGACAAAATGCTCGCCTGGTCCAGGCCCATTTGGACTGATCTGTAGTACTCACTGAAACAACTCCCGATAAAAGTGAGCGGTAATCATTCAAAAGAACTCTTGGCCTTGTAACAAAAAATCCAAAATTGAGTCAAATAATTTGTCTCGCGTGCACTAAATAGATTCTTCTCTCTATAAAACTGTATGCATTTGAATCCATTTAAACATTAACGATGTATGCATTTTCATTCGAACCTTGTAAAAAATGTCCTAGTCACATCCTCAGCAAGGGACTTGCGGTGGTCGCAACGCATGAGGCCAATCGGACCCATTTTCATTTCACCTCTTGCACCTATTCCAGAAATCATTTTCTTTCTAGACTGTATCGTGGTCGCTAGGTAAGATCAGAAACAATCGGAGGAGTGTGTATGGCCACAATTCTCGTCATTGACGACGAACAATCCATCCGAGGGCTGCTGAAGGAGGTCCTTGTCAAGGCAGGGCACCGCGTACTTGAAGCAGAGGATGGACGAAAAGGACTCACGCTCTACCAGAAAGAGCCGATCGACCTCGTGATTATGGACTTGTTGATGCCCGAAACAGACGGCCTTGAGGCAACGCTTCAACTCACCCGTGAATACCTCGACGCCAAAGTGATCGCCATCACGGGAGCGCAAGGCGACCATAACTTCCTGGATGTCGCCAAACTGTTCGGTGCGCGTCGCGCTTTTGAAAAGCCGTTCGACATCAACAAGCTCCTTGAAGCGGTGAAGGAAGAACTCGCCGCCGCATGAACTTGCGTAACCCCGCGTTGCACGAAGTTATCGTTTGCCGGCTAATTCCTTCCGTGCCAGACCGCGCATCATAGCCGGATCGTTGTATCCCACTTCACTGAGAGCATCCATCAAATGCAAGCCCTTCGAGGATACCAAGTCCTTTGCCTTAGCGTAGTTCTGCGCACTGAACCGCGCCACAGCCGGCTGCCCATTCACAATCTGACAGGCTAACACCTCACCGTTCACGTCGAGCGTACCACCTTGCTCAATCAGGGTTTGGGCCTGCGTCACGGTGATGTTGTGAAGTCCGGCAAACTCTTGCAATCCCCCGGTCTCGACCAACCGCCCATCCGGCATGATGCAGAGCCGCTTGAAATGCGGCGACCAATCCTTGCGGAAATCGATGTACTTGATGTCGCCGCCTTTGGCGACGGCGCGATCCAACGTTCGGTAATCCAATCCTAAATTTTTTTGCTGCAGCTTGGTTTTCAATTCATCCGGCAGGGTCTTGCAAAAGACCTCCCATGCCGCATCGACCATCGGAAGCGTCTTGGATCGAGCCACTTGCTCCGCCTCGGCAAACTGCATCAGATCCAGCGTCCAGGTTTGTTTCGGCCCTCGCCCGGCTGGATCAATCCGGCAGGCAAATAATCCTCGTGTGAGGATGCCGCCGATTTGCGGATACACATAGATTCCGCCTGTGTTCAGCAGAGTGGTCATCGTCTCATGCGGGACGTCGTAGCTCTCAGACAAAATCTTGGCATGGGCAGAGAGATCCTCCGGCTCCGTCATCGCACACAGAGTGACATTTCCGGGGGCGTCGAACTCCGAATAGTCCTCAATGATGTTATAGAGCACGGTCCGCTTCGGCTTGTCGGCCTTCTTCTTGATCTTGAACATGAGCTACCTCACGGGCACCGAGTCTTATGAACGAGACCTCAAATGATGGTACGGCGGCAAGGTCTGCAACCGCCGATCTTCCACCGGCCCTCCAATCGTAAAGTGATAGAGGGATTGAACGGCTAAGCTCTGAATGCCGACGATCTCGTGGACAGGATCGTCAAAGAAACAGCCGATTCCCGTCGCCCGCACTCCTGCCGCTTCCGCTTCCAGATACAAGACCTGCCCGAGCAATCCCGCTTCCCAAAACATCCGTGGATACCACCAGGCGCCTCGTTCTCTCAAGGTCCCCTCGAACTCGGCCAACATGCCGAACGAGAAGGCACTGTCGCCGGCAATGTCTTGATGGCAACTGACTTGCGCCGCCAGCCTTTTTGCATCACCCTCAAGCAACCAATAAAGAGGCAGCCCATCCGGACAGTCCGGCACAATGGTCCAGGTCAGCTCGGGATTCATGGCTCGCTGAACGATTGACACCTTTCTGCGATCCCGCATAAGAAAATACAGCCCAGGTGTGAGCCCCTCTACACGATGGACAAATATCAACAGATGAATGACCGGATCATAGGGCCAGGCATCCCACGGCATCGGCCGTTCCAGCGACGGACGTTCGGCTTGTGGTATGACTCGCTGCATCATGTGGAAAAACGTGGCCACGGAAATTGACGTTTTGCCGTCAAACGACACTGCGCTTCGCCGCCGGCGAATGATTTGGCCAGCGGAGGGGCCGACATCGTTGGTCGTTCGTGAGTCGTGAAGCATATCGGACAAGGGAAAAGGTTTTGATTGAAGGTAAATTATCGATTTATCGGTCTGTCTTTTCCACGAAGCCTCCGCGGCCTCATCAATGATTTCCCAATGGACGCCATGCTCGCGGCTCAACCGATTGGCCTTCCCATACCATGTTGCACGGGCCGACTCTTTTGCCATCGTAGTATCGAGAAACAACGGTATCCGCTTCTTTCCGTCCGTTACCTCTTCACGGCCCATTACCTCTAATTCCTCACTCTTTCCTGCTTCATTAGGCCAGACCACCGCCAGACAATCAGGATGTTCCGGTTCCGCATCTCCAACGTCTTTCTTGCGATCGGTCCCGAGCAGCATCGCCACCGTGTCTTGATCTACATCGTCCAGCAGGGTCATGTTCCAGCCAAGTGTGGCGGCAGCGATTCGTGCTGTCCCGATCGCATGTCCGACATCGTGATTGCAGTAACGGAATGCCCGCTCGCCATACTTCCAGGCTTCTCGCCAATGAATCGACGTGAGTCCCAAGAGGAAGGCATCTTGAGGGAAAACCCCCAGCAGACGCTCAACTACGTCAGCACGAAACTCTGCCCGTAACTCGAGTCCATGTTCTTTCGGTGCATAGTGATAGAGCCCCGGCTTCAGATCGAACCCCTTCAGCTGAGGCAAGACGACATAGCCTTCCGTCGGATGCAGATTACCGGACGATGGATTGCTCCGCAGCGCCCATTCAGATTCCCCCGCTTTCTTCCAGGCCGACAACGCCAGGGCATACTCGAAAAATCGGGAAAGAGTTCTCATGTTCAAGGACTGGCAGGAGACGGCTCCCGGTTCGTAGATCGCTTCATAGGCTGGCGACAGAGGCTCCTCATCAGACTTGAGTAATGGAAGAGGTACTAACTGAGCTCCCTCAAATCGGCGAAAGGGATCAGGCTGGTTCGCCCAATCGAGAAACCCCAGTGATCGGGCGTAACGATTGAAATGGTGTTTGGTCCTGACGTGATAGTGGATGACCTGATCGACAAGATCGCCCGAAAGTGACTCAGGCGTTGTAGCGGGAATTGGTTTCTCAGTACTCATCGAAGAATGAAATGCAGTCTACAGAGCCTCACACTGTAAATCTATGGCCTGAGCGAGACACATTGACCTCCTTTCCTCTACCCCAGTATCCTCCAGGGTACTGGTAATACTTGCTGTACGAGATACGAGGTTCTATGCGTTTTGACCCAGCCTTGGCCGCACAAACAGCGTTCAAAGAGTCTGAGTCCGAACTCGGCACAGACTGGGATACAGCCGTTGAGTTAGAAGACACGTTTTCCTCCAATGCCGGTGCGTCGGCGCGTGAAACCTATGAGAGTTTGCTCGCTCTAGCCAAGCAGTACCCCAACGCCTATTTCTTCCATGCCTTCTGCATCTACATCACTTGGCAGCAGGTCATAGAGGAGACGATCGCGCATCATTTCGAAACAGGCCTGAAATTGTCTGAGGCCTATCTGGCTTCTCATGAGGGCAAGAACCCTCGGGACATCGAGTGCATCACGGAATTGTACGGCTCCTTCCGAGCTGGCCTAGGGCTGGAGGAACAAGACGAGCTGCAGGTTGAATATAAGCAAGACACACCCAAAGGCGGAGATTGAACACGTATCTTATGAAGCGTCGGTCGCATTTCACTTCGGACATGGCTTCATCCCCGCTTCACGAATAACGCTTCACGATTTCCATGTCTGACGATCACAAACATCGCGCACGGATTTTTCTCCATCGCGGCGACCTAGTCCAGGCTCGCGCTGCATGGGAAGCGGCTGTGGCGGACGATCGGGCTGCCGACAGTCAGCAAGCGCTGTCGGATTCTCTTGGGAACCTTGGCAACACCTGCGCGCTCATGAACGATTTTTCACGTGCAGAACAGTGCTATCGGGAGGTTCTCCAAATCCAACGGACGGAGTGCAATCTCACCGCCGTGGCTCATACCTTGGTCAACCTCGGCAACTTGCATATTGCCTCCGACCACCCGGAGAAAGCACGTCCCTACTACCTCGAAGCCATGGATCTTCTGCGCCAATTACAAGACAACCGCGGACTCGGCATTCTCTATAACAACCTCGCGCTGCAAGAGGCCCGTGACGGCCAATGGAATCAGGCCGTCGCGTCCTTCAAACAAGCGCTCGATCATCATCGAATAGTCGGCAACGAGGAAGGACTTGCCGTTACCTATAGTCAACTCGGCAAATGTTACCTTGACCAGGGAGACCTCACCGGAGCCGAACGCTGCTTGAACAACGCCTCGGAGCACTACATCAAACTCGGAAACGAACCGGCCGAGGCCGCAGTACTCCGTCTTCTCACACAGGTGTACGAGACTCGCCAGGATACTGTCGCCGCTCTACGATGCCTCGCGCATGTGGTAGCGCTCGACGAACGCTATGCATTACCGGAGCTTCAAACCGACACTGCTCATCTCTCCAAGCTCGATCCATCCAGATAACTTACATTCTCTCTGCCACGCTAAAACCGACCCAGTCGGCTTCTGGACAGAATTCGATCCTCTGCTACCTTTTGAGCAGCACACCTGGACGCCTGTTGATCAAGTTTCACTGCACACAAGCCGACAGGATATCGACGTGGAGAGAGTATGGCTTCGCTCGCTCGGCGATTCACTATCCTGGCAGCCGGAACGGTGCTGACGGCGTCCTTCGTCCAAGCTGGAGAGGTCTCTCCAAGAATCACCGTCGGCACCCAAGAAATCGGACTCACCGCCGGCTATTTGTTAGGCCACCGGCTGACCGAACTTCACACGACCAAACAGCACGGACCCGCGTTGATGCCGTCCTGGATGATGACCATCACCGATCCCATCGGTGACGGCTGGTACCGAGGACAAGTCTCACTCGGCGCGGAAATGGTCTACATCGAGTTCGAAGAACCCCTTCTGACGCATGGCGTCGGTTTCACGCCGAGAATCAAGTACATGTTCGTCGCCTTGGATCGTATCCGTCCCTACGTGGAATTCGCCGGTGGGCCGTTTTGGACCGATCTCGGCGGTCGCATTCATGAAGAAGCCACTCAGTTCAACTTCGTGCTGACGGGAGGGGTGGGCGTATCGTGGTTTCTCACGCCACAACTCGCCTTCAATGCGGGCTATCGGTTCCATCATATTTCCAACGCCGGCACCGCCTACCCGAATCTTGGACTGAACGCGAGCTTGCCCTTCGCAGGGTTCTCATTCTTTTTCTGAGGAGACGGCGATCATGACAATGAACATATTGCGCTGGTCGGTCCTGAGTCTTGCAGGGGTCGTGCTGTGCGGCATAACGGGGTGCGCGAGATGGATCGACATCAAACCATCCTCAGCCGATCCTAAAGCGACCATTTCGCACTCGATCCCCAATGATGAACGGGTCCCGCTGGTGACGAATTCGTTTCACCTCTCACGAAACGGATCATCGCAATATCCTTCTGCCGACCTCGAGCGGCAGATCTTAAGCAGCATCCAAGAAACCAGCCTGTTTTCGACATCGATACCGTTGGGAGAAAAGTCCGATTCGCTCGGAGATAAGGTCGTCTCCGCGCGCATCACCGTCGACGAAACCATTGAGCCCCATTCCTGGCTCTCGGCGTTCAAAGGCATCATCATCGGAGGGTCCATGTTTCTCCTCTCGCCCTTCGTCAATCTGGAATATGGGTATGCCGCAACTGTCGCCCTTGAGCTCGAACGTTGGAACGGCCAAGTCACGCGCTACGAAGCCCGTTCGTCCGGTTCGGTGCATTATAAGTTATTCGGCGCCACGCCGGTCATGATCGACGAGTTGAAGGGGCACGTGACGGAAGCCTGTCTCACCGACCTGACAGGGCAACTTGTTCGTGACACCAAACTCTATATGGCCAGCAGCGCCCCACTCCCAGACACCGGCATTCGTACGGTGACCGTAAAAGCCAAGAGACCCGCGACCACACACCCCACTCGTTCTCTTATTCCGTTCACGGCACCTTAGAAAACTGGGTCGTCACTCCAACCAACGTTCCCATCTGGCCGATCCTGCCGTTCCAGTGGTATAGTGACGCTTGAGCACTGGAACCACAACCAATGGACATTGATGCTTTTCGCCAGATGGTCGCGAAGAATCCCAAGGGATTCCTCGGCCGCTATGGACTCGGTAATAAGATTCTTCAGGAAAACGGCAGCGTCGAAGAAGCTGTCGAACATCTTACTGCCGCCACACAATTAGACCCGACGCATGCAGCCTCTCATCTGGCGTTAGGACGCGCGTTGATCCGACTGGGCAGAAAGGCCGATGCCAAGCCCATTCTTACCGCTGGAATCGAGGCAGTACTTTCTGGACGATCCAACGGTGGCAAGGATTTGGTGCCTGAGATGCAGGAGTTGCTGCGCTCGCTCTGATGAATGCGATTGCACACATAAAAGGAGTCTCTCCGTGAACCTCGACGATGCCAGGAAACGAATTGAATCAGCCGTCACGCAATACGGCCAACACGCCGCCCCCGCCATTGACCTCGTCATGGCAGAAGTTCGCTCCGATTTGGGAAGGGGAGCGTTCAATGAACTGATTGAAGAGTTCGATCTTGAGTTGATGTACAACATCACGCCGATGGAATCGGACCAGTCGAATAGTTGAACACGATCTTCCTATTCCACCGTTCACTCGTGACTCTCGCAGTTTCCTGCCTATGCCGCTGATCTGGGCTGCCATCTCAGGACATGGATTCGGTCACGCCGCGCAAGTCGTGCCGGTGCTCAATGCATTACATCGTCTCGTTCCTAACCTTCGCGTCTTCCTGCGCACGACTGTCCCTCCTTCCTTCTTCAAAGATCGCCTCGTTCCTCCGTGGGACATGAGCCCCGTTCAGCAGGACGTAGGGTGCGTTCAGAATGGCCCGCTGAAGATCGACGTAGAAGCCACCTGGCGCGAGCATCACCGGTTTCACAGTTCTTGGGAGGAGCGGCTTCAAACGGAAATCGAAGCGATGAGGGCCGCCGGGCCGAGTGCCGTCCTGGCCGATACTCCCTATTTGGCTTTGGCGGCGGGGAAAGCGGCTGCCATTCCTACCGTTGCGCTCGTCAGTTTTACCTGGGACCTTGTGCTGTCCGAGTATGTAGCACCCCCATCGATAGACGGCCGGACAATCATCCAATCGATCCGACAGGGCTATAGCGAAACGGATCTCGCGCTACGGATCAATCCAGCTCCCAAAATGGAGATCTTCCAACGCGTCATCGACATTGGACCGATCGCCGAGCCTGCCCCTTCCGCTCGTGCACAATTGACCGAGTTCCTAGGGCTGGCCCGAGGAGAACAAACCGTGCTCGTCGGATTCGGTGGAGTTCCCCTGGACTCACTTCCATTCGATCGGCTGGAATCACTCACCGGATATCGTTTCATCTTCGACGGCTCGATTCCACTAGGAAGTCGTCGATTCGTCGCTGCCGCATCTCTGCCTTTTTCATTCAAGACCTTAATGGCGTCTGTCGATCTCATCATGACGAAACCGGGCTACGGTACCTTGGTGGAAGCAGTCGCGCTAGGCACTCCTCTGGTATACGTCCGCCGATACAATTTCGCCGATGAGCAGCCACTGGTTGACTATTTGCACCAGTACGGACGGGGCGTTGAACTGTCACTCGATGATTTCGCTCATGGCCGTTGGGAGGAGTCGTTACAGCGTGCGCAATCGCTCCCCCCTCCCTCCGACCACGTTCCTCCAGCCACAGGCGCCGATGATGCGGCAGCACTCCTCGCTCCTCATTTTTTCACGGCTAGACGCTGACCAGTGCTGGTACGGATAACCGCCATCACTTTGTTCACCCGTCTGGTAGAAGGTGTCGGTCGTGTGGTATCTCAAGTCCAGTTCTTTCTGTACGGGATACTTCCTGCTCTCCTCCCTTCCGACGAACTGAACTGGAATGAAGGGTTTGCCGTGATCACCTAATCAGGCTGAAGCACCCCGAAATATCTCTAGCGGGTCCCTAAGGGATTTGCTATCCTGCCGCCTCATGAATCTCGGCGCCGTATACACAAAGAATCCTGATTATGTGCAGCGGGACGTGGCCGGCGAATGCATCCTGGTCCCCATCAGGAGGACCCTCACCGAATCCAACAGCATCTACGTCCTGAATGAGACGGGAGCGGCCCTCTGGGGGCGAATCGACGGCACTCGATCCGTTCAAACGATCAGCGACGAGTTCGTTCGGGAGTATGACGTGACCGTGGAACAGTTCCATCAGGATTTTCACACCTTACTGATCGATCTACTCTCGATCCGTGCCGTCAATGAGGTTACCGTAACCGATGGTCCCACTGGGTAAGCTTCGCGCCTTCCCCGACCGTTTCCCACTCTCCTGTCAATGGGAGATCACCTGTCGTTGCAACCTTCACTGTGTCATGTGTTACACGGACTGCCGCAATCGACCGGAGTTCATCCGTCAGGAGCTCGCCACTGCCGAGATTCTCCGAATCCTGGACGACATGGGCGATGCCGGCACGCTGGAACTGTGCCTGACCGGCGGTGAACCGATGGGCAGACCCGATTTTTTTGTGATTTATGAACAAGCCGTTCGGCGCGGCTTTCTCGTCACCGTCTTCACGAACGGGACGTTGATTACGGAAGTCGAAGCCGATCGATTTGCGGCTCTGCCTCCTCACGGGATTGAAATCAGCCTGCATGGCTCGACCACCGGAACATTCGAACGGATCACCCAACACCAGGGTTCGCATCAACGCTGCCTCAGAGCGATCCGTTTGTTGTGTGATCGCCATCTTCCACTGACGTTGAAGGCGACTGTCCTGTCACTGAATCAGCATGAAATCCTCGCGATCAAAGAATATGCCGACTCGCTCGGGCCGGCCCGATTCAAGCTCGGCGACGAGCTTCGATCAGAACTCGATGGAGGGGGCGGTCCCTTTCGTTATGCAGCAGCTGAACAAGAATTGACAGAGTTGCATCGGAAGGATCCCCTGCTTTGGATAGAAGCCCGCCGACGGGCACAGGCCGACCCCCCTCCCTGCAGAAGCGGAATGCAGCGATTCCATATCGACGCTTATGGCCAGATGCAACTCTGCTCAGGAAATCGATGCCAGCGCTATGATTTGCGAACAGGTTCGTTCAGAGAAGGGTTTTTCGAAGCACTGCCGACGTTTACTTGCGAACACAAGCAACCAGAGACAGCACCATTGCTTCAACCGATGGTACATCGTGGGTGAGCTGCGAATCATCCCCAGAGTTCCGTACGGAACGTTCAGCGAGCAGATCCATGCCCGGTCGACACAGCATCAGCAGGTTGTTAAAGCTCAGCTCGAATTGACCTATCGCTGCAATCTCCATTGCCGCCATTGTTACACCGATCCTTACAATAATCCTGAGTTTCTGCCGCGCGAACTGACGCGCGACGAACTGTATCGCTTACTGGCAGAGCTCCAAGGCCTCGGCGTCATCTGGCTGAATCTGTCGGGCGGCGACATTTTCATGCATCCTCAGTTTTTTGATGTGTACGAGCATGCCTACCGGCGAGGGTTTCTACTCCAACTGTATACCAATGGGACGCTATTCACCCGCGCGACGATCCAGCGATTGCAAACTATGCCTCCCTTCACAATCGATGTCTCGTGCCACACGCTGAATGAGGCACGGTTCGATTGGTTCACCCAGGTACCAGGGTCGTATCGTGCGTTTTTGAGGGGCATGACGTTGCTTCGAGAGAGCGGCTTGCCGTTCACGCTCAAAACCAAGTTGATGAACTGGAACAAGGACGAGCTCGATGACCTTCGAGCGTATACCGAGTCGTTTGGACAGTCGTTCGGGTACACCACGTCGCTGTCGCCGCGACTCGACGGCGATTGCTCTTCGCTCACCCACAGAATTTCGACTGAAGATTTACAGGTGATCGGGCAGCAAGAGCCGGCATCCGAACAAGGCGAAGCCTGTCACGCGGAAGTGCCTCTCGGTCGACCGGAAACCGATCGGTTGTTTCGTTGCGGCTGCGGCACCAACACAATTCACATTAATGCATGGGGCGAACTCAGCACGTGCACGTTTCAATACGAAACCCGCGTGTCGCTCAGGCAGGTTTCTCTACGCGAGGCCGTCGCGCGAGCTTTTACCCAAGTGCAGAACCTGCGCTATCAGCGTTATACACCTTGCCGATCCTGTACCGTGCACCAATTCTGCGACAAGCAACCGTCACAGGCCCGATGGGAAATGGGTGACCGGCAAGCACCGATCCCCTACGACTGCGACGTGGCCATGGCGCGGGCTGAATCGACGCTGCATCAGACGCTGGTTCACCCCTTGAAACGGCCTTCGCAAGGAGAGCAACACACATCATGATCGAGAAGAAACCGTACAGCATGCCACAACTCTTCCGTGTCGACCTGAACCAGGAACAGGCCATCTTGAGCGCCTGCAGCCTGATGACAACCAGCGTCTCTCAAGGCGGCAACGGCGGGTGCAGGCCGAACAACCGGGGCGGCTGCAAGAGACGTTTCAGTGGACGTCGCACCGATTCAGGTCCTCGCGCGTCGTAGGAGCCATATGGATCTGACGGTTCGGATCGGCGGATATGCAGTGCAGGTGCATGAACCGGATAATCACCCTCGCCTCACCTGGCCGCTTCGGCCATTCAATGGTTTTCTCTCCTCTTGGACTCCATCCCCGGATATTCGAATAGACGTGACGGTCGCATCGCCTCTCCCTGAGCTTCCACCAGGAACGCTCCTCTTCGATTCAGCCCATGGCTGCTGGAAACTCTTTGAATCGGATGACGGATTGCTGTTCGAGTCCCTCGACCCAAAACTTTTTCAACCACGGGTTCGGGCGCGTATTTCAGATGACTACCGAACAGTCCGGGCATGGATGCTCCCTGGTCTGGAGGACGGGCAAGTTGGATGGAGCCCTATGCAGCTATTCAATCCACTCATCGAAGTCTGCCTGTTGTCGCGTTTGTCACGCGACGGCGGATTGCTCTTGCACGCAGCGGGCTTGGTCCTCGACAAACAGGGTTACGTCTTCACTGGAGCTTCCGGGACCGGGAAATCAACCGTCGCCGAGCTGTTCGCAAACCAAGACGCCGTTGTACTCAGTGACGAACGGGTGATCTTACGGCGGCATGGCACCGCTTTCTTTCTGCATGGAACTCCTTGGGTTGGATCCGGACACTATGCCGAAAACTCATCCGCTCCGATCGCCGCGCTGTTCAGTATCAGTCATGGACAGGAGCAACATTCCCTCACTCCTCTGGCATCATCAAAAGCCGCCACACTCATACTGCAGCAAGCCTTTCTTCCCCATTGGGACCGCGCCGGTTTGGAAGCAACGCTCGAGTTTCTGGCATCGCTCACGGTGCGGATTCCCTGTCATGGACTGTCGTTTCTCAACCAGCGCGATGTCGTTGACTTCGTGCGCGATCATTCGCCGACCCTCACCCCGGCTTCCCGATGAAACAGATTGAGGCCGACACATTCTTGGCCGAACTATCGTCGAAAGCCAGACTTCGGCGCCGGCCGGAAAGCGTGACGTTCGAGCTCACCTATGGTTGCAATTTGCGATGCGTCCATTGTTTCAACCCAACTCATCGCGCCTTGCCTCAGGAACTCGGCACATCGGAGGTATTGCGACTCGTCGATCAACTAGCCGCATTCGGGGTGCTGACCATCACGTTCACTGGCGGAGAACTCGGCACTCGGCCGGATCTTGGCGAAATCTTCCGCTATACCCAACGTCTCGGTCTCTTGATTCGACTGCTGACCAATGCCACAAGGGTGACACCTGAATTTGTAGCGCTACTCGAAGCAGTCCACGTGGAACAAGTCTGCGTCTCGATCTACGGAGCCACAGCATCCACTTATGAACAGATGACGGCCGTGCCAGGATCTTACGCGGCATTCCATCACGGGCTCACAATGCTGGCTCAGGCGAATCTTCCCGTCGTTGTTCGCATGCCGGTCACCACCATCAATCACCACGACGTTCAAGCCTGTCGAATTTTGGCCGAGAATTTTGGACAGAAATTTCAATACTGTTCTGACATCACTCCAATGGTAACCGGCAATGTTGCACCGCTGGAATATCGGCTCTCTCCTGCAAGGAAAAGCGACATCGATCAGGACATGCTTTCCAACTGGGGGGCGGCGCCGATTGAAGATACTTGTCATCCTACCGACGAGTTCATCGAATGCGACTGCGGCCACACTCGCTTTGCAATTACACCTTACGGCGAGATGAATCTTTGCACGGCCTTTCCCATTCCCCGATACGATCTGAGAAACGGGACAGTCTCGGAAGGGTGGGAATTGCTTAAGCGAACGGTCGACGAGGCTCGTCCAAACAATCGGTACGACTGTGCAAGTTGTGCAGTCCGTTCTTACTGCCGCCAAGGCAGAAACGATGCCTGGCTGGAAACCGGCGACATGAGCGTCTGCCTTCCGCACTACAAGCAGTGGGCCGAATTGGAGCACCGCACCCATGCCCTCCTCCACCCTCAACGACCTGGTTGATGCCTATACTCAGGTCGGCACCAGAAATCAGGCGATCCTTGAAGCATTCGTGCTGATCGTCAAACGGTTTCAGCAACAAGGGATTGCCTTCATTGTCCTGAAGGGTGCGGATGTTATCTCTCGTCTGTATGGCGTGCGGGGAGCACGACCCATTTCAGATGTCGATCTGCTGGTCCACGAATCGGATTTACCCGCCATCGATCGACTGCTTCGGGACTTCGGCTTTACCCAACAGATCGACGGCAATCCATCCTATGCGTCCTCTGAACGAGATCTTTCGCTGGATCTGATCACGACCATTTGGTATCTGGACCGACAGAGACTGGCTGATGTATGGAGCCGGGCAATGACGCGACCGTTCGGCGCCACAACCATTTGTTGTCTGGATACGGCCGATCTACTGATTTATCTGACGGCCTATACCGTGATCCATCGAGGACACCTGTCCGTATCGTTCGTCCATGACATGAAACTCCTCATCGAAAAAGAGCCGCCAGATTGGCCTGCAGTCATCGCCCGAATCCAACAGGCAAGACTGCGGGCACCCTTGCATCATGGCCTGAATCATGTTCGGAAAATCTTTCCCTCGATCGCCATTCCTGATACCGTCCGCGAGTTGTTGGCCCCCTTGAACAGAAACGAGCACATGTTGGCCTGGTTTTTTCGGAAACTGGTGACCACGGAGCCTCTGCCGGAGATAGGCCACCTTCTGCTGTTCATGACGCAACCAGGCTTAACAAAGATAAGCTGGTTGGCACAACGCCTCTATCCCTCCTCTGTATTTCTGTCCTACCGGTATGGTTCGACGGAACGGACCAGACCCTGGAGGATAATACTGTTGCGATGGTATCACCTGGCAAAGGCCGGTCTCACCCTGAGTGGGCCGGTGCTCAGGCGGCTGATAACACCATCGAGGCTCAGCTCATGATCGCTCGACTCCTCAGCCCATCGACCGCCTCAACAGGCTTTTCGGCCGATCAGCTACCTGAGGCGGTTCATGGATCGACGTTGTGGAACGTCATGACTCCCGTCGTGAATTCCAAGAGCATGACCCCAACACTTCAGATAGGTGATGAACTAGAGCTGGAGCGGCCGGACAATCTTCAGGTCGGCGATATCGTCGTGTACCGGCATGACCGATTGTTTATCTGCCATCGCATTCACTGGATCGAAGGCGATCGGCTTTTTTTGCGGGGGGATGCGAATGCGGGCTCTTTTGAGGAAGTGGACGCACGACATGTTGTGGGTCGAGTAACGTGTCTCGTTCGCCGCGGAAAACGGATCGCCGTCAGCCCATATACCCGCGCAACGATCGAACGAGCAGGAAGGGATTCCACATGGGTTCGAGCTGTGACGTGGAAATTAGGAAGACTTCTTGTCCTGCGATCGTTGAATTGGGTCGCGGATCGGCCGGTTCTCAAGAATATTCTACGCTCTCTTCTAAGAAGGCTCATGATCGTCGACATTCTGAAGCGAGCGCCGTTGCATTCCTTCCAAGGGTATATTGCACGGGAGCGGGTCCATTTCGATCAATTCGATTATCTTCATCGATGTCTGTCGGCATTGAACGACGAAAGTATCGTACTCGTCATTCGTGCAGGCCCTCTCTATCTGGGAACCTGCACGCTCAATCCTCGGCACATATACATGCGACCACTGTTCCAACGCATAACCACGGAAGTTCTCTGTGAATCGATCGGTTTATGCCTACAGACTCAAACCCCGCTTCATTCCGCGCAGCGTTCAACAACAATCAGAAAGCAATAGTATTTCCTTTTTCTGCCATGGAGCTCTCGGCGCATCCTTTGCGCGATTTCTTCGTCGAGTGAATCGAGGATGCTATAGTGATGACCGGTCAGCGGATCATCACCTCGATCACCACAATCAACATGCTTATGGATACATCTTCTCAGCTCGCCGCCTCGACTATTGACCCGAAACTGGTCGCTCGTGTAGCCAAAGGCGACCACCATGCCCTGAGCCAGCTCTACGATCAATCCAGTGCCGTGTTGTTCAGTCTGGCATTGCGCATCCTCGGCAACCGCGAAGAAGCAGCGGACGTACTCCAGGAAATTTATCTCGACGTTTGGAGAAAGGTCGTACGCTACGAT
Source organism: Nitrospira sp. (assembly GCA_018242685.1). GTDB lineage: Bacteria > Nitrospirota > Nitrospiria > Nitrospirales > Nitrospiraceae > Nitrospira_D. Next base: position 94,574 of record JAFEBM010000015.1, on the reverse strand, counting down.
GTCGGTCGAGGCACACCCATCGCCTGGCTCCTTACACTGACCCGCAACCGGGCTATCGATCGGTTGCGGGTACGTGGTCCTCGTCCTCCTCGCCAGACGAGTCCCTCCATCGATGATATCCAGACCGGCCAAGTCACCGACCAGGATTTCGATCCTTTTGATTCACAGGCCGACCAAGAGCTGCAAAACCTGATCAAAGAGGCGTGGGGGAACTTACCGCATGCGCAACAGCAGCTGATCGAGCTGGCCTACTTCGAAGGCTTACCGGATACGGAGATCGCGGCACAGCTCGATCAACCTCTGGAGGCAGTGAAAACCTGCCTTGCGCTCGGCATGTCGCAACTGCTCGAGTCGCTGCATTCATATTGGGAACAGGATGAAGCGGTATGACACATAACGAATTAGCAGCTACTGTTCCTTTATACGCTGTCGGAGCGCTCGAACGGATAGAACGACAGGCTCTGGACGTCCACCTACTTTCAGGATGCATCCCCTGTCGTACGACGTTGAAAGAGTATCAGTCGGTAGCCGTGACGTTACCATTCGGGCTCAACATCACGCCTCCTCCTCGATCCTTGAAAGGCAGGATTGTGTCGTCCTGTGTGTCGCCCCCTGCCACTGAGTTAGGAATCCAACCGCCCTCTAAACCGAGTCTTGAGCCGGGTGAATGGATGAATCATCTCTTCCCACCGTCATCCCCATCCGGCTCATCATTCGGGTGGGCGTTAGGAATGGTGACCTTGGTGGTCCTCATCATCCTGGTATTGTTTGGATGGAACGCCTCGACCCAAGTAACTGAAGGCATGGAGAAGTTAGCTCAACTGCAGTCTCAGGCAGAGGAAACAGGCTCTAAGCTCTCGACCCTCCAACAACAGCTCAGCGAACGAGCGGAACTACTCGCCCAAACCCGAGAAGAACTGCAGCGTCGAATGACTGAACTGGGAGAGGTAAAAGACCAATTGATTCAGCGCGAAGCCGAGCTGGAAGAGCTGAAAGTGCAGATGGCTCAGGGGAGAAGGCGATCACCGCGAATCCCCTAGCTCGACCATCGGCCCAGCTTTCTATTACCCCACCTCGGGAAACCACTCCACACTCGCGCTGTCTCCCCTCTCCTGTCCCTCTCCTCAGCTCCTATGCTAGCATGCGCTATGCCCATCAAGAACTTCACGAGATTTCCCTCGATGCAGCAAGAACCACATGATTCCCATTACATGGAACTGGCTCTCCAACAGGCTGCTCTTGCTCCTCACATGGGAGAAGTCCCGATCGGCGCCGTCCTCGTACACTCTCACGAAGTGATCGCTGCTGGTCACAACTACCGTGAGATTTCGCAGGACCCGACAGCGCATGCGGAAATGATTGTGATTCGGAAAGCTGCGGAACGGCTGCAGACATGGCGGCTCACCGAGACGACGCTCTATGTCACGTTGGAACCTTGCCCCATGTGCGCCGGAGCGATTGTACAATCTCGCATTGCGCGGCTTGTATTCGGAGCATGGGATCCCAAGGCCGGCGCCTGCGGATCGATTTTTGATATTCCAGCCGAGCGCCGGCTCAATCACCGAGTACAGGTGATGGGGGGCCTGTTCGAACAGGAGAGTCGTGAACTCCTACAGGAGTTTTTTCGAGCCAAGAGAGGTACTCTGCCTGCGAGCAGCAGTCCACCGAAGTCAGCCTCTTAACACCGAAACACAACCAGTAACGCCGCTTATCCACTCTTTCTCCCATCCACAGTTTCCCCTGCCGTATGTGGTGTCATGATGAGTTTTGCTTAGTGGAGAGCAATCTCGATATACTGGGTTCAACTGTACCGCTGGTTCAGTGATTGTACCCTCCATACTCCCGGCGTGAGCGCCTTTGGAGCTGTGGCGTCATGGTCAATCCAGTACGCCTTCTCTCCCAGCCTCGCACGTATAGATCTATATCAGATAGGAACTCACTCAAACCGGAGGCCGCGATATGAGCATTCTTATTCGGCATCGGGTGCTGTGGGATCACCTTCGTAGCGCGCTCTGGGTCATGCCAACCCTATCCGTTATGTTTTTCTTGGTGGCGGGAATGGTCTTGTCCCATGTGCCAATCGGCGACGATTCGCCCATACGATGGCTGGTCTTCCAGGGTACACCAGAAGACGCTCGCCAAATGTTGATCGTGGTGTCGTCCACGATGATCACGGTGACTGGACTGGTGTTTGCGCTGACGATCATCGCCTTGCAGATCGCCTCCGGCCAGTATTCACCCCGGCTGCTGCGCAATTTCATGCGCGACCGCGGGACACAGTTCGTTCTGAGCGTCTTCGTGGGCGCCTTTGCTTACAGCACGGCTGGCTTACATACCGTCGGCGTCCAGAACCCAGACGTGGCGGCGTTCATGCCCCGTCTAGCCGTCTCCGGATCGCTCGGGCTCGCACTGGCAAGCTTGGGTGTGCTCATCTACTTCATCCACCACCTTTCCTCCTCGATTCAGATCGACACGATTATGAGCATGATCGTGCGTGAGACCCTGGAGGTCATCGACGACCTCTACCCAGACCAGACCGGCTACCCGGAATCCGAGGAGCGCTGTCCAGACTCACCCGCATGGGCCGTTACTCTGCCGACCGATCGCTCTGGCTACATCCAAGAAGTCGCGCCTGAAGCGCTCGTCCAAGTTGCGACGAGAAATGACTTGGTCATCCGATTCGTCAAGTCGGTGGGCCACCACGTTGTCGCCGGAACCCCGATAGCCTGCGTGTGGCACCGGTCGGCAGATCACCTGCAGTCCGAACCAGGACTGGATGAAGCAATCCGCGACTCGGTCCAGGTCGGATTCGAGCGCACCATGCTACAGGATGTTCCCTTCGGCATCCGCCGCTTGGTCGATATCGGCAACAGAGCCCTGTCTTCGGCGATCAACGACCCCTACACTGCAACCCAGGCCGTGCACCACTTGTCGGAGGTCCTCTGCGTGCTGGCTCGCCGACGGTTGGATGACCGGTTGTACCGTGACGACTATGGCACGGTGCGTGTGGCGATTCCGTTCCCTAATTTCGCGGACTACCTGCAGCTTGGCACGGGGCAAATCCGCCGGTTCGGAGCCAAGGAGCCCGCTGTTGCCAGGAGCCTGATCCAGCTTCTTAAGAACGTGTGCAGTAGCACCGCGAGCGAGGATCGTCGCATGGCCGCCGCCAGGCATATTCGATTGGTGCTGGAGGAAGCTAAACGTGAGATCACTCAGCCTGCAGACATAGAGAACCTGCTGGCGGACGAGAATGAGGCTCTGAGCATGCTTGAAGCGGGCCGTCCGCAGACGGCTCACGGCTCAACACACGATTGGACTTTGTAAGGCTGTGCATGGTGCAATAACTTCTCATGCGGACGGTGAGCTTCGTCCGAATACTCTCTCGGTACATTTTCTCCTATCTGACGAAATCTATGGTCCAGTAAGGAACTCTCGACATCCGCCCTTGCAATGTATGAGTAGGCATTCTGATCGTATAAACCCATACAGGAAGTGCATGAGGTTGGACGTTTTGGTTTTTTTGTGATTAGTAATGAAACTTAGGCCGTTTATCTTAGCATTTGGTTGTTTGATTCTTGCCGGTTGCTCGCTGATTGAACCGCCGAAGGAAGGTACCCAGTCCCAGTCTCCTGGTTCCATTCAAACAGTGAGCGTGGATGTCATCAGCGAAGGCAACTACATGGAATCGTGCCGTTCGAAAGGCGTCCCGATTCCACCTGATTGGAAACAGTCTTCATCCGAATGGGAAAGCCACGGCAATCTCAAGACCATTTTGCTGACGCCCAATAATCTGGACCAGACTCCGGTCGATCACACTTCGTTCACCAGCGTCTGGTCCTACGCCTCGCCCGACATGAGAGGGGCTTGCATTGCGTTGGGAAGGAATGGTGGATCGTTCCAAATCATCTGTCAAAGCGCCACGACGGGGCACGCCTGTTTTTGGGGAAACGATCCACACTCGTCAAATACAAGCTGGACCCCCGAGACAGCCGAAGTATCCATCGCCTTACTCCTCGATCCCGTTTATGGATTTGCACCGGGCACCGTGCCCTGCACCGAATGCCATCGCGGGAACAATGCATTCCTGTATGCCCCTGACGATCCCACATGGGCTACGGTATTGAGACCGGAGCATATACGCCAGACATTTACCACGCGGGTTGAGCAGTCGTCACATCACGGACAACTCACGTTCGGCGCAACAACGATCACCTATCCGCGCTTCATCCCCATCGGGGGAAAATCTATGGCCCTGAACAATCCGTTGCCGGCCACGCCAGGCTGTTCAGGATCCTGTCACGAGTCTCACTTTGAGATCCTCAAAAAGAATCATACGGTTGAAGGCTACGTCAGGGCACCGCGGCCCATGGGCCCCAATTGCGCGGCGAATTCCCCACCGGATGACCCGACGAAGAATTGTTATCAACGCTGATCGCCGCTCCCTAATCACTTCAACTCAGAAGCTGGTCGCCACCAAGCCTCTCAGCAATGAATTGGTATCCTAACGTCACATCGCGTAGTGGCGTCCGCCTGCTGAAGTATTGAGCGGCAAGATCAAACCTGCTCACCTGCGCGATGCGCGGTTCAAGATCAGACCCAACTTGAGATCCGTAGATTGTTACGGCATCTTCCCCCGAACTTGTTATTCGTTCGAGTTCGCTCAGCGTTAGGCAGCCTCGCTATCTTGCACGAGGGACTCGTCCAGAATGAGCAACACCTGGTCCATCTTGTCTCTGTTGTTGATTTTCCAGCGCCTAAAATTCCCCTGTTCACTGCAGTGCGACCGTAATGTGCTCGATGCCACATTGGTCAGAGAGGCAATCTGTTCAAAGCGCCGAGGATCAATCGCTCTGAGATCCAGGAGCTTGTTCTTCGTCACGTATCCCCTGGCCTCGGCTGACGCTGTATAGGTGCAGACCCGTTGCCCATTCACTTCTGTAGAACGGCCTGTTGCGGAATCTCCATCGCCCAACTGCTCTGCAGGCTCGACCTCCTGGTCCTCCCGCCCGAGTGGGTAGTCATTGGGTTTCGTATACAGATAGTTGACGAGCGTACGATGGGAATAATCCAGTTCATGAGCCAACTCCTTACAAGCATTCTCGACAGTCAATTCTTTCTCCTCCTGTAGATCGGCAACCTCCTCCTTCAAATCTCTCACCGTCAAGATCCTCCCCGATGCATCGGAGTCGTCTGGTTCTTCGTCCTCCTCGGGCGCTGCTCCGTTCTGTTCCAGCATCACATCGCCATCGACTTTTGTTGTCTCTTGCTCGAACGGCAAAACGTGTCCATTCCGTTTCACAAACTGAGAAGTGAAATCGACGATCGCACAATCTTCCGTGCCATCTGCTATTGGCCCGCGCAAGCCTCGACCAATCAGTTGTTGGTGTAACTCCTTGCTGAACGTGGGCCGGACCATAAAGAGACAATCTGTCTTTGGTAAATCAATCCCTAACCCGCGTCACGAGTTCACTCTCAACATGCTCAGATCCAGCATGTTCCTTCTTGCAAATAAAGGTAAAACACGTCTTTACATCATTTCGGCTCAGCATTTGCCGAATCCACGCTTATCCTGATGAAGTGGTGTGGAGGTAAGACCAAGCCGTGGAATGCTCCTATTACAGCAGTACTTAAATAGCTCCCAATGCAATATAGAACGGCGATGGAACCGATGACCTTCATCAACGACCATCAAATCAAAACGTTTCTGGCGATTATGTTTGAGAAGATGCGGCAACATGCCTTGCGTGCAGAAGACAATCTGATATTCTTTGCTGCGGCGGAACTCTTTCTGGTCTCTAACGCCGGACTCATTTTTTACATGCTGGGGTAGGAACCAGACTTCTTCCGAGAGAGAACCATTGATTTGACGACACAGACTCTTCCAGCTCTGCCGAAGCAACTCGACTCGATGACAGACCAAGAGGATGCGTGCTTGTGGTTTCTTCTCCAGTAACCTTCGGATAGCCTCAGTCGCCACCAGTGCTTTTCCTGCCCCAGCTGGTAACTTAACAATTCTGCCTAAGTCGGCATCCCGTGCAGTATCAAACCATGCCATAACTTGTTGGATGATATCCTCTTGGAAAGGCCACGGTTTGTGCGGACCGTCCGTGATCCCAGTTTGGCATTCCGGCGCCTCTTGGACCGTCGCCTCTTCTTCTCCATCGTCGAGCATGTCGGCTATCGCCTGGCCGATGGTATGTCGTGTCTGAATGGCGCGATCGTCTTGCTTGGCGGTCTCCAAGTATTTGTCGAATGTATCGGCCAATTTGTAGTAGTCGGCACCGTCTACTTGATGGAAACATCAGACGTTGTTGCTGAATGAAGGGCTGATAAGATTGAAGAAGTCGAGTACGGCTATCTTCTGCTTTCGATAGCGGATGACTTTGGCATGGTTGTTTTGAAGGTAACGCCAGCATCCCTTTACTTCTTTAATTGGCTGATTGCCGATCTATAAATCCACTGAGTCAGTATTCGGATGGTATTCGACTAAGAAATTCCGATTCGACGTTTCAAAGACTTCCAGCCAGCGTTTGTGACCACAAAACTGAGGATGTCCACTGGCTCGTCAGGTTTAGCCTTTATGAGTGGTATGATCGGCTCCATGATTTATCTCTGTCATCTTCCTGTACCTCTGGTAACGATTGGCCGACTTTAACTTGTGTAGGCCTCAGTAGTAGAAGTTCCTACCAACCATGACCAAATCCGTGCGACGTGACATGACTTGGCCAAACCTGAATTGCGTGTGGCGATTGAGTCCAACCAACGATCGCTGAAATGGTGTCCTACGGCTTGGTAACAGTGGCCCCTTGTGCTTCTTCGGCGACGTCTCACCGAAGTGTGTCCTCCTACACCAAGATTTCTGTAGACACGCACTGCACATATCTCCACAACTGTGATTTTCAGCATAGACTGTCGAATACACCTGGATTTTGCTGGCGATCAGACTTGATGTAGAGTGAGCGACAAAATTGTCTTGTCTGCACAGGAGGGTTGGCATGCGTTCGCATCAGCCACCCGGTTCACTAGTTCCACCTCAATATCTGCTTCGCCTTCGCGATCATTCGATCACTGACTGAGCCTGAGCGATCTTGCTGCGCCCGTACTCCGAAGTGATGAGGCTGCGCACGGCGCTGACCCCGGTGCTCACGCCGTTCACGAAGACCTCGAACAATCAGCTCTCGACCATAGACGTGCTGATGACCTGGTGGTATAGGCTCGCCTTGGACATCGAATGTTTTGAACGTTTGACGCGCTATCAGCGTGATCCATTACTCCATCGTTTACTGGATTTTCCATGGTTCCCGTCCACGATACGCGGCGGTGGTTCTTTCAGCGCGTCATGTATCGACCGACCATTGAGGTGTCGGAGGTTTTTGTATGAATGGCACTCTCCGCCATGCGGCCGATGCTACTTGGTCATAGACTTGACTTTGACTCGACCGTCTTCTGTCGGTATGGCGAACAGGTTGGCAGCCTAAATGGACATAATCCGATCAAACACGCCCCGCTATCCCATCATCCAGTGGTCGCCTGGCTGATCGAGCATCAGCGGCTGTTGTGGGCTACGCTGCGGACCAGTCATGCCATGACCGCAAACCTGGTGATTGAATTTCAAGCGCAAGCCCTGTCGATGTTGCCGTCTGGACATCGAATCGGATTGATACGAACCGATACCTACTTCTGTGTCACAACATTCTCACGTCCTTTGACGCAAGGGACTGGCCGTACATTATCGTAGCTAAACTCACTGCGCTCGCGCACAAACTAATCATCCTTCGGATTCTCGAATCAGACTGGTGATCCGTCGAACGATGGATCGCGGTTGCCAACATGACGGCGACGTTTCTGTCGTGACATTGGCAGGAGAAAAAGTTCGTCTATTTGCGTCGGACCTTGACCGAGAATACCGAGGATCGAGGCCAGCATCTGCTTTGGCGTCCTGGCCCTACCTATCGAGCCTTTGTCACCACCATGCCCTATGTCGTGGAACGAGTCACGCGGATGCATGCGTGACGAGCAGACAGGGAGAATTTGATCAAGGAACTGAAAGATGATCTGAGCCTGAACACGTTCTATCTCCAGTCACTCGACGCGACCGATGACTCGTTCCAAACCAGCAGCGTTCTCTACAACCTGCTGATGGAATTCTTGGAGACGATACTCCCATCGTGTTGGTTTCAACAGCAGCTACGAACGATACGCGATTGGATTTTCATGGTCTGAGCCGATCTGATTTCAGAAGTTCGACGGCTCTTGACGCAGTTCGCCATTCTCACGAATGAACGGGGCGACAGTTGCATCGCAATTGAAATGGGACCTTTGACGACTGAGTAGCCAAATCGACCTAGCTTGCTCGATCCATACCAACTCATGGCCATATCATGGAGACGCCTCCTGATCGTGAAGGACATTAATGATCTATTGGACATGTCCAACAAGATTTCACCCACTCATGATGCGAGCATTTAGTTCGGCCGGATGAGAATGGTGCGACTGAGAGCGATCAACGATTCCGAGGTGGAGCCCACGGTTTTACGACCGTGGTTTCATTTATTTATTCGACGGCATCTCGCTGAAGTACGCCTTCCTACGCCAAAGCTCTGGTATGACTCTCAAAGATTCAGGCTGACGAGTTTGAAAACAACCGTACCGCATTCCTTCACGGCTTCACAGCCACCGTTTTCTGAATAGATCGATGAATAACATCATCGATTTTGAATTCCTACATCTCGGATACAGAGCCCGGTGACGTTAAGCCGCTTGTGTAAATTGCAGAATGATGCGCTATGTCCATTCCAAGTTAAACCGGTTAAAGAAGGAAAGATAATCCGCTCCACGTTCTGCACGTTCACAAAGCAGACTATAGGACGAGTCCGCCTTCATCGCGACGTGATCCTGTCGCCTGGCACCGCCCAACAGATTGCTGAACTTGTGGACCAACCAGCACGGATGCGCCACATTCGGATAGATTTCATGGAGTGCGTCGGTCAATCTAGGACACCTATCGGTCACGATCAGCCGGATGTGCCATCGTTCAAACCATCGCCAATAGAGTTCATGAAGCAGACTATCTCACGCGGCCTGACTCTCCCCCGCGCTGTTGGTGAAGTCGAGCAACCGTCGCGTCTCATCGACCAGGATGTCATAGGTGGCGAACATCTGTACGCGCTTACGACCATCCGCCAGCCGCATCCATAAGTTGACGCCATCGAGAAATAAATAACCACCGCCGTTCGCAAGCAGTTCTTGATAAAACATGGTCACGGCCAGATCGAAGTTCCACGTAAACCGCGAGACGGTCTGCGCGCTGACCGCTTCATCGGCGAGGAAGGCCACGATGCAGCTCGCCGCCATCGTGCTCAAGTTTCGTAAAAAATATTCTCGAATCAATAAGAAGACTTTGGCCGCCCATGGTCCAATCGAACCAGCCTATCGTGGATAAACGCCTGCTGATTGGTGCAGGCCACTCAGATCTACAAGACGTCGAATCGGGCCACGAAGTCGCACTCGTAAAAGCCGTTTCTGGCATCGGTCATGGTCGGCTGCTTTTATACTCCTGCACGCCAAAATAGAGATCTCTGGCTTCGATTGAAAGCCGACCAAGGAAGTCCTGTCAACTCTGCTGCGTCTGCTTGGCCAGATCGCCCAAGAACTGCTCCAAGAGCTCTTCCAGCAAGTGTTGCCACTATTCAGCCCATCGTACGCGAGTCGTCATGAGCCTGCGACTCCTGCTGTCAGTCGATGACAATGTCCAACTCGTAGAACTTCTGCATTTACTTTTGAATCACATGGATGATGGAGAGTCGTTGATCCACAATCGCGCCGTGAAGAGATCTCTATCCGGTAGAGTGAGACGTACCATGACGTATGGCAATCCAGGCCAAGTCGTAAGGCGTAATAATGGATAGTGAGGCAAGTTGTTGGACATGTCCAACAACCTGCCAGTCGATTCATGTTATTCGTGATTGAATCAGGATCAGACAGATGAGCGTCGATCAAGAGGATACAGCCTGATTATTCGGCTAGGGCTTGACGGTCGGCACAATGAGATTCGTCTTCTACGGCGGAGTCCGGCTTGCGTCGTCAACTTGAATGAGACCCCATTCCAACTATGCCACAATCTGAATTACCACTGAAATAGCCATAAGTCGTTGAAGACACTCCGTCAGATCATGCGTGAACCTTGGAACTGATTGCGAAGTCGTCTGACCTATTGTGACCGATCTAATGCAACAGGAAGACGAGATCGCATCAGGCTCGCAGCCGCCATTCAAACCATCGCGCGAGTGGTCTCGCAAAACCTCATCAACAGATTGCAGATGACACAGACGGCTTGATAGGTCGTATTGGTCCCGTCGAGCGATTAGAGACAGAACGTGTCCAGACTCCGGTTCGCTTCGACCCCTTGATCAAATGCTCGCTGCACACCAACTCCTCGGAGATACAGTCCGTAGATCCGTGATGCTCAATCATTCATCGGTTGACCACAGATCGCTCTGTGAGAGCCTGGCATAGATACTAACTGATATCACTACCCCTATCAGATCGACCATAGGGTCATCACGACTTCGATACGAAGGATGGGTTGTCAGTCTTTTCTCTGGAATACGCTGTACGACAGACTTACACATGGGCGACTTCAAACAATAATGGAGTGAAGATCGCGAGATTCTGCACAGCGCATGAAGGACGTCACAAAGAACGGCCCATCAATACGAAACGGAGAGTAGATCGTAATTATCGGGCGAGATATTCAGCTTACATCACAACAGAGCAACGACGGAATATTGGATGAATTTATCTGAAATGGCAGGATGTCAATCTTCAAAACTAAAGGCTGGCAAAACGGCTATGGCGCAACAAACGGTTCCGATCGTCCCCCTCCCCGCCTAGGATGAGAGAGGGGAACGAGTGACTATGGTCTAAATGAGCTTCTCATGATGCAATCAAGAATGACTGAGTATTACTGAAAAATGATTTGGTCAATTTGACATTGTCGCGCAGGCACTTCCTCTTGCTTCCCATCCGCGAAATGGACGATCAGGTGGTTCGGCTGTTGCGGTGCGAGGTGCAGATCTACCGTTCCTGATCGCTCTTGAAAGATGACGATCAATGAAGGCATCGCTGCCGATGAGCTGAGCATCCGCTCCTCGCTTCTCTGTTCATCTTTTGACGAGACGATTTTTTGCTTTCGTGGCCCCCTGAGCTTCTCGGATAACGCCGACACCGTCGCACGTGTAATCTCCTGAGCGGTGGAACACCACCGCTCGACATCCTTGGGAAACTCCTTATGCAGGTTCCGCAAATCGTAGAGTGTCTTCGCTGAGAGACATTTCCCTGACGTATAAATCTCATCAATGCAAGCCGGTGAATCGATGAGTGCTAAATGATTCGTGACCATGGACCGATTCACGCCAAGGAGCTCGGCAATTTGGGCCTGCTTCTCCCCCTCGTCCATCTTCCTTTTGATGAACATCGCCAGCTCACGCGGTTTCAGATCTTCCCGTTGTAAATTTTCGATGACTTGCTGGTAGTCGGTATGCGACCGATCGACGAACGCGGGAATCGTGGGTTTTCCAACAGATTTGGACGCTCTGAGCCGGCGTGCGCCAAAATTCAAGATCCATCGTTTCTGTTCGGTGGGATGCGGACGGATCGACACGGGCGTTTTGACTCCGTGCAGTCTGATACTGTTCTCCAATTCCTCCATGCTCTCCACATCGAATTCCTGGCGTGGTTGAGCTGGATCTTCATCAATGTCCTTGACTGGAATTTGAAGCGGGCGTCCTAAGACTTCAGCCGTCACAACCCGTTCTTTGGCAGTCGGATCGGAAGTGGGAGCAGGAGCGGTACGATCAAGAGCCGTGAGATCCAGCGTCGCTGTCATTGGTTTTTTCATTCTGTAACCCCCATCGTATGAACAACTTTCTGAAAGATCGGTTTGAGATGCATCCACGCATCGCGTGAACTTGTTTTTTGCAATGTCCAGATCGGCGCCCCCATTGCCTGAGCTTCAGCCACGGCCGTGCGTGATGGAATGGCGGCCATACGCCCATCATCCAGTCGAATGAACAATGAAGCAAACGCCGTACAGAGCTGTTCGAAATTTGCGCGTTGAAACGGAGTCGGCTCCACAAGATTCGGGAGGAGACCGATGAATCGGAGATCTTTATTCAATGTACTTTGTATCTTTAAGACTTGTGCCCGTAGCGCAGCAATACCATCGACGGCCTCTTGATTCAATTGAATAGGAGACAGCACAAAATCACCCACCACAAGCGAGGCAAGTACACGAATATCAGGGTTCGGATTCGTGTCAATAATAGCCACATCAAACCGGTCATCTATTTCGTTTAGAAAGAGTTTGAGATTCATCGCGAATTGGTTGTGATCTTCTTCTCGTCTTTCGAGTCTCAAGAGATCACCATGCGACGGAATCACCACGAAGTTTCCCTCTTCAATAGTGGTGACATGTTCGGTCAATAATTGATTGGCTGTAATCGCCGAGGTGGTGGCCAGGTTCGACATGATGATGTTTTTCGACGTGTTCCCCTGATGGTCTAAATCGATGATCAACACCCGTTTCTTGAGATATTCGACGAGAAAGTACCCAAGTTGGCAGGCAATGGCCGTTTTCCCCACGCCGCCCTTCTGATTGGCTAAAACCAATGTTTTCATCGACAGCTCTCCTTCTTCACAGGCCAGCGCCCCCTACCCTCTTCAGTTTCTTGTTTTTCCCAATGACGTGCGTAGTGAATTCGTCGCATGCACTGTCTCGATTATCTTTTGACAGATTGCATCGCAATCTACACGATTCTAACGACTTATTGGACTCATCTTTTAAGCAGGGGCACTTCATGGAAACTACTTCATCATGGGATGCTGAACTCTGCTTGAGACAGAGCACTTCATCGAATCTGCTGGAAGATCTTCTACCCTACGTTGCTGACGGGAGCAGTATCCTAGGTGCGAAGAATTGTCAATCCTCTTCCTCCTTGAAGAGACTCCATATTTTCCTAATTTACTCAATCAGTGCGGCGTCGAGGTTTGACTGATATCTTTAAGAGCACCGTTGTGGCAGGAATATGTGAAGCGCGAGTGCGGCTGCGCATCTGACCCAGATGCGGGACGATATACTCCACAATGCATTTGAATTCTCATGCCTCGAACGACTACGGATTCAGGAAACGAGAGAAGAGGCACGCGAACTTCGATGATCCAAACCAGGTAGAGTTTATGCGGTCATTCCTCAGACGTTTCTAGCTACGATCCGGATGCCAAAGCTACCCCAAAGATCTAGGCTACCGGAATCATCTTTGCCATGGCGCAATCTCTGTCGTCTGCAGTTTGCCGCCCTGTACGTACGAATCACAACTCGCATCGACGTTAAAAAGTTGAGTAACGTGAGAAAATCGTACCCCATGCCATTCGAGAATCTGACGTGAACCCCTCGGCTCATCCGGCCTCTATCGTCCAATCGCTGACACTGCCGCCCAATGTGCAACCAGGTCAGACTGTGGGGCTCGTATCCACCACAGGCATGTCCCTACTCGCCTCTTGTGTGCGCGTGGCCTAGGGTATTTCCGTAAGATTCCAATGCAGACAACTGCATTGCGCAAAATCGATTTCATCAAAAATCGATTTTGAGGTAGGTTCTAGAGTAATGATCGGATCTCGAACAAATCATCGCTCCGGGTTGTGCTTTAAGAGAGGGTCTAGGAAATCTGCAACTCTCCTGGCGACCTCTTCACTCCCACGAGGGTTCGTATGATCATGGTCTTGGAATAATTCGCTTTTCCCTTGAAGCTGAGGCAGAAGATCAAGAGCATCTACTTTCTTTTCCCGCGCAACCCCCCAAACAACCTGGCGGCATTTTTCATATGCCTGCAAAATGCCTTCATGACTCAACCCCACATATCCATAAGCGATCTTCTCTCGATCTTCCTCTGCGTTCGTAGGGCTTACAAGTGTGGCTTGAGTGACCAAAATGGGAGTAGCGTGAATGTTTCTGCTGATATCAACGAATGTTTCCAGATTCAGCCTGAATTGTGCCAAACCCAAATCTCCAACATTGTCTCTCCTCTCCGATTTGAGTCTGCCCTCTGAGCCAACCCTATGTTTCCACGCAAAGTACCTGCTCCTTACTTTGACGTATAGTTGAGAGTAAGAGAGCAGGTAATCCATCGTCCCTTGATAATTTTTGAATGGATCAGCATTGGGGTTAGCGGGTTTAACCAATCGAATCAACGGGGTGTCATAGGAGAGGGAATTGAAATACTTAATATCGTTCCAGGCCTCGTAAATCAGAAGGTAGTCAGGTTCCCACTGCCAGATCTCCGCATACAGTCGTCCGACCGAGTCGCTGGTGGTAGCTCCAGGAACGCCGGCATTGATTACTTCTATCTGATGATGGCCCTTTTCCTTCAAGAACTTTTCCACTAAGTGCGGCCAATCGAATCCTTCGTCTGCGTTCAAGTCAAAAACCGTTGACCCGCCAAGGACAACAATCCGCCGTACCTCTGGAGGCTTCGGAAGTTTGAATGATGCCCCTCGTGATCCATGTTCATTGATGAAATAGGTTTTGGCACTCATGACTTTTACAGGAGTCATTTCAATCCGGTCGTTCACAGGCGCAAACATTGTCCTGGCATAGACAGTCGGGACATAGGGCAATGAATGATTCTTCACCGTATCAGGCGTGTGATAGGAAAAAAAAAGACGCACGAATATTTCTCCACAGATCAACGTAATCACGATGAAGACAAGCACGCCAAGCAAGCGAAATGCGGAGAGATCGATCTGTACCCACGCTGAACCAAGAAGCGTCCGAAATGGAGAATATCTTGACGAAACTTCAGACATCGATCAATCTCCCGACCACGTCATATGCAGATGCTGCTTCTCAAAAAGAGCTGTGTTATCCGCCATGCTGCATATTGACCGGAACTGTCGGGATCTCTTTAGCACTTCTCCCATCATATGGTCTACTATACTTAAGTAATATGGCCATTTATCAAAACCGAGAGCTTTAGCCCCCGCTTCGTTACCACCACTTTGAATCGATGGATTGTATTCTCTATCTGAGGAGTTTCTTCAGATCGCTGGCTTCACGTCTCATCGAGATTTTGTGCTTGAAGCAAAGTTCTGTGGTCGCAATACCAACCTGGGTATCCGTGATGCAGTTCGATGATCGATTCTTCTTGTGCCGTTTGGTGTCATAACTCAAGCTCGTAGATCAGGCCTCGACACCACCAAATTTCCAAGCAGATGGTCTTGTCTTCTGGGAGAAAGTGAGAGATGGCAAAAGTGAAAAGGCGCTTGGAGGTAGATTCCTTGGGAAAGCGCTCTCTATTAGGTGAACCAGCGGCGCAGCCCTAGCCTACGACGCTTCGGCAACCCGATTCATCTCAGAATGGACATTCGCATGGCGGACACTACGTCTACCCCTTCTTTTCATTCGCCAAGTTTGACGCCACAGTTCGCACAGCTGATTACAGTCAAACCGGAGGGAACCCATCCTCCAAAAAATGGCTTGTGACAGTTAGGGCAATGATTCATCATAGGAGACATCCACGTTGCGATGCTCAGAATGACCCACAAAAACCCTACCACCTTTGCAGCGGCATAGTTAATGGGAACGAGAATAATGGCGAGCAAGAAACCGCCAATCAAGACCGCCCAAAATAAACGACCCCGCATTCTTATTCTTGCCAGGTTACCTTGAACGTCCTGAACTTCCAACATTGACTACTCCAACGCGATAAAATAATCGTCGGATGTGCGGGACCGTGTTTTCTACCCCCCTATCGCGTCAGGTTAACTTTCCACCCGACGCAATAGGGAGTTAAATCCATTGGACTAGAAAATTGAGTAAATCGCCGGGGCGAGTACGCTTCCTTCAAGAAAGAATCCCAGTGCCGCCACTAGCAACAGAGCAAAGATAACGGGTGCCAGCCAGTAAGATTTTCTTTCGCTGATGAGATGGATAAGTTCGCCAACTGTTCCCAGATAGTCTTTTGCTCGAGAGTCTGTAGCCATATATTATATTCCTTTCTTATGTTATATTTTTTCCTTGTCTTACCTGAACCACATCTCATCCTTTACTGGACACGACTGCTGACCTTGCCTTGATCGCCGAGGACCATTTCATCAGATACAGACAACCCTCTCGAAATACAATAAAAGACAGGATTGCGCCTGGATAGAACCAAAATCCTCCAAAGCGAGAGGTGATACCTCCGCACACCAGGGCGACAAGAAGCGATGAAAAATCGGCTATCGGCCCGAGCGGCTCGAACACCTGCATGTGATGGCTATTGCTGAGCAATCCATCTTTTCGTACCACCTCCTGCTGCCAGGGACGCTTTTCGTATGGCTTCAGCCGATCCGTTTGCGGAACGGCCGGCAGCGAGGTATCCCTCAACACATTGTCATCGCACGCATCGATGCAGGCATAGCACTTGATGCATTCGAGATTTGTGACTTTTCCATCAAAATGCCAAATTTCCCGACTCACATCGATCCCTTGAGGGCAGGCATTGCTGCAGTCCCGGCACCCTATACACTGAGCGACACGGGTAATCTTCGATTGAAAGGGAGACCGATTCATGAGAGGGACCATGAGCGTCACATAGGGGCAAAGTACCCGGCAAAAGGCACCCTGCCCATAGCGAAGATTGAGCACCACGCTCATGATGAACTGAATCAATACGGCAAACCCAAATGCGATGAAGAAGTCGTGCCAGGTTGGGCTGATATCAAAGTTGAACCAGGCGGCTTTCGCAAATGCCTTGCCTTCATACCCCGGCAGATCAGCGAGCGGTGGCGGCGTCATCGGACTTACTTTCGTCTGGAACCCCGTGTTGTGAATCAGAATAATGACCGGCAACAAGAGTACAAACAACGCTCCAATTCTGAGCAGCCATCGATGGGGCGTATTAATTAGCAAATTTTTGTCCCTTATTTTCTGATAGCGAGGAATTTTCAGTTTAACAAGCACCCAATCAGCAAATTCGATCGCCCCTCGCATGTGGCAGACCCAGCCGCAAAAGCCACGGCCAAAAATCAAAATCGACCCTAAGATCAGTAGCACCATGATCGAGGCCGCATTGATGGTCCCGTTCGCAAGCGACGGGACTCCCATCATGGCAGTCTTGCCCCAGATCTGAATCCCGAAGATGTGCCACGCAATCATATGAAATGCGATGTAGACATGCACAAGCGCCAACGCGATCATCCGGTACTTGTGCCGCCTCGTCATCGGCATGTCCCCAGGAGTGGAAACCTTACATGATGGGGCTGAGTCTCGTGGAGCGCTCGGTTTCTCAATAGCAATAAGTTGAAGGGGAGGATTCATTTCCATGGTAGTCCGGCCTCATCTGTTATTTGTTATTCACATCCACTCTGGAAAATAAACTTGTTCAAAGTAGTTAGTCTAATACGAGATTATAGGAAACTTACTTACACCATATGAAGGAATGAAGAATACCCCCCTGAAGAGGGGTTGTCACAGAAACATGGCGGCTTCATCCAAGCAATCCGTTTATGGCCACAGCGCCTCATAATCCTCCGCCCGCCAGCGAACCCTGACAGCAAGAGCGTCACTTGGTCGCATAATCAGGATCGGTCAAGTTGTCGAAATAGAACGGATCTTTGTTCAAGAGATCAAGAGTCTTTTGTCCTTATTAATAAGCACAAGACTTGCTGTCCAAGCGATCACACAGAATGGAGGTTTGCAGAAGTCCTTGACGGCCTTCAGTCAGAAATTTCCATCGCCTCCCAATCGTGACCTGGCTATCTGCTATTGCTGAAATTTTCCTCCTAATCCTGCGTGTAGATCTGACCATAAATTGGAGCAGCTCACCGTCCGTCGTTTTTGTCATCATACAATATACAATGAGACGTTGCGAGACGCTGCCGGTGGCCAACGACAAAATTCCCATCCCTTGCACAAAACAACTCCGATCATCACAGACACCATATTCTCCGAACAGCCACCACCTTCTTCTATCTTCTTATTATCTTCTATAGGAGCGTAGGCCCTTTGTAGTAGTAAAGACGTCAACGGTGTTCAAAGCCTAGAACCCGCCAGCCTGTCTCTCCAGATTGATACACCAGCCCAATCGCTTCAAATTGTCGAATATGGGCGAATGCTACCTCCAGAAAAGGCTTCGGATAACTGTTCCCTTTGGAGACCGGGATCGACGATGTGGGCGAGAGCCCCTGAAACGACATGGATCAGTTTTCTAGTTTCGACTGGTTTGGCCAGGCAGGCATAGGCTCCTCGATTTATAGCCAGATCGACGACGTCTTCGTGAGGCTCTGATACGAGAATGATCGGCAGCTGCGGCCACACCAGCCGACATTGATAGAGGAGGGCGAGACCATTCAAATTAGGTGTCTGCACATAGGCGATCACGGCATCAAAATGACGGCGCCGCAGTTCGTTCAGGGCCTGCAGTCCATCCGCCACTGTCGCCACCACAAAGCAGTGCAGGTCTAGTTCGCCAATGAGGAAGCTGTCTACGAACTCTTCATCACCAACAACTAACACCCGCTTGCCATAACCAATCATCGAACGCTCCTTCCGTCAGGAGCGATCTGGAGTTTCCGTGATGTGAGTGCGAGGCGGAAACTCGATACAGCGCTCTTTATTTTTCCGGGATTCTAACCGGAAAAGACTCTTATAAACTGACCGAGGCATGGCACCGAACAGTTTACATAAAGCAAAATTGATGCCTTGCTGTCAGCTCTACCTAGTCTGTAGGGTTACTATGTATGTGTCGAGCGAGGCGCGGCAATCGATAACACCTGCAAGATATGCTTAAAGAACATTATGTTGCCGTGCGATTTCGCAACAAGCAACGTGTGCGAAAGGCACCAATCCAATATAGTTGACGTGCGAGGTAACAGCCGATCTATTAGTTAGTTGAAATGTCGTAAGTGTGAGGAGTTACCAGATTGTCTACAATCCAAAACTGGAAAACTGATCGTACTCATCGCGATGATCACCAAACCATAAACAAGCCTACCGCTGTCCTCGCCGCCGGACATGCACTTGAAGGCTCAAGCGATGAATCGAACGGCTTCTGGAGACAACCCTTCATGTTCTAGACTTATCCCGGTACAATGCGGTGCGCTTGATCAAGGACGAGTATGACCTTCACTCCCGTCCCCTTCTACATTCTCTGCGGCTCTCTCGGCGCCGGGAAGACGACGCTGCTGATGCGGCTGCTGGAACATTGGAAAACCCAGGGCCGACGAACCGGCGTACTGATGAACGAGGTCGGGTCTGTCAGTATTGATGGCCCTCGCGCCGGCACGCTTGCCGAGCAGGTCATGAATCTCGCCGGAGGTTGTGTCTGTTGCGACACGAAGGAAGATCTCTCCTGGGGTATTGCGCAACTGGTGCGCGATCATGGATCGGACGTGTTGATTCTGGAATGCTCAGGTCTTGCCGATCCGGCTGAAGTGATCGATGCAGTGACCGATGCCTACACGTCGCGATTGTCTTCCCTTGAACGTATCATAGCGCTTCTGCATCCAGTCTCGATGGAGGAAAGCCATTCCAGCGCCTATGTGACGAGGCAAGCGATCCGCTGTGCCGATGAACTCATCTTGAACAAGCGGGACCTCTACGTCCCAGGCCACTGGGAGGGATTCCGCCGTTCTATCCTGGATCAGAACCCCTATGCACGTCTGTGGGAAACGTCGCACGCACGGCTTGATGCCGTCGACCTTTTGGCCCCGCATCCATCGGCAAAGCACACGGCGCCAACGAATGTCGTATTTGATAAGTCGCGCTCTGGTTCTTCTCAACGCGCGGCCTACCATCCCATCGCCACGACGATCACGTTGCCCGGTCCGTTGAATCGGCGACGATTCCTGGCTTGGATCAAGACGATTCCCAAAGAACTCGAGCGGGCGAAAGGCTACTTCCGATTTGCGCAGGAACCGGAGTTGCAAGAATTCCAATATGCGTTGCCGGGACAGGCCACTATCACGCCTCTCACGCTGTTGGATGAACCGGAGCCGGCGTTGGTGCTGATTGGCCGAGGATACGATGTGGAACGTCTGCGGGCTGAGCTCTTGGCCACGGTGGAAAACCAACCGAGACTTCGTGAGCATTAGGACCGTACATCCACTTCCTTGATTGATCTCGCAACCGACTCCGTTTCTTTCCTGAACCTCGGCCATCGAAGCAGTGCCCACGCAGCCCCTCCACCCAGTGCCCCTCCAAGTATCCACCCTCCAAGCACATCGGTCGCATAATGTGCTCCGACATATATTCGAGCAAACCCGATCAGCGCGACAATCGGCCAGGTGATCCAGCTTGACTTGGGATAGAGGACTTGTAAGAACGACGCGATTGCCGCGGTGTTGGCGGCATGGTTCGACGGGAAACTGAATAGTCCTCCACAGCCGTTCGGCTCGATTTTGACTGCTTCGGTAAGCGCCCTGCAAGGCCTGACTCGTTCAAAAACCCATTTGAGCTGCCCCCCTCCAAAATCGGCCAGTCCGACCGCTGCTCCCAGAACCGGGCCTCCCAACAACGCCTCCCGCCGATTATTCCAAATCCAATAGGCGATGGCGCAGGCTCCAGGCACATAGAGCATGCTGCGATTTCCGATTTGAAGGAAGAAGTGATCGGCAGTCGCCCACCGGCCTGCCAAACCGTTGATCGCTAGAAAGAGAGCCTCATCCACGCCCATGCGTGCGACGATAAAGTGTTACCCGCCACCCGTCAAGCGTCAACCGATCTCTTGCCGGCCCCTGGATTGACGAACACCGAGCGGTGTCTTCACCGCGTACGGAAATGAATTCGGACCGTCAGCTCGCCGTCGACCGGATCGTCCCCTTTCATTTGGGGATCGAAGGTCCATTTACCGAGTGCATTGACTCCGGCAGTCGTCAACTCACGATGCTTGCACGGTTCTAAGACCACCACAGTCACCTTCGCCTGCTTGGAGACTAGCAGGCGGGCCTTCATCCAATCATCGAGTTCTTGAGCATTGAGTGACGCAGGAATACCAGGCCAGGGCGTGGATTTGGCCACAGGACCCAATTGCCGATCTTTGTTGAGAGACAGTCCATGGACATGGACTTCTGGTAACTCGAGGACATCCTCCTCATGATCACTCTCATGTGTCGCGTTATCAACCCCCACCGCGAATGCAGCAGCGGGGACAAGCACCACACAGAGTGCGCAGCACGAAACGATCTGTTTACCGACGAAACGTCCCACCGGATTCATAATAAAACCTTTCTATTAGAAGAACCATTGCCCGCGGAAGAAGAAGGAGCGCGGCATACCGGCATGAGACACGCCGAGACCGATACTGCCTTCCCCTTGGTTGATGAAATACTTTTGATCCAGGGCATTCACAATATCGAACCCGAGCGACAGCTTCTGCCCATGCCAGGGCAATAGAATGACATGGTCGATCGAAACGTTATAGATCGTGTAGGAAGGCATGTGCGAGGAGTTCGTCTTTGCGTCTTCCGCCGCCGTCCGTAATCCCGACGCAAACAGAACCTGACCGGTGAGTGTTGTTCGATCGAACAATCGGTAACTCAGGACCCCCGACGCGGTCACTGTCTGCATGTGATCGCAAAACACGCCACCAGGCGAATTGATGTCTCTGATCTCAGTCACATCTAATAAGAACTGGCCGGATTGTAGGCCATACCCTTTGCATTGGCCCCATGCAATGTTGCCGCGACCGGCCAGATGCTCCCCAAACGACACCTTGAGCGCTGCATCGGCGCCCCTGGTCCAGCCCCGTTCAAAGGCATAAGAATTCAGCAACGGTGTTGTCCCAAACTGGCCGGCATCCAAAAAGTAGTGGGCCAGCTTGTAGTAACCGGTCAGCTGCAGGGTCGCCCAATCCGTCAAGGCGTGGGTGCTGCCGATCTGAAAGTAATGGGCACGCTCGGCCCGAGGGAGATTGTTGGCGGCATCTTCCGGAGCAGCCTTTGTTCCCGCTGTATTCAACTTGGCAAAGGAAATCGTTTCCAGATTTGGAGGAGTAAACATGCGGCCATAATACGCATGGAACGCATGGGCTGGGTTGTATCGGTAGGTGACGCCGATCCGGGGGCTTAGTTGCCCCTCGTCACGAAGATACTGGACCGCATCGGCGCGGACACCGATGTTAATTGTCCAATGTTCGTTCGGAGTCCATTGATCCTGAATCCAAAATCCCTGCCGCCAGCCGATCAACCGATTGTCGGCGTTGCGATTGATCACCCCGCCAATTGGATTACCCAGTCCATCATCCAGAAACGTGAACAGTCTCGTCTTATTGATCGCCTGAGTCCGATTGATCTGGAACCCCGCCTTAATCAGATGTTCCTTGCTATGGACGAACGTGTAATCCAAACGCACTCCGCCGGAATAGCCTGTGCGGTCTTGGCTGCCGGACGAGAAGGGTTCGGCTGCATCCTGCACGTAGGCCAAGACATTGAGCGGATCCGTGGTGAACGTAGCCCTCGTTTGGCGGAAATACGCAGCCAAACTAAAAAAATTGCGGGTGTTGATGTCGTGTCGCCACACCAATTGGCCGTATTGGTTATTCTCCTTCTGATTTTCATTGACCATTTGCGACGGCGCCGGAATAAATCCCGCGGGCAACAAATCGACAATCGTAGGGTTCGGTGTCTGCCCGGAAGCCGTAGGGATCTGATACTTCGCGATGGAGTTCAAGAACAGCAGAGTGAAGTTATTGTTATTGTCATGCTGATAGTCGCCGCGGAACATCGTTTGGTTGCGCTCGCTCTGGTCGTGAAAAACGGAATGGCCGAGGGTCGGCGGATCGATGCCTCGATCCGTCGACCTCAGGCTGTTCAAAACATAATAGCGGAACTTCTGGCCGATCGTGCCTCCATACTCAAACGAGGGATTGATCGTTTTATTCGAGCCGCCGAACATCTGGATCGACCCAAATGCCGGCTTCGTGCCGCTCTTCGTCGTAATATCGACAAGCGCGGCCGTTTTATTTCCCACATTCGCTTCCATCCCGCCCAACACAATATCGGCCCGCTCCCAGGCCCGCGGCGAAATCACATCGGAAAACGTGGTCGACACCGTGTCAGGGATTGGAACTCCATCGATGCGGTATTGAATGTTGCCATGCTCTTGGTGGATGTGAACCTGCCCCAAAGACCCGTTCACTGCACTCGGGATCGTCAACAGCAGTTGATCAAGATCGATGTTGTTTCCACGCGGAAGGATTTCGATTTCCTTTCGGCTGAGGGAATAGGTCTCGCTCGACGCTTTGGTCTGGATAGGCGGCAAGGGTGACACGACCACAAGCGACACTTCTTCGGTCTTGGAGAGTGTCAGAGTGAGAGGCTTCTGCGGCTCTTCACCAAGCGTCAACACGACGTACTCGCTCCGGTAGGTCTCCTGCACGGCGCTGACGGAGTACGTGCCGCGATTGGGGACCGCAATCTTGAATTCTCCAGCACCGTTCGAGACCCCAGACGATACAATTTCTCCGTCTTGACTCTTCACTTCGATGACCGCTTGCGGCACGCGCCGAAGATCTTGGTTTTGGACAACCCCCTTGATTGTCTGGGCTTGTTCGCCATTCTGTGCATAAGCGACTGAAAACATTCCTAATGCCATTGTCGTAACCACCATTACGAACATCGTGTCCAACGCACATCTCACAACTGGATACATTATGCCCCTCTTCACTCACAAGTCCGCGATTAACAAACGAAAATGAATGGAATAGGCGTACGTGGACTGCACGGCCTATCAACCGTCCTGACTGCTTGACGTGACGTTCGGTTATACTTGAGGAGGAGCGCGGGAAGGACCGACAAGCGAAGGGGCTGCCGAAAGCAGAATGGATTCAGAAGGAAGTTCCTGGTGCCGCACAACGTCGCAAACGGCTAATCGTGGAAGATCGAGATCAACCGAGCCGGCGATGTGGTGCTGAACCCACTGGCAGATGTCGGTGTCCGAATGTTCGTGACCATCCGAATCGGCCGCGGCTAACTCGTGGTGGACATCCTGGGCCGCGGCGAACGGAGCCAGTCCCAGGATGATGCAGATCATTCCCAAGGCGACTCCTGCGCGGAGTAACGATGAGAGGGGTCTGAGCGTCATCGAAGACATGGCCGTAGAATAGGCATCCATGGTCAGAATTGCAAGAACAGCCGGTTCGGCGCACCCGACCAGCTTGATTCCAGGACGGGTCACTCGGTATGGACTTTTCGGGCATAATTCGTTACATTGCTACCCCCGAAGATAGAGCCAGTTGGATCGCTCATAGGGCCACTCGGATCGCTCAAGGATATTACAATTCATGAATAGACCGATCGACAATCAGCATGTTATTGAAATCAAAGCGTTGCCATCCCCGCGCGCCATTAAGACCAAACTACCTATTACCGATCAGTCTGCGGCACTCGTCGTCGAAACCCGAGAAGCGATTCGCCGAATACTTCACGGACAAGACCGTGATCGGCTGTTGGTCATCGTGGGCCCCTGTTCTGTTCATGACCCCAATGCCGCCTATGAATATGCCGAAAAACTCATGCCACTTGCCGATACGTTACGCGACCGCTTCTTGATTGTCATGCGGACCTATTTCGAAAAGCCACGAACCACCGTGGGATGGAAGGGCCTGATCAACGACCCACACCTCGATGGAACCTGTGACATCGCGACGGGGGTGGAGTTGGCAAGGACCATTCTCCTCAAGATCAATCAATTGGGTCTTCCCTGCGGCACAGAGCTGCTGGATCCGATCAGTCCGCAGTACATCGCCGACCTCATCAGTTGGACGGCGATCGGCGCCCGCACCACAGAAAGCCAGACGCATCGGGAAATGGCGAGCGGCGTGTCCATGCCGGTCGGCTTCAAGAATGGGACTGAAGGCAGCTTGCAGGTTGCCGTCAATGCCATGCTTTCCGCCCGCACCCCACACCATTTCGTCGGCATCAACGCCGACGGTCAAACTGCAATCATCAGAACCATGGGCAACCCCGACCGCCATATCGTTCTCCGTGGTGGAGGAGGAAGGACGAACTACGAAGAGGAACATGTCGCTCGGGCCGAAACCGCGGTCGCCAGAGAAGGCATCGCCCGTCCGATCATGATCGATTGTTCACACGACAATTCGATGAAAGATCACACGCGCCAAGGCGTGGTCGCTCATGAGGTTCTGAGGCAGTTCCGTGAAGGCCGCCAAACCATCATGGGTCTCATGATCGAGAGCAACCTCAATCCCGGCAGACAGGCGTGGAAAGAAGGCGTGGCCCTCCTTCATGGGGTCTCAATTACTGATGCCTGTCTGGGCTGGAACGAGACAGAACGTCTGTTGACCGAACTTGCCGCAGCAATTACTCCGAAACCGGTTTTCTGAACCCATTCTTTCCGACCATTGTAGCTCGGACTCCAGGCCGCTTGTTCGGGCAAGCAGTCACTCACGGCCAATTCACCAACCCTTCGTATAGCCACCAGAGGCCGATCGACGAAAGCAGCACCCCGGTCCATAGTTTGAAGTCAACCTCCGGCACGTGCTGCAATGTGCCTTTTGCGACAATCACCAAGCATCCCGTCCCCAACAACGCCACGGTCATTCCCGCCAACGCGGAACCCCACGCCCCGGACGCCACAGCCACCGCCGAGACAATCGTGCAAATTTCGAACGCCTCGATCGCAGCGCTTTTCGTCATGATCACGGTCGTGAAGAAGTTGAACCTCGTCCCACCCGATTCGCGGCAGCTTGGAAACCCACGCAAAGGATCATCGACCCATCTCGGCCGTTGTTTGTGCCGCTTCCGAAGAACGGACTTGATCAACCACGACCCACCGAGCCAGAGCAGGAGGAGGCCGACTCCGCATTGGAAGAGATGAATGGGAATGCGCGCGAGCCATGGCCAGGCGAAATAAGCCGGGAAGGCGATGAGCAGGTTTCCCAACACCGTTCCGACGATCGCTTCCCCGACGGAACCGGTTCGCGCCAGCGCATAGGCAATCGCTGCGGTTTCCAGAAATTCGACGCCGGCGCCGGCCAAAGACGCGACAAACACTTGGAGGTTCATAGAGCAGTGACGGAGCCGCATCCGTCATGAGCATCGCACCGCGACTTCCGCGTCGAACTGGAACGGTACGTCGAGAGGTATCAGATTCAAAGCCTCACAGTCGAAGACGGCCTCGCCCAGAGACAATGCATGGGCGGTAGATGCGGTGCGTTCGTTTATGACGACTTCGCCCGGGTGGACCATAACCCACCGGCGATCAACGCGAGCGTCAGCGCCTGCGGCACGAGGCTTTGCGCGGTTGGGTGGATGCCCAGCAGCGGAAATGAGAAGAAGCGAACCGTCGTCGCCTCCAGCACACCCGCTTCTTGCAGCGCCGCAACACCGTTACCGACGAAGACGACGGCCATCAGCGCCAGCAGGATTGAGGTGACAGTGAAGAATGGCCCGATCGGCAAACGCACGCTATAGCGAAGGATCATCCCCCCAATCAGCATCAGCAGCAGTCCTGCCGCGGCAATGCCCCACAGCACCGCGCCCTGCCCGCCCGCGCCGGCCTGCGACCACAATGTCTCGTAGAACAGGATCACTTCGAACAATTCTCGGTACACGACGAGAAACGAGAGACCGGCCATCGCCCATAGCGTGCGCTTGCCCAGCGCGGTATTGATTTGTTCGCGGATGAAGCGGTTCCAGGCCTGCGCATTTGAACGGTTATGCAACCACCAGCCGACGTAGAGCAGCATTGCCGCGGCCAGTAGCGCGGTGATGCCTTCCGTCAGTTCTCGGTCGGCGCCGGAGATGTTCAGCGCATAACGGGCTACGACCCATGTGATGCCACCCAGCACCACGGCTCCGATCCAACCGGCGTGGATGTAGGGCGTAGCATCATGCCGCCCAGTCTTGACGGTGAACGCTACGATGGCTGCGACTACCAGGATCGCCTCCAATCCCTCTCGTAGCAAGATCAACAGAGAACTCACGAAGGCCGTATTTGGCGATAGACTGCTGCCGGAGAGCGCAGCAGCGGCACGATCGAGTAGCACCGTGACCTTCACCGTCTGTGCTGTCACAGCCTCGGACGGCCGCCCCTCATCGATGGCCGCGCGGAGCGCCATCATCTCGCGCTCGGTGTCTGCGCGGAGGGGTGCGTCAACGTTGTCCAGTGCCGATTCGATCAGCTCGAAGCCTTCAAGATAGGCCGCGATCGCAAGACGCTGTGCACCCTCTCGGTTGCCCTGCGCGTAAACCTTGGCTGTCTCGTCGAGCTTGGAGCGCGAGAAGGCCAACGGCCTCTGGGCTGGGACCTGGGCCTGCAGCGCCTGTGGCTGTTGCGTCAGGTAAGCGCGCACAGCGTCTATCGCTGAGCCGAGAGGGGCTTGCTCACTTGGCGTCGCTGTCACCAGCGCACGTAAGCTGTCAAACGCTGCTTTGCCCTCGCCTTGTCGCCACAGTGTTTCGCCTTTCGCCACTGTTTCAGAATCGGCGCGCAGGCTGCCGACGAAGAACGCCAGCGACCAGCGATCAGCCTCTGAAAATTCGGTAAAGGCGCGCATCGGCGTACCGTGCACGCCAAGTGAAATGGTATTGTACAGGCCGTACAGGCTGCGCTGGCGCATGCGGGCCTCATCGTGTAAATCACGAGGTGTCGGTTCCATGCCCTTGGCTAGAGGTCCGTCGCCGCGACCCTGTGTACCGTGACACAGGGCGCAGTGTTGCGCAAACAGCTGTTCGGCCTGCTGGAGGGCTGGAGGTTGCTGTGGTGCCACGACCAGCTTCCACGCTTGGATCACGCCGACACGCAGCTGGCCGGCGAGCATGGAAACCTCCTCACCCGGCGCCTTGGCATCAATACGCGCGAGCAGTCTACGAGCCTGCTGTAGCAGCAGGGGCTGCTCCGGCACGACGGGTAATGTGCCGAGAAGAATGACGGCCTGAGTGGCGAACTCGCGTTGTTCCGCGTATTCCTCGGCATTGACAACCCTACTATCCCGTACGAACTCTGGGTAGTCCACACCGACATAATCGAGCATGTGGACGATGGTCTGCGCTTTTTCGTCGTCAGCTTGCGCCGCTACTGCAATGCCGTGCAGGTTCGTGGCCACCAGCACGAGCATCAGCCACCACGGGAGGGAGTTCGGTAAGAACAAGAAGGTACGCGTTAGCCTCATCGTATCTCAACATTCTGCGCGCATGGTTCTCTCTCGTGCATGGTCGGCTGTACCCCATTGTGTTGGACGCCACCGCAAGGAGCGAATGACACGCGCATTTTGGCAAGTGCCTGTGCGACAAGTCAATGAGGACTTCAAGGGCCGAATGGTATTGGAACCAGACAAGGACTAAGACAATTCGAGATGATAGCGGTCCAACGTCGTGGCTTTATGACGCGCGAGGTTGGAGAGCGACTTATTGTAGTCAATGATGGCCCGTAACTCGTTTCCCTGCGCGGTCGCAAGATCACGCTGAAAATCGAGCACAAAGCGAGTCGCGCTGAGCCCCACCCTCAACCGTTCCTGTTCGGTTTGCAGTTGTTTCTCGGCTAAGATACGTGCCGATCGGGTGGTCTCAATGCGCTTGAAGTCGGTCTGCACGCGGCGTACAGCCTCACGAACGCCGCGAATAATTTGGTGGCGGATGCTCGCGAGGGAGATTTCGGCATTCTTGGCTTCCAATTGTCGCTTCGTATAGGTACTGACGGCAGAGCGGTTGCCGAGCGGGTAGCTGAACATCAGGCCCGCGCCATAGTTGTAGAAGCTGCCGCTAAAGTTTCTCGTAAAGGACTCACCATAGTCCCCTCCGAGTCCGGTAAGGCCCATGGTGCCTTGAAACGATAGCGTGGGGAGTAGTTGGTTGCGGGCAAATTGTTTGTTTAATTCGCTGGACTCGATATGCCTTTTTGCCTGGACGATTTCCGGACGCTGCTCGATCGCCGTCTCGATGGCTTCTTCGAGACTGAGAGTTTCGAGATATGTGATGGGGGCATCGACAGGCGTGAGGCGCACGGTTTGCCGCAACTCGGCTTCCCCCGGATTGAGGATAGTCCGCAGTTCATCTTCTTCATCGCGAATGGTCTTTTCGGCTACCAAGACCTGCTCCACCCTAGACGCGACGGCGGCCTCGGCTTGGAGCACATCGACGACGGACATCACGCCGGCGTTGGCCTTGATGCGGTTGGTGGCCAATAGTTCCTCGGCGGCCTTCAATGCGGCTTGGGCGACCTTCACATTTTCTTTTGCAAACACCAGTTCCCAATAGTTTTGTTCGACCGAAGCAATGACGGTCAAGACCCGGTCCCGAAAGATATGCTGTTCAACGACCGCATTGTTTTGGGCGACCTTGATGAAGGTCTTGTTGATCGCGATCCCGGCATTCTTAAGCAGCGGCTGGGTCACCGTGAATGACAAGCCTCCGGTCCAGGCGGGGTTGAACAAGAATCCTTCGGCGAGATTCGCACTGTATCTTGCCGGGCTATAGTTCACATCGAAATTGCCGCCCGTCATGAGGTTGGTCGAAGCATCGACCGACAGGGTATGGTTACGCTGATCGAACTTCGTGATTTGGGTAAGCTCATTACCGGTTGCCCCTAACACGGGTCGTTCGAGAGGATCGACCGTCCGGAGATACCGTCCGTTCACACTCAGCGTGGGATCGAACTTCGCCTGTTCGATGACGATGTCGGTCAATCGGCTTTCTTTGGTGTGGCGACTGAGACTGATGTCGAGATTGTTCTGCAAGGCGCGAACGGCCGCATCCGCCAGCGACACCGCTTCATGACGTTCCTGAGAAATGGGTTGGGCGACATCCAGGCTCCAACTCAGGGATGGAGACACGATACCCCACAGACCGGCGATCATAAGAGCTGCGACTCTGTGGTGAGACGAACGCCTGCAATCCATAACACTCCCTCCATACACAGAGTCTCTGTCAAGAGTCGCCATACGATCGAACGAAGATGGATAGGTCGCTATTTCCATAGAGGCTTCTCATCTCGTTTCCTTATTATGACGAGCCAATACAACTTACCCCTCACTTGCATGAGTGGTCATACGCCGGCTGCCACCTTCTCGATTCAAATGGCTGAACAGGTTTCAATATCCAGTCATGTGTGATCAGCAGACTGCGGCCCCACAACAAGGTGTGTGCCGTGAAGACCATATGGCGACTTCGTCCCCTCCGTTTCAGATGCCTTCACGCCTCCTGAAAGGATCCTATAACCGGCTGGAACCAGGACGAGCGTCACAAGGGTTGACACCAACAGCCCGCCGATGAGCACGATGCCGATCTGACGGCGACCGGCTGCTCCGGCACCGGTGGCCAGCGCGAGAGGCAACGCACCGAGGATCGTCGCGCAGGTCGTCATGAGAATTGGACGGAGTCGTAACGCGGCCGCTTCAATCACCGCCTGGGACACATCGAACCCCCGTTCACGAAGCTGATTGGCGAACTCCACGATCAGAATGGCGTTCTTGGTCACAAGCCCGATCAGAATCACCAGACCGATTTGGCTATAGATCGTGAGGGTTCCGTCGATCGCGGCTAACGAGAGCAACGATCCCGACATAGCCGGAGGCACCGTGAGCAGGATCGTCCAAGGATGCCGGAAACTCTCGAACTGCGCCGCGAGCACCAAGAAGATGACCGCCAGCGCCAACACGAAGGTCAGATACAGGTTGCGATTGCTTTCCGCGAATGTCTTGGATTCTCCGGCATACGCCGTCCGCATACCCGGCTTGATGATATCGCGTGACGTTTCATCTAGATAGTTCAAGGCTTGCCCCAGCGTAAAGCCATCGGCCAACCCCGCGCTGATGGTGACGGCACGCATGCGATCGACATGGTTCAACGCTTCCGGCACCGGGACTTCCTTGACCGTGACGATATTGTTGAGCTGGACCAATGCGCCGCCGTTCCCCCGCACATAGAGCCGGCTGATATCCGATGGCTTTTCACGATGCCGATCGTCGACTTTCACGATCACCTTGTACTGACGGCCATTCTGCATAAACGTGTTCACCGGTCTTCCACTGAGCAAGGTCTCCAACGTCCGCCCGATGGAGACAACAGACACTCCGAGGTCGGCGCTCTTGTCGCGATGCGTTTCAATGGTCACGTGCGGCGTATCCGGCGAAGCATCCAGTCCGGGCGTCACAAATCCGGGATGGTTGGCCAGCCGTGCGACCAGTTTGTCGGCGGTATGTTGCAACTCCTGATAGTCCAATCCGCCGATGACAAACTGCACCGGCGTCTTCTCCACCCATTCGCCAATGGAAGACGGATTCAACAGATACGCCTTCACACCGGCCAGCTTGCCAAGTTCTTGATTCAGGCCGGCGACGATCTCCTGCTGACTCTTGGCGCGCTCATTCCAATCCTTCAACGTGACCCAACTCTCGGCGCGGTTGACCCTCGTTGGACGGTCACCGAGGGCCACCATCGTATACGTATGGGTAATCTCAGGGACCGTCTTGAGCAACGCTTCCAATTCTTTGGCATAGGTATCGGTATACCGAAGGGTGGCGCCTTGCGGCGCGGTGAGGAAGCCGGAAAACCATCCCGTATCTTCGAGAGGCGCTAATTCGGAGGGGAGTCGATTCAAGATGGACAGGCTCGCCAGGCTCGCTCCGATCGCCACGAGCACAATGGCCAGCCGGGCGTTCATGGCCCATGCTAATCCACGGCGATAACGTTGCCCCACATCGTCCGCCAATCGTGCGGCAAATCGAAACCTGCTCAACCCAATGTCATGGCGAAGCAACCGCCCACACATCATCGGTGTTAAGGTCAGCGCCACGAAGCCGGACAAGAGCACAGCCGATGCGACTGCAATGGCCAATTCCGCAAACAGTTGGCCGACAATGCCGGTCAGAAACGCGATGGGGACGAATACGGTGACAAGCGAGATGGTGGTCGCCACGACGGCAAAGGCGATTTCGTTGGTGCCCTCGATGGCCGCCCGCTCCGGCGGCATGCCGGCGACGATCCGACGATGAATATTCTCGAGGACGATGATGGCATCATCCACCACGAGGCCTACGGCGAGCACAAGCCCCAACAAGGTCAGGACGTTCAGCGAACACCCCGTGACCGCCATGATCGTGCAGGTCCCGATAATCGAGACTGGAATTGCAACAGCCGGGATGAGCGTCGCTCGTGTACTACCTAGGAAAAGGAAGATCACCATCACGACAAGAAGCAACGACAGGCCCAAGGCTACATACACTTCATCCAGAGACCGTTCAATCGAAGTCGCGCTGTCCCACGCCATGGTCAGGTTCATACCGTCCGGCAGTCCCGCCGAGATGGACGGCAGTTGCTCTTTGACGGCACGCGCCACGGCCAAGGTATTCGCCTTAGACTGGCGAGACACGGAAATCCCCAGTGAGGGCTTGCCGTTGAATCGCACCAGCTTGCGGGTATCCTCCGCGCCCAGTTCCACACGCGCCACATCTTCCAGACGAACCGGATAGCCTTCGCGGTACGCCACGATGAGCGATTCGAATTGTCTTGGCGACTGCAGAGTGCCCTTCAGCGATACGCCGAATTCCATCTGATCGCCCTCGATCCGCCCGGCCGGAATCGAGGCATTCTGGTTGCGGATCGCCTCTTCCACGTCCTCAACGGTCAGGCGACGCGCAGCGAGTTGATCGGGATCCAACCAAATCCGCATGGCATAGCGCCGTTCACCGTCGAGATACGTCGCCGACACTCCGGGGATCATGGCCAGCCGCGTCTTGATGAATCGATCGGCGATGTCCGACATTTCCAGTTCAGAATGGCGATCGCTGGACACGGTAAGCCACAGAACTTCTGTATTCTCCGCAGCGGCTTTTTCGACATGGGGTTCAAGAATTCCCAACGGCAACACCGGACGGATCTGAGAAACCCGATCGCGGACATCGTTGGTTGCCCCATCCAGGTCTCGTTTCAATTCAAATTCCATGGTGATCAACGACACTTCTTCGCGACTGGCAGAGGTGATCGTCCGGAGTCCTTGGATACCGCTGAGCGCGTCCTCGAGCGGTGTGGTCACGTCCAACTCGACGACGGATGCGCTGGCTCCCTGGTATACCGTTCGGACTGAAACGATCGGCGGTTTGATGTCGGGATACTCGCGAACGGGCAATCTCAGGAAACTCAAGAGTCCGAACAACACCAGCAGCAGCGTCATGACGATCGCGAACACCGGACGATGAATACAGGTTTCGAAAAGGCTCATGCTTACTCTGAATAGTACTGAGAGGACACACTTCTATCGGCAAGACGGCTTGCCGTTACTCGGATGATTTGATTGAGACGAGCGCGCCGTCGTGCAGCTTGTGGGTTCCGGTCCTGACCACAACATCCCCTTCTTTCAATCCTGCGCGTACATGGACCATTCCTCGTTCACGCATGCCTAACGTGACTTCTTTCAGCCTGGCGGTCCGTTCTTCGACCTGAAACACCATGGCCTTATCCTGTCGAAGAAACCCGGCTTCTTCCGGAATGAGCAGCGCACGAGGATCTTCCCCCACGGTCAACCGGACGGTGACGAAGAGCCCAGGCCGGAGGGTACCAGCCGGATTCGGGATCACCGCGCGCACCGCCACAGTTCGATTGACGGCATCGATTCTCGGATCGATCGCCGTGACCTGTCCCTCAAACGCCGTATTCGGGAAGGCATCCGTCGTCACAATCAGCGGCTGGCCGGCATGCAGGCGGCTCAACCACACTTCCGCGACTTTGAAATCCACATGGAGATTGCGTAGGTCCTCCAGATTGACGATGTCCTGACCCGGCTGAAGGTAATCGCCGACCGAGACGTGCCGAAGCCCCAACGTCCCGCTGAACGGGGCACGGATGACGGCTTTCTTCAGACGAGCCGCGTATAAGCGACTGTTCGCCGCAGCCGCGTGCCAAGCCATCCTGGCTTCGTCCATCTGTTGAGCCGGAACAATGGCGGTCTGCTGGTCGGCAATCCGCTTCAGCCGTTCATAGGTCACCAGCGCCATTTTCTCCTCCGCCGTCGCTTGATTGACTTGCGACTGGAGTTCCTCGGGATCCAATTCCAGCAGTGGCGCCGCACGTTCGACCATCTGTCCGTCTTGAAAATGGATCCGGTGAATGACGCCGGCGATCTCGGGTCTCACCATGATCGACGCGATCGCCTCCAGCGTGCCCACGGCCTGGATCGATTCTGTCATTGAACCGACGATGACGGGCGAGACTTCCACCAAAGTATGCTGCTCAGACGCTGGGGCGGCAGTCGATGACTCGCTGGTTGACCGGCCACCCAGCCTGATTCCAATGATGAGGACGACCAGCAGAGCGACCCCGATGGCGACGGTGGAACCTTTCGACTTCATATTCGTCAGTCAATTCTGGCCGTAGGATCTTGTCCCATGGTGGTCGGACGGGCACACCAGTCCCAGTCGTAGAGAAGACGAATAAACCGGACGGAAACCTCACCTGCTGATTTATTCCGTATAGAGCAGACGGTGTTGAGAGGCAGCAGGATGCCTGCGACCATAAACGCCGGCCTAGCGGCTCGGCTATTCTCGCGCCAAAGACTTCAGTAGCTGATGGGTGAAATCTTGTGATGCCGACTCAGGAGGTAGAGAATAATCTCCTTGAGCGTTTCCTAGAATCCGAACACCCGATAGGCATTGATCACGATCTTGAACTTCTCGATGGTATCAGGATTGTACTGCCTATGGCTCCTTACGAGCCCTCGACACGCAATCATGTGGCTTACCGTCGGCTGCCGTGACGTAATGGATCGACCGTCAACGACCCAGCGAAACCCTGTCCAGTCGCGACAGAATTTCACCGATCTGCTGATGGACTTGAATGCTCTGGACTGCATCCATATGGTCGCCGACTACCATTTCGACCGACACGACCCCGGTCGTGTACTGACCCCAGTCCATTGGAGCACTTCCATGGCGCGCGATTGTATTCGTTGTCCACCAGGCGTGGACTGGACTGTGGATCGGACAGCTCCGGACAGATTTCATGAAAAGAGCCGCAGCTCTGGCCAAGGCATAACCGATCTTGAGGCTGCCGATCGACGCTGCGGCTTCCTCGCTCGAGAGGAAATCCCGCTCTTGTGCCCAACGAATGGCATACTCCAACCTCCCATCTTCAGGAAGCTCCTCGAGCCGTTTCCAAAACTCATCACGGACTTTCTCCGGAATGGCATTGAACGTCTGCTGACATTCGCGCCTGATATAGGCCAACACTTCATCGACCGGCGTCGGATCCTCCGACTCATAGACCGCCATGTCCGGCTGGGTATCCAGTACAGCAAGGAATGCAACCTGTTCTCCCCACTGTTCCAACTGCCGCGCAGCGGCGACAGCCAGTACACCGCCGTTCGACCACCCCACCAGATAGTATGGTCCTTTTGGCTGCCGCTCACGCATCAGGCGCACATGCCGTTGAGCGATGGCCTCAATCGAAAGTTCCTGCCACGTGCCGAAAAAAATGTGGCTGAGCGAGAGCCCCCAGACCGGCCGATCGCCTTCGAGCGAAACGGCGAGAGGCCTGTACGCCTGAACATGCGTGCCGGTCGGATCAAAGCAGTAGAGTGGAGCGAGAGACTCGCCGCTATGCAGACAGACCATTCCGGATTCGCTTTCTCGACCGCCGTTCTCGATCAATAGGGCCAACCGTTCCACCGTCGGCGACTGAAAGAGGTCCATCAGGGAAAGCGGCGTTTCGACGACTTTCTGCACATGAGAGAGCAGCTGAACGGCCAGCAGGGAATGTCCGCCGAGATCGAAAAAGTTGTCATGGATGCCGATCCGGTCAACCGCAAGCACCTTGCACCAGATGTCCGCCAACGTCTTCTGCAAGGGCGTCTGAGAAGCCACATACGTCTGCCGATTGACAGTCGACCATTCAGGCGCCGGAAGCGCGGACCGGTCGACCTTTCCTCCTGCCGTCCGAGGGAAGTCATGGAGTACGACAACAACCGAGGGCACCATGTACCCGGGAAGCGACCGTCCAATCCATTGACGTAGAGAAGCACTTTCACCATTGTGCCCCAATCGAAGTAGGCCATAGGCCACAAGCATGTCACGATCTTCAAGATTCTTTCGAACGACAACGGCGGCCTCTTGAATATCCGGATGCCGTCTCAATACCGCCTCGATTTCGCCTGGCTCGACCCGAAACCCGCGCACTTTGATTTGATCGTCGATTCGACCAAGGAATTCGATCACATTGTCGGCACGGAGTCTGGCACGATCTCCTGTTCGGTACATTCGACTGCCCGGTGTACCACGGAATGCATCTGGCAAGAACGAGACCGCGGTCTGAGCGGGACCATGGAGATAGCCACGTGCCAGATTGTCTCCGCCGACATAGAGTTCGCCCGGCATGCCGAACGGAACCGGTTCGAGCGCTTCGTCCAGGATATAGATCAAGCGCCCTGAAAGAGGTTGGCCGATCGGAACGATTCCCGTTCCGGTCGAGATGTGCGCTCGATCGGCTTCGTACGTCGTGGCCGTAATGGTGGCTTCCGTGGGCCCATAGGCATTCAACCAACGGACGCGGCTGTCCGCTTTCTTTTTCCAGACGGCGAGATCTTCCGCTGAGACGGCTTCGTTCCCGACAATAAGCATCCGCAGGTGGTCCGGGATGTCTCGTCCCGGTTCATCCGCTTCCGCCATCCACTGTTGCCAATATGACGCCGGCAACCCCGCAACACTGATACGCTCTCGGTGGAGAAAATCCAGAAAGGCGGGAATCGTCTCGAATAGCCTGCAGGGCTGCAACACGATCGTCGCCCCTCGAAACAACGCGCACAGCAGTTCTTCGGCTGCAACATCGAAGCTCAACGATGCAAATTGAAGAATCCGATCCGACATGCGGATGCCGTATTGTGCCGCGGCCGCCGCCACATGAAGCGAGACGGCTTGGTGCGAGACGATCACTCCCTTGGGCTTTCCTGTCGAACCGGACGTATGAATGATGTAGCAGGCCTGATACGGAGCTATGCGTGATTCGAGATTGTCCTGGCTGAGAACCGTCGCGTCGTTCTGGATACGGTCATAGGGCAGGATCGTAAACGGATAGCCTTCCCGATTCTCCATACAGGAACCGTGGGTCACCACCAGACTCAGATCGGCATCAATCCCCAACCTCTTCTGGCGGTCGCCAGGATAACTGGGATCGATCGGCACGTAGGCTCCGCCGGCCTTCAGAATCCCCAGGAGTGCCACGACCATTTCAGGGCACCGCTCCATGCAGATTCCCACCCGCTGCTCCGGTCCGATGCCCTGCCCGCGCAGGTATCTGGCCAGTTGATTAGCCTTCGCATTCAATTCTCGATAGGAAAGTGTCCGATTTTCCCACTGTATCGCTGTGGCGTCTGGAATCCGTTGTGCTTGACGCTCGATCATTTCATGTACGGATCCGACAGGATCGGTTATCGGTACCGCACGCCCCCCCAACAGGATGTGCTCACGCTCTTCCTGACTCAGCAAAGAGATACGCTCGGCCTCGCCCTGAGGCTCAGCCGCCATCCCCGCGAGAAGACGTTCGTACTGACCCAGCATGCTTGTGATCGTCGCCTCATCAAAGAGATCGCTATTGTATTCGATGGACACAGACAGCCCTGTCTCCATCTCTTGCACGGTCATCGACAAATCAAACTTCGCCGCCGTATTCTCGATTTCGAGCGGAGCGAAATCGAGATCGGACACATTCAACTCAGCGGCAGGGGCGTTTTGCAGGTCGAACATCACCTGGAAGATCGGCGATCGCCCGACATCCCGCTTCGGCTGAAGAACTTCCACCAATTTCTCGAACGGCGTGTCTTGATGCGAGTAGGCCTCCAGGCAAGACGTCCGCACCCGTCGGATCACGTCGGCAACCGTCGCACCTTTTGGGATCTGCGTGCGGATGGCCAAGGTGTTCACGAAAAATCCGATCAGCAACTCCAGTTCCTTGCGGGTCCGATTCGCGATCGGCGTTCCGACGATCAGATCCCGCTGGCCCGTCCAGCGAAGGAGCAATAGGACGAATCCCGCCAGCAGCGTCATGTAGAGCGTTGCGTCCATCCGGCGGCCTAACGCGGCGACCGCGCTCGAGATGTCACGTGGCATAAGCCTCGTCACCAATGCCCCTCGCGATGATTGGAGGACCGGTCTCGACCGGTCGGTCGGAAGGTTCAAGATCGGCAGATCCCCACCGAGAGCGGTCTTCCAATACGCCAATTCCCGTTCCAGCACTGTGCCGGCCATCCAGGCATGTTGCCATTGGGAAAAATCCGCATATTGCAAGGGGAGATCGGGCAACGGGGACCGTTCTCCAGCGACGTACGCGGCATACAGCGACGTGACCTCGCGGACCAAGACTTGCGCCGACCAGGCATCGGAGACGATGTGGTGCAACGTAAGCAGCAGCACATGTTCGCCTTCATCCATCCTCATGAGATTCACACGGAGTAACGGCCCGTATCGAAGATCAAACGGCCGCTGCGCCTCCACTGTAGCCAACCTCATGGCCGCTTCCTCCCTGGCCTCTGCCGCCAGATGCCGGAGGTCGACGAGAGGCACGGAGAGGGTCACAGACTCGGCCACAACCTGCACCGGCACACCCGCAACCGTTTGAAAGACCGTGCGCAATGCCTCGTGCCGATGAACGACTGCGTTGAAACTATGTTGCAGCGCATCGAGATTGAGCGGGCCCTTGACGCGCAAAGCGATGGGAATATTGTATGCAACGCTGTCCGGTTCCAATTGGGTCAGAACCCACAAGCGCTGCTGGGCAAACGAAAGTGGTACGGGTCCGCTGCGGACCGACGGAACAATGGGCGGGGCAGGGTCGCCATAATGTCCTTCCGCCTTGGCCCTCTCAGCCGCTTCCGCCAGTTGGGCCACCGTCGTTGCCTCGAAGATGGTCCGCAGCGGCAATTCCACACGAAAGGCCGAGCGAACCCGTGCCATCACTTGCGTCGCCAGCAGCGAATGTCCGCCGAGATCGAAGAAGTTGTCACGAATCCCGATCCGGTCCCGCTTCAGAATGGTCTCCCAGATGCCTATCAACATTTCTTCCGCCGGATTGCGCGGCGCTACATAGCGGCGGTTCGACGCCAGATAAGCCTCAGGATCCGGCAGGAGCGCCCGATCGACTTTTCCGTTCTGATTCAACGGCAGCGCCGGCAGACAGACCAGCGCGGTGGGAATCATATAATCCGGCAAACACTCCTTCAAAAACTCACGCCATCCCGCAGGCTCAGCGGAAGAATCACGCGACACAATGTAGGCCACGAGATATTTTTCACCGGCACCGTTCTCACGCGCCGTCACCACCGCTTGTTGAATGCCGGGATGTTCGATAAGACGCGCCTCAATCTCGCCCAATTCAATGCGGTAACCCCGGAGCTTGATCTGAAAATCGGTTCGCCCGAGAAACTCGATCATCCCGTCAGGAAGAACACGAGCCAGATCACCCGTTTTGTAGAGACGGTTCCCCGGTTCAGACGTCAGAGGATGGGGTACGAACCGTTGGGCCGTGAGATCGGGCCGTCCAAGATAACCACGTGCCAGCCCCGCCCCGCCGAGATAGAGTTCACCCGGCACACCGACCGGCACCGGATCGAGCTGCTCGTCCAGAATATAGGCTTCCGCGTTGTCGATCGGCCAGCCGATCGGCACAGTTGCGGAAAGCATTGCGGCTTCATGATGCAGATCGACCGGGAAGGTCAGACACCCGATCGTGGTCTCCGTCGGCCCATAATGGTTCAACAAGCGGCAGCGGCCGGACGCCGTCACTTGGTCGGCAAGCGCGTGAGACAAGACATCCCCGCCGAGCACAAGCAGCCGCCTGGGCAGCACCTCGGAGCCCTCCGCCGTAGCGAGCAACGACTGGAGATGGACAGGCACTATCTTCAGCACGTCGATCGGATGCTTCGCGCAATAGTCCCCGAACTTCCGTCCGTCGGTGGCCCGGTCGTATCCAATTACATGCAGGCATCCGCCTGACGCGAGTGAAGCAAAGATCACGGTGTTGCCGAGATCAGCGCCGAGTGTCGAAACAGTCGCATAATTCAGGTCCGCCTCCGCCCCTAAGACACGACGGATGAAGTCTGTGTAGTTCAACACTCCCAGATGGGTAACGGCGACGCCTTTCGGGACGCCGGTGGATCCGGAGGTATAGATCACATAGGCCAATTCCATCGGGTGAACCGACTGATTTGGATTGTGTGATGGCTCCTCCGCGAAGGTCCAGTCGTGGAAATCCAGACAACGCGCCGATGTCGAGGTGGCAGGCAGCCGCTGCCGCCATTTCTCCTGCGTCAGGATGACAGCGATCCCGGCCTGCGAGACTTCGAACGTCAGACGCGCTGGAGAATTGTCCGGATCGAGCGGTACGTAGGCCGCACCGGCTTTGAGCACGCCCAACAATCCCGCCACCATTTCGACTGAGCGCTCGACACATAATCCCACCAGATCGCCTCGCTCGACTCCCATCCGGTTCAGACCATGCGCGATTTGGTTGGCTTTGGCATTCAACTCGGCATAGGTCAGGCGGCAATCACCGCACACAACGGTG
Source organism: Nitrospira sp. (assembly GCA_018242685.1). GTDB lineage: Bacteria > Nitrospirota > Nitrospiria > Nitrospirales > Nitrospiraceae > Nitrospira_D. The sequence continues at coordinate 54,035 of JAFEBM010000015.1, read as the reverse complement.
ATCGCATCGGGCCGCGCCGCTGCTTGGCTTTCGAAGAGGTGCTGAAGGGATCGACCGGCTGAGCGCGAATGGATAGCGCTGCGGCCTGCTTGCAGCAATCGGCGCCGTTGCGATTCGCCCAGCAAGGGCAGCAGCCCGACACTGGTCTCCGGTTGCGTTGCTGCGGCAGTAAGTAGTGCAGTCAAGGCCTCGCTTAGGATCGGAAGCGCCGCCGAATGAACCAGTCCAGGATCCGTCTGCAAACGCAATTGAATCAACTGATTCCTTCTCATACAGCTTAAGATCAGCTTGAGCGGTTCGAACCGGACAGCCGCCGGCTCAAATGAGAAGACAACGTCTACGGTATGTGCGAGCGGTTCCACCGTCTCAAACTCAAATCCCACCAACTCCGTCGCCGCAGAGCAGATCTCTTCCGCCGCGCTGTCCCACATGAAGTACTCCTGCCACTCACGCAGGTGCTGCTGATCGGTCGTGACCTCAGTAGCCAGTTCCTGAAATGATTGGTCCGGATCGACCCGGCACCGTAGAGGAACCCATTTGGCAAACAGTCCCATCCCCCGATCCAGCTCGTCGTACTTTCTCCCGTCGCTAAGCAGAGCCATGAGATATTCTCGGCGGCCGCCCACTCGGCAGAGCACGGTCTGCCAGGCCGCCAATATCAACGCTTCGATCAGCGTCTCATGCCGTGTGGATAGGGCCAGCAACGATGCAACGACTTCTGTATCCAGATTCCAGACAAGAGTTTCAGTCCGCCAGCCGGCTGTCTTTTCTCCCATTTGCTCGAATGGCAAGATAATCGGAGCCGGATCGTCCAGCACCTCTCGCCAGAACTGCCGACCCTTGGCCGCATCCTCCTCCGCGAGCAACTCATTCTGCCATTCCGCAAACTGCGTGTACTGGACCGGCTCCTCGTCCGGTTCATGCCGTCCCACGGCGCCGTAACCGGCGGCGATTTCCCCGGCTAAGTTATGAAGCGTCCGAGCATCGGCACACATGGCAGGAAGACTGATGAGGAGCCAATGCTCGCGGTCCGACAGCCGGCAGAGGGTGCAGCGGACCAAGGGGCCCTGCTCCCAGTCGATCCTTTGGCGGCGATCGTCCTCCAGCAACTCATTCCGCTTCGCCACCTGTGTCGCCGAGTCTTCCGCCTGTAGCTCGATGGTCTTCCACGCGGGCTTGCTCTCCTCAGCGATCACCTGCAACGGAACTTTTACGCCTGACTCTCTACAGAACAAGGTTCGAAACGCTTCGTGCTTGGCCACCGCAGCGTCCACAGCCCGTTCGAGGCGGGCGCAGTCCAGCGCGCCCCGGATCACCAACGTTCCCTGCGCACAGGCGGTTCCGAACGTCTGCTGAAGCGCCCACAGGCGCTTTTGTTGGGGAGAAAGCCGGAATCCTTGAATATCAACGTTTGATTGCATGGCTTCTACGCGCTCACTGCATGCACATCCCGTTGATTGATCATCTCCCCCATGGCCACGACGATCTTCCGCGGACCGACGAACGGCGAACGGGCGTGGGCCACCAGCATGTTATCGAGCATGAGCAGATCTCCTTTCCGCCAAGGAAACCGCACCGACGTCCGCTCGTAGAGCTCGCCGATTTCCGCCGCCGTCTCGTCATCGATCGGAGAGCCGTCCCCGAAGTAGACGTTGCGCGGCACCCGTTCGATGCCCAACATATCGACCAGAGAATTCCGGACCGCCGGCTCCAGATACGAAATGTGATGCAGTTGAATTTGGTTGAAGAATACCCGGTCGCCGGTTCTCGGATGCTTGACGATCGCCGGACAGATTTGTCTGGTCCGTAGCCCTCCGTCCAGCGTCCAATCCCATTCAACACCGTGCTGCCGGCACGTCTCTTCGACGGCAGCCTTGTCTTCGGTGTGGAAAAAGCCCTGCCAGCTTACGTCGAATCCCGGCGTGAAATTCCTCACGTACATCAATGCCTGCTTTTCAATTTTTTCGCGAAGCTCAGGCCGCAGACGTTCGCACATTTTCCGGCAGTCCACGATAGGCGTCTCCCCGCCCTCTTGCGCCGCCTGCACGCAAAAAAACGATTGTTTCAACGGCCAGCGGTGCAGATGAGAGCTTTCGTTGTGAAAGAGAATCGTCTTGTCGGCCGGATAGGGTGTGGATCCATAGAGGTGGCGCCCGGCTTTCTCGCGCGGCAAATCACCGTATTCGCCGAATAGTGAGGGGCACAAGGCCTGAGCGACTTGCTCGAAATCCTCGGCACCCTTAAGAGCGAACCCTCGGAACAGGATGGCTCCGTGTGCGAACAATGCCTGTTCGACTGTCGTCCGGTTGTCCTGCGCCCAGGCGGCCAGATCCACGTCCTCGACCGCAGGCTGCAAGACCAGCGGCAGAGGCTGATCCGATTCGAGATACCTCCGCTCGACCAGGGTTCGCTGTGCAAGGTGCACCGCCTTCGGTTGAATGCTTTTGAACCGCTTGAACTTGTTCTCCGCTCGTTGCTTGGATTCGATCATGGCAGACTCCTTTTCCGCAGGCGACAGGATCTCGATCACGGACAATTGTGCCTCCGGATGGGCGGCTGCGTTTCCGAGCAGCGTCACGAACCGTTCCGATAGGGAGGCGATTGTGGAGGCATCAAAGAGATCCGTACTGTATTTCCAGAGGCCGGTCAGGCCTTCCTCGGCGTCTTCCATGAACAATCCGAGATCGAACCTTGCGACTTCGCTTTCAAACTCAAGCGCGCCGACTTCCAACCCCGGCAACTCCATGGACGGCGGCGGCGCGTTTTGCAGCACCAGGAGCGCTTGAACCAGCGGGTTGCTTCCCAGATCGCGCTTGAGCTTCAGCGCTTCCACGATCTTTTCGAACGGCAGGTCTTGGTGCGCATAGGCCTCCAAGGCCGTCCGCCTCACCTGGGTCAGCAGCTCTAGAAACGTGGGATTGCCACCGAGATTGCTGCGGAGCGGCAGGAGATTGACGAAGAATCCCACCAAGCCTTCGGTCTCTTGACGATTGCGGTTGGCCACGTCGGTGCCGATCAAGATGTCTTCCTGTCCGGTCGTGCGAAAGAGCAGCGTGTTGAACGCCGCCAAGAGCGTCATGAACAGGGTCACGCCCTGTTTGCGGCTCAGCGCGCGCAGTCGATCGGCGTGCTCATCAGGGACGGCAAAGAGGTGACGAGCGCCCCCGAACGACTGCACGGCGGGACGCGGCCGGTCCGTCGGCAATTTCAAGACCGGCGGGTTGACGCCCAATCGCTGTTTCCAGTAGGCCAGATGCGCGTCCAACACCGGTCCTTGCAGCCACTGCCGTTGCCAATGGGCAAAATCCGCATACTGCACCAACAATGGCGGCAGAGCGTCGGCCGTATTACCTGCCCGTCCAATCTCGGCCTGATAGAAGACCGCGACCTCGTTGGCCAATAATGTCATCGACCAAGCATCCGCGGCGATATGATGAAGCGTGACGAGCAGGACATGTTCCCGCTCGGCCAGACGGAGCAACCGTGCGCGAATGGGTCGGTCCTGATCCAACAGAAACGGTCGCCGGACCTCCATTGAGGCGGCTTTACGTATTGCCTTCTCCCACCGGTCTCCCGGCAGCCCGCTCAGGTCATCAAGCGGCAAAGCAAAGTCTCTCGTCGCGCCGATGACTTGCACCGGTTCGCCGTCGCTCTCGTGGAATGTGGTCCTCAGCGTGTCGTGTCTGGCGACCACCCGCTCGAAACTGTGCAACAAGGCGGCGTGATCGAGCGCACCGGACAGCCGTAGGGCAAACGGTAGGTTGTAGGACCAGCCTTCCTGTTCCATCTGCGACAGAAACCACAGCCGTTGCTGAGCGAAGGACAGCGCGAGCGGTCCGCGCCGTTCGGCCGGCGCAAGTGGCACCAACGGCGTCTCTTCTCGACCGGAATCGGCCTGCTCGATAACGACACTCAGAGCCTCGACCGTTGGGGCCTCGAAAAGGCTTCGAAGCGGCAGCTCGATTTGGAACGAGGTACGGATCCGGGACACGACCTGCGTCGCGAGGAGCGAATGGCCTCCGAGTTCGAAGAAGTTGTCGTGGACACCGACATGCTTGACCCCGAGAATTTCTGCCCAGATCCCGGCCAGAATCTCTTCAACCGCGGAGCAGGGCGCACCGTCGTGGGGCGATAGCTCACCGTCTCCCGGTGTCGGCAAGGCCTTCCGATCGATCTTCCCGTTCGGCGTCAGCGGCAGCGCGTCCAGGAACATCACCACGGAAGGAACCATGTAGTCCGGCAGCGTTTCGGCCGCGAACGATCGGATGGCTGCGGCGTTGCGTACACAACTTTCACTGACAACGTAGGCAATCAGTCTCTTGTTTCCCGGCCGGTCTTCCTCGACCGTCACGACGGCTTCCTGCACCTGTGGATGTTGAACCACTCGCGCTTCGATTTCTCCCAATTCAATGCGATAACCGCGAATCTTGACCTGATGATCCCGCCGTCCCAAAAACTCCAGCGTGCCGTCGGAACGAAACCGCGCCAGATCGCCGCTGCGGTACAGACGCAGGCCCGGTTCGGTTGCAAACGGATCAGGCACGAAAGCAGAGGCGGTCTTCGCAGGATCGTTAAGATAGCCTCGCCCGACACCGATGCCGCCGATGTAGAGTTCACCCGCCACGTCGAGAGGCACCGGTTCTCCGTTCCCGTCCAACCCATAGAGCTGGAGATGAGGGATCGGCCGGCCGATCGGCACGTGGGTCGCTCCCTCGGGAAGCGAACCAGTCACCGCATGCACCGCAACATCGTCCGAACACTCCGCTGGACCGTAGGCATTCATCAAGGGAATCGATGGATAGCGGCTGAACCAGAGCCGACATAACTCGGGCGTCACTGCTTCTCCCGTCGCCAACAGCCATCGCAGGGAAGACAACGGTACGACCGGCCCATCCAGTCCGGCGACAAGGAGCGACGGCACCGTTTCCCACACCGTAATTCCTGACCGCTTGATTTCTCGGAGGAGCCGCTGTGGATCGCGCACGAGATCGTCGGGGAGGATCCGGATGCAGGCGCCGCAGAGTAGGCCCGTCAGGAACTGCCAGACCGAGATGTCGAAACAGTGCGACGCGGTCTGCGCGATGACGTCCGATTCAGACAGGCTCAGCGCGGGAATCTTGCTGAGGAGATGGTTGACCATCCCCCGCTCTTCCACCATCGCACCCTTCGGGGCGCCGGTCGAACCGGAGGTAAAAATGACGTAGGCCAGTTTCGCGGACGTACCCAGACGCGGCGGGTTGTCGTCGGCGCCTGTCTCCTTCATCAAGAGATCTAACAGAACAAGTGGCGTCGTGGACTCTGGAGCGGCAGCGATAGCAGCCTCGGCCGAGGCTGCATACTCTCGTACCGTCAGCAGCAGCGCGGTACGGCTGGTTTCCAGAATCTGCGCCGCCCGCGCGGACGGATGATGAGGATCCAGCGGCAGGTAGGCGCCGCCGGCCTTCAAGACGCCGAGAATCATAATCAACAGGTCGATACCGCGTGTATGAAGCAGCGCCACGATTCGGTCCGGCCCGATGCCGCGCCGGCGCAACGCATGAGCAACGCGATTGGCGGCGCGATTCAAGTCCTGATAGGTGATGCTCCGCTCATCGTCGATTGCCGCAACCGCAGCCGGAGTCCGCTTCACCTGGACCTCGAATAATTCGGCGAATCCTTTCTCTTCCGGCCGCTCGGCGGTGGTCCTATTCCATTCCACAAGCAGTTGCGTCCGTTCCTCAGTACTCAAAAGAGACAGATCGCAGAGGCGCGTCTCCGGTTGCATCGCCATGGCTTCAAGCAGGTGGCTGAGGTGTCCTACCATTCGGCGCACCGCCTCCGGCTCGAACAACCGCCGGTCATACGACAGACGCATGCCCAATCGCGGGCCGGGATAGGCGACCACCGTCATCGGGTAATTCGTGTGGACACGGTCGTGGTCGAACTCCAGACTCACCTCTCCGACTTGCTCGCCAAGCCGTGGATCGACCGGCGCGTTTTCGAAGACGACCAGGCTTTTGAACAGCGCCTGTCCTTTCGGAATCTCGCTCCACTGTTGAATCTGCACGAGCGGCGGATATTCGTATTGTCGGATACGGTAATTGGCTGCCAGCAGGCCCTTGAGCCATCCAAGCACCGGAGCACTCGGGGTGATTTGTACCCGCAACGGCAAACTGTTGATGAACAGTCCCACGATGGACTCCACGCCCTCGAGCTCCGTCGGACGCCCGGCAACGGTCACGCCCATCACGATATCGTTGGAGTCGCTGTAACGGCTGAGCAGCAGCGCCCACGCGCCCTGCAGGAACGTGTTCAGCGTCAGCCCCTGTTGCTGAGCGAGCGTGGTCAGCCGTTCAGTCACCTGTTCCGATAACTCGCCGAATTCATCACCGACTTCGGAGACCGCTTCCTGGCGCGGCGACGATATGCGCTCGACACCGAGAGAGGTCGGATCGCTGAAACCCTCCAGCTCCTTGCGCCAAAAGGTTTCGGCCGCGCCGAGGTCCTGGCGTTGAAGCCAGGCGATGTAGTCACGATAGGGACGCGGCGACGGCAAGTCGATCGAGCGGCCTTCCAGCAACGCCTCGTAGTACGACAACACTTCCATCATCAGAATCGAGAAGCACCAGTCGTCGGTCAAGATATGGTGGAAGCTTCTGACGATGTGGTAAGACTCCTCGCCGGTCCGGATCAATCGAATCCGCATGAGCGGTGCCCGGCTCATGTCGAATCCCTCGGCCAATTCCGTCTCAAGCGTGCGGATAAGACGGTCCTTTTGCTCGGCAGCGGAAGAGTCGCGCCAGTCCAGCGCGTAAACGGCTTCTTTGAGATCGATTCGGCGCTGTACGACCTGCAGCGGCCGCTTCAGATCTTTCCAAATGTAGGCGGTTCGCAGAATAGGGTGCCGGTCGATGACCCGCCCCCAGGCCTCGACGAGCCGGTCGAGTTTCAAGGGCCCGTTCCACGTGTAGTGCTGCTGCATGAGATACATGCCGGAACCGGGATTCAAGAGCGTATGGAACAGCATGCCTTCCTGCATCGGGGTCAATGGATAGAGATCTTCGATCGCGCTCCTGTCAGGGAATAAGGCCTCGATCTCGGCCGGTTCAAGCCCACTCAAAGAATAATCCTTCGTCACGGAGCCCCCGGCAGCCTCAGCACGCGCGGTCGCCGCCACGGCCGCAGCCGCCGCCACAGTCGGATGCTCGAATAGATGTTTGGGCGTCAACTTGATGCCGGACTTGTGTGCGCGCGCGACGACTTGAAGGCTGCGGATCGAATCGCCGCCGATCGAAAAGAAGTTGTCGTGAATGCCCACACGATCCAGATGAAGGACATCCGCCCAGATTTGGGCAAGCGTCGTTTCGATATCGCTCCGGGGCGCGACGTAGGTACCGTTCCGTGGTGTCTGTGCCTGTTCCGGGTCGGGAAGCGCCGCTCGATCAATCTTGCCGTTGGCAGTCAGAGGAAGTGCCTCCAGCACGGTAATGGTCGAAGGAATCATATAGTCCGGCAAATGGACAGCGAGACGGGATCGAACCGAATCCAGATCAAGATCGGCCGGGGCTGCGACATAAGCGACAAGTTGTTTCGTGCCGTCGGCCTCGGGGCGCACGACCACCACGGCGTCCTTCACTTGGCCATCGTTCCGCAACTGCGTTTCGATTTCGCCCAACTCGATTCGGAATCCCCGCACCTTCACTTGATTGTCCACGCGGCCTTGAAATTCGACAGTGCCATCCGGTCGATACCGCCCACGATCACCAGTGCGGTACAGACGCCCCCCGGCCCGCCCGTTGAACGGATTGGGCACAAACCGCTCCGCAGTCAGGTCCGGCCGATCGAGATAACCCCTCGCCAGCCCATCACCGCCGATACATAACTCGCCGGAAACACCGACCGGCGTCGGCTGACCGTCCGGATTCAAAATGAAGACTTGGCTGTTCGCCAAGGGCCGTCCGATGGGAATGACCGTGTGCCGATTCAATTCCGCCTCGATTCGATGGGTAAGCACTCCGATCGTCGTTTCCGTGGGTCCGTAATGGTTGATGATCTCACAGTCCGGTGCGAGCGCTCGGATCCGTTCGACAAGGCTGCTATGAACTGCTTCGCCGCCGAGGATCAGGCAACGCTGTGGAAGCACCTGCTCCGATCGTCCTGCTTCCAGCAGCCCTGCCAGATGGCTCGGTACGATTTTCATCACGTCGATCCGGTTGGTGGCCATGTACTCCGCGACGGCATCGGGATCGAACCCCCGATCGACCGACAGCACGTGAAGCGTGCGACCGGAACAGAGTGAACCAAAGATCGAGGTGTTGCCGAGATCTGCCGCGACCGTGGACAGGGTCGCGAAACTGGCCTTCTGATCGAGTGAGAGGCGGGCCAGGAGCCCGGACACGTAGTTGACGACCTGACGATGTTCGACGGCGACGCCCTTTGGTCGTCCAGTTGAACCGGAGGTGTAGATGACGTAAGCTAAATTTTCAGGTCGCACGTCCCGCTGCAGCGGCTGATAAGCTCCTGTCGAGATTTTCTCCCAATCGCGATCCAGATAGACTTGCCGCACATCCGATTCCTGGAACAGCTCGCCGGATGCGGCCTGCATGAGGACCACCCGTGCGCCGCTGTCCGACAGCATAAAAGCCAACCGTTCTTTCGGAAGCTTCGGGTCCAGCGCTACATACGCGCCGCCTGCCTTGAGCACCCCAAGCAATCCGACGATCAAGTCGAGCGATCGCTCCACACAGAGACCGACCCGCACGTCAGGACCGACCGCGAGCTTCTGTAAATACCTCGCAAGCTGGTCCACTCGGGAGTCTAGTTCTCCATAGGTCAAAGACTCCCCCTCATAGACGACGGCCACGGCAGCCGGCTGTTCATGCGCCACCCGCTCAATCCGTTCGTGGACACATGCTCCATCCACGAGAACCGTGGTGCGGTTCCAGTCCGTCAGAAGGCGGCTTCGCTCCGCGTCGCTCAGCGGAGACAGTTCCTCCAAACGAATTTCTGTCCGCTCCGCTATCGCCATCAATAACGTGCGGTAGTAACCAAGGAGACGCGTGATGTCTTTATGTGCAAACCGCTCACGTGCATAGGAGAGAATCAACCGCACTTGCGCAGCAGGCTCGACCATCAGTGATAACGGGTAGTTGTTGCGCCCTGCCGTCAAGACATACTCGGCATCCTGCCAGTGAGGTGCCATAGGAGTGATTCGCAAACCGAGCTGATCCGTATCGCTTTCGTCTTCGGGATAGCTTTCGAAGACAACGATACTGTTGAACAACGGCTGACCGCCCGGCACATCGCTCCAGCGCTGGATTTTTGACAGAGGCGTCCATTCGTATTGCCGCAGGAGGCTATTCTGTTCCTGCAGCGAGCCAAGCCAGTCCCCTAGCTTCGCGTCGGGAGGGATGGAAACCCGCACCGGCAGCGTATTGATGAACAGTCCGACCATGACATCCGAACCGGGGAGCTCCGCCGGCCGGCCGGAGACCGTCGCGCCGAAAAGCACCTCCCGATCCCCGGTGCATCGGTGCAACAAGATCGACCACGCCCCTTGCACCAACGTGTTCAAGGTGAGCCGATGGCGCTTGGCGGCAGCGGTCAATGTTTCGACTTCTGCCTTCGACAGCCGCACTTCCTGCTCCGCGTACGGGAGGGATTTCAGTTCTTCCAAAGCCACGCATTGCGGCGACTCCAGGGGCAGCGCGGTCGGCGTCGTGAAACCCGTCAGGCTCGTTCGCCAGAATGTCTCAGCCGCATCCAGATTACGCCTCTGCAGCCAGCTCAGATATTCTGAGTAAGGCCTCACAGGTGACAATACCGGCAGCCGCTTATTCGTCAGTGCGTCGTAATAGGTCAAGACGTCCTTGAGCAGCAGCGCCACACTCCAACCGTCCAACAGGATATGGTGGTGGCTGTTGATGAAATACCAGCAATTGTCTTCGATTCGGATCAGTGTGAGCCGCATCATGGGCGGCGTCAGCAAATCGAACGGCTTCCGACGATCGTCGCTCAGAAACCGCGCCAAAGCTTCATCCCGCTGCCGGCCATTGCAGGTCCGCCAGTCAAGGATCTGCAGCGGGACCCGCATGCCGCGCCGCGCAACCTGCATAGGCTGTTTGACGCTGTCCCAGACGAAGCCGGTTCGAAGGATCGGATGACGTTCCATCACCTTTTGCCATGCCTGCTCGAACGGATCGAGATCCAGCTCTCCCTCGATGACGAAACCGGTCTGTGTGAAATATGGATCCGTGTTCGTGTCGGACACAGCATGGAAGAGCAGTCCCTCCTGGAGCGGAGAGAGATAGTGGATTGACTCGATGTCCTTTTTTTTTCTCATGTCTGCTCCAAGTCAGCTCATTTGCTCCAAGATCGCATCCAACGCGTCCTGCTCCAATTCCACATTTGGAAAATCGGACGGCGTATAGCCGCCGGCATCGGCAGACAGGCAATGCGCGATCAACATCTGCAAATTTTTTACATATGCCGTCGCCAGAGATGTGATCGTGCCGGGACGATAGCGCTCACGACTGTATGTCCACATGACTTCCAGGCGTCCGTTCACGACCGACGCATTGATATCCAGCTCGTATTCCATCGGATTGCGGGGATCATGTTCCTTGCCGACCGATTCCGCAGACAGAACGAAGGGCGACTCGTCCGTGGCTACCGCATCGAACTGTCCGAGATAGTTGAATCCCACCGGGACTCGCGCCGCAGGGAGCGTCTTGACTGCATCGAGGCCCTCCTTCGTCAGATACCGAACGATGCCGTAACCGATACCGCTGCCTGGAATTTTCCGCAGTTGTTCCTTCACCGTCTTGAGCGCTTCTCCTGGCGACTCCGAGCGCGTCACGTCCAAGGTTATGGGGAAGACGCTGGTGAACCATCCGACCGTGCGCGAGACGTCCAGCTCAGGAAACAAGTTCTCTCGCCCATGCCCTTCGAGATCGACCGTCACACGCCCGAGGCCCGTCCATCGGCTGAGGGTCTGCGCCAACGCCGTCAACAGGACATCGTTGAACTGCGTTCCGTATGCGGCAGATACCTCATGTAACAACGCCTGCGTGTCCCGGTCGTCTAACGACACCGCCAGCGTCTCGGCCACCGCCTCTCGATCGCTGCCGGCTGGATCGTCTGCAGGCAGCACGATGGATCCCTCCTCTTGGACCGTCAGCCAGACGGCCGACGACGGATCGTTCATGACTTCGGCCTCGCCATATCGGCGTAGCCGTTCGGCCCACTCGCGGAAGGAAGTCGTTTTGGGCGGCAAGTGTGTCGGACGGTTTTCCAATGTCTGTCGATAGACGGTCTGCAGATCCTCCAGAAGGATTCTCCAAGAAACGCCGTCCACTGCGAGATGATGCACCGCAATCAGCAGCCGATCAGACGAAGCTTTCCCCATTTCGAACCAGACCACTTGCACAAGTGGTCCTTCCGAAATGTTCAAGCTCCCTTGCCACCGTGTGGTCTCCGCTTCGAACGACGCACGGCGTTCCGAATCGGATAGCGTGGCCAGGTTCACCCGGCGGACAAAGGGCCCCGGCGGAATCGGCGCATGCGACTGGCGCCAACCGTCGCTCGACCGGACAAATCGAAGCCGCAGCGCGTCATGATGAGCGATGAGCGTCGCCACCGCAGTCTCCAAGGCGGATTCCACGAGCGGCTCTTTCGCTTCCAGCAAGACCGATTGATTCCAGTGGTGTGGATTGGCCAGCGGCAATTCGAAAAAGGCCCATTGAATGGGTGTCAATGCTGCCTCCCCCGTGATCGCTCCCTGCTCCGCCTCCAGCACGACCACCGCTTCCTGTCCAGCCACCGCCGCAAGTTCGGCCACAGTTTGATGTTGGAAGATCTGGCGGGGGCTGAGCATCAGTCCGACCTGTTTAGCCCGGGCAATCACTTGTAGGCTTACGATGGAATCACCGCCCAGTTCGAAAAAGTTCTCCTGCGTGCCGACCTGCGACAACCCCAACACTTCTTCCCAAATTTTCGCGAGTGCCGCCGCTGCCGGCGTAGCCGGAGGCTGGTAGGACCGCTCCTCCTGTCCGGCAAGGTCCGGCACGGGCAACGCTCTGCGGTCGATTTTTCCGTTCGCGGTTCGCGGCAAGGTGTCCAGAACGACGAAGGAACTCGGAACCATATATTCCGGCAACGTGTCTTGGAGTCGGCGCCGCACTTCTTGGAGATCCAACGTTTCCGGGCCATCCGGTGTCACGTAACCAACCAACCGGCGCTGCCCAGGCTGATCTTCCCGTACCATCACCACGGCTTCCAGAACCGCCCGCTGCTCCAGCAATTTGGCTTCGATTTCACCCGGCTCGATGCGATAGCCACGGATCTTTACTTGATGATCCGCGCGCCCCACAAACTCGATCGTGCCGTCTTTCCGATAGCGGGCAAGGTCTCCCGTGCGATACAACCTTGCTCCCGCGTCCGATCCAAAGGGATCCGGCACGAAGGCCGCCGCTGTCCGCTCGGGATCCCGGAGATAGCCGCGCCCCACTCCGACTCCTCCGACGCAGAGTTCGCCGGCTGTGCCGACCGGCACGGGAGTCAGATGTCGATTCAAAATGTAGAGGCAGAGGCCGGGCACGGGCCGCCCGATCGGGACTGGACGATCCGCATCGTCCGACGGCGAACAAATCACATGCGTAGCCACGTCGTCCGAGCATTCGGCCGGTCCGTACACGTTCATCAATGGAATAGTCGGGTAGCGCGCGAACCATCGACGAGAGAGAGCTGAGGAAAGAGCCTCGCCCGTCGGCAACACCCATCGCACCCTGGCCAACGCAGGCACGTCGTCATCAATGGTAAGAAAGCCCTGCAGCACCGCTGGAACCGGCTCGATGATGGTGATGCCGGTCTCGTCCAAGTGATACAGCAGCGCCGTCGGATCATGGGCCACATCGTCCGGAACGATGTGCACTCTCGCCCCGCACAACAAGGCCGTGAGAAACTGCCAGACAGAGATGTCGAAACATTGCGAGGCGGTCTGCGCGACGACATCGTCTGCCGTCATCTCCAGACTCTTCAGTTTGTAGAGAATATTGTTGAGCATGCCGTCCTGCTCGATCATCACGCCTTTAGGCGTGCCGGTCGAACCGGATGTATAGATGAGATAGGCCAAGCGTCCGGCCGGGCGCTTCGGCCTGGGATCTGCAAGCTCGATGTCCTGGTCCATCACCTGTTCGATGATCAATAGCCGCGGCTGCCTGTCCGCGGGAAGCTCATTCAACAGATCTGCGGCCCTTGCTTCCCATTCCCGAGTCACCAACAGAATGAGCGGGCGGCTCAGTTTCAGGATCTGTACCATGCGTTGTTGAGGATGCCGCGGATCCAACGGCAGATAAGCACCTCCCGCCTCCAAAACGCCGAGAATCATCGCCAGCAGCGCGGGGCTCCGTTCTCCCAGCACTGCCACGACCGAGTCCGGCCCGACTCCGGCCGCCGCCAAGGCAGCCGATGTCTTGCCCGCCCGTCGATAGAGTTCTCGATAGCTCCAACTCCGCTTACGACAAACAACCGCTGGCGATTCCGGCGTCCGCTCGACCTGCGCGGCGAATCGGGTGACATAGTCAAGCGTCAAATCGGGACCGGGAACATTGTTCCAGTCGACAAGTTGCAGACGACGCTCGCGTTCCGTCACGGGAGGCACATCCTGTACTCGCCCTTCCGGTTTGCCGACCATGAAAGTCAGAATTTCCAGAAAACCATCCGCAAAACGTCTGACGGTGCGCTCATCGAAAAGGTCCGTATTGTATTCGAAGGAACCGGACAGCCGGTTGGGCGCGACCACCATGTCCAACGACAAGTCGAAAAGCGCGGTACCTGGATCGATCTCCATGTTGTCCACTTGAAGTCCCGGCGTCTCCATGGATTGTTCCGCCGGTGTCTGCACGGTGAACATGACCTGAAAGAGCGGAGAATGGCTCAAGTTTCGTTCCGGCTGCAGCGCGTCCACCAGATGCTCAAAAGGGAGATCTTGATGAGTTTGAGCGTCCAGGACTTCTCTCCTCACCCGATCCAACAGGTCGATCCAGCGCGGGTTGTCCGGAATATCCGTTCGCAACACGAGCGTGTTGACGAAGAGCCCGATAATTTCTTCCACCTCGATCCGGAGCCGGTTCGCAACAGGACTGCCGACAAGAATGCTGGTTCGGCCGCTGTAATGATGCAGCAGCGCCGTGAAGGCCGTGAGCAGCGTCATATATAAAGTGAGACCGTGCCGGCGGCTGAAGGCCGTGATCTGTTGCAACAACTCGCCGGGTACTACCAATTCGCAACATGCGCCACGATAGGTCTGCACGGTGGGACGAGGTCGATCGGTCGGCAACTCCAATGCGGCAGGCGCATCTCCCAAACGGTTTTTCCAATAGGCGAGCTGAGTCTCCAGAACAGCCCCCTGCATCCAGTCACGCTGCCAGACCGCATAGTCGGCATACTGGATAGGCAACGGCGGCAGCGCGGCCGGCTGTCCCGACAAACCGGCCTGATAGTACGTCACCAATTCCCTGATCAAGACGTCCATCGCCCAGCCGTCGGAAACGATGTGATGCAGGGTCATCAGCAGCACATACTCTTCTTCCTCGATGCGCCAGACTCGCGCACGCACCAAGGGTCCGCCTGTGAGATCAAAAATACGCTGTGCTTCCGACTTGGTCTGCTTGATCAACAGGGCCGGCCGCTCCTCCGCTGGAACATCGCGAAGATCCACGACGGGAATTTCGATCGTCACCGAAGGCAGCACGATCTGCGCCGGTTGCCCATCAGTTTCTTGGAACACCGTCCGCAAGGCTTCGTGCCGCGCGATCACCTGGTTAAGACCGGCCGTTAACAGATCGACATCCAACTTGCCCCGCAGGCGGAACCCGGCCGGCAAATTGTAGAAGGGGCTGTCCGGCTCCAGCTGCGCGAGGAACCAGAGACGCTGTTGAGCGAAGGACGTAGGCAGCGGGCCGGTGTGGGCGACCGGTACCAACGGTGGCGACTGGGTGGCCGCGCCGTCTTTCCTCGCGCGATCCACGGCTGCGGCCAAGGCCGCGATGCTCGTGGATTCGAACACAGTCCGCAGTGAAAGCTCGACGTGGAACGTGCTGCGGAGCCGCGACATGATCTGCGTCGCCAGCAGCGAATGGCCGCCCAATTCGAAGAAATCGTCGTGGGCACCGACTTGCTCGACACCCAGCACATCGGACCAGATGCCTGCAAGAATTTCCTCCGTCGCCGTGCGGGGCGCCGTATAGAGACGGGCGAATTGATCGCCCAGATCCAATGCCTCCAGCGCGAGACGGTCGATTTTCCCGTTCGGCGTGCGCGGCAACATCGACAACGGCACAAACGCCGTCGGCACCATGTACTCAGGGAGCTGGGCCTGTAAGAGGTCGCGCAAGGTCGATACGTTCAGGCCTTCTTTCTCACGACCGACGAAATAGGCCGCCAATCGTTTTTCCCCACGCGAGTCCGTATGCAGCAGCACGGCCGCTTCCCGTATGAGCGGACTCGACAATAGATGCGTTTCGATCTCACCCAGTTCAATCCGAAATCCGCGCAGTTTAATCTGCTGATCGACGCGTCCCACGAATTCGATGGCTCCATCTCTCCGAGAGCGGGCCAGATCACCGGTCCGATACATCCGCGCGCCCGGCTCGGAACCGAACCGGTCCGGCAGAAAGACCTCGGCGGTGCGAGCAGGGTCTTGTAAATACCCGCGGCCGACCCCGACTCCCGCCGCGTATAACTCCCCGGGAACCCCAGGCGGCACGGGCTCCAACCAGGCGTTCAAAATGTGCAGACGGATCCCTTCGATCGGGTGGCCGATCGGCATATGCGTCGTATCGGCCGCCGGTGGCTCGAGGATGGGATGGACGGCCACATCGTCGGCGCATTCCGCCGGGCCGTACGCGTTTAATAATGGTATTGCTGGATAACGGGCCAACCACTGGCGGCATACCATCGGCGGTAGGGTTTCGCCGGTCGGCAGTACCCACCGGAGCTTTTCAAGTCGAGGTGCGGTACCGGATCCTGCTTCCGACGCTGCCTCCAACAGACCTTGGAGGAGAGCCGGCACAGTTTCGAGGATCGTGATGTCCCGCCGTTCGAGGTGCGTGAGCAGATGAAAGGGATCGCGCGATATATCGTCGGGAACGATGTTCGTCCTTGCTCCGCACGTCAGCGCCGTCAGAAACTGCCAGACAGAAATGTCGAAACATTGCGAGGCGGTCTGCGCGATGATGTCGGTCGGCTCGAGCGCCAATCCCGACACCTTGCTCCTGATATTGTTGAGCATGCCGCGCCTTGTGACCATCGCTCCCTTCGGCACTCCGGTGGAACCGGATGTATAGATGACATAGGCCAGATGTTCGGATTGTCCTTGATCGCCTGGATTATCTTCGCGGCCGACTTCATCGAGAATCTGTTCGATCGGCATGAGCCATGGGCGTGAGGCTTCATCGATCTGCGCAACAGCTCTCTGAAGCCGGGCGAGATAATCCTGTGACGTGAGCACGACTGGGGAACGGCTCAGCTTCAGAATCTGCGTCAGGCGCGACAGAGGATGGTGCGGATCGAGCGGCAGATAGGCGCCGCCTGCCTTGAACACTCCCAGGATCATCGTCAACAGATCGATACTGCGATTGTCCAGCAGCGCCACGATCGTATCGGGGCCCACACCCGCTTCGGCTAATACATGAGCGACACGATTGGCCCGCCGATTCAGTTCCCGATAGGTCGCCTTCTCTTCGAGACACTCGACAGCCACAGCATCCGGACAACGCTCGACCTGGTCCTCGAACAACCGTTGCAGGCTTTCGGACTGTTCCTCGCCGGCAGCCTCGACCTCAGGATTCCATTCGGTCAATAGTTGTCGCCGCTCATCCTGTTTCAGCGGCGATAGGTCGGCGAGCCGAGCAGTCGGCCGTTCAGCCATCGCTTCGAGCAGCCTCTTGAGATGCCTGATCATGCGGCTGGTCGTATCGGCGTCGAACAGCCGCTTGTCGTAAGAAATCTTGAGCCCCAGTTCTCGTCCCGGCCATCCCATGACGGTCAACGGATAGTTCGTGTGGACTCGGTACTGCTCTTCTTCGCCCTTGAAAATAATCCGTCCCTCGCAAAGTTCCCGATCCACCGGCGCGTTCTCGAAGACGAACAGGCTGTGGAACAATGCCTCCCCTCGCGGCACCTCGCTCCATCGCTGCATCTGGACGAGCGGTGCATAGTCGTACTGCCGCACCAGCACGTTCTCGGCCAATAGGTCCTTCAGCCACTCCATCAGAGAACGGTCCGGCTGCATAGAGACTCGAAGCGGCAACGTATTGATGAACAGGCCGAGGATCGACTCGACGCCCCGCAGTTCGGTGGGACGGCCGGCCACCGTGACGCCAAAGAGCACCTCGCGCTCGCTGCTGTAGTAGCTGAGCAACAGCGCCCAGGCGCCTTGAAAGAACGTGTTCACCGTCAGACGATGCCGCTGGGCCAGATCCACCAACGTCGCAGACGTTTCGGCACTCAGGTACAGGCAATGATCCGCCGCGTTCTCATTCTGGTCAGCAAGACCTTCAGGCAGTCGGTCGTACGACAGCGGCGTCGGCGTGGGAAAGTTTGTGAGGTATCCGCGCCAGAAGGACTCCGCGGCATTGATGTCCTGTTTCTGCAACCAGGCGATATAGTCCCGATAAGGACGCGGCTTCTCGCGCGTGAGCCCCTCCCCTCGCACAAGCGATCCGTAGTGTCCGAGGAAATCCATCAGAAGGAGGGAAATGCACCATTCGTCGAGCAGAATGTGATGGAAGCTGTGCACGAACTGATACCGGTCATCCGCCAACCGGATCAGCCACAGCCGCATGAGCGGCGCTTTGGCGAAATCGAATCCTTCGCGGAGTTCGGCTTCCAGCTCGGCGTCCAGCCGCGCGATCTGTTCGGAACGAGTCCGGCCTCTCCAATCCAGCGATACAATCGGCACATCTACCCGTTTGTGCACCGCTTGCAAGGGGCGCTTCTGGTTCTTCCACACGAACGAGGTCCGGAGCACCGGATGCCGGTCGAGCACCAAATCCCAGGCTCGCACGAACGCGTCATAATTCAGGTCGCCCGCGAGGAGATATCGGTTCTGCATCAAATAAATCCCGGTGCCGGGATTCATGAGCGTATGAAACAGCATCCCCTCCTGCATCGGAGAGAGGGGATAAATCGAGTCGATGTGCTCGGGTAATGCGGACTTTGCCACTCCGTCTCCTATTTTAATTCTTCCAGCAGATTGCTCATGTCTTCGTCGGACAGCTCGATGTCCACGAGCCTATTGTTTTCCATCTCTTTTGCCTGTATTTCCTCTTCGGAAATCATCTCTGTCGGCATCGCCACGGCTGCGGCGGCCGCCACTGTTGGATGCTCGAACAATTGTTTGGGGGTCAATTTCAAGCCGCACTGATGGGCACGGGCCAGCACTTGCAGCGTATTGATCGAATCGCCACCGAGCTCGAAAAAGTTATCGAATCGGCCCACGCGGGGTTGGCCGAGCACTTCTTCCCAAATCGCAGCCAAGACTCGCTCGGACTCCGTGACCGGCTCTTCGTAAGTCTGCGTCCGCTGCGCCTGTAGATCGGGCATCGGCAGCGCCTTGCGATCAACCTTGCCGTTGGGTGTCAGCGGCAGCGCTGCCAGCGACAGCACGACGCTCGGAACGAATGCCTCCGGCAGCTGGGCTCCCACCCATTGCCGGATCATCTCACTCTCCATCTCATGGCCGGCCTTACACACCACATATCCAACCAGCCGTTTGCTTCCCGCCGCTGTCTCCTGCACCACGACGACTGATTCCTGAAGGTCCGGATGTCGCTGCAGGCAGCTCTCGATCTCGCCCAGTTCGATCCGCACTCCCCGAATCTTTACTTGATAGTCCAATCTGCCCAAATACTCGATCGCGCCGTCTTGCCGGTACCGAGCAAGATCACCTGTCCGGTACATACGCCGACCCGGCTCCGCGCTAAATGGATCGGGGACAAATTTCTCCGCCGTCAGCGCCGGTCGCTGGTGGTAGCCCCGCGCCACATTCACACCGCCGATGTACAGCTCCCCCGATACCCTCACCGGCACCGGCTCACCGCGCCGGTCCAACAGATAGATCTGCGTATTGGCGATCGGTCGGCCGATCGGCACTGGATCGACTGGAGCTTTCGGATTGCACGACCACGCCGTGACATCGATCGCCGTTTCCGTCGGCCCATAGAGATTGTGCAGCTCCACCCCCGGCAGCCGCATCCAGCACTGCCGTTGGACCGGTGCTCCTAGCGCTTCACCGCTGCAGATCACCCGTCGCAACGTATCCGCACAGGCCTCCACTCCCGGTGTCTCCAGAAACGCTTGCAGCATCAGCGGCACGAAATGCAGCGTCGTGATTCCCTGCCGGATGATCCGCTCCTTGAGCCGCAATCCATCCTTGTGTTCGTCCGGCTGGGCCAGCACTAACTCCGCTCCGGTCATCAAAGGCCAGAAAAACTCCCAGACTGACACATCGAAGCTGAAGGGCGTCTTCTGCAGCACGCGGTCAGCCGGCGTGAGACCGAAATATTCCTGCATCCACTGCAGCCGATTGAGCAGGCCTCCATGAGTGTTGCCGGCCCCTTTGGGTCGCCCGGTGGACCCGGACGTATAAATCGTGTACGCGAGATGATCGAGCCGTACCGGGGTGGGTGGAAGACATGCGGTTTCGGACTCCTCCGGTGCCACAGCGGACAATTCCAGACACCGGCCCACGAACGGCGGCAGCTGCCCCCTCAAGCCTGGCTGCGTCAGCAATACTGCCGGCGCCGCATCGGCCAACATATAGGCGATCCGATCGGACGGATAGCTTGGATCGATCGGAACATACGCTCCGCCCGCTTGCAAAATGCCCATGAGGCCCACGACCAATTCCAGCGAACGCTCGGCACAGATTCCCACCAGTACATCGGGACCGGCACCCTGCCGCCGCAGCTCGGCCGCCACTGCCGCGCTACGGCGCCACAGTGCCTCGTAGCTCAACGTTTGCTCGTCCAGTCGCACAGCGACTGCTTGCGGCGTACGCTGTACGCAATGGTAGATCAGCTCCGGCACCGTCGCGCGTGTGGAATAACCTCGCTTCGTCGCGTTCCACTCCTCCACCACCTGCTGCCGCTCCTCAGCCCCCAGCAATCCGATCGCCGCCAGACGTGTCTCCGGCTGCGCGACCAACTGGGCCAGCACCACGTCCAGATGTTCCGCGATACGTCCCACGAGTTCAGGAGAAAAGCGCTTCTTCTGATAGGACAAGAGAAAACAAAGCGATTCGCCCGGTACGACGTTGACCGTCAACGGATAATTGGTCTGCCCCTCTAAATGGACATCCTGAGCGGTCAGCCCAGCGCCGCCGTCGTCCAGTGTTTCGTCTGTCGGATGGTTGTCGAAGACCAGGAGACTGTCGAAGAGCCGGTTGCCCCGCGGCAGCTGACTCCAGTTCTGTATCTGCGCAAGGGAGGTATGCTCGTATTGACGTAGTTCGGCGTTCTGCTGCAGCAATCCCCGCAGCCAATCCTGCAAAACGGCGTCCGGTGACACTGTGACTCGGAGCGGCAGCGTATTGATGAACAGTCCGAGCATCGTCTCGATGCCCGGAACATCCGCGGACCGCCCTGACACTGTCGTGCCGAACAGCACCTCTTCCTCGCCGCTGTAACGGCTCAGCAACAACGCCCACGCTCCCTGCACCAACGTATTGATCGTGACACGTTCCTTGGAGGCATAGGACTGAAGGGCCGATGTCCTGGCGGCTGAGATCGTCAGGCGATGCATGCCGTAGCCATCCGACTGCGCGCCGTCCGACAAGCGATCCGCCGGCAGCGGCGTGGTTGACGTGATGCCCGCCAAGATCTTGCGCCAGTATTGTTCTGCCGCCGTCTGGTCTTGAGAGAGAATCCACTCGACGTAGTCGCGATAAGGTTGTAACTGCGATTCGGCCGGATCCGGTCCACCTCTGGAAGAGGCATAGCAGGCAAACAGATCGCTCAGAATAAGGGGCAGGCACCAGCCGTCGAGTACGATGTGATGATGTGTCCAGACCAAGTAGCGTTCGTCGTTCCCAACGCGGATGAAGGCAAGGCGCATGAGCGGCGGCTTTGCCAGGTCGAAATCCTTCAGCCGATCGTTCCTGAGAAATTCCTCTAGACGTTCTCGCTGGTTGGGTTCGGGCGCGTCGCGCCAATCCAGCTCGGTGATGGGCGGCATCTCGCCGGACAACACAACCTGCATGGGCCTATCGAGTTCCTGCCAGATGAACGCAGTGCGAAGCGGCGTCGATCGCGCGATCACCATCCGCCAGGCCTGGAGGAAGGCAGCATGGTCCAGCCGGCCACGGAGGAGGCAACTCAGCTGCTCGATGTAGACCCCGGACTGCGGTTCGTACAGGCTGTGAAACAGTAGTCCCTGCTGCACGGGTGTGAGCGGGTAAGCATCTTCGGCTCCGGGATATAATCGCCGCACTGCTTCGAGCAGGGCTGAATCGGTCGGCCTCTGAGCTCGGACGCCGGACTTCGGCTGAGAAAAGGCCACTTCAATCCTGTCGCCTGCGGCCTCAACCAATTCGGCGATCGTCTGGTGTTGAAACAGATGCCGCGGCGTGAGCGGCAGACCGTACGCCTTGGCTCGCGAGATAACCTGTAAACTGAGGATAGAGTCTCCTCCAAGCTCGAAAAAGTTGTCATGGACACCGACACGTTCTACCCCCAATACCTCGGCCCAGACCGCAGCCAACTGCGCTTCCGTCGCGGTGCGAGGCGCCGTCCATCCCTTCATCGCCCCCTGTTCCGGCTGAGATAAAGCTTGCCGGTCGATCTTGCCGTTGGCGCTGCGCGGCAACGCCTGGAGCGTGACGATCACCGAGGGGACCATCGGTTCCGGCAATTGCTCGCGCAGCAGCCTGATGAGAACATCGGAATCGCATGACGCACCGCCACGAGGCACCACATAGGCCGCCAATCGTTTCTGTCCCGGATAGTCCTGGCGCACGACGGCCGCCGCTTCACGAATGCTTGGATGGGCCTGCAGACGCAACTCGATTTCGCCCAACTCGATACGCACGCCACGGATTTTGACTTGATGATCCCGGCGTCCGAGAAACTCCATCGTCCCGTCCGGCCGATGACGGACACGGTCGCCCGTCCGATAGAGCCGCGCGCCCGGTTCATTGGAAAATGGATCAGGCACGAACGCCTCGGCTGTTCTGGCTGGATCGTGGAGATAGCCGCGACCGACGCCGGCTCCCGCGATGCATAGTTCGCCCGAGGCGCCGATGGGCACCGGTTCCAGCCAGTCGTCCACGACATAGCTACGAAGGTTGGCGATGGGTTTGCCGATCGGAGAATGGACAGAGGTGTCATCCGGCGGAGTCGTGATCTCCGCCATGGCGACATCGTCGGCGCATTCGGCCGGCCCGTAGGCGTTGACTAACGGCACGTGGCGGTATCGCTCAAACCATCGGTGGATCAGGGCAGGAGGCAGCACCTCACCGGTAGGCAGCAGCCATCGCAGCTGAGCCAACGTCGGCGTGTCGGCTCCGTCCGCATCGGCGCTGTCAAGCATGCCTTGCAGCAACGCGGGCACTGTTTCGAGGACAGTCACTTTCTGCGAGACGACATAGTGGAGCAGTTGCTCCGGATCGTGGGCTATTTCGTCAGGCACGACGAGCGTGCGGGCGCCGCAGAGGAGCGCCGCCGTGAGCTGCCAGATCGAAATATCGAATCCCTGGGAGGCGGTTTGCGCGATGATATCGGTCGGGCCAAGCCGAAGCATAGCGATCTTGCTTCGAAGATGATTGACCAGCCCTCGCTCCGTCACCATCGCCCCTTTCGGGACACCGGTCGACCCACTCGTGTAAATCACATAGGCCAGCTTCGCAGACGGCCAAGTAGCTCGATTTTGAGACAGAGCCTGCTCCTCGGAGCGACAGGCCTCGACTGTGAGCACCACAGGACGCAACGATTCCGGCAGTTGGGCGATCGTGCTCTTTACCTTCGATACCCAAGCCTCCGTCGTCAGCACGATTGAAGCCCGGCTCGCTTCGAGAATGGACGTCCATCGTGACGGCGGGTGACCGGGGTCGAGCGGCAGGTACACTCCTCCGCACTTCCACAGGCCGATCACCATCGCCACGTAGTCGATGCTCCGGTCGGCAAGCACGGCAACAATGGTCTCGCAGCCGACACCGGCAATCGAAAGCGCGCGGGCAATTCGATCAGCGCGGTCGTTCAAATCACGATAGCTGAGTGTTTCTTCGTCACAGGCAACGGCCACGGCCTCAGGCGATCGCGCCGCCTGCGCTTCGAAGAGACGGGCCACCTGACCGTCGGCGGCATCCGGTACCGCCGTATCGTTCCACTCGATCAGGGTCTTCCGACGCTCAGCCGCCGTCAGTATGGCGATTTCACTGAGATGAGCCTGCGGGTTATCGACGATGCTTTCTAGGAGCTGCTGCAAATGGATTGCCATCCTGCCCACAGTTTTCTGATCGAAGAGATCCTGGTTGTACTCAAACGCGCAGTCCAGTCCGGTTTCGTCTTCCGTCATGTCGAGTGACAGATCGAACTTGGCTCCCCCCGCGTCCAACTCCATCGCGCTGACCTCCAGCGAAGTGATGGTCAGCGTCTTGGCGAGTGAGGTCTGCAGCGCAAACATCACTTGAAACAGCGGAGTATGGTTGAGCGCCCGGACCGGCTGAAGGGCCTCCACCAGTTGCTCAAATGGCAAATCTTGATGAGCCTGGGCGCCCAGGACCGTTTCCTGTACGCGCGCCAACAGATCGGTGAATGTCGGATTGCCCGAGAGGTCCGCCCGCAGGACGAGCGTATTGGCGAAGAAGCCGATCAATGACTCCGTCTCCCGTTTCGGCCGGTTTGCGACCGGCGTGCCGAGGCAAAAATCGTCGAGGCCGCTGTACCGCATCAGAAATACCTGGAAGGCCGCCGCCAGTGTCATGAACAACGTCGCACTTTGCCGGCGACTCAGCGCGTGCAGCCGATCGGTCAGGACTCGCGACAACGAAAAGGAAAGGCGGGCGCCTCGGTCGCTCTGCACGGCCTGACGCGGACGGTCCGTCGGCAGGTCTAGGACCGGCAGTCTTCCTTTCAATTTCTCTTTCCAATAGGCCAGCCGTTCCTCAACCACTGATCCTTGCAGCCACTCGCGCTGCCAGACCGCGTAATCCGCATATTGAATCAGTAACGGAGGCAGCGGTGACGGCAGGCCTGCATCGAACGCTTCATAGAGAGTCACGAATTCCCGCGCAAGAATCTGCGACGACCACCCGTCACAGACGATATGATGCAGCGTGATGACCAACAGATGCTCCTGTAGTTCAAGTTTGAGCAGGCACACGCGCATCAAGGGCCCGGTGCGAAGATCGAACGGACGATGAGCTTCCGCCCGCGCCGCCGCGGTTGCCGAGGCCTGACGCTCGGACGGCGGATCGAGACTGAAATCCACCACCGGCAAATCCATCGGTCGATCTTCGGCAATGACTTGCACCAACTCGCCGTCCATCTCATCGAATGTCGTGCGGAGGACTTCATGCCGCCGGACGATTTCGTTGAGGCTCTGCGCCAGTGCCGCTCGGTTGAGCAAGCCCTGCAGCCGTACCGCCAATGCCGTATTGTACGAGGCGCTGTCCGGTTCCAGCTGGGAGAGAAACCACAATCTCCGCTGCGCGAAGCTCGCTGGAAAGATGTCTGCATTCGATGGAGCAGATGGAGTCGCGGCCGGCTCCATGGCGCCGGTGATGAATGCGTGAGAATATCTCGGTTTCACCGTCAGCTCTTGCTCGATTCGGCCATCGCTACCAGAATTTCTCTCGGGCCCCTGAACGGCGTGCGCCCATGCGCCACCAACATATTGTCCAACATCAACACGTCGCCCCTCTGCCAAGGGAACTGGACGGCATGGCATTGATAGACGTCCCGGATTTCGTCCAGCACCGTCGATTCGATCGGTGTCCCGTCCCCGTAGAAGGCCTGCCGAGGCAGATCTTCCTCATTGACAAAGGACAGCAGTGCCTCTCTCACGGCCGGTTCTAGATTCGATACATGGAACAGATGAGCCTGATTGAACCAGACTGTTTCCCGAGTCCGTGGATGGACGGAGACCGCTTGGCAGACCTGTCTGGTACGCAATTCTCCGTCCGCCTTCCATTCGTACTCAATGCCGGTTGACCGGCAATATTGTTCAACGACCCTGCGATCCATCGTGTTGAACACCTTGTTCCACGGGACATCCAGCCCATTCCCGTAGTTCCGCACATACATCACACCCTCCGCGAGGAAGCGCTCTCGAATGCGGATTGGAATGTGCCGATACACCTCGCGGCTGTCGGCGATCGGCGTATAGCCTCCTTCCGGCGATACCTGCGCGCAATAAAACCAAATTTTCATCGGCCATTCAGTGGTGTAGGCTTGTTCGTTATGCAGGGGGATGTGCTGATGGGGAGGATATTCCGTCGACGTATAAATCTGATTGTGGACCTGCGACCGTGGCGTCGATCCAAATTCGTAGGAGGCCAAGGCAGGCGAGAGCATCTTGACCAATGTTTCGAAGTCAGTCGCCGATTCAATAGGAAATCCCCTAAACAGCAATCCCCCGACGGTCGAAAGATGCGTACTCACCATCTGCTTAATAGCGTCTCGGTATTCAGCCAACGAATGTTTATCTGTGGGACTGACCACGAGGGGAAGTTGGGTATCCGGAGTCAAGCAGCTCACCCGGCAAGCCGCC
Source organism: Nitrospira sp. (assembly GCA_018242685.1). GTDB lineage: Bacteria > Nitrospirota > Nitrospiria > Nitrospirales > Nitrospiraceae > Nitrospira_D. The sequence goes on along the minus strand of JAFEBM010000015.1, from coordinate 28,286 downwards.
TGACCGACCGTCTCCCCACATGGTTCCTCGACGGAGGTTGACGCAGTATTATTGTGATCGGCGTGCATCAGACTCCTCCACATGCATCAATACGATGAATTGTTCTGTGAGTGTGGCCGTCACCGTCATCGTGCAACCTCTCGATGTCGAGATAACGCCGAGGAGAGCACCTCCAGCAGCGGTTCTTGCGCGCTCCGCAGGAAGAAATGGTCCCCTTGAAACAACCACACTTGGAATCGCTCGTGAGAATGCCGCAGCCAAGCCCGCAACATCAGACCGTCCACATGTGTATCGCTCATCCCACCGAAGGCAGTGATAGGACAGCTCAGCGGCAACTCTTCACGGTGGGCGTATCGATCGCGGAGCGAAAAGTCGGCGCGGAGCGCAGGAGTCATCAATTGCATCAGTTCAGGATGATTGAGGACTTCCGGCCGAGTGCCGTTGAATCGACACACCCGTTCAAGAAATTCGTCGTCAGGCAGATCACAGATCCGCTCTGAATCCTGAAGATGTGGAGCAGGGCAACCGGACACGAACAGATGGCTCAGCTCGATTCCCCGGACCCGGCGCAACTCGCGTGCCAATTCAAAACTCACCAGTGCACCGATACTGTGACCGAAAAAGGCGAACGGTCGATCGAGATAAGGTTCCAACGCCTCGCACAACATTCGCACCAACCGATGCAAATTACTGACAGGCGGCTCGGTGATTCTGGTCTCCCGCCCTGGAAGCTGGACGATACAGATTTCGATATCCGACAAGAACTCATTGTCCGCCCAGCTTCGAAATACCGAGGCTCCCCCGCCCGCATAGGGAAAACAGATTAAACGCATTCCCGAGTTGACCGGCCGAGGAATGACGATCCATGGAGATACGCGTGAAACGGTCAGCATGAGGATGCCGGTTTTTCTGCGTTTGCCTGTTCAGCCATCCATTTCCTCAAACTCAACGGGCGCATATCGGTCCAAACCTCCGCGATATGGGCCAGACAGTCGGCCTTGAGTCCGGTTTTCCCCTCGTCTCTCCAGCCCAACGGATTCTCACGGTAGGATGGCCAGATCGAGTATTGCTCTTCATGATTCACGACGACCTTGTACACAGTCATGTCTTCGCGTTCTTCGCTGTTCATCGTTCCTCCTCCTTGGATAGGTGTCATGGTGTAATCGACGTTGGCCGGATCGGCTTCTGTTCCACAACCATCTGTGCCGTTCGCGAGCGTGGAACCAGCGTCAGCGTATGGACCGGTGTCCCGGCCAAGAATGGGAGCGGCAGCCCATCACTCCAGTAATGTTGCTGATCCCGATAGTGAGGTGAGAAGGGATGCCCGGACTGTCCGCCCGGCATATGGAGAATACCATCGCCTTGCCGGCCGGGGGACACCACGAGCCTCTGACTCGCTCCGAGGCCGTCCTGCATCACCCGAACGCACTGCCCGCATCCGGAGGCAGGTTCATCCGGCATGTTGAGGATGTACCCCAGTCCTGGCAGTGCCCCGGCGAGAGGATGCTCTATCCTTACACGATTCAGTTGTCCCCAAGTGAGCTCGGTCAGTGAAACAGAAGGATGTTCCTCTTCCAATTCCCGGACAGTTTGATCCACCGCGTTCAGAAGGAACTCCGGCCAACCGGAGAAACGATCAGGATCCGGATTCAGCTCGGGGATTTGCGTCGTCAGGAGTTCACGTAGCGGGGTGTCCAGATCGCCATCATAGCTGAACTGCGCGTCTCGTTCCCGACAAGAGAACAAGAACGGCGTGAGCACAGACCGTGAAAGCACGTCGCGAAAATGAACCACCAACGCGAAACCACGGCTGTCGGCATCGGCCCTTCCGTTCCAGGCTTCGAAAGCGTGACGGGCTTTCGCCAAAGATGGTGTCCGTTGAATCACCGTATCGGTCAACACCTCTTGCGCGAGGCGCCGATAGAACTCATAGAACTGACTTGTCGAATCCAGTTGCAGCTCAAACAGGTCCCGCTCTCGAATCTTCGTCATAGGCCCCAGTCGCTGAGAAATTCTGAACGCACGATACCCGTTGGCAAAGGAATGGCCGACTACGTAAGGATAGGAGGCAGCCAGCATGCGTTGATTCGCACTGACAAGGTATCCTGACGGAGGATCTGAGATTTTAGGGAACGCCTGCGGAGACACATATCCCGCCCAACCAGCGCGGCCATCTGCCCAAGAAACACTGACCGACCCGTCAAATCCTCGGCGTACTGGAATTTTCCCAGTGTAGGTCCAGGCAATATGACCGTCTCTGTCGGCAAGGATGATGTTGTTTGCAGGACCGCCGGCACGGTTCATCACCGCGATGGCCTCGCTCACCGACCGGACCCGATCCATAGCAAGCTGACCGAGATCAACGGCTTCCGGATCGAGTGCGGTCCAGCGAACGGCCACAGGCCCCTTCAACAGAGGATCCTGTGACACCGGACCCCAAATCGTCTCTTTGAACTCCGCCACGGAATCCTGCGCGCCCTTCACGGTGATGACTTCCCGCCTATCCGTGAACCGCTTCCATCCGCCCGGAGTCCGGTACTCGTTCGAATCGGCAGGATTGATCTCCAGTCGTACGAGATCCAAAAAATCTCCCTCGACATTGGTTACACCCCAGGCCACAAAACCGTTTGCGCCCGCAACGACGATCGGAATGCCGGGCACCACGACACCGGTCACTTCGATCTGTTCGTATCGAAGTTGGACACGGTACCAGATATTGGGAACAGCCAGATCCAAGTGCATGTCATTTGCGAGAACGGCTCGGCCGTCCACTGTCTTGGCTCCATGGACTGCCCACCCATTCGAACCCAATCCACTCCTGCCCATGCGAACCATGGCCGTCCGCCGAACCTGCATCTGATCGACAGGCCGTCTGAGAGCGGTCAATGCCCGTACAGGAATGGGCGAACGCGCAGAAATATGGGACTCCCCATTCAACAACGCCTCCGTATAAGGATCAGTCTCCGGGAGGAGAAACGTGGCGACTTCGGAAGGCAACGCCTGTCCCATCACCGTCCGCATCCGTTCCTCTTCTTCGGCCCCGTTCAGCATCTGGAACATCGCCAGCAAGATCAGCAGACTGTCCTCTCCTCTCCAACGCTCCGGTTCGTATCCGAGTAGTAAGAACTCGAACGGTGGCGTCTTCATCTGAGTCAGATAGTCGTTCACTCCTTCCGTGAAGGCCTCCAGAACATCCCGCTGATCCCGAGGCAACCGCGCCGCAATAGCTCCGGCTGTCCCGCTGAATCCAAACGTGCGTTGCTTAAGATCGGTGTGACGCATCGTCTCACCGAACACCTCGGCCAACCGTCCCGCAGCGGTACGCCGCAGCAAGTCCATCTGAAAAAGACGATCACGCGCGGTGACATAACCGAGGGCGCGGCTCGCGTCTTCTCGCGAACGACCCGTAATCGTCGGGATCCCAAAGGCATCCGAGGTGACCATGACCTGCTCGTGCAGGCTAGGCATGTCCGACTGGCCGTCCAACACCGGCAATGAAGCCCGAACCATCGACACGAGATAGACGACTCCTGCAGCCAGAACGAGGAAGACGACGATCAATGAACGAATGACACGCTTCATAAACGTGACTCTTGCTCCGCGGCTCGAGCTGCTTCGCAGAAGATGGACGCAATCGTATCCACTTCCTCAGCTGTGACGATGAGCGGCGACAGAAATCGCACAACGCTGCCGTTGCGTCCGCCCAATTCGAGGATGAGACCGCGATTGAGGGCATGCGACTGAATCTTTCGCGCAAGCTCAGGAGCCGCGGGATAGGCTCCTTGAGCGTCGGGACGTCCGTAGGCATTGATAATCTCGACACCGATCATCAAACCGCGCCCCCGTACGTCGCCGAAACTGTGTAACGATGCCTGAGCCTGATGCAGATGCGACAAAAGACGCTCTCCCATGATCTGAGCTTGCTGATCGAGACGATGGGTTCGGACGAATTCAATGGTGGCCGCCCCCGCAGCCATGGCCATCTGGTTTCCGCGGAACGTCCCGGCATGCGCTCCCGGCTGCCACTGATCCAGTTCGACTCGATACACCACCACGCTCAACGGCAGACCGCCTCCGATCGCCTTGGACAGCACCACCACGTCGGGGATGATTCCGGCACGTTCGAACGCAAACAACGAACCGGTGCGTCCCAGACCGGTCTGAATCTCATCGACGATCAATGGAATGTTGCGTTCCTTGGTAATCCGGCGAATGTCCCGAAGCCAGGCATCAGGTGACGGAATCACACCGCCCTCACCCTGAACCACTTCCAAGATCACACCAGCCGGTGACACAACACCGCTGTTCGGATCGTCGAGTAACCGCTCGATATAGGTGCTGGACAGCCGATGCCCCTCCTCACCGCCGACGCCGAACGGGCAACGATAATCGTACGGATACGGAAGGAACTGGACATCCGGCATCAGACCACTCACAGCAGCTTTCGGCTCCAGATGGCCGGTGAGCGCCAAACCGCCGTGTGTCATCCCGTGATAGGCGCCGTGGAACGACAGAATCGTTCGCCGACCGGTCGCGGTCTTCACCAGTTTGACGGCAGCCTCAACGGCATCGGCTCCGGAGGGTCCGCAAAACTGGATACGCGCGTCTTCTGCGAACGCTTTCGGCAATGCGCCGAAGAGCGCATCGACAAAGCGGTCTTTCACCGGTGTCGTCAGATCCAACGTCTGGAAGGGGACCCCTTCCTGCAGCAATCGCTGGATGGCGTCCAATACGACGGGGTGGTTGTGGCCCAACGTCAGCGCGCCGGCGCCGGCGAGACAATCGATGTACGTCCGCTCGTCGGTATCCTGTACATAGATGCCCTTGGCTTTGCTGAGCGCCAACGGCAGCCGTCTTGGATAACTGCGGGCGTTCGATTCCCGTCCCGCCTGTCGCTTCAGATATGGATTGTGTTCTCGTTCCTCCACCACAGAGTGCGGCTTCGTCGGGAACATCTTCCTCATCTCATCCACATGAACGGTCATGACGCGCTCCTTCCATCACAAGTGCGACAACCTCACGGCGATCGAGCCGATTGCCGTGTACCGACAGCGATACCTCTATCGAAATGCGCCCACCCCTTCCGTCACAGTTATGATCTTCCCCAAATCCATCCGAACACATCGATCTGCGACCGAAAAGTATTGATCATCGTGGGTAATGACCAGTGCCGTTTTTCCACGAGCCTTCAAATCCGGCAGCAGCTCTTCATAGAACACTCTGCGAAACACCGGATCCTGATCGGCCGCCCATTCATCGAACACATAGAACGGACGGTCTTCGAGATAGGCGGTCAATAAGGCCAGGCGCTTGCGTTGCCCCTGTGAAAGTGATTGTGTAGACAATTCTCCATCTCTGATCTGAACCTTCCCGCGAAGCTGCAACCGGTCCAGGTATTCGCGCGCTTGTCCATCGAGACCTGTTCTGTTCAAGCCGAACAGGGTGTCAAAGAGGTGATAATCGGAAAAGACAACGGAGAAAAGCTGACGATAATTTTCGCGATTGATTTCGTCGATCGGAGCCCCGTCGAGACGGATCGTTCCCGACTCCGGCACATAGAGACCCAACAGGAGCAGAGCGAGCGTCGTCTTGCCGCTGCCGTTTCCGCCGATCAGGAATACCAGCTCACCGGGGGTGAAGCTGAGTTCGATCGGACCAAGATAAAAACTGCCCTCTTCCTCCTCCCGGTAGTAACGATGCGTCACACCGACCATCTCGAGCCGCCTCCACGCGATGTTGAGGACGAGTCCGTCCACGCCATTGGTTCTGATCTTTTCACCTTTCTCGATCTGATCCTGCGCAGAGGCCGCTTCCAACGACAGCCCCAATGCCTCGACCTTCTCCAGCGCGACATCGGCGCGGCCGACCGCGGGCAGAGTTTCGACAATCTGGGCAAATGGCCCCATCATGTACAGGAGCACGAGCGTCGATCCCGCGACTGCTTGAGGCGTCAGCGACAGCCACTCAGGAAGAATAAAGAGAACAAGTCCGATCACCGAGTAGAACAAGAACATCCCCCAGTTTGTGGCGACGGCATACACCGTCATGCCCTTGACGAAGTCCTGTTTGTACGCAGTCACGGTCGGACGGAGAGCGGTGGCCAAAAATGCCTGGCGACGTTCGCGGTGCAACTTGAGCTCTTTGATGCCCTCGAGGATCGATTGAAAATGGCGAAAGAGAGTATCGCTCGTTTCCCGAGCTTGCTTAAACGACTGTAGGGCTTGTTGTTCCTGGGCTTGGAACAAAAGAGCGCCGAAGATCATAAAGCCAAGGACGATGGCCAGCATCGGCCAGGACAGCCATCCGAGATACGCCAGGCATCCGACGACCGTCGCACCGTTCACGCAAATCAACGGAATTTGGACGTAGGCCTGAGCAATGACATCCGTATCTTCGTTGAGCGCGGCCAGTAAACGATGGCGACCAAGTTCCTGCACCTGTCGGAACGGAGCACGGAGGATTTGTTCACTGAGGTGTAGCCGCAACTGCGCGATGATGTCTTGGCCCAATCGTGTCAGCACCACCTCCGAAAAGACCTTTGTGATGACCACGAGTACGACACCTGCAAGAAAACTCACACCGAGGGCCGTTGTACGCCGGCTTTCCTCCAGCGCCTGATTGATAAAGGCGATAATCCCCGCGCTCGCCAGGCCGCTGATCAGGCCGGCGACCATGGAAAGCATGACCAGTCGCCAGGAATTACGGTACAGAAAACGGAGCAAACTCATCGTCGTGCGTTCCTCATGATTCCGGTCGGCCTGGTGTACCCGAATGGACGGAACTCATCCGTTGAGAGCGGGCTTTTCGAGGAAGCGGAACAATGTCCGGTACCGTCGTGATACCGCCCTTTTGTTGACGCCGGATGTGTTCGGAGAGTCCGGCGACCGTCGGATGTTCAAAAAAATTTTTGAGAGAGACCTCCATGCCGAAAAAATCTTGTACCCGGTTCAAGATCTGCAGAGCCGCCAGTGATTCGCCGCCCAACGTGAAAAAGTCGTCATCCAAACCGACCTGCTCGACGCCGAGAATGTGTCGCCAGACAAGTGTCACCTGCTCCTCAATCGTCGAGCCGGCTATCTGATCCGCCTTGCCACGGAGTAATTCTTGGTTCGCATCTCCTCTCTTGGCGGTGATGCCGACGACGTTCGTAAGTGGGGTTCCGGCGCTCTGCGTCACGAAGGAGGAGCAGTCACGAACGGACACGATGACTTGCGGAGACGTCCATCCGTGCAATATCCGGCCGAACACGTCCTGTGCTTCAGGCGCCGCCATACCGTCGAATTCCGAAGCATCGATCTGTAGAGCTTTCAGCCGAGCTTCGGCCTGCACCGCCATACCGACCTGATTCCAACGATCGAAATTCACGGAGATGACACGCGACTCACGCTTCGAGAACGCGTGAGCCATCGCATCCAAGGTAGCGTTGGCGGCACAATAACCGACTTGTCCCACTCCTCCGGTCAGCGCATTCAACGAGGAACAGAAGCAGATAAAGTCCAAGGGCACTTTCCGTAGCACTTGGTCGAGGACGAAGGCGCCGCCTACCTTGGGACTAAACTCAGTCTCCATTGCCTCCACGGTTTTGAGATCGATCAGCCCTCCGCCCGGCACCGCGGCGGCATGGATCACTCCGTGCACTGCGCCGAACCGATCCAGAGCCTGCGCCAGTGCCAAACGCATCTGCGGCTCATCGGCCACATGCGCCTGGATGGTGAGAATTTCCCCGCCGACTTGTTCGAGCGTCTTCAGCCGCTGCATCTGTGCTTCCGTCGGTTTTGAGCGACCTATGAGGACAAGGCGCGCCTTGACGGTTCGGACGAGATAGTCGGCGAGTTGAAGGCCGACTCCTCCAAGCCCCCCGGTGATAAGATAGACACCCTGTGTCCGCAGCAAGGCCGGCTGTTCGTCCGAATGGTCCAGCTTCACCGGCTGGAATGTCGGGACCCATCGATGCGCTCCCCGGTACGCAACGACAGATTCGTCCTGTCGAACGGGGTGTTCGGCAAGAAGCCGAGCAATCACCGATTGCGTCAACACTTCTTCAGAAGCTGTCGATGCCTGGAGATCGACCATCCGACATGTGAGATTGACGTATTCCTGTGGAATGACCCGGCAGGCTCCCACGATCGGAGCCAGTTCCGGACGCAACGTTTCTTCGCCTGTGACATCATGCAACCCGGCGGTCACGATGCACATGAATGTCGCGTTCGCTGATGTCCTGCTTCCCAAAGCCTGGGAGAGGAACATGAGACTGTACAAGCCTGTATCTTGGGCACGGCGAAAAGTCTCGGCAGATAACGAACCATCGCGAGAGCGCACATTCCAACAATGCACCAAGCGATCCGGCCAGAGGTCTTGTCGCCGCAAACCCTCAATCACCCTGTGATAATCTTCACGAACTCCTGGTCGTATCGAATACCTTCCCTTCGTGTGTCGTTCGTATCGCTCGCCGGCCGATACCGTCACGACCGTCCGCCCATCTGATTCCAATTGTTCGACGATGCCGGTTCCTTCTCCCCGCTCGCCGACAAATACCAGCCATGAGCCGTCCCGAATAGGCCGAATCGACAGAACTGCTCTGGATCGCTTCCATGACGGTTCGTAGAACCAGTCACTGATATTTAGTTTCTTGGAGGGAGCCACATCCTGATTCGTCGCAGACGGCTTGACCGGTTCTACCCAGAACCGCCGGCGTTCAAATGGATAGGTCGGCAGGGGAAGTCTCCGCGGGCGTTCGCCTCGGTATAAGCCGGCCCAATCGATTGCTACGCCGGTTGCCCAGAGATGCCCGACCGCTTCAAGAAAACTGGACGGTTCGGATGCCGCAGGAGAACTGTCTCGTGGTTTGCTCAGAGAGGCCAGTGCCGTCACCGGACGTCCATCGATCTGTCGCCGAGCCAATGCACACAAGGTTCGTCCCGGTCCCACTTCAAGCAGAATTCGCTCCGGCTTCCGGCACAATGTCTCGATACCATCGGTAAAGCGGACAGTCCGCCGCAAATGATCAACCCAGTACGATGGATCCATGGCCTGGGCTGCCACAATCCAGTCGCCGGTCACGTTGGAAACCCAGGGAATAGTCGGCGCATGACGCGCGACGCCGGCAACCTGCGCTTTAAAGGATTCCAAGACAGGGTCCATCATGCGTGAATGAAACGCATGGGAAGTTTGGAGCCTTACGTTCTGTACATCTTTTTTCGTCAGTGTTTCTTGCAGATTTTTGATGCTGGGTTCCGGCCCGGACAAGACGCATTGATTCGGTCCGTTGACCGCCGCGAGGTCCAAGTCTTCGTGCAGGAGGGCTGTTGCATCAGCTTCCGACATCGACACCGCCAGCATGGAACCAGGCGGCATGCCTTGCATGAGTCGTCCGCGAACCGCGATCAATCGCAATGCATCTTCGAGAGAAAAAACACCTGAGAGGCAGGCGGCGACATATTCCCCCACGCTGTGCCCGATCATGCCTTGAGGATGCACAGCGAGGCTCATCCAGAGGTTGGCAAGTGCATACTCCAGCACGAACAAGGCTGGTTGCGTAAAGGCAGTGCGGTTGAGTTTCTCCGAGTCTCCAGCAGACTCCTCAAACAGAACCGACTTGATGTCCATGCCGATGTGAGAAACGAGCAGGGCTGCGCATCGGTCCACCTGCTCTCGGAATATCGGTTCCTGGGCATAGAGGCCCCGGCCCATCGTGCGATACTGTGAACCCTGCCCTGAAAACAGAAACACTACCGGTCTCGGCTCGCCGGCCTGGCCGATCGTTTTCACGCGATCGGGCCGACTCAACGCGCATGCCGCAGATTCGATGGTGTCGGCCACCTCCCATCGGCGATGAAGAAATGCTCTCCGGCCGGTCTGCAACGTATAGGCGACATCCGCTAGTGCAGCCGTGGGATGTTGCTGAAGATACGCAACGAATCGATCCGTCATCTCGCTCAAGGCCGCCTCGGATTTAGCGGACAACACGATAAGTCGCGGACGTTGATCGACAGGATGCGGCTCACGTTCCACCGGCGGTGCTTCTTCCATGACGACATGCGCATTGGTACCGCCGAGACCGAATGAGCTGACGCCGGCACGCAGCGGGTTGTCGTGTGTTGTCCAGTCGGTCAGTTTCGTATTGACGTAAAAAGGCGTCTCGGAAAAATCAATTTCCGGGTTCGGAGAGGAAAAATGCAGGCTGGGAGGAATCTGTTTGTGCGACAGAGCGAGGGCTGTCTTGATCAGCCCTGCGATCCCTGCCGCCGCATCGAGATGTCCGATGTTGGTCTTGACCGATCCGATGGCACAGAAACCGTTATTGTCGGTGCAGGCTCGAAATGCCTTGGTGAGGGCCGCCACTTCTATCGGGTCGCCCATGGGTGTCCCGGTACCGTGCGCTTCGACATATCGTATCGATTTCGGCTCGACCCTGGCCGCTACGTGCGCCGCCCGGATGACCTTGGCCTGCCCTTCGACTCGCGGTGCGGTATATCCGACCTTATGCGCTCCATCGTTATTGATCGCCGAGCCCTTGATGAGCGCCAAGATATGATCGCCGTCGACTCGTGCCTCCTCCAATCGCTTCAACAGCACGATTCCCACTCCGCTTCCTCCGACCGTCCCACGCGCATCCGCGTCGAAGGCCCGACAGTGCCCATCAGGAGAGGCAATTCCGCTCTTCTGATAGAAATAGCCGACTTTTTGTGGCACATTGACGGAGATGCCTCCTGCCAGCGCCATGTCGCATTCACCCGCGAGCAGCCCCTGACAGGCCAGGTGGACGGCAACCAGGGAGGTAGAACAGGCGGTTTGGACGGCAACGCTTGGCCCTTCCAGATTCAATTTGTAGGACACGCGGGTAGGCAGCGAATCTTTCTCCACGCCAAGCAGCCCCGCCATATCGGCAGCCGACTGCAACAGCAGGCCCTGAGGAAAAAGATTGAATAGGTAGCCGCTGGTGCTGGAGCCAGCGTAGACGCCGATCGGTCCGTGGAACCGTTCCGGGTCATAGCCCGCATGTTCGAAGGTCTCCCACGCACATTCGAGAAACAGTCGGTGCTGAGGATCCATCAGCTCGGCTTCTTTGGGAGTCACACCAAAGAAATCGGCATCGAACAGATCGATCCCGTCGATGATGCCTCGCATTCGGACATAGTTCTGGTCCTGACGTAGACGTTCTTGAACTCCCGCTGATCGCAGATCCTCCTCACTAAAGGCGGTAATGGATTCCACTCCATCACGGAGATTGGTCCAGAATGCCGTGCTATCGTGACTGCCGGGAAAACGACAGGCCAGTCCGATGATCGCAATGTCCAATCCATCGTGCTCGCTGGTTTGATCGCCGTCGTTTCGATACATCTCAGATTCCGCGCGTGATCGTCCGTCGTTGTTCCCGCTGCAGTTTCAACCTTTGTGAGCCTGCCATCCGTCGTTCCTTTACCTGTTGCGCCTGTTCGGCTTGAGCAACTGCTCCATGATCTCCCATGAGAGCCCCTTGGTTGGTGACATACGTAGCCAGAGTCTCCACGGTGGGATATTGAAACAAATCCACCATCCCCAATGGTCGCTTGCTCAGTGAGCGAACCTGGGTCAGCACTGTACCGAGGAGAAGGGAATGTCCTCCGAGATCGAAAAAATTGTCGTGTCGACCCACTGTTTGGAGGCCAAGGACTTCTTTCCAAATTTCTGCAATCGCCTGCTCGGTATCGGTCTGGAGTGGAGCCGACACCGGCTCAGCCATCTGAATCCGTCCGGCACGGCTTCTCAGGACTTGACGATCTACCTTCCCCCCTGACGTGAGCGGCAAGGTATCGAGGAAGATCCACGCGGCGGGAATCATATAGCCGGGCAAACGTTCAGCCAGGAAACGCCGGAGATCCTGCGCAGTCGCGGCGCCCTCCGCCTTAGGCACGACATAGCCCACCAACTGTGTCTCTCCCGTTCTTGCACCCATCGGCAAACCAGGTTGATCGCTCAATTCCTGGAAGACTCGCGCATCTTTCACCAACGGATGTTGCTTCAACCAAAACTCAATTTCCGCCGGTTCTACCCGAAATCCGCGAACCTTTATTTGGTCGTCGTATCGACCAAGAAATTCCACATTGCCGTCTGCCAATCGTCGGACCTTGTCACCGGTTCGATACAGTCGCCGGCCCGGGTCGCGACTGAAACAGTCCGGGATAAATTTTTCGGCAGTTCGAGCCGGCTGGCAATGATACCCTCTGGCTAACCCCGTCCCGCCGATGTAGAGTTCTCCAGCCACCCCGATCGGAGCCGGCTGCAACGCAGGATCGAGAACATACAATTCCACGTTCCCAATGGGTCGGCCGATCGGCACGGTGGATGCCGAGATCCAATCCTGCTGTCGCTCCGGCACAAAGTAGCTCGCCGTGATCGTAGTTTCAGTCGGTCCATACGAGTTGCACCAGGCGATGCGGTCACCGGCAAGCCGTTGCCAACGCACCAGACTATCCGGCAGGGCTTTCTCACTCCCGACAATTACCAAGCGAATCGACAGCGGAAGAGCCGTTCCGCTTTGCTCAATTGCACCGATCCATTCGGCCCAGTATGGCGTCGGCAAATTCAACACAGTGAGACCGTGGTCCTCGATGAACTGCCGGAAGTCCGAAAACGCAGGAACCGGCTCGTTAGGTCGCAACACGACCGTCGCTCCGGCCGCCCAGGTCGGAAAGCACTCCTCAGCCGCGACATCGAAACTCATCGATGCAAATTGCAGTACGCGATCGGTCGGCTGAAGACCGTAATGTCTCACCATGGCAGTGCTGTGATTGACCAGTGCCCGATGGGAGATTTCGATTCCCTTCGGTTCACCGGTCGTCCCGGAGGTGTAGAGAACATAGGCCAGGTTCTCCGGGGCCATACGCCAAGGACAATCGATGCCGGGCAAGGTCGTAACGGTCGGCCACGTTTCGTCCAGTGCGATGATCGGAACCGGCTGGTTTTGAAAATTTCCGACACATCGTTTTTGAGTGAGCAGCAACTGTGCTCCGCTGTCCCGGATCATAAAACCGAGTCGTTCGCGGGGGTACAGTGGGTCCATCGGCACATAGGCTGCCCCTGCTTTTAGAATTCCCAGCAAACCGGCTACCATCTCCAGAGAACGTTCCATGCAAAGAGCCACGCGATTTTCCGCCGCGATGCCCTGCGATCTCAGATAACGGGCAAGTTGGTTGGCTCGTTCATTGAGAAACCGATAGCTGTACGAAGCGCCATTCCACACCATCGCGATAGCATCCGGTGTGAGGCGCGCTTGTTCCTCGAACTGGTGATGAAGGCAGGAGTCGTGTGGATAGAACGCGGCCGTCTTATTGCAATCCTCAATGAGGTGTCTTCTCTCATCCTTGCCAAGCATGCCGAGTTCGCTCAGGTGGGCTTCAGGATTCCGTACGATCTGCCTCAACAGTTCCTGAAGGTGTCGGGCCATGCGCGCGATAGTTTCGCCTGCGAACAGGTCCGTGCTGTACTCAAACACCGCCTCCAAAGCCCCGTCTTTCATCGCGACCAGCTCAAGCGTGAGGTCAAAGGCGGATGTCTGTGTGCTCGTCTTCATCCGGCGGACATCCAGACCGTCCAGTCGGCAGAGATCAGGCTGATCGTCTTCCAAGGTCAGCATGACCTGATAGAGCGGCGTATAGCGGAGACTGCGCGGCACGTGGAGCACCTCAACCAACCGCTCGAAGGGAAGATCTTGGTTGGCCTGCGCTCCAAGGACAGTCTTCCGGACCCGTGCTAGAAGCGCTAAAAAGGAAGGGCTACCGGACAGATCGGCGCGCAATGCTACGGTGTTGACGAAGCAGCCGATAATCGACTCACGTTCCGGCTGCGATCGATTAGCCGCAGGTGTGCCGACACAAAATTCAGACTGCCCGCTGTAGCGGGCCAAGAGCACGTTGAACGAAGCTAGAACGGTCATGAACAGTGACGCCTGTTGCCTGCAACCGACCTCGTACAGCCGCCTCCCGAGTTCCCTGTCCACAACCCATGCATACCGGTCGCCTCTCTGGCATTGCACAGCGGGACGCGGACAATCGAACGGCAGCGCGAGCACATGTGGTACAGATTCCAGCTGCCGGCGCCAATAGCGCTCTTGCCGTTTCCATTCGTGACTGTCCACACATTCACGCTGATGGAAGACCGTATCCAAGTACTGTTTCGATAAAATGGGCAGAGGGGAATCAAGCCCGTTTTTGAAGGTCTCATACAGCTGCACCAGTTCCTGGGCAAGGAGGCGCATGGACCAGCCGTCGGCGACGATGTGGTGGATCGTGAGCAACAACACATGCTCTGTTTGACTCAGCCGAAGGAGCCGCACTCGAATCAAGGGTCCAGTCGTCAGATCAAACGATTGCCGAGCCTCCTTCAATGCCAACAGTCCGACCTGTTCTTCCTGAGCCGGTCCTGACATATCTGTGAGATCCTCAATTGGGAGAGCCAGATCAAGATGCCGAGCGATAACCTGACCGGGGTGGCCGTCACAGACCACGAATCGCGCGCGAAGGATTTCGTGGCGGCGGACGATTTCAGCCAGAGCGCGGTGAAGCGACTTACGATCGAGTGCTCCCTTGATTCTCAAGGCGACCGGGATATTGTTGAATGAGTTGCCAGGCGACAGTTGATCCAGGAACCAGAATCGTTCCTGCGAAAAAGACAGAGGCATGACATCATTCCGCCTTGCCGATTCCAGTGTCTTTCGCGACAGGGACAGAGTCGATCGACATCCCGATTTGATCAACGCCGCAAGGCCAACAACAGTCGGCGCGTCGAACAGAGATTCAAGAGGAAGATCGACCGCGTAGGCTGCTTGTACTCTCGTCAGTACTTGCGTGCCACGCAGCGAATCTCCTCCCAGTTCAAAAAAATTGTCATGAGGACCTATACAAGTTCGATCAAGTACCTGAGCCCAGATACCGGCCACCGTTGTAATCACACCATCGTCGGCATCCTCGGTTGCGCTACCGGTCGGGCATTCCACCCTCTTGTCCCGAAACGTTTCAATTGCTTCTAGTTCTTGCGCAAGATATTTTGTCCGACACAAATGCCGTTGAACTTTTCCGCTCGACGTCTTGGGAAGAGTCCCTGGCTTGATCAGGACGACGGCATGCACTTGAACTTCGTGATGCTCCGTGACTGCCCGATTGATTCCTGACGCAACAGAGTCAAGATCAACGCTGGACCTGCCGACAACTTCCTGCACCACAACTAAGCGTTCCTCATCGTTGACCGGGACGGAGAAAGCTACGCCGCAGCCTGGCTTGAGAGAAGGATGGCTTTCCTGTACCGTTATTTCAATGTCCTGCGGATAATGGTTTCGCCCGCGGATAATGATCAGATCTTTCAGTCTCCCGACCACGAACAATTCGTCGTCCTGGATCACTCCCAGATCGCCGGTCCGAAGAAACGGACCTTCTGCCGTATCCGCCGTCATCGCCATGAATGTGAGCGCTGTGGTCTCCGCGCGATTCCAATAGCCCTGTGCCACGCTCGCGCCTTTGATCCAGATTTCACCAACCTGACCGTGAGGGCACTGCGTAAGAGTCTCCGGATTGACAATGACCACCTGTTGATCAGATGCGGTTCGGCCACATCCGACCAACCGATGAACATTGTCATCACCTCGCGATGACCCGATCATCCGTCCGCGTTCCATTGCAGCCTTCTCGACGGCCCTGAGAACCGGCGATGCGCATTGCTCACCTCCGGCCACGAACAACGTCGCTTCGGCCAATCCATAACAGGGATAAAAGGCTTCACGCCTGAACCCGCAGGGACCGAACGTTTCAGAGAATCGATCCAGTGTCCTTGCGTGAATCGGTTCAGCCCCGTTGAAAGCCACCGACCATGAGCTTAGATCCAACGAATCTCGTTCTTCCGATGAAATCTGGCGCACACAGAGGTCATAAGCGAAATTCGGCGCGCCGCTGGTCGTGGCGCGATACCGGGAAATGGCGGACAACCACCGAAACGGTTTCTGCATGAAGTGCACGGGTGACATCAGCACACAAGGTCTACTGAGATAGAGCGGCTGAAGAACATTTCCGATCAGTCCCATATCGTGATAGAGCGGAAGCCATCCAAGAACCGTCGTCTCTTCGTTGTGGCCGAACGCCTGCTGAATCATGCGTTGGTTGTGCAACAGATTCTCATGGCTGACCATGACTCCTTTCGGAGATCCGGTCGAACCGGAGGTATATTGGAGAAAGGCGAGCGTCCGTCCCTTCAATGCGGGCATTGTCCAAGCGTTCTCGATATCTTCGGACGCGGCATCCGTTTCAAGCCACTGTACCTTCTTGAATTCGTGCATTCCGGAATCGTGGCAGAGAAACTGGTCGATGCTCGCATGGATTTTCGTCGTCGTTAGGGCAAAAGCCACTCCTGAATCTGCAAGGACAGCGCGCAATCTTCCCAGCGGCCGTTTCCGCTGTGGAGGATAGGCCGGTACGGCGACAACCTCCGCGTACAAGCAACCGAAGAATGCCGCGATATAGTCCAGACCAGGCGGATAGAGAAGAATCGCCCGCTCCCCTCCGGCACCCAATGATTGAAGCCGTGCGGCAATGGCGCGCGCCCGACGATCCAATTCGCCATACGTCAACTCGAAGGTCTCCGAATCTCCGTCGGTCAAAAATATGTACGCCGATCGATCAGCAAGGCTTGCAGCCCTTCGGCGAGCGAGATCGACGAGCGTGACCATGTCTTTGTATTGATCAGATACCAATGGAGTCTTCCTCAGGCATCAGACACACCAGGATCGTAGGATGCCGGTTGCCGTTCATCCCAAACCGTCGTGAACCTCTGTAGGGTTTCTCCCGTTGCTTCAGCCGGTGAGCTCGAAGGCCATCTGCATCAAAGGGAAGAAAACTAGCGGCATTGCGGGACCGCATCCCTTCTCTGATGACTGAAGCGTTCTGTACTACTTAGACGGAACACGAAGCATTTTCCTCACCTGAGCATCCCATCTAAAAGTACTCAAGCTTTATAGAGCCGATCACCGTGAAAGGCGCGCCGGTATAGACGACCTCCCGGACGTCTAATGTGCCGGTAAAGTGCCGTTGATCCAATACGTTGGTGAGGTTCAGGGCTGCAAGCAAGTTGGTTCTGGGGAATATTTCCTGTTTTCGATAATACGCTGCGGCATCCATGCGGACAAACCCGGGAAGGTCGAACGGTGCCTGGCAATTGGCCGGATCCGTACATTGAAACACCCCGGTTCGCTTCCCTTGCGCATACATGCCGAGTCCAGCACCGAGGCCTTTGAGCGGACCGTCCTGAAGGAAATAAGTCGTCCAGAGGCTGCCCTGGTGGAGGGGAACATTAGTCAGTCGGCTTCCTATCTGAAAGGTATTATCTTCGGTGATCCTCGCATCGATGTAGGCATAGTTGGCGATGAGATCCCATCCCGGCAAAATCCTTCCCGCCACGTCGAACTCGATGCCTTGACTGCGCTGTTCACCGGTCGCGACGGAAAATTGTGGTCCGTTCACAGGATCAGTGGTGATGACATTTCTTTTCTTGATGTGAAAACCGGCGATGGTCGCCCGCAACCGCTCCTCGAAGAATTGAAATTTGACACCGCCCTCATAGGCCTTTCCGCGCTCCGGACTGAACAGCGACCCGGTGAAGCTTCTGGTCCCAGCCGTTTGCGGAGCAAACGACTCTGTATAGTTGGCATAGAACGTGATGGGTTTCCAGGGTTGGTAAGCCAACCCAACTGATGGGCTGAACGCGAGATCAGTTTGGCTGTCCTGACTCTGAGTCGGCGTAAAATCGTCGGGACGAACGGTCAAGTTTTGTTTAAAGTAATCAAATCGACCACCACCGTGCAGGTGGAGATTGTCCAGGAGGCTGACGTGATCTCCAAAATAGAAGCCCAGAATATCGTTGACGTTTTTAGTATTGCTGAATTTTTGAAGAGGCCCCCCTAAGAACAATCGGTCGCTGGGATTGAAGATATTGATAAAGCTGAAGGCGCCTGGCGTGGTCGTGTCTCCTCCGAAATCACCGGATACCGAGGCGACATTGACCTCGCGCCCCAACTCGACCCCAACGATTGTCTTGTGCTTGAAGGGACCGGTGGAAAATTTTCCATGTAATTCATTCTGCAGGTAGTGACTCTGTGTGGTCGTCGGGATGTAATACTGCGCCAGATTCAGAATGCCGGCGGCTTCGTCGATGAAAAAATTTGATTCCAGACTGGAGTATCGGCTGTGGGTCACGGCCGCTCTGAATGCGCTGCGCCACGTAAACATGTCGTTGAACTCGTGTAATAGGATCAGCGTGGCTTTCCCATTGTTGGTTTCGAGTTTACGCGTCGGATCGCCCAGGAAGCGGCTGATCGGGATCGGCGCGACGCCTGTGCCGAAGGCGACCAATCCACGATCGATGGGGGCACGACTATATAGGTATTCACCTTCGAACCGTAAGGTGGTCCGAGGCCCGATTTCCCATCCGATCGTCGGAGCGACAAAAGTGCGCGTCGATTCGACGCCATCTCGATAACTCCCGGCTGATTCGAACATGCCGTTGAACCGAAACGTCAGCGTCTTGCTGGCATTCAGCGGTCCCCCGATGTCGAACTGCGGACGATAGAGACCATAGTTGCCGATGAGCATTTCCGCCGAATAGTAGGGATTCTTCAACGGCGCCTTCGTGATTTGATTGATGATTCCACCTGGATCGGCGCGGCCATACAGAAACGACGGAGGGCCCTTGACGACTTCGATACGTTCGAGATTGATGACGTCTCGCTGCGTCCGTGTACTGAGAGTGTCGTCGCGAAAGCCGTTCTTAAAGACGTTCAGCTCTGATGCAAATCCGCGTATCGTGAATTCGCCGGTCTGACCACCCTGATCGTTGGATTGGGATACTCCGCTCACATTCCGCAGGGCTTCACTGAACCGGATGACTTTTTGGTCATCCATCACTTGCCTCGTCACAACCTCGACGGATCGAGGCGTGTCATGGATGGACACGGGAACCCGCATCGTGCTCGTGGCATCGTCGACGGCATAGGGATCTTTTCGCTTTCGAACTTCCTTCACCACAACTTCAGGCACCTTGATTGGCTTCGGCTCAGCGGCATCGAACGGTTTGCTTAACGGTTCTTGCGTGGCAACCGGCCCTTCCATGATCGGCGGCGAAGCAACACCAGGCACTGCGTTATCCGGTACGAGAGTGACGGCGTTGGTATCGGTCACGCGATAGGTCATTCCCGTCCCGGTCAGCAGCGCTTGGAGAGCCTGTTCCGGTTGGTAGCTTCCGCTGATATCGGATGATGTCCGACCGGTGATCAACTCGGTCGGAACAGTGATCTGCCAGCCCGTCGCTTCAGCAAAGGCGTTCATAGCTGCCCCGAGCGGTTGCGAGGCAATGTTGAAGTCGACCGAGGTTGGTTGCGGCTCTGTTGGAACGCCATCTTGTGCGAATATGTCGTCGGCAAACGGAACGATGAACACGAAAAACAGCAGCCCCCAGCATAGACCCCATAACCACTTATAAGGCCATCGTAAGTTTTGTTCCTGATATCGTAACGTATATCCCCTATTGCCCAGCTCTCCTCGCTCCATTCAGCTCAGCGCCTCCTGTTTCATTTCTATCGCACCCCCCTGTAGACGGAAAACAACAGGCTTTCCCTCACCTGATCTGAAGCGAACCGGCAATTTGGAAGGATTAGAATTCCGAGAAGATCGGCCCCTGCCGACTTATCGAATCAGAATGGTCTGTGTCAGAACGAATATAGCTTGATGGCTGATCGGATCAGGAATGCGCATCAACGGCGTGAGACTATCTTTATGTTGAATGAGGACGATCGAGGTTTCGCGGCAGCGGCGGCAGCCGCACGCAGCTCGGCACTGTCCCATACCGTGAAGACCGTTCGAAACATGTGGGCATGCGCATGACTTTGCGCGTGCCATGCATCAAACGCCCTCCGGTCCTTCGGTGACATACCGCCGCCATGCAACCAAATGACCCGCGCTACGGCTTCCTTCCGGAGCTGGGCTCCGTCCTCAGATAGAGCCATGTCTTCTGATTCGTCTGCCCATTGCATGAGTCGGTCTCGTCGGCAAAGGTCTGACGTAGCGATCGCCGGCATACAGTGTGACGAATCGGCAGACCGACTTCCTCACTCGGCATTGTCTATCGCCTCCAGTGCTCTGCAACTCCTGTCGAGCGCGCGCATGAGCAACTTTTCCACACCGCTTTCAGAGATGTTCATGCGCGCCGCAATCTCTTGATAGGAGTACCCATACACTCGGCAGAGCAGAAACGCCTCACGAGTTCGGGAGGGAAGATGTTCGATTGCCTGCAGAAAAAGGCGAAACCGCTGCTTCCCGAGCAACTCGCGTTCTGGAGAAGGTGCATGGCAGGGTACGGCCATGGCCGTATCCAAACAATCGAATCCTTGAACGCTGTGTTTTTCTTTTCGTAAATGGTCGATCGCCAGATTAGTGGCAATTTTGTGGAGCAAGGCTCTCGGTTGCTCAACAAGATGCTGATCGCCTAGTCGGAGCAGCCGCAGATAGACATCTTGCACAAGATCAGCGGCTGTCTCGCGCGACTTCACCATACCGATTAACCTGCGTGTGAGTTCTTCGCGGTACTGATGAAACAAGCTTGCAATCTGTGTATACGTGAGGGCTATAGAATTGCCCACCAGACCACACGCATCATTCGATACCGCGGACTCCGTTCCGACGAGATTCAAACCCTGAGCCCTCATCGCGTATCTCCTTTAAATGACTTTTTCTCAACAAAAAAGCCCAAGATGTCCTTCGACACCTTGGGCTCCGGTCTTCAACGACCTCTGGCCTCGTTCCAATGATGACTACTTTTTATGTGAGTGTTACGACTAGGCCCGAAACACGAACTGCGAGCCTGTTTATCTTAGAATCATCCCCTTACATGGATCTATGGCCTTAAATTCTTCTGCAGCTACAACTCCATATTTGATAGGCGTTCTCAATATCAGTGCATAGTCGCTGTTGTCAACTCCTTATTCTTAGAACGTTACCATGGTCTCCGAGAAACTTGACCATACCCACATCGCAACAGCAGCTGACACTAGGATGCCGGCCGCCGCTGCCAAACTGATGACTACGGCAAGATCATCTCGAGATTGCACGTAACGTTTGCTCATGCCCAATCTTCCATCTACCCTTATCTCAATACTCACCAGCTCAACCCGGCAAAGCGCCGCTCACCCCTCTAGTGACAGACCTCGCTCGAACTGGATCGTGGTGTCAACGAGGCTTGTCCCAAAGATGGTTGTGCTACGATCGCCGCAAGACGCCGTATCGTTTCGGCAAACAGCTGAAACTCGTCACGCGTGAAGTGGAGCGTGATGGAACCTAACGTCACGTGAAGCTTGCCGCACCCGCAGAGGACCAGCTTCATCTTCCCATCGGTTGATAGCGTATTTTTCACAGTACCTTCCCCTTTCGTCGATCAATGGTCGGCATTATCTGCAGATGCCACGATTCGTCAATCTGACGGCTCGACTGGACGATACTTCAATCTCTCTGCGACACCAACCGCAGTTCACACACCTCCTACGACTCGCTTGATAGTAATCGAGTACTTGCTCGTGAACCACGAAGCCTCCGCATCTTCCGCAGGTTGATTTCATGCTTCCCTCCTTTGACAATTCTCACATGATATTCTGTGTCCGCGCCCCCGATCAGTGCCCTCTATTCCAATCTTCTCTTTGTTCTAATGTCCTGATCAGTAAGCTTAACCACGTGGCCGGTCGTCGATGCACGGATGATGTCCCGGGCACGCGCGATTACGGATTGGTACGTCGAAGCGTTTATGTCTCACGTCGTCGACCAACGTGAGAAGCCTCGTATCAAGTCGTCCCGATTCAGTTCCTCGTTGCACACTCAATGAACCGGGTCGACTAAGCAACCCTCTCCATACGGCGCGAACTTCATCTCAATAGGCGTGCGTCTCCTTCCAATACTGCTCAGCAATCTGAATGTCGAAAGCCTGCGAGGTTGCATAGGCATTCACATGTGTCGACACTTATTTGATATAAGTTCTCAATATCATTTTAAAAGAGATGTTGTCAACCCTGTTTTTATCGTACCTGGTAAGAGGTTGTGCCGAGGATAAATGTTAGACCAGCCCACCGAGGAATGTGGGCGATCATTCCTATGCGAAGAGGTTTATTTCCACCGACTCAATACAAATTGTTTCGGTAATCGCGCTGCAGGCCATTTTTCATCAGGCCCGGTGCTGCCGCCGCCACACGCATCCAATTTTGCTGCAGACCACGTACCCTGCTGAGTTTAATATGCGTAGCAAACATCGCGCAGGATCAAGTCATCGCCGAATGCGACAAAAAGCATCGGCGACGCAGCGATCCATCGCAATGCCTCTTTATCGAGATGATCGATGACTTTCAAGTCGATCGGTCTCGGGACCTTACCGATACAGGCCTCCAGCGCCGAGACTGTTTCGATGGCGTCATAGCTTGGGCCGAGCGGGGTACGATCTGGATCACAAGAGCACATCAGAGAGAGCGTGAGTGAGAAATGGCGCGTACGACGAACCACAGAACGGCAGCAATGGGCGCGGTGAGCGCCACCCAGGATAGAGCGTCCCACATGCCGTCGCCCAAGAGAGCCGACATCAGCCCAATGGCGCTGACAATGCCCAACACCATCGGTGCCGCCCAGATTTGCCTGGTTGTCTGCGGAACACTCATCGAGATCCTGCGCTGGGCTCCGACCAGAAGACGCTCTCAGCTGCTCAATTCGTCTGCATCAACAGGTCTTCCGCGGAACTCTTGCGCTTCTGCCACCAGAGATACAGCCCGGTGAGCAGAACGATAATCGTGATGACATCCAGCAGCGCCCAAATCACTTTTAGCGGCATCCCGCCGTAGTCTCCGAAGTGAAGTGGCTGCGAGAGCAGCAACACCGTCAGATACCATGGTAGATTGCCGGTATTGCTCACCTGTGCCGTCTCCGCATCGATCAGCACCGGTTTCAAGAGCCTGGCGGTCAACGGACTCTCTCCCCGCATGAACACCATATAGTGGTGCAGGCCAGCGAAAGGCGTTCCGGGAAAGGCGATGAAGCGCACGATCATATCCGGCGCCGCCGCTTCTGCCGCCCGAACCGCATCATCCACCGGTTTGATCACGCTCGGCAAAGGCTTGTCTTTCCACGGCGCAAGCATTCCAGCAATCTCGCTCATCTGCCAATAGGCCAAGAGCGGACGGTCCAACGTATTGATTACACCGGTGAGGCCGACGACCAGGGCCCAAAGCACGGTCACAATGCCGAGAAGATTGTGGAGGTCCAGCCAGGCCATGCGGCGGCTTCCGGTCTGACGCACGATGCCGAACCGCAACTTTCGCATGAAGGGTCCGTACACGACGACTCCTGACACCACGGAGGCGACAAACAGCATTCCCATCGCTCCGAGGAATAAGGCGCCAGGCAATCCGGCAAACAGATCGACGTGGAGTTTGAAGATGACATTTGTGACTCTCCCATTGATTGGGATGTCATGGAGAAAGGCGCCGGTCCGCGAATCGTAGATGTAGCTCCCACTGTTGTCGACCGAAGCCGCAGACTCTCCAAGCGTGACGAACCAAGCCGGGTGCTCGTCATCCAGAATGAGGAATTTGACCTGGTCGTGCGGGAGCCGCGCCTTGGCATCGTTTACCAGTCCCTGCAAATTTACCGCGACGGGTGTCGCCTGTTGGGGCGGTTCGACGGTCTCACCCAACCAGACGGCGAGTTCATCGCGAAAAACCAGGGGCAGGCCGGTGAGACATAGGAGCAGCAAGAAGACGGTGCAGATCAGACTGGTCCATTTGTGGACGGAATACCAGCGTTTGAACGATTCGATCCTCATCTCTCACGTTGTGGGTCAGTAGAACTCCAACTTGATTGAACCAAGGACGGTAGCCGGCGCGCCGGGAAACGCGGCGGAGGCTCGTCCTTGTCCCCCGCTATAGAAATACTCCTGATCGAGCAGGTTCCGCACGTTCAATTGAGCGATCAAGTTCGTCCGGGTGAAGATCTCGGGCTTGCGATAGTACAGTGCAGCGTCAGTCCGCACATAGCCCGGCAGCTCGAATGAATTAGCGAGGTCTCCGGCCCGCTCTCCCGCAGCAAAGAGACCGATGCCGGCCCCCAGTCCTTTCAACGGACCGCCTTGTAGGTCATAGGTCGTCCAGAAGCTTCCGGTGTGTCTCGCAATGAGCGGGAGTCGATTGCCGACCGGAATGGTCGTGTCCGCCGTGATGCGTGCATCCGTATAGGCATAGGTCGCAATGACCTTCCACCCCGGGGCCAGTTGCGCCGTCACGTCGAACTCGACACCTTGACTGCGTTGCTCGCCTGTCTGAACGAAAAAGAGAGGATTAGTCGGATCCGCCGCAAGCACGTTCGTCTTCGTGATCCGGTAAACCGCCACAGTGGAGGTCAAGCGGCCCGGCACGATGTCGGCCTTGACCCCGACTTCATATTGCGTGCCCATCGACGGGTCGAATTGATTCCGGGCGGCCGTAAACGGACCGAAGTTCGGAATAAAGGACCGAGTAAAGTTCGCATACAACGCGAGTTGCGGAATCGGGAGATAGGTCACGCCGACACGCGGACTGAACGCAAAGTCCTCCGCTTTCGTGTCCACCCCCGCGACATTGCTGTGTTGATAGAAATAATCGCCGCGGGCGCCGATCAGGACATGCAGGTTATCGAACAGCGAGATCTGGTCTTGCGCGTACCAGCCGAGCGCGTTCGCGAAACCATGGCTGAACGGGGTTCGATTCAGCACCGGTGCGGCCGTGCCGTAGACCGGATTGAAAATGTTGATCGCACTGAACGGAGCCGCGGCTTGGTCGTACGACGCATGCTGTCTCCCTATTTCAACCCCGGTCAACAGATTGTGCCCGATGGACCCGGTGGCGAATTTGCCGATCACGTCGTTCCGCCAATAGTAACTGGAGATGGGAGCGAGTTGATCGAAGACAAATCGCGCGATTGACTGATTGTCCGGCAATACCGCCACTCCAACGGTTCGATACGCCGTCGCGGTCGATCGATCCGCCCTAAATCGGCTCTCGATCCGCCAGTTGCTGTTGAAGCGATGGTCGATCGTGACTCCGGCTCGACTCTCCTCAATCGCAAAGGTATCGAACCGCTCGCCCAAAAAACGGCTGTCCGGGACGGAGGCCAGTCCCCGTCCGATCGCTGGAATACCGAAGTCCGGGGTCCGGCGATCTCGGATGTATTCTCCCTCGATTGTAATGGTCGTATTGTTGCCGACAAGCCAGGTGAAGACGGGTGCCACGAAATACCGCTGTCCCCTCACGACATCCCGAAAACTCTCCGTGTTCTCATAGGCGCCGTTGATACGGAAGAGCAGCGTCTTGCTCTCGTTCAGCGGTCCGGTGACATCGATCATGGTTCGATAATAATTGTAGTTGCCGATGATTTGATCGATGGAGGCATACCGTTCCGCCTGCGGCTGCTTCGTCAGGATGTTGATGATGCCTCCCGGCTGGCTTCGCTCGTAGAGGACCGATGCCGGCCCTTTGAGCACCTCGAGACGTTGAATATTGGCGATGTCCCTGAATGTGAGCACTTGGTTTTGGTCTTCGTTCCTGAGGTAGTTCTTGAAATATCCGCAAGGGAATCCGCGACAATAGGCCACATCGGCAGCGATACCGGATTGCCCGACATCGCCCAAGGCCACACCGCTGACATTGCGTAGCGCCTGTTCGACGCGAACGGCCCGCTGGTCCTGGATGACTTTCTGCGTCACAACTTCAACCGATTGCGGCACCTGAATCAGCGGCATGTCGGTGCGCGTGGCTGTATTCACCCTTTCAGCGGTGTACGATGTCGTGTCCTGGTCACTATGGCGCACGTCTTTGACCACAATTTCCGGCACTTTGATCGGCTTCTTGCTTTTCTGCTCTGGCTGCTCTTGCCGTGAAATAGAACTTGAATCAACTACCGACGGAATCGCCGGAGCGGAGGAGGCGCGCTCGATCGTGATCATCTGGACACCATCGACGCGATAGCTGCGGCCAGTTCCGGCCAAAATCGCCTGTATCGCCTGCTCGGAGCTGTAGCGACCGATCGCACCGGGAGAGTCAACACCTGTCGTCAGGTCGCTGGCCGCGCTCACCTGCCAACCACTGGTGACGGCAAAGGCATTCAAGGCCGACCCTAACGGTTGCGCTGGAATCTTGAAGTCGATTTCGGCCGGCTGGCTTTCTTGCGCCAGACTCATCGCCGCCAATGGTTCCGCGATCATCAGGAGAGCGCACAGCCATTCCACCATGTTCCGCAGGATCCACCTGCGTGTATCCCCTCGCTCGGTGCTCGTCCCCATCTAAAGCTTCCTGGTTCGTTCACATGTGAGTAGACGAATGCGGGAGGCGCTGTCCGCACTTTGAGGATGGGTGGTCCATAAAAAAATAGGGCGTCGATCAGAACAGGACAATGACTCGATCAGCCAGTGCGAGCGTCTGGCTCGGGAAGACTTCGGCAAGGTGACATAGTCCGGTTTCTCTCAGAGCTTGATGAAGATCAGGCCAGCTGTCTCCGGTGCGCCTGCCGTTTCAGCCACCACATGCGCAGCGCGGTGATGTATAACAAGAGTGGGATGAATCCGGCGATAAAAACGATCCACCGTCCAGTGAGGCCGAACGCTTCACCGTTATGCAGGGGAAAAAGCCAGGCAAGAAAGGTCTCACCGCCGGTGAACCGGTTCCAATCGTGAACGCGAAGCACTTTGCCGCTGTATTGATCCAGCCATACCTGGCTTTGGCCATTCGACTCGCCTACCTCACCCGGCTGACGCAGAGCGAGATGGTAAACATCGGTGTCCTCGTGCGGTATGCCGATATACCGCAACTCCCCCGTCGGGAAGACTTGCTGAGCTAGAGAGACAACCTGCTCAATGGGCAATGGCTGGGCATCAGGAATCGGAAGCGACTGCATGGCTATTTCCTGGGAGAACTCCTGGATTGGGGAAAAGAACCGGACGACTGGGATGACATAGTCTCCGAATTCCAGGTAGATGCCTGTGAAGGCAAGCATCCCCAGGATCGGGGCGCCGTAGAAGCCGCTGAGCCGGTGCCATTCGTACTGGCGGCGGATGACACTTCCACCTGGCGTGGCCGTGAACGCCTGACGGAACCTGCCAGGGCATGGCCACCAGAGATACACACCGGTGCCGATCGAGACGAACAGGAAGATGGCGACAAACCCTACGATCGTCGCTCCAAAATCGTCCATCAGGAGCGATGCATGCAGATTGTAAATCAACGAAACTAGGTACCCACCCCATTCGCGGTCCTTGGTCAGCACGGCTGCCGTATACGGGTCGATGGTCACTTGAATCCACCGGAATTCATCTGCACGGTCGGTTTGCACCTTGTGCCAGGTGAGAAAGACACCCTGCCGGTGCGATGGCCATTGAATGCTGTCCAGCACGCCACCTACAGGACCGGCCGCCTTGGCCACCGTGACAATTTCATTCAACGGCCGGTAGGTGCCCTTGCCACTCGTCACCATCAACGCCGGATTCAACCACTCATCGATAGCCTTATAGAAGACGAGGAAGCTGCCGGTCAGGCTTATCAATACAAATAACCCGCCCCCGAACAGTCCGAGATACAGATGGAGCTTGAGCCAAAATTTTCTCAACTTGAAACGATGTTGTGCTCGCACGGGTGGACAGAGGGCTTCAGGAGAATCAACGACGCCCATCTTGTCAGGCTGTGGGAGGACAGTGATCAGTCGGTCGGTAATCATGACGGTCGTCCACTGGATGTAGCGAGGAACTTGACCTGCGTGTGAACAGACCCACCTATCCACTTAAGACGGGAACGCACGCAGAAAGCTCACCCGGCTCTTTGTTTCGCAGACCTCAGATGCGCGGGTTCGCAGGGCTATCCTCGACGCCACTCCAGGCAGCACGTGCTGACTTCAGGGAATCACAGCCTAGGGGTAGACTGAGTACAACAGGAGCTACCGATGTAAACCAGAGTACAGTTCAGGTGGCCTGCCGCCAATGGCGGACGCGTGAATCCTAATGAATCGCCTACAACGCGCACATTTGATAACTAAGCTCTGGCCTTGCCAGCGGGCCATCAGCTTCCCGCAGTGGCACCGGACATCCACACCCGATCCGTCCGGCGTTCGAGACTCACTCATGGTTCCACCTTGCGCGCGCACGGTGTGCCTCGTTGACCACATTGAGAAAAATCGAATCCTATCCACGAGTGATATGGCGCATCAGTAGTGTCCGGAGATCAC
>JAFEBM010000014.1 GCA_018242685.1 Nitrospira sp. | reverse complement strand
GCTCTAGCGGCCGGGAAGGAACCGTTGAGTAGCGGAGCGAGCTGCCCCCTCACTTCCTGGAATGCGGATGTTCCAAGAGAAAGGAAGCGATGTTCATCAATGACTTGTGCGACCTCTCGATTTGAGGGCTTGTAGTGATTGTACGATCTAGAAAGGTAGTTTTGCTAGGCGAAGTGAATGACTCACGGTATCGTTGTTGCTCTACAAGAGTGTGAAGACCGCTTCACAATCTGCATTGAGGAGGAGCGATCATGGCGCTTTCGCAAATCCCGAAGAGAGAAGCACACCCCCAATCGATCGCCAATCTCGCCCTTGCGCAAGTCACTTTGGAGGCGCTGCTTATGCCCACCGGCAAAGCTGAGGTGGGACGGTTGCGGCCAGCGCGGGACGAGCGGCAGGAGGAGCTGGACGATGATCCGTTGGGGCCTGCCAGAGGTATTATCAACGGACTGCGCCTGTCGGTCACGTTGTGGAGCTTCATCGCTCTGGGTGTTCTCTTGATGCGGTAACCTGTCCCATCAACAAACGCAGCTCTCGACTCGATTCATCTCTCATGTCATAGCGCTGCTGAGCGGTCCTCCAACTTCTGTCTATCCCGGTTCCAGCTGTATCGTTTCCACACGGACCTGGGCGACACCTTGCTCGACAAACCCAAGCTGTTCGGCTGCTCCCCGGCTGAGGTCGATGATCCTCTTTCCGGAATCAGGGTTGTTCTGGCTCGGAAAGGGGCCACGATCATTCACTCGGACAATAATTGACTTTCCGTTTTCTAGGTTTGTCACCTGCACGTGAGTGGGAAGCGGTAGATGCTTATGGGCTGCCGTCAACGCGTTGGGATTGAATAGTTCGCCGTTGGCCGTCATGTAGCCTCCTGGCTGCCGCCTGGTTTCTTCCCCATACCAAGACGCCAAGCCAGTTTCTGCGTAGGTCTGTGCGCTGGCGACCGTCATCGGCACATAATGACGGCCCTTGACGGTATAAGGAGCGTTTTTCACCCGGCCCTGACGAATCGCCTCCTTGGGCGGGAGCCCATCGATGGTCTGGAGATCGTCCCTCGTCAACGGATAGTCCAATGGAGCGCGGACGACCTCAAAGGTAAATATACCTATGTGGTACACGAGTCTGGTGGTCTCCTTGGTAAGTTGATAGGTTCCTCGAACAACCCATACCGTGCCTTTGACCGCTCCCTTGATGGTCTTGTACGTCGTCTTGATCACCGAGAAGGTTGTCTTGATCACCGAACAGGAGGTGAGCGTCATGGCGATGACAAGTATCAATAATGGAAGCGTGAGCCTCTTCATCCTTAGGTCCTCGTAAGAAATCCGCACGATGAAGAATGGATTTTCATCCTCCGACCCAGAGGATCGCCGGGATGAGGTAGGCCGCGCAAGATGGTGCAGATGTTCATGATCATCTTGGAGCGGCCTTTTCGACAACAACTCCATCACCAGGATGTGGCCAGCTCCCGTTGCGCCGCACAGGTATCGCCGATACGCCTCGTATCTGAGTTTCGGGTGAAGAACCGAATTGAGACATTGAAACACCAGGAAAGTACGGATGCAGGTGGTTGATGACCTTGGCTCAATCACGCGGGTGATCGACAGCGGAGATTGATGCTGTATCGTCCAACTATGAATGCTGTTCAAGCGGTGTTCTCGATCGCCTACACCGATAAAAATATAGATACTTCAGGCACTTCTCAGCTCCTTCGCTTGACTCGCTTCCAATCGTTTGTTATAAGCCTTCTATATATTCGAGGGAGTACTGGAAAGGTTTACGAAGGGAGACCATTGTAAGATGTCGGTCTTTCGCCTGCCGCAGTTGTCTCTTTTGAGTCCTAACCATTCATGAACATCATAAAGGCGTTATTCAATCGCCTCTCTGACAGTCTGCTCTCGACCGTTCAGGGGCGACTCGACCCAGCGACGGAGTTTACCCCGGTTGCTACACTTCGGTTGGTTTCGGACAAACCGGTTGTCCTGCCTTCATTGGATTCTTCCGTTGCTCGCCGGCCCATCGGCCATGCCGTCAGTCAACCTGATGCCGTGGATGACGCGATCAGGCGGAGTCAATCGTGGTTCTTCAGCCGTCAACATGCCGAAGGGTACTGGGTCGCCGAGCTGGAAGCAGACACCGGTCTGACCTCCGAATACTTGATGCTGCGCCGGTTTCTCGATCGTGTTGATCCTGATCGAGAGGCGAAGGCTGTCCGATACCTCAAGATGATGCAACTTCCCGACGGCGGATGGCCGATTTATTACGGTGGCCCGTCGGAGATCAGTGCATCGGTCAAGGCATATTTTGCGCTCAAATTAAGCGGCGTGTCGGCGGACGAACCCTGTATGGTTCGGGCCAAAGAACGGATTCTGGCGATGGGCGGCGTCCTGCAAGCCAACGTGTTTACGAAAATCACGCTGGCTTTGTTCGATCAGTATGATTGGGAAGGTGTTCCCCACATGCCCGTCGAGCTGATGTTGTTGCCGAAGAAATTCTACTTTAGTATTTATGCGATCTCGTATTGGTCACGGGCCGTGCTCATTCCCTTACTCATCGTCTTCGCGCACCGTCCGGTCTGCCGGATTCCACGCGAACAAGGTATCGACGAGTTGTATCCGATCCCGCGTGCGGAGGTTCGCTATTGGAAATACCCTCCGTTCAATAAGGATCAGGCGTGGTTCACTCCGCATAATTTCTTCGTGGCGCTGGATGCGATGTTGAAACTCTATGACCGGATGCCCATGCGAGTGTTGCGGGAAAAGGCGCTGCATAAAGCCGCTTGTTGGATGGTGGATCATGTCAAAGGGACCGGGGGACTCGGTGCCATCTATCCGGCAATGGCCAACTCCATCATGGCGCTTGAATGCTTAGGGTATGGCGCTGATGATCCGCTGGTCGTCAAGGCACTTCGCGAGATCGAAGAGTTGGAAGTCTACGATTCCACGACGATCGACGGTGAGATTGCCCTCACCCTCCATCTCCAGCCCTGTTGTTCTCCTATTTGGGATACCGCGTTGCTCATGAACGCTCTGGTTGAAGCGGGCGTGCCGCAGGATCATCCTGTGCTCCAGAAGGCGGGCCGGTATCTCATGTCCAGGCAAACCAAGACCGTGGGTGACTGGATTATCTCCTCGCCGAACGCGGAACCGGGTGGGTGGTATTTCCAGTTTGAGAACGAATTGTACCCGGATGTCGATGATTCTGCCGTGGTCATCATGGCGCTCTCCAAATTGAAGATCCCGGGTCGGGAGGGCGAGCTGAACGAGTCCATTCGTCGCGGGATGCGATGGGTCTTGGCGATGCAGGGGTCAGATGGTGGCTGGGGCGCCTATGATAAGGACAACAATCGAATCGTCTTCAACTATATCCCCTTTGCCGATCATAAAGCTCTCTTGGACCCCAGTACTTCCGATCTGGCCGGGCGATGCCTGGAGATGCTCGGCGCATTAGGGTATGACAAGACCCATCCAGCCGCCGGACCGGCCTTGGCTTTTTTGAAGAAAGAACAGGAGGAAGACGGTAGTTGGTACGGACGATGGGGCGTCAATTACATCTACGGGACTTGGTCGGTTTTAGCCGGGCTTAGGGCTATTGGTGAAGATCTCTCGACGCCGTCTATTCGCCGGGCGG
Organism: Nitrospira sp.; assembly: GCA_018242685.1. GTDB lineage: Bacteria > Nitrospirota > Nitrospiria > Nitrospirales > Nitrospiraceae > Nitrospira_D. The sequence goes on along the minus strand of JAFEBM010000014.1, from coordinate 73,490 downwards.
TTGCTTGGCTGGAGTCGAATCAGAATCCTGACGGTGGGTGGGGCGAGTCCTGTCTCTCCTATAAGGACGATCCGGAGCATCACGGGAAAGGGGAGAGTACCCCCTCACAAACAGCATGGGCATTGATGGCTCTGATGTCTGCGGGAGCGATTGATTCATTCAGTGTCGCGCGAGGAGTGCAATTCCTCCTTCGCCGTCAAATGAAGGATGGGTCATGGGAAGAAATTGCTCATACCGGTACAGGATTTCCGCGTGTGTTTTATCTTCGTTACCATTGGTATTGCCAGTACTTCCCGCTGTGGGCTCTGGCGATGTACCGTAACCTTCGTTCTCGAGGGAAGATGCGGGCCGACGAACTTCGTCATCACATTCAAGGAACTGACTCGTATCGGTCCGAGCATTGACCCCCGCCGGTTCTCTTTCTCCCTGTTCATCCGGTGCTGAGCCGCCTAAGCGAATCGCCGTTTTTGCCGCCACTCCATGGGAGATGGGTGCAGTGCGATCGGCATTCCCTCACGGCGTTGAACGTCGGATCGGTCGTCTCCCGGTTTTCGTACGTCTCGTAGGCGATAGGGAATATTGGCTTGCTCAAACAGGCGTCGGTCTTGAAAAAGCGGGGAGAAACGCCGCCCACCTGCTCGACAACCAGTCGTTCAGCCTCGTCGTGTCAACGGGGTTTGCCTGTGCGCTCAACGCGGCGGATATCGGGACACTCTTGGTAGGCCGTCAAGTAGTGCATCAAGGAACGGGCAGCGACGAGCCGTCGGAGGTGCTCGATGTATCGGGTGATGAGCGGGATCTTGTCCTGACGTGGGTCGCAAGTCTGGTGCCCCCTGAGCATATCGGGCGATTTGTCTCGACCGATCGAGTCATCGGCAGTGCCCGAGAAAAACGAAGGTTTGCGCTGAGCACTCAGGCCATCGGCCTCGATATGGAAAGCTCAGCCTTGGCTGCCCAAGCGCAACGGGCACGAGTCCCCTTTGTGATCATCCGATCTGTTTCGGATCTTCTGGACGAAGATCTTCCGCTTGACTTCAATCTATTTCTCAGGCCCACTGGATGGCTCAAAGGTATTGGTACCGTTTTGGCCGCTCCTTCATGTCTCTTGGGTCTTGGCCGGCTTCGTCGACAGAGTCTGGTCGCAGCGGAGGCCTTGACGGATTTTTTCCGGAACTATGCGGCGGCGATGGCGACTGAACGCCGGAAGAAGGAATTCTCTCCGACTTGACCATGACGTTACTCGAACTCATAGGCCGATGGGCGCTTGTCTATGTGGCGGAAATGGGCCGGATGTTGATCTTCATGGTCACGTCCTTCGCCTGGTTGGCGCGTCCGCCGCTGCGGGGCATGCAAATCGTCAAGCAACTCCACTTCATCGGCTACAAGTCGACGTTTGTTGTCGTGCTGACCGCTGCGTTCACCGGGATGGTGCTGGCGCTGCAAGGTTACTATACGTTGCGAAAGTTCGGGTCTGAAGGGCTGTTGGGTTCTGCGGTGGCACTCAGTATGATTCGTGAGTTGGGCCCGGTCTTGGCCGCGCTCATGGTGACGGCGCGTGCCGGTTCCGCGATCACAGCGGAGATCGGCATTATGCGGATCACGGAACAGATCGACGCGCTCGATACCATGGCTGTCAATCCATTCCAATACCTGATTGCGCCGAAGCTCGTGGCGGGTTTGATCGGCGTTCCTCTGCTGGTCGCGATCTTCGACGTGGTGGGAATCTATGGCGGTCACCTTGTGGGCGTGGACCTGCTCGGCGTCAACGCTGGTTCGTATTGGAATTCCATCGAGGCCGCGGTCGAGTGGAAAGATGTCTATGGCGGCATTCTCAAATCCATTAGTTTTGGCCTGATCGTGAGCTGGGTCTGTTGTTATAAGGGCTTTTACACCAAGATGAGCGCCGAAGGGCTCGGTACCGCCACGACACAGGCAGTCGTATTGTCATCGGTCTTGATTCTTATCTGGGACTATTTTTTGACGTCCTTGTTGTTGTAATCATGCTGAAACTTGTGGGTGTGATGAAGACGTTGGGAGGTCAGCCGGTCTTGCAGGGCATTGATCTCATCGTTCCCGAAGGGAAACTCACGACGATCATCGGTCGAAGCGGTGAAGGTAAGAGCGTGCTGCTGAAGCATATGATCGGACTCCTCCAACCTGATGCCGGACAAGTGTGGGTCGATGGAATCGAGATTTCTCGGCTCCGCGGCCATGCGCTCAACGAAGTGCGCAAACGGTTCGCGATGTTGTTTCAAGGGGCGGCGCTGTTCGATTCACTGACGGTCTTCGAAAACGTGGCGTTTCCGCTCAGGGAACGATTCCACATGAAAGGCCCGGAGGTGACCAACCGTGTCGATGAGAAGTTGGATCAAGTGGGCCTGGCCGGGATGGGACACAAGTTCCCCGCGGAACTCAGCGGGGGCATGCGGAAACGCGCCGGCCTGGCACGCGCCTTGGTGATGCAACCGGAAATTATTCTCTTCGACGAGCCCACGACGGGTCTCGACCCGCTCATGGCCAAATCGATTCACGATCTTATTACGAGCATGCAGCGGAAGTTCGGGTTTACTGCCGTGATGGTGAGTCATCAGATTCCAGAGATCTTCGGCATTTCGGATTACGTGGCAATGTTGAAACAAGGGAAGATCGCGGCGATGGCGGAGTCGGCTGAATTTCAACGGACGACCGATCCTGAAATCAGGGAATTTATCTCAGTTGGCGGAACGGTATCGCTGAGTACGGCATCCTCCGGAGGGTAGAGGAGTCCATGATGGAAAAAGGCAAGCTCGAATTGATCGTCGGTGTGTTCGTGCTGGTCGGCATCGTCTGTTTGGGCTATCTCTCGATCAAACTCGGCAAGTTAGAACTGATCGGTGGGGATGTCTACGAAGTCGCTGCTCTGTTCAATTCAGCCACAGGGCTGAAAGCCGGAGCAACTGTGGAAGTCGCCGGTGTCGAGGTGGGCAGAGTCAAAGCCATCGGCTTGAAAGAGGACCGGGCACTGGTGAGGCTGTCGGTTCACAGTGGGACGAAACTCTATTCGGATACCATCGCCTCGATCAAGACTCGCGGGATCATCGGAGAAAAATATCTTTCGCTCTCGCCGGGCGGAGGGGGAGATCCTCTGAAACCGGGTGACACGATTCGTGATACTGAATCAGGCCTTGATCTTGAAGAGTTAGTGAGTCAGTACGTCCATGGGAAGGTCAACTAATCGGATCTATCTCTTAGGTGTGGGGGGAACGACTAATACTGGTGTAGGAGAGAGACACGATGATAGCGATTGGGAATGCTTGGAAGAGGTGGAGATGCGGCAGTTCGTGGTTCACGGTGCTCATAATAATGGTCATCTGTATCGGAGTGGTGGTACCCGGGTACGCGGGACCTCCAACCGACTCCATGAAAGCGACGGTCGACGAGGTGCTCCGCATCGTACGGGAAAAGGAACTCAAGCAACCGGAGAAAGCCGAGAAGCGCCGGCATCTGTTGGAGAAAGTGGTGGCGGCTCGATTTGACTATACGGAAATGTCCCGACGGGCGCTTGGAGCTCCCTGGAACCAGCTGACTGATCAGCAGAAACAGGAATTTGTCGACCTCTTTCGGACGTTGCTGACCAATTCATATGCGGACAAGATTGAAACCTATTCCGGCGAAGGCGTGCAGTATTTAAACGAACGAACGGAGAAGGACTACGCGGAAGTCAGGACCAAGGTGCTTTCAGGAAAGACAGAGATCCCGCTCGATTATCGTTTGATCAACAAAGCCGATGATTGGCGGGTCTATGATGTCGTCGTGGACGGGGTCAGCCTGGTGAATAACTATCGCGGGCAGTTTACGAAGATTCTTCGTGCCTCCTCCTATTCGGATCTCGTCGATCAGCTCCGCAAAAAAACCGACAAGCTCAAGGCGCCATAACGGCGTTTATCGGATCATGAGCGCGTGTATGCGTCGCCTTGCGGTCAGCCTTATCCTTCTGTTGATCGGAGCGCTCTGTCCTGTGCTTCCCGATCAAGCTCAGGCGGAAGTGAAACTCTTTCCTATCCCCGCCATCAGTACGAGCAAAAACGACGGCAATGATTTCGGGCTGATCATGCCGGCTCTCTTCACGGGGCCGGATGGGGATCTGAAATACTTAGTCGCTCCAATGTTCATTCATAACTCATACGTGGGCGCTCGGGGAACAATCAATCTGTTCCGTTATGAACCAGGTGGGAAACAACTCAAAGCCCTTGCGTCTTGGTCAGAGAAGATCGAACATAAATTTCTGTTCAACTATGTCGACCCCGGTTTCAGCAATGGTCGGTATAGTATCGAGTTCGGTGCTATGAATTTCAAGAATGCCACCATGCGGTTTTACGGGCTCGGCCCGACGACTCAAAAAGGTGAACAGACTAACTACACGGCATCCGAGACCAGGCTCAATTGGAGATTCGGCGTCTATGCCAATGAAGTGACGCAGATCGCCGTGAGCCAGCGCCTACGCATCATGCAGCCGATCGAGCAGGGAGCAGCGACAATGTTTCCGTTTTCCCGAGATGTTTTTCCAGACGCTCCCGGCATGGACGGAGCGGCGATACTCGGTCAGCGGATCACCTTTCATTATGATACACGGAATAACTTGGTGACTCCGACTGATGGGATGGCGATCACGGCTTATGCGGAGCTCAATTACAATTTCCATAAAGGCGTAGATCCCGTGTATTCCAGGTATGGTCTCGAGATCAAAAAGATGTTTGCGAGCGAATCCAAGCGGGCGATTTTGGTGATTCGCGGCGATCTGCAAGCCACCCTCGGCTCAGATGTTCCGTTTTATGAGCAGAGCACGTTGGGCGGACAGAACAATCTGCGCGGATTCGGTGTCGATCGGTACATCGATAAGCAACTGATCTCGTTCAGTGTTGAGGAACGCATACATTTAGTGCGAACGCGCCTTGCCGGGGTCATGGCGGACTTTGAGATTGCGCCGTTCATCGATACCGGGCAAGTGTTCAACTCGTATAAGAATGTGAGCTTCAAGGACTATCGCATCACGCCGGGTATCGGGTTTCGGGGAATTATCCGCCCCAATGTCGTCGGGAGGATCGACTACGGGTTCAGTAAAGAAGGAGGAGCTATTTTTGCCGGCCTTGATTTTCCTTACTAGCCAAACTATACGGTATCCACACTAATTGGACAATCTTGACTCTTTATCACGAGGCCAAAGAGAGAGGCAGCCCACCGGGGCATGTTTCATAAGTGCTTGACTTCATATGGTTCTTGTGTGAGACTCCACCAAATTTGGCACCCGAACGACTGATGGTGGTTCGGTCGGGTGTAATGGCCACGTTGCTGACGGGGGAGAACGAAGGAGACCATCTATGTCCATACTTAAGACGATCCATACTCCTGCCGATCTGAAGCGGTTGTCTCCCGACAAATTTCCGACATTGTGCCGGGAGATTCGTGAACAGATTATCGGAGCGGTCTCGAACGTGGGCGGACACCTGGCCTCGAATTTAGGCGTCGTCGAGCTCACAGTCGCCTTGCAATATCTCTTGGAGACGCCGTCCGACAAAATCGTCTGGGACACCAGCAACCAATCATACACGCACAAACTCCTCACTGGTCGGCGCGAACAGTTTCACACGCTTCGCCAATATGGCGGACTGAGCGGGTTTTGTAAGCGAGAAGAGAGTGAGTACGATACATTCAACGCCGGCCATGCGGGGACCGGCGTGTCGGCCGCCTTCGGTATGGTCGAAGCCAGAGACCAGTTGAAGCAAAAACATAAGGTCGTCTGTGTCGTCGGAGACGGCGCCATGACGGCCGGGATGACGCTGGAAGGACTGCATCATGCCGGGGGACTTGGAAAAGATTTTCTCGTGATTTTGAACGACAACCAAATGTCGATCTCGAAAAACGTCGGGGCAATTTCCGCCTATCTGAGTCGGACCATCACCGGCGAGTTCTACGGGAAAATGCGTGAAGAGACCGGTCAGTTATTAGGCAAGATTCCTCACATCGGCTCCGATATACAGAAGCTCGCCCGCCGAGCCGAAGAACTCGCCAAAGGCGTGATTCTGCCGGGATTGCTTTTCGAAGAATTGGGTTTTCAATACAGTGGACCCATCGACGGCCACAACTTTGAGCATCTCCTCCCGACGATTGAGAATGTGTTGAAGATGAAGGGGCCGGTTCTGCTCCATATCATTACAAAGAAGGGCCTGGGCTATGAGCCCGCCATGAAGAATCCGGTCTGGTTCCATGCCTGTCCTCCGTTTGTCCGAGAGACGGGTGCGCCGGCGAAGAAGGCCGCGCGGCCTTCCTACACGGCGATCGCCACAGACACGTTGGTCAAGTTGGCGCGTAAAGATAAGCGCATCGTGGCCATCACGGCGGCGATGTGCGAAGGTACCGGCCTCACGACATTCGAAAAGGAATTCCCGAATCGCCTCTACGACGTCGGCATCGCCGAGCAGCATGCCGTGACGTTTGCGGCGGGGCTTGCCGCGCAGGGGATGAAACCGGTCGTGGCGATGTATGCGACCTTCCTCCAGCGGGCCTATGACCAAGTCGTGCATGATGTCGCCACCCAGAATCTTCCGGTGGCCTTCTGCATCGATCGAGGAGGGCTCGTCGCCGAGGATGGGACGACGCATCACGGGGCTTTCGACTATGCCTATCTTCGGCACGTTCCCAATATGGTCGTCATGGCTCCCAAAGATGAAAATGAACTGCAGCATATGGTGAAAACATGCGTGGAATTCAACGGGCCGATTTCAGTACGATATCCCCGTGGGGTGAGCCTCGGTGTGAAGATGGATTCAGTTCCACAAGCCTTGCCTATTGGGAAAGGCGAACTCCTCAAAGACGGGACGGATGTGGCCATCATTGCGATCGGTGTGTCGGTATGGCAGGCCGTCGAGGCAGCCGAACGGCTCAATGACGAAGGCGTGTCCACAGCAGTCGTCAACGGGCGATTCGTCAAGCCGCTCGATCACGAACTGATTGTCGATGTGGCGAAGCGAGCGCGCTATGTGGTGACGGTGGAGGAAGGTTGTAAGATAGGCGGGTTCGGTTCTGCGGTACTCGAAACCCTTTCGGAAGCCGGGGTGACGACGGTGAAGACCAAGGTCCTGGGCCTACCCGATTGGTATATCGAACAGGGGCCACAGGATCTGTTACGGGAACGGTATGGTTTGACAGCGGAAGGGATCTATCAAAGTGTGAAAGAATTGATCGGCAAAGCCTCCGCTGTACAATCGTCGTTTACTGGCACGGCGCTAATCGGCCATCCACATGGAGATGAACAGGGAAGCTGATCAAAGACGTGAGGAGTGAAGGGTAAGGCGAGCCGGATGCATATTCCAAGGCGAAAAACACGTCAAATTTCGGTCGGTAAGGTGAAGGTCGGGGGCGATGCTCCGGTGTCCGTGCAATCCATGTGTTCGACGGACACGCGTGATGTGGCCGCGACGGTCGAACAGATTCATCAGCTTGAAGCTGCCGGCTGCGAAGTCATCCGTGTGGCCGTTCCGGACGACGAGGCCGCCCAGGTTCTCCCGCACATCAAAGCGGCGATGACGGTACCGCTGATTGCGGATATTCACTTTGATCATCGGCTTGCATTGAAGGCCGCCCGCATCGTCGACTGTGTCCGCATCAATCCCGGCAATATCGGCGTCTGGTGGAAAGTGGAAGAAGTCATTAAGGCTGTGAATGAGCGAGGAATTCCACTTCGGGTCGGCGTCAATGGAGGGTCTCTCGAACGCCCATTGTTGGAGAAGTACGGATGGCCTTCCCCTGAGGCGCTGGCTGAGTCGGCGCTCAATGCCGTGCATGCGCTTGAAGATGTGGGCTTTACCAACATGAAGGTGTCGCTCAAAGCCTCGGACGTGCATCATGCCATCGATGCCTACTGGCTCTTCGCCCATCAGTCCGATTATCCGCTTCACATCGGGATTACCGAAGCGGGGACGGCCATGACCGGAGCGGTAAAGTCTTCTATCGGCCTCGGGTACTTGCTTTCGCAGGGCATCGGAGACACATTGCGCGTATCGCTGGCTGCTGACCCGGTGGAGGAAGTCAAAGTCGGGTTCGAGATCCTGAAATCACTCGAATTGCGTCATCGGGGCATCAATGTCATTGCCTGCCCGACGTGCGGACGCGTCGAAATCGACGTCGTCCGGATGGCGAACGAGCTGGAGAAAAAACTCAACCACATCAAGACTCCATTAAACGTGTCGGTACTGGGTTGTGTCGTCAACGGTATCGGAGAGGGGAAAGAAGCCGATATCGGGATTGCCGGCGGCGAGGGCAAGGGTATTTTGTTCAAGAAAGGCAAGCTTGTCCGAAAGGTGCCGATGGAAGAATTGATGGACACGCTCATTGTGGAAGTGGAACAACTCGCCAAGGAAAAAGAAGCGGAAAGCAGCGGCGAAGCGAGTGCCTCTGCCCCTTCAAACGGGTGGGAATCGATGGAGCCTCAGTCAGATCATCCTTCTACGCTCGGGAAACAAATACCGGTCTTGCCCCTCAGGTAACGGGCACAGTAAGACATAGTCTCACCTGCATCGGTCAGCCCCACACTCTCCGACAAAAGAAACGATTGACGCACTTTCGCCGCGTCATGTATTTGTGCCCCTGAACCATGGAATCAAAGCCCACCATCCACCGGATCAGTGAGTTCGTCGGATCTTCTTTGTTTGTGAGGTTGGTGAAGGTCGGTCTCGTGATTGCGGCGGTCGTGCACGGCTACATCATCTCTTTCGGACGGTCATTTCACTTCCGTGACATTGATATTCACCGTGAGATCGGCAGGCGCTTTCTCTCCGGCGAATATCTCTACGCCAACGACTATTGCTACATGTATTTGCCGACTACCGGGATCTATTTCGCTCCCTTGCTTATTCTAGAGAGAAACGCAAGCTTGGCGCTACGGTATGCCGTCGCTGTCGGATGCTTAGTCATCACCATCATACTGTTCCATCGCATGCTGCGCGGCACATCACACTCCAGTGCGTGGAATCGGCTGTTGGTCGGCATAGGTGCGGGGGCGTTGACGTTGCAATTCATCTTGAATGATCTCGATGACGGTGGGCCGCATCTGATGCTACTGGGGATCCTAACCGGTGGAATTTATGCGATATGGGTCGGGAAAGAACGGCTGGGTGCGATGTTGATCGGACTCGGCATCGTACTCAAGATCACTCCCGCGCTTTTCGTGCTGTTGTTTCTGTGGAAGCGGCAATGGCGATTGGCCTCATACACAGTGCTCGCGACCGCCTTGTGGATCATACTACCCATCTTATATATGGGACCCACGAGTTGGTGGAATCATCATATGGAATGGACGAAGAACGCGGTGTTGTCCGTGTTTGATCGGCAGATGGAAGGCAGGCAAGAAAATGAACTTCAGAAGGCCAACCTTTCACTCCGTCATACCATGCTTCGGTATCTGGTCACATACCCACCGGACCATCGCCTACGGCAAGTGGATCCCGGATATAGGCCCGTGTGGGATCTGCCGTCGTCGACCGCGAACGCGATCGTTGGAGCGGCCGGGCTGACGCTACTCGGTCTGTTCGCCTGGTCCAGCCGACGGCCGTATCAAGGGGTAGGAGATCCCGCGTGGGCGCGGGAGTGTGCCGGTATATTACTCTTGGCTTTATTATTTTCCCCTATTACCTGGGATCAGCATTTGGTGTGGATGATACCGGCGGCATGTGTAGTTGTGTCGGCTGCCGCAAGATTGAACGGGGAGTTAACCCGTACGGGATACATCATGCTGGCCCTGTACGTTGTGCTGACCATGGTGCTGAATTATGAAGTCGTGGGTTCTGCCAGATGGGAAGCGCTGAAGAGTTACCATCATCTCGGTATCGCGATGCTGATCTTGTACGGATTACTTCTCAGCAGCAAGGGCGATCGGAACTATCCGGAGCAGTACTCTGAAAAAACGCGTTCCATCTCTTCCCGTAAGGCCAGTCAGACCTAGACGATATGCCGGGAAATTTCCAAGACGCCGGCTGATTTTCTCAACGAGTGTTGTTCAACCAGTTATGGGGTTGGCTTCTGTTGAGTTCTGGAAAAAGAAGGGATTATAATGCCGCCTTCCGAGGCGCCGTACCCAAGTGGTAAGGGAGCAGTCTGCAAAACTGCGATGCAGCGGTTCGAACCCGCTCGGCGCCTCCAAACCGCACTTCGTACGTACCCGCGGCTCTTCAGGCGTAGCCTCTCTCTCCTCTTGACGCCGCGGGAATAATCACCGCAGTGTCCTCTTTCGGATACCTCGCTTGCGCGTACCGCTACAGTTTCAGCGGAACCATGATCATGATGGCGCCCATCACATCATTCTGCTTGAAATCGTGCCTTGGACTATCCTGATGCGCGTTGTGGCAGCCGATGCAGGCTTGGGAAACCGCTCTGTCAGCATAGATGGCCATGAGATAAGCATCCGCTCCGTTCATGACCACTTCAGTATGCGGGCGGTCCGGGTTCTGTTGGGTTGCCGTCAAGCCCCTTTGCTCAGCGTCGGATTTCGCCCCGTTCTGCTTGTTGATGGGCCAGAGACTGATGAGTTTATAGCCGACCTTCGCCTTCGAATTGACCGAGAGACGAGCGCTTTCCTGTAAGAATTGGGCCGGCAGGGGTAAAGTTTTTTCGGAGCGCCAATTCTCTGATGCGACGGCAGCGCCTTTCGCTTGCATCCGCTCTACAACATGCTCCGTATAAAACGTGCGGTTTGACTCGATGACGGCATGTAACATATCCGCCACTTTTTCAGCAGGAATGCCCCCGGCATCCTTGGCGCCGGAGGATATTCCCAAATAGCCGGACGTGAGAAGAAGTAGCGATGCAATTCCCAGCACCAGGCTTTTCCTGATCATGATGCGCCCTCCTTCTGAACGAAGTTGAATGGCTTCAACCATATGGAAGTATTTTCCAAGCATATCGAATAGAGGCTCTCATCAGAGCCTCCGTGAGCCAAGAACTTGTCGCACCCTAATCGTTGTCTATCGGCGTGTGAACAGTTGGAACACAAGAAAGGATGGCGAGAGAGGAGAGAGACACGTCTCATAGCTACCTCAGCTAAGGATGCTGGGATGGGCCGGACGTAGGTCAACCTGACCTTAGCAGAAACCCTGATACTGCGGCAAGTGGATGCCCCCCCCATTCTTTGCTCTTCGAAATTGACGAGCCCCATGCATGATGTTAGAATCAAAAAACTTTTTGTGCCTCCAAGCAAGGCTGCTTTAGGCAGCTGTTCAGATAGAGCGATTTCAGAAAAGACAATTAAGTAAGGAGAACGGAATGGCTGTTCCGATTTCCCAGATGTATACTGTGGCGACGTACGTGCTCTCCCAGAAGCTGAAGGGAGTGAAACGCTATCCTTTGGTACTCATGCTTGAGCCGCTCTTTCGGTGCAACCTGGCCTGCGCGGGTTGTGGGAAGATCCAGTATCCCGATCATATCCTCGACAAGCGGTTGACGCCGGAACAATGCTGGGCGGCGGCAGAGGAATGTGGAGCGCCGATGGTAAGCATTCCCGGCGGAGAGCCGCTCATTCATCCTGAAATCGCGAAGATCGTCCAGGGTTTGGTGGATCGGAAGAAGTACATCTATCTCTGTACGAACGCCATCCTCTTGGAACGGAAGCTGGATGAGTATCAACCCTCGAAGTACCTGACCTTCAGCGTCCATATGGATGGACTCAAGGACGAGCACGATTTGGCCGTTTGTCGCGACGGAGTCTATGAGGTGGCGGTCAGGGCCATGAAGGCGGCGCTCAAACGCGGTCATCGGGTGACGACGAATACCACCTTGTTCGACGATGCCAACCCCGAGCGTGTCAGGAAGTTTTTCGACGAAATGATGGCGTTGGGCGTCGAAAGCATGACGATCTCTCCCGGCTATAGTTATCAAAAAGCTCCGGATCAACAGCATTTCCTGAAACGCGCGCGAACCACGGAGTTGTTTTCAAAAATTCTTGCGAATCCCAAGGCGGGTTGGCAATTCAACCAATCTCCGCTGTTCTTGGATTTTCTAATGGGACGCCGTGAATATCAGTGCACCCCCTGGGGCAATCCGACCTATAACGTGTTTGGATGGCAGAAGCCCTGCTATCTCCTGCAAGAGGGGTACACCAAAACATTCCGTGAGCTTATGGAGTTGACGGAGTGGGATAAGTACGGGACCGGTCGAAATGAAAAGTGCGCCGATTGCATGGTCCATTGCGGCTATGAGGCCTCGGCGGTGGAAGATACGTTCAGCACGGTGTCGGGATTTGCTCGGACAGCTAAATTGACGCTGATGCCTACTTCTCGTTAACCGTCTCTGCCTCATGACCGATATCAAAAACCATGCGGTTGATCATCCAGGTTCTCTTGCCGGTTCCCTTGAAGGGCGGCGGTTCAAGCCTACTTCCATGGCCGAAATAACCGAGGCCGTCGAACTGGCATTTGATTACCGCGGCGACGTGACCCTGTCTTTACGGTCCGGTGAATCGGTCACCGGATATCTGTTCAATCGTCAAGTAGCCGACGACAATTCCCATCTGGAACTGTTTCCCGTTGGCCAACAGAGTCATCGGTGCATTCCTTACCAATCCATCGAGAGCATCGCATTTACCGGCGAAGATACCGCGAACGGCAAGTCGTGGGAGGCGTGGGTCTCGAAGAAAGACTCCGATCGTCGAGCAGAAGCCGCAAAGATTGAGGCGGTGACGCGCACGAAGGGCTACCTCTAAGGATCCCCCCCATTCTTCCTCAGCTGATACCGATATTCTCGCGGAAAAAATCAGCTTTACATCCAGCGCTCGAAGGCTATACGCTTTAACTCCTAAAGAGTCTTACGTTCCTGGAGGATTGAAGGATTTCTTCTCGGCAAAGACTTGGAATGAGAAGCTCCCCCCTCGGCTCCGCATCCGTACGAACCTTGGCTGCGGGTAGCTTCCTGAGGGAACGAAACCTGCCATGAAAAACAGCCTCCACGCCCCACCGGCAGAGAAATCGCGAGAGCGGCAAACGGCGCCCCGCGTTCGGTCTTCGGCCACGAGGTTGGTGCCGATCGCCTTTGCGTCTCGATCGCCCGAGTAGTCGCATCACAAAGACACGAATCTGCGCGGCACAGTGCGAGCCTCGGTAGAGAAGAGGTTCCTTTCGTCAGCGTCTAGGTGACACCCTTTTTCTTTTTACACAGAAAGGTGCATCACTCAAAAAGGCCGGCCGTTTCGTTGACAAAGATTTGGTGCTGTGCTAGAAACCCATGCCCAATTGTAGCGCGCTCGTATCGTGCAGCGTGCACTTCTCCGAAGGAGCGAGCGACGAGTCAGCGATCTAGTTCGAAGCGCGGCAGACGAAGTCCGGTAGGACTGTTTATTCTAGTTTGCTGTCTCGCAATGAACGAGGCGCTCCCACCCGTGGCATCAGCCACACATGAAGCGGACCATCGTTTCATGGTGGAGGGGTATGTTTGCGGACAGAGCGGAAAGGGGCTTTCGAATACAGATGTTCTTGTTAAAGACACCAGGATTTCATACGGTCAGGTTGTACGGACAGATGCAGACGGCTACTACAAGGCGATGTTTCATCTGCACAACGACAATCTTGGCGATCCCCTTCTGGTAGAGGCGAGGGGGGAGCAGCAGAACTTTAAAGTTGAATTCGATCCGAAAGATCTAGAAAGTGAACGGAAGATCCGGGTTAACTTTGGAATTGGATGTGAGGCAAGCGGGCCTCCTGCTTGGCTTTGGTGGGGAAGCGGGGCGGTCTTTGCAACAGCCTGCGGTATTATCGGGATGAAGCTGGTCCGTTCTCAGCGGAAACAGGAACGGAGCAAGGCGAAATCCCTGGGAAAGAAAAGATCATGATCGCCGATGACGGTCCTTGGGGCTACAAGGTATCTCGCCGAATCGGTCGATAGGTCGGCGGGGGCCAGTGAGACAAGCTGAAAGCGCGATTGCAATCTTGACGCTCTTGCAAGGGGCATGTGATGCCTCTGCAGAAGCGTTTTTTTGTTTATTCGCCCCTTCCTCGATCGCGTTGCGACCTGGACAAAAACTCCCAATGACAGAGTGATGAGATTGTCATGAACATGCGGCTCGGTTCGTTTCATGTTGTATTGGTCATGAGCCTCTGGCTATTGTCGAGTTGCGGAGAGCAAGGTGAGGGGCCGATCGTGCCACCGCCGCCGGCTCCAGCTGAATATGCCGACAAGCATATGCCGACAGATTGGTGGGGGGATGCTCAGAAGCTGGAAGAAGGACGCAAGCTCTTCCTCGGTGAAACAAATCCCGACGTCAACTGTGCCAGCTGTCACGGGAAGGACGGAAAGCCGGTCAAGGCGGGAGCCACTGATTTTAGAAACCCTGAGCGCATGAAGCTCTATTCCGACTCAGTATGGTTTTGGCGTATTTCCGAAGGGGTGGCGAATACCAAGATGAAAGGCTGGAAGAGCAAGCTCTCAGAGGAAGACCGATGGAAGCTCGTGCTCTATGAGCGAAGTTTTGGACTGGCCGGGAAGACCTGGAATGAAGAGAAGAAGCAATGGGGCGATGCCGTCGCTCAATGATTATGAGGGTGACAGGGTTGTCGATGCTTCGCACCTTCTGGACTTTAATCTTCTGGAATCAGGGCGTCCGTCTTCTGCATACGAAGCGAGGTTGCCGACCAGTCTCAGGTTGTTTTTGTATGCTGCTAAGGGATTTCCTTATCGGTAAGGATTGGCGGAATCTGCGATACTCTGTCGGGCGGTAAGTCATATGAGACAGTGATGTGGCAAATCGCAAGAGGCCTGTCCTTGGCGCCTGTCGTACAAGATGAAAGCAAGATCCGTAGACTAGGTTCTATAAAAAGTAGGGGGCATCGAGGTATCGTGAAAAAACTGTCGAGCAGTCTCCTGGCTCTCGTTGTGTTGTGCTCGCTCTGTGTGGCTGCCACCGGTGTCTACGCCCAAGAGGTTGGGGCGTCTTCGGTGGAGTTTCCGTACACGGGTAATCGGACGGCTGTATGGGTCGTCGCTCAACTTCATATCTTATTTGCCGCGTTCATCCTCGGCGCACCGATCTTCGTCGTCATTTCAGAATGGTTGGGGTACCGGAAGCAGGACCCTCGGTATGATCGTCTGGCTAAAGAGATCACCAAGGTGACGGTCATTCTCTTCAGTATGACGGCTGTGACGGGCGGCTTGTTTATTTTCGTCCTTCTTGCCGCTTATCCGCAGTTCACAACCTCGTTCATCAATCAGTTCTATATGGTGTTCGCCGTCATGTATCCGGCGCTGTTCATCGCCGAGACCATCCTCATGTATGCCTACCTGTATACCTGGGATGTCTGGAAGGGTGAAAAGAAAGGGCGTCATATCGCTCTTGGTGTGCTCTTGAATCTTGTCTGCCTGCTCATCTTGTTTGTCATCAACGGCCCTACGTCGTTCATGAACACACCGCCCAAGGCTGAGGGAGTCTCGCCGCAGGACTTTCTCGCGGCGGCAACCTTGTGGGATAAGATCGCCAACCAAAGTTGGTTCCCCCTGAGCCTCCACAGAATCGACGGGAACGTCGCATTCGGTGGGTTTATCGCCGGAATGATTGCCGCCTACATGTACATGGGGGCGAAGACGCAGGAGGAGCGAGCCTACTACGATTGGATGGGCTTCGCCGCCATCTGGATTGCGGTGGGCGGGTCGCTCTTGCAGCCGTTTACAGGACTCTTGTTGGCGTATGAAATGTGCGATTACGATTTTTCATTCTGCCCGTACATGATGGCCGATCAGCTTTCCATGTTTTTTGAAACGCAAGGCATCATGATTGGGCTGCTGTTCCTGGGCATCAACTATTATAGCTGGCTCAGCGTCAAACGAATTGAAGGGGCCGAAAATGTTCGGATGACCATCTTGGCCCCGATCGTCCTCGTCGTGTTGCTCCCCGCCACGATGTGGGTGATGGATAAGTTTTGGATTCCCGATCCAATGTCGTTGGCGTTCTTGCTGCCCCTCACGCTATCACCGTTTCTATTGGGCCGGTTTATTCCCAAGACCGTCTCGGCACGGACCGTCATCAAGATCGGCTTTATCATCATGCTCATCAGCGATGCCGTCTGGCTCACGCCTGCCGGTTTCGTGGCCACCGGCACCGATATGCCCGATGAGCTGAAACTGCCGGAAGGGTGGGACTATCTGTCGTCGATGCCGGCCAAGCTTTCGGCAATCTTGACATTGGTGTATGTGACGGTCGTCAATTATGTCTTGTATAACCGAACCATCAAGCAAGGCACGATCCTCTGGGGGAAAATCGATTTCGCGGCGCAATTTGTGTTGATTTTTCTGGCATTCACTTCCACGTGGATCATGGGGTTGATGGGGGCGGTGCGGTCGTTGCTCAAGAAATACTTCCATGTCTATAGTTTGGTGTCGGACCTCAGTGCCGAGTCGTTTACTCCGACGCTCTCGTATTCGGCCGGGTGGATTACGGCGATTACCGTCGTGTTTATCGCCATCGTCAGCGTGGCTGCGCTGGTGGCTCTTCGGCCTTCCGTCGCAAGGGTACGAGAGCTTGAGGGAAGTCCTGTTCCGATCGCAGCCAAGTAATCACAGCGTGGAGCGCCTGCTGAGGCGGCGAGAATTCGTATGGGAAATATATTCAAGAAGCTAGGCATTGGGCTGGTGGTTGGTGGCGCTCTTATTCTCGTCGGACATTGGCAGGAGCTGCCGATCCCATTCCAAGTGTTGTTCTTCATCGTTGCATTGATCGGGGCGATCGTTTTCATACTGCTTGACGCGCAGCCGATCGGGACGATGAGCGGAGGGAAGTCCCTCTTTGCCGTCATCGCATTCTGGATTCTCTTGGTGACTGTCTGTGTTGCCGGCGCATCGCTGTTACCTCAGTTTGACCCTGAGGATGAACGGGCCAAAATCGACAAACTTTTGGGAAAAGAGCGGGCTGCCTCTCAGAAGGGGAAAGCCGAGGAGCTGATTGCTCGCGCCAAAGCCCTTGATGAACAGGTGAAAGTCTTGGAAGAGCGACTGAAGGGGTTAGGCAGTGGTCAATCGGTGGCGACAGCTCCGACTCCATCGGCTGGAGAAAAGCCTGCTGCGGCAGCCGGCACGGGCGTCGGCGATTTCATGAAAGTGGGCGAGGAGCAGTGGCAACTGCAAGAATGTTACAACTGCCACAAGTTGAGGGGTGAGGGTGGAAAGAAACGAGGCCCCGAACTGGATAATATCGGCTCGCTGCTCACGGTCGAGGAGATTCAACAGAAAATCTACGATCCCAAGAGCTTTATGGCTGAGGGGTATGAGAAGGAATATCAGAAGGGCATTATGCCCAACAAGTTTAAGGATCTCATGGAGCCCAAAGAAATGCAGGCTCTCGCCGCCTGGTTAGGCACCTTCAAGAACACCTCGGTGAATACCCCCAAGCCGATCAAGAAAAGCTAATGCTGCAACCGAAATTGAAATCCAAGGTCCGGTGCACCGACCTCGACATCGGTGAAGTGACGAAGGTCGTGCTTGATCCGCTTTCCCACGAGATCAGCCATATCGTGGTGTCTATGAATGGGAGTGGTGAGCGACAAGTCGCCATGGGCCATGTCCAGGCTGTGACGGATGACTTCGTGCAGTTACGCGCGCCGTCAACGGATATCCTCGCCTTGCCGCCCTTCAAGCGGGAAGATTATGTCACCACGCATGAAGTGGAGATCTCGCACCTCGAGGACAACATCCATGTGACGCCGGGCGAAGTATTGGTGCCGTTGCCCGATCTGGAAAAAAACGTCAAGCGCCGCACGTTTTTCATGAATTTCACGCATGTCCTTGGGTTCTTGATCGGCCTTCCCCTCGCGTATCCCATCCTCCGCTTTCTGATGAAGCCGATGTATGCGGATTTCGACAACCACTGGTTGAACGTGGGTAATGTCGGCAAGATCAAACAGGACGACGTCGGCGTGCAGTTCAAGTACAAAAAGAAAGTCAAAGAAGTGTATATGCCGGAGAGCGAAGTCGATAAAAACGTCTGGATTCTCCGAGCGACCCCCGAGCTTCTCGAGAAAGTCTACAAAGACAAGGACATGGAGTTTCGAGATGCCAGGGGGAAGACGCTCTGGACCAACAAGAAAAACATTCCCTATGTGGCGTTCTCCGGTAAGTGTCCTCATTTGGGCTGCGCATTCAAGTGGCGGCAGCACAAAACACTCGGACAAGTGTTTCTCTGCCCTTGCCACCTGAGCATCTATGATGCAGCCGGGAAAGTACTCGACGGCCCGGCCCCGCGCGGCCTTGACGCGTTACCCGTGAGGGTTTCTGCAGCGGGAGACGTGGAGGTCATCGACATGGAGTTCAAGGCCGGTACGAAATCGCAAATCCGGATCATTTGAAAGCTGGCGACATGGATAGCAAACGATCTACTCCCGTAGCAATTCCCGATCATCAGCCCAGCGCGATCGAAAAGCTCGTGGCGTTCCTTGACGAACGTGTCGGTCTCAAGGAGATGCAGGCCAAGATGCTCAATGAGCCGATTCCCGGTGGCTCTCGTTGGGCGTACGTGTTCGGGTCCATCTTGTTGTTCATCTTTGCCATGCAGGCGCTGACCGGCATGTTGCTCATGTTCTATTACGTGCCGACAGCCGACCATGCCTACGCCAGCACGCAATATATCATTCACGATGTCGATTATGGATGGTTCCTTCTGGGCTACCATTTTTGGGGATCCAGCGCCATGGTCGTCTGTGTGGTGGCGCATATGTCGCAGGTGTTTCTCTGGGGGGCGTACAAGAAGCCGCGAGAATTGCTGTGGCTTGTCGGACTGGCGTTGTTCGGCGTTGTGATCACCTTCGGCTTTACCGGCTACCTCTTGCCCTGGGATCAACGCGCGTTCTGGGCGACGACAGTGGGTGTCGAAATCTTGGATAAGACCCCCATTATCGGTGATTTCATCGCCAGATTTCTGAAAGGTGGGCCGACTCCTGGACAGATGACCTTGAGCCGATTCTTCGTGCTCCATGTCATGATTCTTCCGGCGTCGCTCATGGCCTTAGCCGGATTGCATCTGTTCCTGTTTCGCGTGGCTGCTCCCGCTGGACCTTTCACCGGTACGGTGGAGGAGATCAAAGCGAAAACCGACTATTTCTTTCCCCGTCAAATTTGGAAAGACATGGTCGGGATGACGTTTGTCTTCCTAGGGATCTGCGCCTTGGCTCTCTGGGAGCCGGTCGTCTTATTGGATGAGGCGGCGCCGGACCCAGGGGACTACCATCCCGAACCGGAATGGTATTTTCTGTTCTACTTCCAGCTGCTCAGGTTGAAACTGTTCGCCGGTGAGTTCGGTCAGTTTTTGGGTGCCGTGGCGTTGCCGGCCGCCTTCATGGTATTGCTCGTTGCGCTCCCGTTCATCGACAAAGATCCCGAGCGGAATATTTTCAAGCGACCGATCGCCCTCATCAGCTGGATTGCGATCATGGTGATCATCGTCTTATTCACGGTTGCGTCGGTCATTAACCGAGAGTTCCTCGACTGATCTTGGCACAGGTTGGGTATGGCTGAAGAACGCGAATCGATGTCTCCAACGAAGATAGGGTTCGGTATTCTCTGGTCTGCCTGCTGGACCGGCATCCCCATTAAGGCGGTGTTTGCGGTGCTTGCCATGACGATGGGGTTGGTGCATTTCGAAGGCCGATTCGGCCTTGCCTTTTTAATGCTGTTTGCCAGTCCCGTCACAGTCTTCGCCGCTCCCATCATCATCGCCGTCTTTGAGACGCACTTCGGCGAAGGGATCGGGCTGCCGCTCATTTTCGGGATGTCCATCCCCGTCGATATTTGGGCGCTGGGACTGGTTGGGCGAACGTTCTTCCTTGAGCGACTACGGAAGGAACCACCGGCTGGGCTTGGCCTTGCCATATGGTGGAGATCAGCTCTCATTGGAACGTTTTTCCTCCCGCTCCTCTGGTGGATTGTCAGTCGCGTGACGGAGAATGCCATCAGCGCCTCCCACTCGATGTCCCAAATGGAAAGTTTGCGACATCTCTTCGGCACCGGTCTTCCCATCGCGGAACGAATCGGTCTTGAACTTACGATCTGGGGATCCATCTCGTCGGCGGTCCTGATCGTCTTGGCGGTCATCGGGATTTCCATACTTGGACAAATCATTCGACGGATGGCGGAACACTCCCGTCCGACATCTGAAAATTATCAAGGACTCATCACCCGCTGGGATTTAATGCGTGTGCCGGGCGACCAAGGGTTGTTGCTGGCTTCATTGGCAGGGGTGGGTGTGGTCCTGTCTCTGATGTTTTGGACCATACTTCCGGCGACGACGCCCAATCCGCACGACTGCTGTAAAAGGCCTGAGGTGCACGTCGAACCGGCCTTCAAACCGGTCGAATCATTGAATAAGAGTGCACAACGGATCGCGTCACTTGCAGCGCAAGTTGAGGCGATGGAACAGCACAAGGCAGAAACAAAAGGTCAGAAAGAAAAGGGCAAAGGGAAGGCCGAAGGTGGAACAGCCAAGGACTCCTCTGCCAAGGCGAAACCGTAACTGTAACTTGTGAGGTGATGAGGTGAGTGCCATGCAACAAGGGGTCGGAATGATTCAACGAGCTTTCCGAGCCGTCGGAGGTCACGGCGGATGGCTCGCAGCTCTCTTGTTGACGGCTGGTTGGCTTGCACTCCCTTCGTTCGGTTTTGCAGCGGAGGGAGCTGCGGCCGGTCCGACTGAGTATCGCGATATTCCCTATGTCGGCAGTCGGAATCTCATCTGGGTCGTCGCACAGCTGCACCTCCTGCTTGCGGGGTTCGTCTTAGGCGTCCCGATCTTCGCGTGGCTGTGTGAAGTCATCGCTTGGAGGGGTGGGGAAAAGCGCTATGACAAGCTCGCCAAGGAGTTTACCAAGCTTCTGACTTCGGCCTATGCGACCACCGCCCTGTTCGGCGGCATTCTGTTGTTTATCTTAGTGATCTTCTACCCCAAGCTTATGAATTATTTGACGGACGTCTTCTTCCCGTCCTTTTTACTCTACTGCCTCCTGTTCCTATTTGAAACTGCGACGCTCTATCTGTATTGGTACGGGTGGGACGCCATGCAGCATGGCAGGATGAAAACGTTGCATGTATTTCTGGGGTTCCTGCTGAACTTCTTCGCCTTGTTCATCATGATTGTGCCCAATGCCTGGGCCACGTTTCAGGCCAGCCCGGTCGTGATTTCCGAAGGCACGGCTATTGAGCGAGCCTGGGCCGCGACGTGGAATCCGACTTGGTGGCCGATCAACATCCATCGGTTCATCGCCAACATTGTGCTTGGTGGGTACATTTGCGGAGCGTACGCCGGAGTCCGATACTTGTCGGTCAAGAGCGCCGAGGATCGGGAACATTACGATTGGATGGGTTATGTCGGCAATTTCATCGGCGTGTTCGGTCTGTTGGCCTTGCCGTTTGCAGGGTATTGGCTCATGCGGGAAATTTACCAATACAACCAGCAGATGGGCATCACGTTGATGGGAGGATTCCTCTCCTGGCTCTTCATCATCCAAGCCATGTTGATTGGAGTCCTGTTTCTTGGTTCGAACTATTACTTCTGGCTGGGGATTACCTATCGGATCCCTGGGTCGGAGGGTAAATATCGACGTGCCATGTTGATGATGCTGGTCAGCTTGCTGCTCTGTCTCGCGGTGTGGATGACCCCGCACTCGCTCGTGGCCAGCATCGAAGAGGCCCAGAAAATGGGAGGGGCCCATCACCCGTTGCTCGGCGTCCTGGGCGTCATGTCGGCCAAAATGACCGTGTCGAATCTCATGATTCTCATTACCTTCATGAGCTTCGTCATGTATTGGCGGGCAGGGAAACAAGACACTGCCCGCTGGGCTAAATTGGGAAAGGCCGTCATGGGCGCCGTGTTGGTGTTGGCCAGCCTCGCTGTCATCGTCCTCGGTGTGTGGGGATACTTTGTGCCGGCGATCGTCCGCATCAATTATTTCTCCACGTCTCAGGTGCTCATCGTCATCTTCGTCATTCTGACCATCACGCCGTTGACCGCGCTGTTGCTCAAGAGTGCCAGGACGACGACGGAGATGATCTGGGGCAGTATGCCTCCGCGCGCCGGGTATGCCCTGGTTCTCAATGCCGTCATGATCATTCTCCTCATGACATTGATGGGCTACGCGCGATCCTCGTCCCGCGTCCATTGGCATGTGTACGGCGTCATGCGTGATTCGTCGCCCTATGCCTATTCGCCGGCCCTCGGCAGCGCGTCGCTGATCATGGCTCTCTGTACGTTTTTCTTCTGCATCCTCGTGGCGTTTATCTTCTGGGTCGCTACCATGGGTGACAAGACTAAGCCGGCTGCGGCATCAGGGAAAGGCGAACTGCCGCACGGCATTCCGGCGATGGCCGGAGGGGCGCCGGAGGAACGGCAACAGGGATAGGTGAGAGCCTCACGAATCAAAAAGACAAAAAACGACATCCTTACGGGTTGAGAAACTATGAATGAAGTTGCACAACTACAATTGATCGCTCTGTCAATCGTCGGGATCGGGATTCTGATTCTCCTCTTCATCAAGGCCACATTTGTCAGGGTAACTGGATTTGTCGCCATCGTGTTGGGGTTGTTTTCGCTCATGTCACTCGCCGTGCCACAGATGGCGTCTCTACCTCCGGCAGAGGAAAAGATCGACATCGCGAGCATCAAGACCCCCACCGACATTGCGGCGATCGGACAGACGGTGTTCTTCAGCAAAGGGCAGTGTGCACTGTGCCATTCCATCGGCCCCAGCGAATCAGCCCGTTGTCCGGATTTAAAGGGGATCGGCGCCAAGTTGAGTCGGGATTTTCTCTATGAGAGTCTGACGGATCCCCAAGCGTTCGTGTATCACGATTATCGACATGGAGGAGTGCCGAAGGAATATCCCGCGACGATGCCGGCGATCAATAAGGATCCGATCGGGCTCTCGAAGAATGAAATCTTCGCCGTCATCGCATTTTTGCAGCAAATGAGCGGCGAGCCGATCTCCATCAGCCTGGCGGATCTCGAGATACCAGGCAAAGCGCCGTCGGCTCCGGTCAAAGCAGCGGAATCTTCATTGGTCGCCGACGCACACACGCACGAGGGAGGAACGTATGGGCGCGTTAGGTAAGCCGATCATACTCATGGTAACCATGTATCTGTTTCTGAAATTTGTGTTGCCGAATATACCCGGCTCTGCGCCTCTTCCCTCCAGCCTGATATTCCTCTATCTCCTCCTGACTGCGTCCGGCATCATCATCTACGAGACATTGAGCGGAGAGTCCAAAGATGCCTTCTGGGGGCCGATGCAGCGGTTCTTGACCGGAGAGAAGATCGGAGGCCTGCAGGCTCTTCGATATGGGGTGCTCATTCTGTTTCCCCTTCTGGTTGGGTGGCAGACCTACGGGAGTACCGCCACGAGTGACCTTCCGCCGACGGAAGGTCGAACGATTCATCCTGCGCCGCCTGGGGAGTACACCGGGTTGTCGAATCCTGTCCCCAAGACTCCGGACAATATCATGCAAGGGAAGGGGTTCTATGCGGCCTTTTGCTCGCCCTGTCATGGCGGGAACTTTGACGGCAAGGGACCGGCCGCTCGCGGCTTCAATCCTCCTCCGGCCAATTTTGCCGATCCAACGACCATTGCCATGTTGCAAGAGAGTTATTTGTTCTGGCGCATCAAGAAGGGCGGAGTCGGCCTCCCGATTGAAGGCGCGCCATGGAGGTCAGCCATGCCTCGTTGGGAAGTGGAATTACCGGATGAATGGATTTGGAAGATCATCATGGGCGAATACGACGGAGCCCATCAATCTCCACGAACATGGGAGTAAGGGGGAGGAACAGTGTGGACGGATCTAGTTGTGTAGGGAGAACGAGGCCAGCATGAAACCGGCGGGTCAAATGATGAAACAGGTTCTGCGCAGTGGGTCGGCAGTGATCGCAAGTCTGATCATCAGTGGGGCATCTTTCACTTTTGCACAAGAGAGCGTGGCGGTTCGGGCCGCACTTGTGACCGGTGGGTTACCTCTTGACGATCCAAATGCCGCGGCTTGGAGCAGTGTCTCCCCCGCGTCGTTTCCGATGTCCCCTCAAGTCCATTGGCCGAACCGCATTCAGGAAGTCACCGTCAAGGATGTGGCCGTCCGTGCGTTGTACGACGGGAAACAGGTCGTTTTTCTTCTGGAATATGCCGATCCCACGCAGGATCCGGACGACGGCGCGGCGCTCGAATTCATGGTCGGGGACAAGAAGGCGCATTTTGCCCATGGCCAGCCGATGCTGCAAGTCGAAGGCGGGCCGGTCAATATTTGGTTCTGGAAAAACAAGGCAGGTAAGGCTGTCGATATGAGCGCGAAAGGCTTCGGCACATTGAAGCCGCAAGCGCATCAAGATGTGAACGCAAAGGGTGCTTATTCAAACGGGACCTGGAAAGTGGTCTTTTCCAGGAATCTCTCGACCGACCATCCGGAAGAAGATGTTCAAATTACGCCGGGGCAATTCATCAGCATCGCCTTTGCGGTATGGGACGGACGAAAAGATGCCGCGGGTGAGCTGGTCGAAAAGGGATCTCAAAAAGCCGTCTCTTCTTGGTGGTATTTCCGAGCCGATGCACCGCCGGACTATTCCAGCTATATGTATGCGGCTGTTGCCGCCGCATTGGCCTTGGGATTTCAGTTTGTCCTGATCAGAAAACTCAAGAAAGGGCAGTGAGCATGAAGGCGGCACGGCTAGGTGTTATTGGATTCGTGGTTGGCATAGTGGGAGGCGCAGTCTTGATCATGGGAGGCTGCGCGAGCGAACAAGAGAAGCGGGGGCACGATCTCTATACGCACTATTGCAGTGACTGTCACGGTGAAAGCGGCAAGCAAAACCAAGGGTTTAATTGGTCGGCTATGCCGGATCCAAAACCGAAAGATTTGTCCAACAAATCCGAAATGGGCACGTTCAAGGACGAGGAGCTTTTCAGTACGATCTCACGTGACATGTTGGACACCAGCGAAGAGGGTGGCGATCCGATCGGAGACGACGACTTCGCGGTTCCGACGATGCCGACATTCAAATACACGCTGTCTGAGGATGAAATTTGGGCGATCGTCGGGCACGTGCGCACGTTGCACGGGATG
Organism: Nitrospira sp.; assembly: GCA_018242685.1. Lineage (GTDB taxonomy): Bacteria > Nitrospirota > Nitrospiria > Nitrospirales > Nitrospiraceae > Nitrospira_D. The sequence goes on along the minus strand of JAFEBM010000014.1, from coordinate 48,401 downwards.
AAGATGGAGTTTAATGTCTCGGCGCGTAAAACCTCGCTCGAAGAAGGGTTGAAAGCCGCTCAGACCAAATTTGACCAGGCCAAACAGGCCTATGAAGCGGCCGAGAAGAAAGCCAGCGATGAAGCGGAGCGGAAGAGTGAGCAGTTGAAGAAAGATGTGGATGTGGATGAATCCGCCTATGCGTCAGAACAAGCGGCGATGGTGCAAGCCAAGAAAGAGCTGGATGCGGCACAGGTTGCACTGAACAACTTCTCCACCAGACCGGGTAAAGGACTCAGTATCCCAAGACCGGATCTGACGGTCAAGCCAGCGGAAGCCGCCAAGTTGGTCGATCGCGGGAAAAGACTCTACGAAAATAAGTATGGTTGCAACGGTTGCCACAATCTTGACGGTGAGGGCGGCAAGATCGGCCCTGCCCTGGATCGAGCGGGATTTCGGCTGAACGCGACTTGGATCTACCGCTGGCTGAAGAATCCGCAGGCTATGGATGCACACACACGCATGCCGGCATTGGGACTGAATGATGTGGATGCAAAGGCCGTGACCATGTACGTCTCCACGTTACGTGCTCCCAAATCGGAACCTGTTGCAGAAAAGCCGGTCGAAAAGCCTTAGACCAGCGCGGGAAAACTCAGTTGATGCCAAAAATATGACTGGAAGTTTCCGTGCGGTGCTAACGCCAGAGTACCTTCAGGATGCTCAAAAAGGCTGCCAGCAAGGCCGCAGCGAGCGAAGAGGAGAGACGTACGCTTCGGTACGTTGAGCCTCTGAGCGATGCGAGAACGCCGCTGGTGGACTTTTTCAGCATCCTGCGAGGAGTCCGGCGAGTATCGCGACACCGACCCATACGTGATTCCGGAACATCTCAAATGCGTGACTCGGTGTAATGGGCCTTCGTAGCCGGCCGATCTGAAGCAGAAAAAATATAGACACGCCCAAGAGCACCGCGTAATATGGCCATCCCAGTTGAGCAAACCACCCTGCTACGGTCAAGAAAGTCAGCATGGTGCCGAACGCCAAGCCCACTCCTTGGTGAACGGCAGGCCCGAAATACAGAGCGGCTGACTTGATGCCGATGCGTCGATCATCTTCTTGATCCTGGATCGCATAGATCGTGTCATAGGCCACAGCCCAGGCGACGGTTGCCCCAAAGAGACACCACACCGGTGCATCCAATCGTCCTTGCACCGCGGCCCAAGCCATGACCGTTCCCCAGCCGAACGCGATGCCGAGCATGGCTTGCGGGATATGGAGCCATCGTTTGGCGTATGGGTAGAGGGCGGCGAGAAAGACCGCGACCGGGGCGAGCCAGGTCACGATCGGTCGAAGAAAAAACAGGAGGCTTGCCGCCACGGCAAGGAGCAGGGCCAGTAGTATAGCCGCATGGCGCCGCGATAATTCCCCTGAGGCCAAGGGACGAGTTTTAGTACGAGTGACCTGCTGGTCGAACGATTGATCCGCCAAATCGTTCATGATCACTCCGGCGCTCCGCATTAAGAACGATCCGCCGATGAAAATGGCTACTAGATGAGGAGGGGGAATCTCCCTGGCGGCAAGCACCAGCCCCCACATCGTGGGCAGGAGTAAGAGATAGGTACCGGTCTGATTCGGCAGCCGGATCAATCGAGCGAGCGCAGGCCAAGGCCCCCCCCAGGAAGTTGAAGATGACACCGAGGGACTGGACATGACGCGACCTTAGCCCAGAGGAAACAGGCTGTCAATGTGTCTTTGCTCGGTTGTGACGCCGATGCGAATTCGGTATAACCACTCGGTACAAACACAAGGTGAACAAGCTTCAACCCATGCTGAGCGTCCATTTCCCGCCATGCCGTCACATCATCTCATTCTATGTGGTGCTGGCGCTTGCTTTGTCGGGTGTCGGCTGTTCCTTCCTCAAGCGGGGGAAGGAGCCGGTCAGTTCTCAACCGATTCCATTGACGCCGGTGATCTGGTTCTCACCCAGCGTGACCACAGCCGACGCGCCATACCTCGATGGTTGTGGCGAGACGAGATCGGTTACGCTGACTGACGGGCTTGTCGCATCCGTTCCCAAGAAGTTGACGGACGTCTTTACCGATGTCACGACTCAGCGTCAGCCTAATGAGGCCATCGCGTCCGACGGCGTAATTGAGGTCGGAATAGGACTGAGGCGGATCGAGCTTGCCGTTCCCAAGCAAACGCAAGGAACCTATCCGGCGACAGCGACGGTGGGAATTGAGATGGTCTTCTTGGCCAAAGACGGAGCGTTACTCTTCAGTAAGAAACTCGAAGGTACCGGACGTGGTACGGTGACAGTCGGGGAACGGTCGTGTCAGATAGAAGGCTTGGAGAAGATTGTTCAGGACGCCGTTGACTCGGCGATCACCGGTTTGGCTCAACAGATCGCGCAATCGGTGCAGATCCGAGAATACGCCGCTCAAAGAGGCACGAAGGTTCCAGTGGCGGCACGTCCACAGTCCTCTGGGGCGGCGTCGACAGCGGAGATCGCCACGTCCACCCCCCCGGTGATGGAGACGGCGGCGCAGCAACTGTCGGCTGCTTCGACCGCGCCGGTTGCGCCGGCGCAACTGAGTTTTCGCGCCATCATCCGGGATGAAAATCGGGACCAATTCCTTCAGCCGGATGAATCCATCACGATCGAACTCGAAGTGAAGAACGAGGGAATAGGAGAAGCAAAAGACGTGGCGGTCACAGCTGAAGGAAAAGCCGAGCTGACGGCTTTCTTTCCCACAGAAGTCCAAATTGGCAACCTCAAGCCGGGAGAGATCAAACGCACCTCGATCAGCCAACGGGTGACGGCGCCCCAAGAACATCTTCACGGAGAATTGACGTTGAACTTGCGGACGACTAGTCCGGTGGTGTCCGTTCATCCGCCCAAGGTATTTAGTTTCGGGGTCAAACCTAAAGTCATCGACCCGGCGTTGGTTCCGGATGTCGACAACATGCCGAATTCTTTGGCGGCGTTTACTCAACCGAAAGCCGTCATCATTTCGATCGGCGTCGGGACGTTTCGGGACGGACAGGTGCCGGCGATCAAGTATGCCCGCCATGATGCGGAAGTCATGGCCGAATATTTGCGTATCATCAGCGGGGTCCCGGGAGAGCGCATACGGATCTTGCTCGACCGACAGGCTCTCGAACGGGATTTGGAAGACACGTTTGAGCGATGGCTTCGGAAGAAGGTGGACCGAGAAACCGTTGTCTATGTGTTTTTTGCAGGACGAGCACTGGTAGAGGGCGGGACCGGCGCGATCTCGCTCGTGCCGTATGATGGGATGCCCTCTGAGGCAAGGCAGCTCTATTCCCTTGTCCGGCTCCAGGAAGTGCTCTACCGACTTCCGATCCGACGGGCTATTGTGATGTTCGATGTCTCGCTGGATCCTTCTCCGGGCGCCGGTCTTGCCGACATCCCCTCGCCTGCCTGGGAATCTTCCGTGAGCGAAGCCAGGAAAGATGTGGAAATGTGGATGGTGAGCAATCGAGGCCTGCAGGAAGCCCATGCCTATGACGAAGGCAAGCACGGGTTGTTCACGTACCAGCTTCTCAGAGGGTTGCAAGGTCTCGCCGATGTGGATCGAGACGGGACCGTTGTCGCCGGCGAACTCTGTACCTATGCCAGGGGTGAGGCGGCGCGTGTGGCTCGTGAACAATTCGGGAACAAGCAAGATGCGCTCTGTGTTCCAGGAATCGGACGGGAGGGCATGGTGCGAATCTATCCGGTGGCAAGAGGCAATAACCCGAAGCCGGTTGCAACGCCCCGACAGCCTGAGCCATCCGCCGACTCTGTTGGTCCGGCTCAAAATCCAAAGCCTATTGGTCCCTAGCGCACCAGACGATGCCTATTCGCTTCATTGACAGGTTTGCTGTTGGCCGTTATCATGCCGAACAAGACCTCGTCCCGTCTTCCTACCGTCTCACCAAGGTGCCGGCGTAGCTCAGTTGGTAGAGCAGCGGTTTCGTAAACCGCAGGTCGCCCGTTCAATCCGGGTCGCCGGCTCCATATCGGTGATCGCGATTTCCTGGAGGCTGATTTCCGTGGGACTGCCAAGGGCAATAGTTCCGCCCGTTCAGTCTTCAGCTCTAACGCCAAAACCGAACGCTCATCAACCGTCTTAGCACTCAGCGCAAAAACGGCTGATTTCAACAAGCTAGCCCCATGCGACACATTGCCGTTAAGGGCTGATTGTTTGGGTTCCGTGGGCGTCTTGCCGGCAACCATCTGGCAGCAAGTCATTCTAATATGCCGTGCTTTCAAGTGTTTTGAATGGCAGCAAACTAACAAATCGCAGGCCAACGTTTTGGAAATGCCTGCCCGGAGAGCCTCCGTTTAGGCCCCATCGGCGGGTAATATTGCTTCATTTTCGAATATTGTTCGACAACCGTTTACTGTTTTTTTATTGTTGCGTTACGAATTTATGCGATCCCTCGTCTCAAAAACCTTGACTGTTTTTACTTGGCAGTCAGCCTTGCTCACATTTTGATCTTATTCTACAGAATGGGAGGCGGGAAGAATGCGCAAACCAAACCTGTTCGTCATGTGCCTGCTTATTTTGAACCTGTCGGGGTGTTCCGTGTTAATGGTGGCCAATCGAGAGTCTAAACGAGGTGATATCAATGTCATTCAAATTGGTGTTCAACGATCAGCGGTGATCTCCGCACTCGGAGAACCTGATAACTACTCAGCCATTGAAGGTGGGGGATACGATGACCGGTACAAATTAGATCCTGATGCCCATCATTGGGCTATCAAACTCCTCACAGGAGTATTCTACCTGGCAGGTGATGTTTTAACGTCTTTACTTACAGAACTTATCTTTACCTCTCTTGAAATCGCTGCCAAAGACAGATTGGTAATCTACCATCTCACATATGGGCCTGATGGAAAACTATCAACGATTGAGAAGATCAAGCCATGAAGCGACTAATTCCCGGCTGAGGAATCGCGATGCATGATATGTCAGATCGAAGCCATTAGCCGGCCACCCGCACCAACACTTTTCCCATCGGCCCCTGTGCCAATCGTGCGAAGCCTTGCTTGACCTCTTCGAATGATACGATGCTGTCGATCTGTGGCCGTTGTCCTATAGCATCCAGGCGATCGACAATCTCTTTCCATGCAGCCTGAGCTGCTTCGGGCGTATAATCCCCGACTGAGACACCGCCTATCCGAGTGCGGCGGAATAACAACGTCGCCGTATTGAACTCTGGGACCGTGCCTCCACTCCTACCGACGACGCTGATCTTGCCGCCATAACTGAGAAGGGCAATGACTTGAGGAAAAAGCTTGCCACCGACGCAGTCCACAGCCAGATCTACCTTCTTCGGACTGATCGCAGCGGATATGGACTTCAAGAGGTTCGGGTCCTTCGGATCAAACATGAAATCAGCTCCCAGCGCCTTCAGCTTGGCTCGCTTCTCTGCATCGCGCGATAAGGCCACCACGATCAAGTCCATCGATTTCCCGAGCAGCACTGATGCAACGCCGACTCCACCTGACGCGCCGGTGATGAGGAGGACTGATCTTTCTGGTGGCAGAGCCGGCGGATCGTTCCACTGGGTCAATGCCTGCCAGGCGGTCAAGAAGACCAGCGGAGCGCCGGCCATTTCTTCGAGAGACCAGCTGGCGGGGAGTCGGACGAGACTTTCTGCAGGCACGACAACTTTCTCGGCCAGGGTCCCCTGCGTTTCCACTCCGATCTCACAACGCAGAATCCCGACTGTTTTACCAATACAGATGTTCTCTACGCGTGAGCCCACGGCTTCGACCTCGCCCACGCCGTCACGCCCAAGGATGTGCGGCAGAGTGGGTTGGGCCGGATAGAGTCCTTGCGCTAAAAACGCGTCTGCTGGATTGAGCGCGGCATACCGCACTTTGAGCAGCACCTCTGCCGGGCCTGGTTGAGGATCAGGCACCTCGCCAAGCCGCAACTGTTCCACTCCATCATAGGAGTCCATCAACCAGGCGCGCATAGACTTACCTCCCCTTGGCGAGGCGCAATGGCGGTCACAGTCATTACCCATGCGTCCGTAATGATATTACAACACACGCAACAACCGGGGCGCATAGACAACGAAGCGATTCTCAGCTAGGCTACGGTTTGAGTGAAAACCCTTGGGGTAGGGGATGATCGAGGAAGGCAACACAGAAGCAGAGTCGGAATTGAGAGAACTCGCCCAGCGTTTCGGGGTTCGCTTGATCCTCCAGTTTGGGTCAACGGTCACAGGCGCAACCCATGATCGCAGCGATCTGGATCTGGCGGTTCAATTTGATACACCTCACGTGTCGTTTCAGACCGTTATGGAAATGCAAGAGGCATTGCAAGCGCGGTTCCCTGGATCCAAAATAGATCTGGCGATCCTCAACCTGGCAGACCCCCTCTTCCTCAAGAAAATCGTTGAGTCCTGCAGGATACTGTTCGGGATTCCCCAAGACTTCGCCCGTCTGCGCCTCCACGCATTCAAAGCGTACCAAGACTTTCGACCTTACTTGGAATTGGAGCGTCGGCATGTCGCTCGGCGATTGTCATCGTTGGTCGCGGAGCCTTCCCGCCCATGATCGACCGCGAGCTTATCACCAGAAAGATGAGCCTCATTCTTGAAGACTTGGCTGCGATGACCAGGCTGTCCAGATTGTCACGCGCGCAGTACCTGGAGGATTCCATCAATGAAGCCTTGGCCGAGCGGTATCTCGAACGGGCCATCGGTCGCATGATCGACATCAATTTTCATCTGATCACCGAGTCCGGCCACGCGCCGCCCAAGGACTATCACGAATCCTTTATACGCCTTGGCACCCTCGGCGTGATGACGCCCGATCTTGCCAAGGAGATGGCCATGGCCGCCGGGCTCCGCAACCGGATTGTGCACGAATACGATGATATCGATCCTGAGCGAGTGTATGAGGCGTTGCCTGTCGCGGTCCGCCGGATTCCCCTGTACTTGGACCACATTCAGCGCTTCGTTGAGAAGTTGCCGCAGGGATGATGCAGTGATCGTCCAAGTGAGTAGTCTTGGAGATCGCGCCCTATGATTCCACTATTAAGTGCAGTGTACCGGCCGCTGAGCGCTTTTTCCCCAACCGCCGCCACCGCGATATCTTGATTGCGGATCAGTCCCTTGATGTCTTGTTCGATACGTTGCTTGGCTTCTCGAAAAAATTCTTCGGCGAGCTCCCACACTTCCGGATGCGCAGCGGTCCGGTCCTGCGCTTCGGCATACAGCGCAGTCGTTGCGATGACCAACAGGTCTTCGCCGATCATCTCGATTCGGTTTTGCCGGCCTTGATCGTCCCGAAGCGCTTGGCGACGGAGGAGCATGGCATAGAAGATCGTCCGTGCGAGCCACCGACTCGCACGTTCCGCAAAGATCAATTTGGAGCGGACCTTCGGATGTTGGAACTCCGGGTGAACCGGTAATCGGCTGCCTCTCCATTGGTTCAGGTACCAAGGAACATAAAATCTTAGAAGTCGCTGCAACTCGATGAATCGATAAACACCTGTCGTTCGTTCGTCGAAGAGGGGGCCGACCAGCCCAAGGTGCATATCGAGCCCCTCACGTGCGACGAATGGCCGTAGGATATCAGTGGCGCCTTCTCCGATCCGGTACATCTCCGCGTCGCGGACCAGCTGCTCAATACCGAACGCAGGTTCGCCACGAAGCTGCTTAGAGCGGGCGGTTTCGTATCCCATCCCGCCGAAGATGACTTGTGCGTCCTTTAAGAATTGAATGGTCTTCTCGGAGCAGAAGAGCTTGGCGAGGGCCGCTTCGATCCGGACATCATAGGTATGCTGATCTGCCATTCGCCAGGCCGTGAGCGCGAGAGCTTCCATCGCGAAGAGATGCGAAGCCATGCGGCCTAGCCTCATGCGCTGTGTCTGTCTGGTGCCGAGAGGCTGCTTGAAGGTGAGCCGTTGATTGGCCCGATCGAGCGTGGGTTGCCATGCTTGTTTGGCCATGCCCAGGCAAATCGCCGGAATACTGACCGCCCGACCTACGTTCAGAATGGTCAAGGCGTACTTGAGCCCACGGCCGACTTCACCGATGACATTCTCCTTCGGGATGTGCACATCCGTGAACGTCATATGAGCGTTCTCGATCCCCCGACAGCCTTCAAATTGACAGTGCTGTCGAATACGAACACCAGGTGTCCGCATATCAAGGATGAAGGCGGTGTGCACGTGATCGTCTGCTCCTTTGTCATTCGGAACCGGTTCCCACCTGGTTTGCCCATTCTGTTGTGCCGACTTCGCCGGTACGCGCGCGATCAGTGTCACGTAGCGGGCGATGGGACCGTTCGTGCACCACAGTTTTTCGCCGTTCACGACAAACGCCGTCCCTGCGGAATCCAAGACAGCCTCGGTGGCGATGTTGGCCGCGTCAGAACCGGTCATCGGTTCCGTGAGGGCAAAAGCTGAGATGGCTTCTCGTGCGACGATGGGCAAGTACTTGCATTTCTGCTCTTCGGTCCCGAATAGCAAAATGGGCATGGCGATGCCGATCGATTGTGGCACGGCGACGGTGAGCGCCAGCGCGTTGCTCCAGCTTGCCATGAGCATGAGTGCGCGACCATAGTTCGTATACGAGAATCCGAGGCCCCCGTATTGCCGGGGTATCTTCATGCCGAAGGCGCCGAGTGCAAAAAGCCCTTTCAGGACGGAGTCGGGAATCTTCTCAGTCCGTTCGATTTCATCGGGATCGACTTGCGTCGTGAGGAATGTTTCCAGGCGTGGGCGGAATTCTTCCCAGACGGCCTTGTCTTCCGGTGATTCTTCCGGCATAAGCAGGAGTGAAAAGTCTGGTCTTCCTGCAAAGAGCCCCACCATGAAACTTCGTCCGGCCAATTGCTCTCGGGCCTCTTCGATCCGCTCGAGCCCTTTGAACAGAGTGGCCATGATGATTCCTCAGACGGTCATCGGTTCCGGCGATGGTGATTCTTGGAGTTCTACGAATCGCGCCGTGAAGTGGCGCAGCATCGGTGCTTCGTAGGTCAACGCGAGGCCGTGGATCAGTTCGCGCCTTCGATAGAGTTCGATGATCGACTCGGCGACATAGGTGATTTGCATGTTCGTATAGACACGCCGCGGAATGGCCAGCCGGACCATCTCCAGCTCGGGATAAATTGTTCGGCCCGTCACGGGATCCTTTTTGCCGAACATAAGGGTGCCGATTTCGACTCCTCGGATACCGAAGTCCCTGTACAACGCGACAGCCAGCGCTTGTCCTGGAAATGCGGACTGCGGAATGTGGGGGAGGAATTCTTTGGCATTGAGGTAGACCGCGTGGCCGCCGATCGGTTTGAGAATTGGCACGCCGGCCTGATCCAGCAACTCTCCCAGATAGCGGACTTGCCCGATCCTGAAACTGAGGTAGTCTTCGTCCAATACTTCACGCAATCCTATGGCCATCGTTTCCAGGTCACGGCCCGCCAATCCGCCATAGGTCGGAAAACCTTCCACGAGAATCAGCATGTTCGTGATATCTTGGGCCCATCGGTCATCATTGAGGCTCAAGAATCCGCCGATGTTCACAAGCCCATCTTTCTTGGCCGACATCGTGCAGCCGTCGCCGTACTTGAAGAGTTCCCGGGCGATGTCGAAGATCGAGGTGTCGGCGTATGCCGGCTCGCGCTCTTTGATGAAGAAGCAGTTTTCAGCGAATCGGCAGGCATCGAAGAATAGAGGAATACGGTAGCGATCGACCAACGCCCGAGTTTGACGGATATTTTCCATCGAAACCGGTTGGCCTCCGCCGCTGTTGTTCGTGATGGTCATCATCACCAGCGGAATCTTGTCCGGTCCGACTCGATGGATCGTCTCCTCCAATCGGGGTAGATCGATGTTGCCCTTGAACGGCAAGTCGCAGTGGGGATCGTAAGCCTCCCTGATGACGACATCGAGCGCCTCGGCGCCTTGATGCTCAACATTGGCTCTCGTCGTGTCGAAGTGGATGTTGTTGGGGACGCACATGCCCGGCTTGACGATCGTGGAGAAGAGAAGATTCTCGGCCATGCGCCCCTGGTGCGTCGGAATGACGTGCTTGTAGCCGAAGATCGACCGGACGGTTTCTTCCAAATGGTAGTAGTTTCTGCTGCCGGCATAGGACTCATCCCCTAACATCAGGCCCGCCCATTGCCGATCACTCATGGCTGCCGTGCCGCTATCGGTCAAGAGATCGACATAGACACTCTCAGCCGGGACATGAAACAGATTGTAGCCGGCGCTGCGCAGCAGCTTGTCACGCTCTTCGCGGGTTGTGCGGCGAATGGGCTCAACCACCTTGATCTTGAACGGCTCCGACGGGAATTTCATTTGGTCGCTCTCATAAATCGCTCCAATTCCACCTTGAATGCCCGTGGGCCGGAATAGTCGAAGACGTATCGGGTCATGTCGAAGAGCGGAGCCGGGTCAAGATCCCGCAGCAACTCCGGCTTCCACGTGATTTCCAGTTGATTGATCATGGTAATGGGTGTGGTGGGACCCGCTATTCCGAGCTGCACTTGGCCGTAGGAACGGGAAAAGATGAGAATTTCCCGGTCAAAGATCGCAGTGTTGAGATCCCGCGCAGCCCCCTGCTGCCGGTAGTCTTCCTCTAAACGTTGAAAGGCGGCCGCTCGTTCGAGATCTTCACGGAATGCAAAGGAAATCTTGATGCCTGCCCGATGCTGGTCGTCCATGACTTGGATGGCATCCGTGATGACCGACTCTTGCTGTATTTGCTCGCGCGTCAGGACCAAGAGACGACGAATTATGACCCCTCGCTTGACCGCCGCCTGGTTCGCCAGGAGGTAGCTTGGGTATAATGCCTCTCCCTTTTTCCAGATGTTCCATCGCTCCATGACCGCGTCGATGGACTCCTCCGCCGTCTGGACGAGTCGAACGGCTTCTGCGTTCGCTTCGGCTCCTTCATAGAGCAGGGTCTGCGTTTCAAGCTGGCGGAGTTCCTGTCCGATGGCTGCCACCTTACGCGGGATGTATTTGGGGCTTTTCGGAACGTGAAGCATGACATCGACGGCGGTCTGTGCCAAGGTCCAGTACTCTTTCGCTTGTTTCGGGGCTTTGTCTTTTTGAGCGATCAGGAGGAGTTCGACCGGGTTCTTGTTCAACAGTTTCGCGATCTTGATGCACAATTCCGGTTTCGGGATTTTCAGTCCACGGCGCATGAGATTCGCTTCCGGCTGAGCGATACCGAGTTTCTCCGCCAAGGCGTAATCGCTGCTCAATCCATAGCGCTCCTTGACCGATTCGAAGTATTCCGCAATTTCCGTCATGCTGGCCTCATCATGGGGTGATCCTCACCTCTAGGAGCGGTCTGGATGGAACGACTGACTCCTTCGTACGTCGCTCAGTACGACGTGGGAAATTCTGCCGATTGTCCTTCCATCGTGAACGCGAGCTGGTCGTCCCGGCCGTGCGCGGCCGGGCGCCAAGCGAGGATCCCTTCCTCCAGCCACTCAGCCTTACCTGCAAGAATATCCTGCGCCAAGCGAAACACATGTGAGTCGTCCTGCCACAACGATCGTCTGAGAGAGAGCAGGGGCCTGGGATTGAACTGGTCTTCGACCTGTGAACAAAAGTGCTGTACGAGCCCATCGGCCGACTGATGATTCCCGGAGGCCTGCCGTTGCGATGCGTACCATACCAGAGATTCCACCGCAAAGAGTTGCATTCCGGCTTTGACGAGCTGTGTCATCAAGAGTTGCTTACGCGCGAGACCTTGGCGATGACGAGCCGCGGCCCATAGCGACTTCCGCGCAAGTTCCCGAGACTTTTTCGTGACAAAGCGTTCCCAACTCGATTCAGGCGCAGCAGAAGCAGGCCATCCTCCGATCTGAGGCATGCGGTTGAAGGAACGGCTCGCGACTTTGGCGAAAAACGGCAGGGCCTGTACCATTTCGCCGATCTGGAATTCTAGGAAGGCCTTACCTTGTGATACATACTCGGCCAGTCCTTCACGTCCGATCCAGAGGGTCAAGATGCCGTTCGTTCCTTCCCAAATCACATTGATCAGCGCATCGCGGACCATGCGCTCGATCGGCGCCGGCAGATCCCCATGGAGCCGGAGCGACTCCGATGTTTCGAACCCGCGCCCGCCATAAATGCGGAACAGATCGAGCACGGATTCGAGCAGCCATTCGGTCGCGAGGATCTTGACGGCAGCCGACTCAAGCCGCACATCGATTTTGGCATCGGCCCAAATCCCTGTGATTGTGACCAACGCCTCCAACGCGAGGGTGCGTGAAGCCATGCACACGATTTTCGATCCGATGTCCGTGTGCTCGCCGATCGGTCGATCATATTGGATTCGCTGCTGTGCGCGAAGCCGAGCGAGCCAGAGGCATTGCTTCAGATTCCCGAGACAGGCCGCTGGCAGGGTAAGCCGGCCCACGGTCAGGCTCTCCAGGGCGCGCCGCAGACCTTCCCCTTCTTGCCCAAGCCGGTCGGACACCGGCACAAAGACCTCGCGCAGTTCCACCTTGCCGTTGTAGATTCCACGCACACCCATGAAGCGAAGCCTGGTGCAGCTGCAGCCGGGTGAATGCGTGTCGACCACAAACGCTCCGAACCTTCGTTGCTCTTTCGAACGAGCGACTTCCTGCGGGTCGTCCACAATTTGGGCAATCACGACCAGCAGCGAGGCTAAGAACTCGTTGTTCCCGCGCGGTGCGTTCGTCGTGTACAACTTCTCACCGGTGAGACGATAGCCCACGACCGTACCTTGCTCTCGAACCGGAATCGCATAGGTACGGAGATCCCAAATGTCGCAGCCGGCGCCCTTTTCCGTCAGCGCAAAGCCTGAAACCTCCCCTTTAGCAAGACGGGGTAACCAGCGCCCTTGCTGCTCTTGATTTCCAATCAACTTGACCGGTTCAGCCACTCCTATTGAATTGTGGGCTGAGATAAGGACCGTGGTCGCCGCGTCATGGCTCCCGAGCAAGGTCGCCACATGATGGTACTCCGACTGGGTCAAGCCGAGTCCTCCATAGATGGATGGAATTTTCAAGCCGAAGGCGCCGATGTCCTTGAGCGCCGCGAACACATCCTCGCCGACTTCCCCCTCTCGGTCGATGCGCTCTGGGTCAACTTTTTCGATCAAAAGGAGGCGCAGCTGTTCAAGGAACTCCTTCGCTGTGGCGCGGGGCGGCGGGATCGACTGTGCTCGGAAGAGATCGCGGCGAACCGATCCCTCGAACAGGCCGGCCAGAAAGCCCGAATAGGGAGTCCGATCCCGCGAGGCTTCCGCTACGGCGAGGGATCCTTGAAAGAGAGGCCTCTTATCCGACATTGCCATGGCATCCTACTCGGCTTGGTGTAAGGCGGCGCGAGAGGGAGTTGCTCCCATCGCCATATCTTTGTCTCGTCGCGGTAGGGGAGTGGAGCCCGCCACAAGCTGATCAAGTTGGGCGATGCGTGATGCGGCTCGGCCCTCAAATCTTGTGCGTTCGATCACGATCCCATGACGCGCGAACTGCGCGTGAATGTTCTCATATGCTTCGCGCGCCAAGGTCAGCACCGACAGATATCCAGCCCGCAGGAGGTGCACCCGATCTCGATAGCACAGAAAACTCCGCTCAAATAGGAGTGCATCGTGGGGACCAGGTGTGACCATCAGCAGTTCTTTATCGGGGTAGTCCTGTCGGAACATCGCCAGCGCTTGAGAAATACGGGCATCGTGATTGATGCGGCCGGCTTGCTCGCCGATCGTCAAGAATCCCTTGTCCCGAAGGCGAGACGGACGTTTGGCGCGAGCCGTCTCTTGCCATGACGAACTGGTGAGTGGAATGCGAACCATCGGATTGATCATGACCATGAGATCCACCTGGTTGGCAACGGCCAGGTCAAAGAACGCCGGTCGCCCGATGCCCGCGTCGATATAATCGCGGCCCTGGATGCGGACGGGGCAGAAATAGACCGGTGCAGCGGAGGAGGCGGTGACGGCCTGGGCGATGGAAATATCCCGCCGGCCTTCTTCGCCGAAGATGACGCATTCCCCGGTTTCCAGGTCGATGGCCGGGATGTAAAGGCTCTTGTGAAGGTCGGCAAATCGAAGCCCAAGCTCCTTGGCCATGAACGTCTTTTCGAGGTATCGGGCGAAGGGCTCCAATCGGTAAATGCCGCTGGGCAGGGCGTCTTGAGCCTTGTCCAGGAGGTCGATGAGCGTCATCTCCTGATAGTTGCGCGCATAGAGCTTCAGCAATGGGATCAGTTGTTTGGTCGCCCGCCAGATCGTTTTCACACCTTCCCCGATGGCAGGTCTGAAGATATCGCGGTGCTCAAAATAGTAGGGACGTTTTCCGGACAGATTGGTTTCGAGGATCTCCTCCGGCTTCACTCCTTGCGCGAGCAGAGCAGCCACAGCTGAGCCGGCGCTCACGCCGACATACATGTCGAAATCATTGCTGGTGAACGACTCACCGAGAAGATCGTCCAGCCCGGTCAACGCGCCGACTTCGAAGAGATAGCCCGTGAAGCCGCCTCCCGCCAGCGCCAAGGCCAATTTGGTCGAACGTTGAGCCTGCATAATATGTCTCCTCGTTGTCTTCTTGGAGACTAGCGGTTCTTGAATCGAGGCTGCCGTTTCTCCAAGAAGGCCGCCGTTCCTTCTTTCCTATCTTCGGTATCGCACAATGTTCCAAAAAGCCGGGCTTCCAGATCCAAGCCATCCGAAAGATTCAACGCGCTTCCCTGACGGATCGCTCGAAGCGACGCGCGGAGCGCGACTTGGCCTTTTGCAGCCATCGTGCGCGCCAGCCCTTGCGCTTGTCGCAGGAGATCATCAGTGGGTGTCACTTGAGACACTAAACCTAGAGTCATGGCCTCTCGAGCTGAGATAGGCTCGCCTGTCAGGATCAATTCCAAGGCCTTGGATCGGCCGATCAGCCGAGGAAGACGTTGGGTCCCGCCGAATCCCGGCATGATGCCCAAGTTGATTTCCGGTTGGCCGAGTCTGGCTCCTTCGGCTGCGAGGCGGATGTGACAACACATGGCCAATTCCAAACCTCCACCCAAACAAGCACCATTGATCGCCGCGATGACCGGTATTTCACAATTCTCAATCTTGCTCAAAATCGCCTGCCCATGGCGGGCCATTTCTTGTCCCTCCACTGATGATGAAATGGAGGCCAGGACTCGGATATCGGCACCCGCGACAAAAAATCGGCCCGCGCCCGTGAGCACCACGGCCTTTACGGCTTCATCCTTCGCGAGCGAGTCGAACGTGACGTTCAACTCCGTGAGGAGTTCAGGTGTGAGGGCATTGACGGGGGGATGATTGAGGGTCACGAGGGCGACGCCTTCGTCAACCTTGCAACTGTGCATGGCACCTGTCATGAAGGGCATGACGCAACTCCTTGTGCTCTTAGGTTGAGACCATCAGTACGTGAAAAACCCCCGTCCCGCCATACGGCCTGTGAAACCGGCATCGACCATCCGCCGCAACATCGGCGCAGGCCAAAAGCGTGGTCCCAACGTCCTGGTGAAATCCTCAAGCTCATGCAGAACCTGATCAATTCCCAGCTCATCCGCGAAATGCAGCGGACCTCCCTTTTCCTTGGGATAGCCGATGCCGGCCATCATTGCCAGATCGATATCCGCTGCGGAGGCGACTCCTTCCTGGAACGCCGTGATTGCTTCATTGGTCATCGCCAGGAGGAGCCGCGATCGACTCCATCGTGTCGCGGCATGATCGGCATTCGGCCTGAATTCTTGGAGGATCCGTTCGAGTCCTTGATCCCGACCTCCTTCTTCGCCACTGACATAGTCATAGAAGCCATGACCTGATTTCACTCCCAAACGGCCGGCCTTCACCATCGCTTCAAGCAGGGAAGCCGGTGTCATGCGAGGTCCGTAACTGCGGTGCAAAATGCGCGCGACTTCGAACGAAATATCGAGACCTACCGCATCCAAAAGAGCCAGCGGGCCGATCGGCATGCCGAATGACACCATCTCTTGATCGATTTCCTGCAGCGAGGCCGTTCCTTCCTGCAAGGCCCGAACGGCTTCGTTCATGTAGGCCATCAGCACGCGATTGACTAAAAACCCCGCACATTCCTTCACCACAATGGGGAGTTTCCCGATGCTTTCGGCACAACTCACGGCGTCATCAAGCGTCTGCGGTGCGGTCGCAAGTCCCGGCACCACTTCCACGAGCCGCATGATATAGGCTGGATTGAAAAAGTGGAGACCGACCACTTTGTCCGGTCGTGTCGTCGCCGCGCCGAGTGCCGAGATGGACAGTGCCGATGTGTTACTGGCTAGAACGGCGCCTCGCGGGCAGATCTGGTCCAATTCGTGAAAAATTTTCGCCTTAAGTTTCGCGTCCTCAGGAACAGCCTCGATGACGAGATCGACGTCCTTGAGACCGTCCAGACCGGATGAGGTGGTGACGAGCAACATCTTTGCTTCCAGTTGCTCCAGGGTCATTTTCCCCTTGTCGACTCGTGCTTGATATATCGCGCGTACCGAATCGACACCCCGTTTCGTCAAGCGGTCATTCATATCGGCGAGTACGACAGGCAGTCCGGCATAGCTCACCACTTCCGCGATCTGTGCTCCCATCGTCCCGGCACCGACCACCCCGACTTTATAGATGTACATCGTTCGCCTCCCGCTCCTCGTCATTCGCCCATGCACCCATGGTCATGAGCTCTATTCAATAGACGAATGGCGATCGACACCCGTGGGTTTCATATCTGCTCCAAGACCATTGCCGCCCCTTGCCCTCCGCCCACGCACAGGGTCACAGCTCCGAGCGCGGCGCCACGCCGGCGCATTTCATGCAGAAGTGTGATGACGAGACGTGTGCCGGTCATTCCGACCGGATGACCCAATGCAATGGAGCCTCCGTTGACGTTGACGAGGTCTCGTTTGAGACCCAACAATCGTTCGACGACAAGGTATTGAGCGGCAAACGCTTCGTTCACCTCGATCAGTTCGAGGTCGGCCAA
The DNA here is from genome assembly GCA_018242685.1 of Nitrospira sp. Classification (GTDB taxonomy): domain Bacteria; phylum Nitrospirota; class Nitrospiria; order Nitrospirales; family Nitrospiraceae; genus Nitrospira_D. Next base: position 31,459 of record JAFEBM010000014.1, on the reverse strand, counting down.
GCGGAGGCCTGCTCGTGTGAGTGCTGCAGGGAGTGCTTCCACCGGCCCGATGCCCATGCGTGCCGGGTCCACACCCACGAATGCATAGCTTCTCACGCGGCCGAGCGGATGCATTCCAAGTTCCTTGGCCCGTTCCGCCGACATGACGAGTGCTGCAGCACCTGCGTCGTTGAGCGGACAGCTGTTGCCGGCGGTGACGGTGCCTCCCTCTTTGAAGAGTGGAGGATAGAGGGTCAGTTGGGGTTCGGTCAGGCCGATGTTCGGGCCCTCATCCTGAGCCACCACAAGGGGAGCGACCTCACGCCCTGCTACAGACTTGGATACAGTGACGGGCACGATCTCCTCTTTCAGGCGACCTTCCCGTATGGCTTTGAACGCGCGACGGTGGCTGTCGATCGCGAATCGGTCCTGCTCTACGCGACTGATTCCAAACTCCTCGGCCAAGGTTTCCGCCGTCCTGCCCATCAGCTGGCCGCAGACTGGGTCTGTCAATCCTTCCCAAATGCTGTCGATGAATTCGGCATGCCTCAACCGTTTTCCCCAGCGCATGTCTCGAGCGAGATACGGTGCGCGGCTCATGTTCTCGACGCCGCCCACGACTTGCACATCGGCATCTTCGCTTTGGAGATTCTGGTAGGCGTTCACAAACGGCTGAAGGCCTGAGGAACAGTTCCGCTGGACCGTATAGGCCGGCGTTCTGTCCGGGAGGCCGGCCTGGAGAGCGATGACGCGCGCGACGTTATACGCGTCACTCGGCTGTCCTACGCAACCGACGATCACTTCTTCGATCAGTTTTGGATCCAGGCCGGTCCGTGCAATGACTTCGCGCACAGTGAGTTCTCCGAGCTTTTGAGCCGATACGTCCTTCAATGCGCCGCCGAAGTTCCCGATGGGAGTCCGTACGCCGGATACAATCACGAGGTCTCTCATAAGGCCCTCCATCCCAACGGTTATACAGCCTGCCGTTGAAGCTGTTCCTCGGTACTCGCCTGAGCAGCCTCGGCACGCATCACCCTGCGCAATACCTTGCCGATGACCGTTCGCGGTAACTCCTGGCGAAATTCCACGATCGACGGGATCTTGTATCGTGCCAGCAATCCGGCGCAGTACGTGATCAATGCCTGCTCGGTAATGAACAATCCCGGTTTTGCCACGACGTAAGCTTTGATGACCTCACCGTAGTCGTGATCCGCAACACCTACCACGGCGGCTTCGCTCACCGCCGGGTGTTGACGTAAGACTTCTTCGACCTCTCGGGGATATACCGTTTCTCCCCGGGACTTGATGATGTCTTTTTTGCGATCGACAAAGTAGAAGTATCCGCGATCGTCCCGGCGGACGAGGTCGCCGGTGTGCAGCCATCCGTCTCGCAGCACGGCGCGCGTTTCCTCTTCCTTGTTCCAGTATCCCTGCATCACCTGAGGCCCTCGCACGATCAATTCACCCGTTTCGCCATCCGGCACTTCCTCCAATCCACTGTCTGAGTCCACCACCCGTGCCTCGGTGTCGGGGAAGGGAAGTCCCATCGAGCCTGGTGGGTGTTCCCCCTGCATCGGGTTACAGTGGGTCGTGGGACTGGCTTCAGTCAGGCCATAGCCCTCTGAAATTCTTGCTCCGGTGAGACTTTCGAACCGCTCCTGCACATCTGCAGGAAGCGAGCTGGCCCCGCTCAGACAAACCCGTAATGAGCGTAAGTCATAGCGCTTGGCGTCCGGATGTTCAGTAATCATCGAATACATCATGGGCACGCCTGAGAATATGGTGATGCGATGTGTACGGATGGCCTTGATGACTTCGTTCGCATGGAACCGAGGGAGGAGGACTATTGGACAGCCTGTCGCGATGGCGAGGTTCTGACAGGTGGCCTGACCGTAGGAGTGGAAAAATGGGATGACACCCAGGAAGATTTCACGGCCCTCACGAAAGTTCGGGGACCAGTATCGACCCTGGAGCGTATTGACGACCACATTACGGTGCGTGAGCATCACGCCTTTGGCTGTTCCTGTCGTTCCGCCGGTGTATTGCAGTTGTGCGAGATCGGTCGGTCGCACATGAGGCAGATCGGCGGAATGATCCGCACTGTTTACAGTGTTGGTGCGCAGGAGTTCCAGGAAGTCATAGATGGGCGGAGCTTTTTCGACGGAGACCCAACGTTTGGCTAACCGAGCCTTGATGGGATAGAGGAGTTTCTTGAAGAGGGGGAGATAGTCCTGAATGCCGGTGACGATGATCCGCTGGGAGAGCGTCGTCGTCTCCTTGACCGCTCGAACGCGAGGGTAGAGCAGATCAAGGACCACCATCGTTTCCGTCCCTGCATCGGTCAGCTGCGTCTGAATTTCTCGTTCGACGTAGAGCGGATTAGTCGGTACAACGACGGCGCCGGCTTTCAAAATTCCGTAATAGGCGATGACCGCCTGCGGAATATTGGGAAGCATGATGGCGACCCGATCGCCTTGGCTGACGCCGAGTTGTTGCAATCCCAGCGCAAACCGAGTCGCGAGGTCGTCCAGTTCCCCATAAGTGATGCAAGTGCCGTAAAACACAAGTGCAGGGGAGTTCGCGAAGCGGTCCGACGAGTGTCGCAGGAGATCTGGAATAGTCCATGCCGGATAGCTGATGCTTGAAGGCACCCCTGAATCATATCGGCTGATCCACGTCTGTTGCATAGGACCCTCCTCCACTATCACGCACACCGGCCATATTGCTCACGGCGCTAACTCGCACGCCGCTGAGCTAAGCCCGTCCACGTGTTGTCAGGGTTCCTCCTCCGTTGCTCCAAACCTGCCCAGAACCCTTCAAGATAGCCGAGCACCGCATCGACGCCGGAGCGAAAATCATCTTCATCCTGCTTAGACATTCTGGTCTCATCCGTTCCTTGCACGGCCGCTACTGCCTGTTCCATGGCCTCTTCGTGAGTGCCTTCAAGCTGCCGGTGAAATGTGAAATAGGCGAGGTCCATCTTGGGATAACGCGCGAGCTTCAGGTTGGCCAGGCCAGGAATCAGCTGATCCCACATCGTGATGGCCATGTTCTCGAGTCCAAAGGATGCTCCCAGCGCCTTGGCGTGATTGCCGTCGGTGTAGAGCCGTTCCATTCCCTCTATATAAGTGTGGGTCGAAGGGAGCATCGTTCGTGTCATGGCTTCGTGTATGTCGATGCCGATGGATCGTAAAAAGTTTCGATAGAGGAGTTCATGCCGATGACTAGTTTGTCCGTCGCCCAATTCGGAGTACAGGACCTTGGTCAGTTCATCGGCTACCCGCTCGTCTTCGGTATTGACAAGCTGAGACATCAGAATCCTGGGGAAAAACCGGGAAAAGTTATAGAACTCGAGTGCGAATTCCTTGAGGTCGGAGTCGGTGAGATCTCCTACTCGGAAGCGATCCAAGTACGAGTTGTTGATGGCGCCATGCTCGAGCACCAGTCGTCTCAGTTTTTGATGAAACGTCATGGGCACCTCCGAATGTCCTCACGATGGAAATTATTGTAAACACATAATATAGTTTTAATATTACAATTGCAATAGACTGATGATCGATAATTGTCTATAAAAATCTAACAAAATGACTCAATGTATAAAAAGTGAAGCGAGTATCATCTTGCAATGATCTTTATAAAATAGTATTATCGCATCATCTAATGAGAAACTATAATCCCAGTAAGGATTCCTCGAACAAGAGGTGGGCGATGGGGAGGCTCCATGAAACAAACAATCGGTTTTGATCATGTCACCCTCTGCGTAGACAATCTTGAGGCTGCAGAATTCTTGTTCGTCAAGATCTTGGGCTTTGAAGTGATCTGGTCGGCTAACGATGTGGGAAGTAACACCTCATCGATGGACACTGTCGTCGTACAACGTGGAGCTGCCAAGATCGCCCTCATGCAGGGTCAAGACAAGGCGGGAAGGTCTCAAATAAACCGATTCATCGAAAAGTACGGACAGGGCGTACAGCATGTTGCGTTGGAGGTCGACAACATCGAGGATGTGTGTCGAGAGTGGGAAGCGCATGGCGTGAAGTTTAGTGGGTCAGTCAAAGAGGGGCGGGATGGGTTTGGACCGCTGAAACAACGCTTCACCTATCCTCTTTTCCCGAACAGTGGACTGTTCATCGAGCTGACCCAACGACAGCATGGTGAAGAAACCGCGAAAACGTTTGTCCGAAGCACGGTGGAGTCGTTGTATAAGGACATCGAACGAGAGCAAGCTTCCGGCGTCGAGAAGACGATCATTGATTACGACACACCTTCGATACCCGGGCAAAAGGAAAAGAAACCGCTGAAAAAGGCATCCTAACCGGGCGATCCCCTTTTTGTCGGGAGCCGGCCATGTACCTCACGCGAAGAGGAAAAGTTCCCAACCAGGCCCATGTCGGCATTCCCGAAGGACTTCATGAAGAGGAGCATGGACGAAACGGCTTTGCTGGAGCGGTTTCTCATCTCTACCGGACACATCCCCCCACAGCGTGGATCGCTATCGAAGGGAAGCTGAGGCCGCGAGCCTTTGCCTGTACTCAGATTCCCGAGGCTACATTCAATACCTCACAATCAGTGCTGATGCTGCAGAGCCAGGATGCCAGTCTCCACATCTCCTGCCGACGAGAGACGATGCCCTATTTCGTGCGCAATGCTGATGGAGACGAAGTCCATTTCGTGCATCGGGGCAGAGGGAGATTTGAGACCGATTATGGGGTTCTTCCCTACGAGCCAGGCGATTACGTGGTGATCCCCAAAGGGACAACCTATCGAATTCATGTCGATGCAGATCCATCGTTTCTACTGATTATCGAGACACCCGTTCCTCTGTCGGTACCGGACCGAGGAGCTCTAGGGCAACATGCACTCTTCGATAAAGGCGTGTTGCTTGCTCCCGAACTAGAGGCGATAGAACCGATGGAAATCGGGGTCCGAACATGGGAGGTTCACATCAAGCGTCAAGGCGATTGGACTCGAGTCGTCTATCCCTTCTACCCCATGGACGTAGTCGGGTGGAAAGGGGATCTCTGGGTTGCCAAACTCAACGTGCGGGATTTTCGTCCCGTCGTCAGCCCTCGGTATCATCTGCCGCCGAGCGTTCATGGGACATTCCAAGCCGGCGGATGTCTTATTTCCACGTTTGCTCCAAGGCCGCTGGAAAGCGACCCAGAGGCTTTGCGCGTCCCCTTTTACCATCGAAATACCGACTACGATGAAGTGTTGTTCTATCATGATGGAGAATTCTTCAGCCGTGCCGGGATTCAGGCGGGCATGCTCACGTTACATCCGCAGGGCATCCATCATGGGCCACAACCGCAGGCGGTCCAAGCCGGCAAAGCGAAGACGCACACCAGCGAAGTGGCGGTGATGATCGAATCCAAGACTCCTTTCACGGTCCAGCCGGAAATGGAGTCGATGGAGATCAAGGACTACGCATTGAGTTGGAGCCTTCGATGAAGCTCGTCAGTTTTCGAATCAGAACTCCTATCGGCACATTCCTCAGGGTGGGAGCGACACACGGGCAACACATCGTGGACTTGAACATGGCCTACGTCCGATGGTTGGCAGACCAACAGGAAGCACAGCCACGGCGACTAGCCGACGCTCAGGTTCCGCCGACCATGTTGGAGTTTCTCGAAGGGGGGAATTCCACGCTGGCAGCGGCCCGCCGAGCGAAAGATTATGTGACTGCGCTTTCTCCATCAGTCAAAGGTCCGTCCGGTGAGACGATTGTGTATGCGGCCGCTGATGTTCAACTCGCTGCGCCTCTCCCCAATCCACCTTCGCTTCGTGATTTCATCGCGTTTGAAGACCACATTGCCGCGACTTCCAAGAAGCGGGGACAGCCGATTCCACCGGAGTGGTACAAGGCTCCGGTCTACTACAAAGGGAACCATCGCACGATCATAGGGCCGGACGAGGCGCTGTCTTGGCCGCTGGAGACGACGAAGTTGGACTACGAGTTGGAACTGGCCTGTGTCATCGGGCGGAAGGGAAGGGACATCTCCGAACGGCTGGCGGAAGACTACATCGCCGGTTACACGATCATGAACGACTTCAGCGCGCGCGATATTCAATTCCAAGAAATGGCCTGTCGATTGGGTCCGGCGAAGGGCAAGGATTTCGCGACGGCGCTGGGCCCCTGTCTCTTAACCACCGATGAGATTGCGGACCTCGGCGCCTTGACGATGATTGCAAGGGTCAACGGAGAAGAATGGTCGCGGGGACGATTCGGGACGATCCACTGGTCTTTTGCTCAGATGATCGCGCACGTGTCCCGAGGCGAAACGATCTATCCGGGAGATGTCTTCGGTTCGGGAACAGTGGGAGGAGGCTGTGGACTGGAACTGGACCGCTACTTGAAGCCGGAGGACGTGGTGGAGTTGGAAATTCAGCCGATCGGGGTTCTTAGGACTCGAATCGTGAGTGTAACGCAAGGAGGTGAAAATGCCTGTCGGCACGGTTGATCTGACTCTTGCAGAAATGGTGGATCGACATCGGCTGCTCTACCAAGGGTCGGGGATCGACGCAAAGTTGAACCCCCTTATTCGCGCTGGTTCGTCCACCAATCTGAGACAGAAGGACATCCTGAACATTCTGCGCACTTCCCGGTCGGTCTTCTTCGATACCCACGTGGAGGTTGTGTCGGGTCACCACACGGCGACATATCTAAGGTTTGAATCGATCGCTCATTTTCCGGAGTTGATTCAACAGATCGCCGGCGATATGGCGGACTGGATCAGGCGGATGTTTCAATCCTCCCCAATCACCGGGCTTGTAGCGACCTGTTCAACAGCGGAGTTGCTCGCACAAGGAGTTGCGGATGTCCTTCACGACACGACAGGGTTGCGTGTGGCACTGACGCCATACAGTTGTGAAACAGGGCGGATTGGGACGGACATCAATGTCGGCGCGATCAAAGCCGGCGAACGTTTTTTAGCGCTCAACGATGTCACGACGCGTGGCAATTGCGTCAGCAAACTCGGCAAGGTCATCACCGACCATGGAGGTGTGTTGGCGGGGATGATGGTCTTTGCCCGGCGTGACAGTGGTCAGTTCCCGTTGATGAACGAATTGATCGCACGACATCCCTTCTACTACACGACGGACCTCGATATGCCGCAATGGGAGCCGGCGCACTGTCCTCTGTGCAGAGCACACAAACCCTTGTTGTCTTGGAAGGATATGCCGGCTTTGTAAGGCAACGACGTGGAGGGCGCCATGGATGTTGCAGTCACCGCCAAGGAGATTAAGCGAGACAATCTGCTCCAGATGTACCATTACCTTCGGCTCACCAGAGCGCTGGAGGACCGCATTACGGCTCTCTACCGACAGGGACGTATTGTCGGCGGAGTCTATACCAGTCACGGAATGGAGGCGATCGCCGTCGGCTATGCCTCCGCGCTTGAGCGCGACGACATCATCGCTCCCTTTCACCGAGACATGGGCGCCTTTCTCGTTCGTGGGTTCACGCCCGGAGAAGTCCTCGCCCAATACCTCGGAAAACGAACAGGGCCGACTAAAGGAAAAGACGGCAATGTGCACATGGGAGACATCAGGCGAGGTGTCTTCGGGTTTGTCAGTCATTTGGCGGACAATCTGCCGGTGGCGGCGGGCGCGGCTTTGGCGTTCAAGATAAGGGGAGAATCCCGTGTCGTCTTTGCGGGTACCGGTGACGGAGGAACCAGCCGAGGCGATTTTCACGAAGCGATGAACTTGGCGGCGGTGCGGAAGCTTCCCGTCGTCTTTTTCTGTACCAACAATCAATATGCCTACTCGACGCCGGTCCGTCTACAGATGGCGATCCCGAACGTGGTGGATCGAGCGCAAGCGTATGGCATGCCCGGTGACATTGTGGACGGCAATGATGTGGCCGCAGTGTATCTGGCGGCACAACATGCGATTGCAAGAGCCCGAGCAGGGGAAGGACCGACCTTTCTCGAATTCAAAACCATGCGGATGCACGGCCATTCCGAGCATGACCCGGCCAAATACGTCCCGCGAGAGCTATTGGAAGAGTGGAAGAAAAAGGATCCGATCCTCAAAGCTGAACAGCTCCTCAAACAGTTGGGTTATGGCGCGGAGGGATATTTTCAGGAAGTTGCCGACCGGGTGAAGAAAGAGGTTGAGGCAGGAGTGGAATTTGCCGAACAGAGCCCGCTGCCGGAAGGTCCGGAGGTGTTGGAAGGGGTATTCGCGACAAGAGCCGACAGTCATTAGTTGTTCGTGTTCGTCTCGGAAGGAGCCCCACATGGCGACCATGGCTCAAGCTACCGAGGAAGTCAGTTACCTCGAAGCGATTTCACAAGCGTTGGACGAAGAGATGGCCCGTGATGAACGGGTGTTTCTGATGGGCGAAGACATCGGCATGTATGGAGGCGCCTTCAAGATTACGGAAGGATTCCTCCAAAAGTACGGCGAATGGCGGGTGCTCGATACGCCGCTTGCCGAGTCCGGGTTCGTCGGGGCGGCGATCGGCGCCGCCATGATGGGCTTGCGTCCGGTCGTGGAGATGCAGTTCGCGGACTTTATTTCATGCGCCTTCGATCAGATCACCGAGGTAGCGGCCAAGAATCATTATCGATGGGGAGCCGCGGTGCCCATGGTCATCCGCGCGCCGTTCGGTGGAGGTGTCCACGGCGGGCCGTTCCATTCTGAATGTCCCGAAGGCTGGTTCTTCCATTCCCCGGGACTCAAGTTGGTCGCCCCGTCCACGCCGTACGACGCCAAGGGGCTCCTCAAGGCGGCGATTCGCGACCCCAACCCGGTGATCTACTTTGAGCACAAATTTCTCTACCGGCGTATCAAATCTGTCTTGCCCAAAGAAGATTTTGTTGTGCCGCTCGGAAAGGCCGATGTGAAGCGGATCGGCAACGATATTTCAGTCATCACCTACGGCGCAATGGTCCATCTGGCGCTCGAAGCCGCCCAGACATTGGCCGATGAGGGAATCGACCTGGAAGTGGTCGACTTACGCACGTTGATCCCGTTCGACAAGGAAGCCATTTATTCGTCGGTGCGAAAAACCAGCAAAGCCATTCTTCTGCACGAGGACAACAAAACCGGAGGCATCGGGGCTGAAATCGCCGCGCTGTTGGCGGAAGATTGTTTCGATTGCTTGGACGGGCCGATTGTGCGTATTGCGCCGCCGGACACACCGGTCCCGTTCAGCACGCCGCTGGAAGAAGTTTTTCTCCCGAAAACGAGCGACATCATTGCCGCGGCGCGGAAACTGGCGGCGTACTGAAAAGGACTGAGGACTGAGTTATGAGGACTGAGAATCAAAGACACTCACAATTGCAAGATGCTCATCTCAGTCCTCAGCACTCGTCACTCAACACTTGAGGATGGCTACCGACATCATCATGCCTCAGCTTGGAGAGAGCATCGCGGAAGGGACGGTCGTGAAGTGGCTCATCCCTGTCGGAGGGATGATTCAAAAGGACGAGTCGCTCTTGGAAGTCGAAACCGAAAAGGTGACATTGGAAATTCCCTCGCCCGCGACGGGCATAGTGAACGAGATCGTCGTTCATGAGGGACAGACGGTTCCTGTCGGCACCTTGCTGGCGCGCATCGACAACGTTCCGCCTTCGGAAGTCCTCAACCGAGTCGGTGGAGTCGTTGTCCGCCCGATGGAACCGACTCCTGCGGGAGAGCAACATCACTCTCCGGCCGTCCGGCAGTTGGCGAGAGAGCATGGAATCGATCTTTCGCAGGTGAAGGGGACCGGGGTCGGGGGCCGAGTCACCAAGAAGGATGTTCTCGACGTGATCGCTCAGAGCGGTTCTCAGACCAACGTTGACGCAATAGCAGGCGAACCTTCCATGGGTGAAGGGCTTCTCCCCTTCACGCAGATGCGTAAGACCATCGCCGATCGGATGGTCAAGAGCAAGCAGACCTCTGCCCATGTCACCACTTTTTTTGAGGCGGATTTTTCGAGCATCACCAAATTCCGAGAGGCCCTTCGACAGGGCTCAGGGCAGGGCCGCAACCTGACCTATTTGCCGTTTGTCGTCCGTGCCGTAACCAGAGCCATTCGAGATGTCTCAATCGTGAACTCGTCATGGGGCGAGCAAGGCATCGTGGTCAAAAAAGATATCCACATGGGAATCGCCACGGCACTCGAAGACGGACTCTTGGTGCCGGTGGTGCGATATGCCGATCGCAAAGGACTGACCCAGCTGGCCAAAGAAATTGCGGATCTTGCGGAACGAGCCAGGTCCAAGAAGTTGAACCCTGAAGAGGTGCAAGACGGAACGTTCACGATCACGAATCATGGCGGATTCGGCAGCTTGTTCAGCACCCCGATCATCCATCAACCGCAGATCGCCATTCTGGGTATCGGCGCCGTTCAGAAACGAGCCGTCGTCATCGACGATGCGATCGCCGTTCGGTCGATGGGGTACCTCAGCTTGTCGTTCGACCATCGGGTCATCGATGGAGCGACGGCGGATCGGTTCATGGCTAAGGTGAAACACTATCTCGAACAAAGTCATTGGGAGCAGGTCCTGTGAGCCGGACAACAGGCGCAGTCATCGTCAGTGCCGTACGGACGCCGATGGGCAGCTTCAACGGCATGTTCAGCCAGGTGCCTGCGACAAAATTAGGCAGTCTTGCCATCGCTGAAGCGTTGAAGCGGGTTCAGGTGCCGCCGGATCGTGTAGACCAGGTCTACATGGGCTGCGTCCTCAGTGCCGGTCTGGGACAAGCGCCGGCCCGACAAGCGTCGATCGGAGCCGGCATTCCCCATTCAATCGGAGCCACGACGGTGAACAAAGTCTGCGGGTCCAGCATCCAGACGGCGATCATGGCTTACCAGGCCATTGCGCTCGGAGAGGCGAACATTGTCGTAGCTGGTGGAATGGAAAACATGACTCGCGCGCCCTATTTGTTGGAGAAAGCGCGACAGGGCTATCGGCTGGGACATGCCGAATTGGTCGACAGCCTCGTCAAAGACGGGCTGTGGGATGTCTACAATAAGTTCCACATGGGAAACGGCGGTGAACTTTGTGCAGCCAAGTATCGGTTGACGAGAGAAGAGCTGGATGATTTCGCGATCGAGAGCTATCGGCGCGCGCGTGAGGCGATCGCGACCGGAACCTTTAAACAGGAAATTGTGCCGGTCGAGGTGCCGCAACGCAAAGGTCCGGCGGTAGCGGTCGTGGAAGATGAGGAGCCGAATCGAGTCGATCTGAGCAGAATGCGTGAGCTCAAGCCGGTATTCCAGGACGACGGAGTCCTGACGGTGGGTAATTCTCCCGCGTGTAATGATGGGGCGGCCGCGTTGGTCGTCATGGCGGAAGAGGAGGCTGCGCGCCTCGGACTTATCCCGATGGCGCGCATCGTCGGTTACGCCGGAGCGGCGTTAGCGCCGGAGTGGTTTACGATCGCGCCGATCGAGGCCATCAAACGGGTGCTCAAGAAAACGGGCTTCACGGCCGGTGACATCGATGTGTTCGAAATCAACGAAGCCTTTTCAGCCGTCTCTCTCGCGATCAACCGTGAATTGGGACTCGACGAAAAGAAGGTCAATGTGAACGGCGGAGCGGTTGCGCTCGGTCATCCCATCGGAGCGACCGGCGCACGCATCCTCACGACGCTCCTTCACGCCATGGCCGCACGTGGAGCGAGAAGGGGATTAGCCGGTCTCTGCATCGGCGGAGGAGAAGCGTTGGCGATGATCGTAGAACGGTAACGGTCAATGGTCATTAGTCATTTGTCATCGGTGAAGCGGCCTCTTTCCCAGCCGATGACCCTTGACCAGTGACCTTGGTCTGAGCCATGAGACTCGACGACGTCAAAACCATCGGGATTGTGGGAGCCGGCCAGATGGGCCGCGGCATCAGCCAGGTCTGTGCAACTGTCGGCTATGAAGTGCTCCTTGTCGATGTCGCCGAACCACCGTTAACAGCAGCCATTTCCAAGATCCGCACGGGACTGCAACGCGCAGTTGAACGAGGAAGTCTTACCGATCATCAAGCCGGAGAGGTACTGGCGCTCGTCCGACCACTGGGGCAGCTTGACCGCTTGCGGGATGTGCAGTTGGTCATCGAAGCAGTTCCGGAAGATCTTACGGTGAAGCAGGCACTCTTTGCCCAATTGAATCGAATCTGCGCCCCACAAGTGGTGCTCGCGAGCAACACCTCATCCATTTCAATCACGAATTTAGGAGCCGCCTCCGGCCGGCCTGACCGCGTCGTCGGTCTGCATTTCATGAATCCTGCGCCCGTGATGCGTCTCGTGGAAGTCGTGCGCGGGCTGGAAACGTCCGAACGAACGACGCAGCTTGCACTCGACTTGGCCAAGCGTTTGGGGAAAACGCCGGTCCTGTCTAAAGATGTTCCGGGATTCATCGTGAACCGTGTGCTGATTCCCATGATCAATGAAGCGATTTTCGCATTGGAGGAAGGCGTTGCGTCTGCGGAAGACATCGATCTGGCCATGACCACTGGTGCTAACCATCCCGTAGGGCCGTTGGCCCTTGCCGACCGCATCGGTTTGGATACAGTGCTGGCCATCTGCGATGTCTTGCATCAAGACTTGGGTGATCCCAAATTTCGCGCCTGCCCCTTACTCCGTCGGTATGTCGAAGCGGGATGGTTGGGACGGAAGTGCGGGCGCGGATTCCATGTCTACGAAGGGAAGAATGAACGGCAGGAAGCGATAAGCGGTAAATCCTGATCTTGGTCTCTGTTTCTCAGCACGATCCGGAGCAGAGCGATGCAAGAACGTAAACCGAGATTCACCTCTCTCTCAGGATTCGACATCAATCGGATGTATACCCACGACGATTTGAAAGACTGGTCGCCGGACGAGGAGCTTGGAGCACCGGGTCAATTTCCGTACACGCGAGGGGTGTACCCGACCATGCATCGTGGCCGGCTCTGGACCATGCGGCAGTTCGCCGGCTTCGGATCGGCGGAAGACACCAACCGTCGGTTTAAATATCTCCTCCAACATGGGCAAAACGGCCTGAGCGTCGCGTTCGACATGCCCACGCTGATGGGGATCGATGCAGATGATCCGCGCGCTCACGGCGAGATCGGTCATTGCGGTGTCGCTATTTCGTCGCTCGACGATATGGAGCGACTGTTCGACGGCATTCCGCTCGATCATGTCACCACGTCGATGACCATCAATGGTCCGGCCGCCGTGATCTTTGCGATGTACCTTGCGCTCGCGGAGCGGCGCGGCATCCATCTCGAACGGCTGGAAGGCACGTTGCAGAATGACATTCTGAAGGAATACATCGCCCAGAAAGAGTGGATCTTTCCGCCGGAACCCTCGCTCCGTTTGATCACCGATACCATCGCGTATTGTTCCGAGCATGTCCCCAAGTGGCATCCGGTCAGTATCAGCGGATATCACATCCGCGAAGCCGGTTCGACCGCAGTGCAGGAGTTGGCCTTTACCCTCTACGATGGGCTGACCTACGTGGAAGCTGCGGTCAAAGCCGGTCTTTCCGTGGATCGATTCGCGCCGCAGCTTTCGTTCTTTTTCAACGCGCACAATGACTTTTTTGAGGAGATCGCCAAGTTCCGTGCCGCCCGTCGACTATGGGCCCGCGAAATGACGCGGCGGTACCGACCCAGCGATCCGCGCTCGGCGCAACTCCGGTGTCACGCGCAGACTGCCGGCTGTTCCCTCACGGCGCAACAGCCCATGAACAACGTGGTCAGGACGACGATTCAGGCTCTCGCGGCCGTCTTGGGAGGCACACAGTCCCTCCATACCAATTCGATGGATGAAACCCTCGCGCTGCCGACCGAGGAGGCGGTGAAACTGGCGCTCCGCACGCAGCAGATCATCGCACAGGAGAGCGAGGTCACCAGCACGGTCGATCCTCTCGGCGGCTCCTATTATGTCGAAACCCTCACGAACCGCCTCGAAGCGTCGGCACTGGATTACTTTCATCGGTTGGACGACATGGGTGGCATGGTCAAGGCGATCGAGCGGGGATTTCCCCAGCGTGAAATCCTCGATGCCTCCCAACGGTACCAACGTGAGTTGGAACGGAAAGAACGGATCGTCGTCGGTGTCAACGAGTACGTGGAACCGGAGGAACGTCCGATTCCAACTCTCAAGATAGGACAGGAAGTCGAACAGGAACAGGTCGCGCGTCTTTCGGACCTGCGGAAGTCTCGCGATTCATTCAGGATGGCCGGCGCCGTCGAAGCGTTGCAGGAAGCGGCTTCGTGCGGTGAAAACGTCATGCCTTCTCTCGTTGAGGCGGTGAAGGCCAAGGCGACGTTAGGTGAAATCTGCGCGGCCTTGAAAGAAGTGTTGGGCGCGTATCGGGAGCCGATGGTGTTGTGATGGGTGGCTCAGCTGATGAAGGGCGGGCAGCCTCGCGTACGCCATTATGCGATGGGGCAATGTGGCAGATGTGCTCTGTGCTATTGGCCGGACGCTCCTCAAAGGCCGTGCCCTGCGGGCACAACGCCGTCGCGTGCCGGCTCCGTCATTTGCTACTGATCAGATTCGGCGCAATGGCGCCCGCTCGGTGCCCATCCCTTCTAGCTGAGCCGTTAGAGGGGTGGGGGGAGGAATTACCAGTCGCATGCGCGCAGTGGGAGGCATCCTGGTCGTCCACTGCCGAATGGAGGATGGGAATGATAGGTGCATCCATTTGCTACTGAATCAGATTCGGCGCTACGGCGAAAGGTTGGTGTGCCCATACCTTCCTGCCGAGGCCAGGAGGTAGGGAGAGAGAATCATGAAGCTTGGTGCGTTTGAGATATATCCCGTGAGTGATGGTCGGTTTCGGCTGGACGGTGGGGCTATGTTCGGTGTTGTGCCGAAGGTCCTGTGGGAGAAGTGTTGTCCCGCCGATGGGTTGAACCGGATCTCCCTTAGCCTCACTACGTTGCTGATTAAAGCGAACGGAAAAAATATCCTGGTGGACACCGGACTGGGGCCAAAGGAAGACGAGAAGTTTCAACGTATGTTCGCCATCGAACGGACGCCGACGATACTGGAATCTCTCAAGCGGCTAGGTCTGGGGCCGGATGATATTCATCTGGTCATCAACACGCATCTGCATTTCGACCATGCAGGGGGGAACACGATAAGAGACGATCATGAGCACATCGGTCCTACTTTTCCGAAGGCACGTTACGTCATCCAACGGGGTGAATTTGAAGATGCGGCTTGCGCCAACGAGCGGACCAGAGCAAGCTATCGATCGGAAAACATTGCGCCCATCGACCACATCAATCAGTGGGAATTCCTGCATGGCGATACGGAACTCGTTCCAGGCGTGACGACGGTCGTCACGGCCGGCCATACACGCTACCATCAGAGCGTCAAGATCGAATCGGAAGGGCAGATCGCCTTTTTCCTGGGAGATCTGATTCCGACCGTATCGCATCTGCCGCTTCCTTACATCATGGGCTACGATCTCTTCCCCATCCAGACCCTGGAGACAAAGCGATGGGTGTTGGATCGAGCGTTTGAAGAGCGATGGCTGTTGCTCTTCGAGCATGATCCAGTGGTTCAGGCGGGATACGTTCGGAAGGATCAGGAAGGCAAATACTTCCTTCGCGAGGTGACAGCATGGCAGTAGCGAGCGCACACCTCAGGATTTTGATCGGCAAAGTCGGCCTCGACGGCCATGATCGCGGCGTAAAGCTCATCGCGCGAGCATTACGGGACGCCGGGGTGGAAGTCATCTATACCGGTCTGCACCAAATGCCGGAACAGATCGTCAATACGGCGATCCAAGAGGATGTGGATGCAATCGGTTTGAGCATTCTTTCAGGAGCGCACAAGACGCTGTTCCGTCGCGTCCTCGAACTCCTCAGAGAACAGGATGCAGAAGACATCGCCTTGTTCGGCGGTGGAATCATCCCGGATGAAGATGTCACGACGCTCACAGCGGACGGTGTGAAGGCCCTGTTCAAGCCCGGCGCGCCTATGCAGGAGATTGTGACGTTCGTGAAAGGGCTCAAAAGACAGGGTTGAGATGTCATGCGTGCGTTGACCACATCGGCGATGACCAATTCCAGCGAATTCGCGTCGAATCGTGCCCACTATGAGGGCCTAGTGGCCGACCTCCAGAAACACCTCGCCCTCGCTCGGGCCGGAGGGTCGCCGGAGGCCGTCGCGCTTCATCAACAACGAGGCAAACTGACTGCTCGGGAGCGGATTGCGAAACTGCTCGATCCGGACGCGTCTTGGCTGGAACTCAGTCCCTTGGCGGCATCCGGGATGTACGACGATCACATTGCTGCCGCTGGTCTGATTACTGGAATTGGTTACGTGTTGGGACGGCCCTGTGTCATCGCCGCCAACGACGCGACGGTCAAAGGCGGGACCTATTTCCCCATGACGATCAAGAAGCATCTCCGGGCACAGGAGATTGCGCTGGAAAATCGATTGCCCACGATCTACCTCGTGGATTCAGGCGGTGTGTTCCTGCCGATGCAGGCCGATGTCTTCGCCGACAAAGAGCACTTCGGACGGATTTTCTACAATCAGGCGCGCCTGTCCGCCCTTGGGATTCCACAAATCGCCGTCGTCATGGGGATGTGTACCGCTGGTGGTGCTTACGTGCCGGCCATGTGTGACGAGAACGTGATCGTCAAAGGGACGGGCACCATTTATCTGGCGGGGCCCCCGCTGGTCAAAGCGGCAACCGGCGAGGAGGTCACGGCCGAAGAACTCGGCGGCGCCGATCTCCACACCAGATTCTCCGGGGTCAGCGATCACCTCGCAGACAATGACCACGAGGCGCTCGAGATCTGTCGGTCGATTATTGAGACATTGCCTCGGCGGCCGGTTCTTCGCAGACCGGCGCCGATCGAAGAGCCGCGCTATCCGGCCGGCGAACTGTATGGATTCATTCCGAACAATCCACGGCAGACTTTCGACGCCCATGAAGTCATTGCGCGCTTGGTGGACGGCAGCCGCTTTCATGAGTTTAAGGCCCGCTACGGACGGACGCTCATATGTGGCTTTGCCCGTTGGATGGGACATCAGGTCGGCATCGTCGCGAACAACGGCGTGCTTCTCTCCGAAGCCGCGCTGAAAGGCGCGCACTTTGTGCAACTCTGTGCCCAGCGGCGATTGCCCCTCGTGTTTCTGCAAAACATTACAGGATTCATGGTCGGGAAGGACTATGAGGCACGCGGGATCATCAAGGACGGCGCCAAGATGGTGCAAGCGGTGGCGACTGCCGATGTCCCGAAATTCACCATCGTTATAGGCGCCTCTCACGGCGCCGGCAATTATGCCATGTGTGGACGCGCGTACGCTCCGCGCTTTCTCTTTCTCTGGCCCAATGCGCGGACTTCGGTGATGGGGGCGCAACAGGCGGCCCAAGTCCTCTTGACGGTGAAACAGCAGCAACGAGCCCGCGACAAGGCCGTCCTGTCGGAAGACGAGCAACGAAAGATCATGGACTCCACTCGTGCACTGTACGAGCGGGAGGGCAGTGCCTATTTCAGCACTTCACGGCTCTGGGATGATGGAGTCATCGACCCAGTGGAGACCAGGAAAATTCTCGGTCTGTGTCTGGATGTCGCGATGACGACACCGGTTCGCTCGTCGCATTTTCCTGTTTTTCGTATGTGAGGCGCCGATGACGCATTCAACGTCGATCCTCGTCGAGTCGAGGAAAGGGTACGCATGTGTGACCTTGAATCGGCCTGATCGGCGGAACGCGTTCGATGCCCGCATGGTGGAGGACCTGTGCGAGGTCTTTACGGCCTTGGGACAGGATCACTCGGTGCGCGCAATCGTCTTGGCCGGTAGCGGCCAGACATTTTGCGCCGGGGCGGACCTTCGCTGGATGGGGGCTGACCGAAGCCTGTCCGCACCGGAAGGGCAACAGGACGCCGAGCGATTGCTCGCGATGTTCCGGACCATCGATGACTGTCCCTGTCCCGTGATCGGATGCATTCAAGGAGCTGTCTACGGCGGAGGAATCGGATTGATTGCGGCGTGCGATATCGTCGTAGCCGCTGCAAATGCAACATTCGCGTTCAGCGAGGTCCGCTTGGGGTTGGTCCCGGCTGTGATCGCGCCCTTTGTCCTTGCGAAGGTCGGCGATTCATTTGTGCGGCGATTCTGTTTAACCGGCGAACCGTTTTCCGCATCGACCGCTCAAGGCAACGGTCTGATCCATGATGTCGTTGAACCGGCTGCGCTTGACGCCCATGTTGCATCATTGGCTGAACAGATTACCCATCTCGCTTCGCAGGCCGTACGGGACACGAAGGCGCTGTTTCATCGACTTCACCATCTGTCCCACGAGGAGCGCTGGAAGGCTTGTGTCGAAGGGAACGTGCGGGCTCGGCTTTCATCTGAGGCGCAGGAGGGGATTCGTGCTTTTCGCGAACGCCGGACCCCGAACTGGGTCATGCCGACAGGCGGGGAGTAAACGAGGCCGCTGTGGAAGGTCGCATGATGCGGGACAGCAACGGATCATCATCACATGCGTCTGTGATCCGGATCGTCGAGGTCGGTCCGCGAGACGGGTTGCAGAATGAATCGGAGGTCGTCCCCACGTCGGTCAAGGTGGCGTTCGTAGATGCCTTGTCCAAGAGCGGTGTGGCCGAGATCGAAGCAGGATCGTTTGTGTCGCCTCGTGCCATTCCGCAACTGGCGGACTCCGACGAGGTGTTCCGGAGGATCGAGCGATTGCCCGGCGTGATCTATTCAGCGCTGGTGCCGAACGAACGAGGGTTAGAACGTGCGAGGGCGGCGGCGGTGACCAAGATTGCCGTCTTTACGGCGGCCTCAGATTCGTTCACCAGACGGAACATCAATTGCACGATCGGCGAGTCGATCGAGCGGTTCAGGCCGGTGGTATTCGGTGCGAAACGTGATGGCATGACCGTGCGCGGGTACGTTTCTACCGTGACCCATTGTCCTTTTGAGGGTGCCGTCCAACCGGCGCAAGTTCTGGATGTGGTGCGGCAGTTACTTGATCTTGGAGTAGACGAAATCTCCCTCGGTGATACTGTTGGGAAGGCCGCTCCTCGGGATATCCGAAAGCTCCTAGATGAAATAGTGCCACGCATCGATCGGAGTCGTCTCTCGCTTCACGTCCACGACACCTGCGGCATGGCCGTAGCCAATGTCCTGACCGCATGGACAGAGTACAGCATCGAGGTGTTCGACACGGCTGCCGGAGGACTCGGAGGGTGTCCGTACGCGCCGGGGGCGTCGGGGAACGTTGCGACTGAAGACGTGGTCTATGCGCTGAAGGCATCCGGCGCTTCGCTTGTCGTGGATGAGCGGAAGGTGATAGCGGCGGCAAGCGAGATCGGGAAGGTTCTGAACCGTCGACTGTCGTCGCGCCTCTCGCAGGTACAGACAGAACAAACCGCATATGAGGGGGCGGCATGAGTCCTCTTGGTTCGCACCCGTTCCTGTGCGACATCCGCGGCTTGAAGATCTTAGCTGACCAGGTTCGAGCCGGAAACGTCCGCGCCATATCACGCCTGATCTCCTTGTTGGAAAACCATCCGGGCGGTAGGGAAGTGCTGCGCCTCCTCAACGGCACCTCGCGGGGGACGAGGGTCATCGGAGTAACGGGGTATCCCGGAGCCGGGAAGAGCACAGTGGTCAACTGCTTAGTCGCTTTCTATCGACGGCAACGTGTGAAGGTGGGAGTTCTGGCGATCGATATCAGTAGCTCCGTCACAGGCGGTGCCCTGTTGGGTGACCGCATCAGAATGCAAGAACACGCGCTGGATCAAGGGGTGTACATCAGAAGCATGGCCACCCGTGGACATCATGGAGGGCTTGCCCAAGCGACCGGCGATGCAGCGTTCGTATTGGAGGCAGCCGGGTATGAAGTGATCCTGATTGAGACCATCGGAGTCGGCCAGAATGAAGTCGACATCGTCGATCTCGCGCATATCGTTGTGGCAGTGGTGGCGCCTGGTCTGGGCGACGAGGTTCAAGCGATGAAGGCCGGACTATTGGAAGTCGCACACATCATCGTCGTCAACAAGGGGGACCTACCAGGTGCGGATAACACGTTACGAAATCTGCGGGAATGGTATCCGAACGTGTTACGTACGGTCGCGACGACAGGCGAAGGAATTCCGGAACTCGCTGCCGCGATAACGGCGTATCAACAGGTCCGTAGTGTTGGCCATGTCGGTGAAGCTCGGAGCTGCTGACGTTTTGGGACATGGAAGCCTGATATGGAGGATGTATGCCGCATCAATTATTGACGATTGCTCACCATTTCGCACGGATCACTCTCCACAATCCGCCGGCCAATGTGCTGAATCATTCCGTGCTCAAGGAGCTCGAACTCGTTTGGAATGAACTGGAGGAAGACGAGTACGTCCGAGCGGTGATTGTGACCGGTACAGGCCGTTTTTTCTGTGCGGGGGCCGACATCAATGAATTGGCTCACCTGCACACAGAGCATGGAGGATCGGAGTTTGCTTCTCGCGGGCAGGCGCTGCTCAACCGTATCGAGCGGTCAGACAAGCCGGTCCTTGCCGCGATCAACGGAACGTGTGTTGGCGGCGGCCTCGAACTCGCTCTGGCCTGCCACATTCGGGTGGCGGCCGCAGGCGCAATGTTGGGACTTCCGGAAATCAAACTCGGTCTCATCCCAGGCTTCGGAGGAACTCAGCGGTTGCCGCGAATCGTCGGGCCTTCCAAGGCGGCGGAAATGATCTTGACGGGTAAGAGTGTCTCCGCAGAGGAGGCGTTGCGGATCGGTCTGCTGAGTCAGGTGGTGCCGCTGCATGAGTTGATCACACAGGTTGAGGTGATTACCGCTTCAATTACTACGCACGGGAAAATCGCTGTCGAAGCTGCGCTTCATGCGATCAGAGGGGGAATCGACATCCCGCTGTCGGAGGGTCTGGCCAGGGAAGCGGAATTATTCGGCCGATTGTGCGCCACTTCCGACAAACACGAAGCCGCGCAGGCGTTTTTGGAAAAACGGCAGCCGAAATTGGCCGAAACAGAAGCATGAATTCGCGAACCGTCAAGCGTGAGGGGTGAGGAGCCGGCAAAGATCGGAAAGGGGCAACCGATGCTCGCAGATCGCCTCGCTCGATATTCCCGAACATTGCGCTATGGTGATTTACCGGATACCGTTGTGCACGAAGTCAAACGGCGCCTGCTCGACAGTCTTGGCTGCGCGCTTGGGGCGTGGAATGCACCGCCATGCCGGGTCGCCCGCCTGATTGCCCAGACCGTCAAGGCGCCGCAGGGCGCCACATTGTGGGGCACCGGTCACAAAACGCTGACCGATCTTGCGACCTTCGCCAACGGCGGGCTGGTCCGGTATCTTGACTTCAACGATACCTATCTTTCGAAAGAACCGGCGCACCCTTCCGATAATATTCCGGCCACTCTTGCGGTCGGCGAGGCTGTCCACGCATCCGGTAAACGCGTGATCGAAGCCATCGCGCTCGCCTATGAAATCCAGTGCCGTCTCTGTGACGCTTCGGCGCTACGCCCACGCGGGTGGGACCACGTGACGTACGGCCCCTTCTCTTCTACACTCGGTGCCGCCAAGCTCATGAAACTTTCCAACACACGGACGGTGCAGGCAATCAATCTGGCCGGCATTGCGAATATGGCCCTTCGGCAGACGCGAGTCGGGGATTTGTCCATGTGGAAAGCCTGCGCCTTTTCGAACGCCGCACGCAACGGTGTGTTCGCCGCCATGCTGGCGCAGCTGGGCATGACAGGGCCGTCGCCTATCTTCGAAGGTGAAAAGGGCTTCATGAAACTGGTTTCGGGGCCACTGGAGCTGGCGCCATTCGCTGCAGAACGGGGACATTCCCAGATGGGGACAGACCTCAGTGGAAGGGGGTCTGTCCCCGAGACGTTTAAGATTCTCGATACCTACATCAAGCATTACCCAGTCGAGTATCACGCGCAGACTGCGGTCGAGGCTGCCGTCGCACTTCACAATGAACTGATGGAAGTCGAAGGAGCGCGTGCTGTCGATCATATCATGGATGTTGAGATCGGGAGTTATGACGTGGCCATCGAAATCATCGGGCGCGATCCTGAAAAATGGCAGCCGGCCACGAGGGAGACGGCTGATCATAGTTTTCCCTATTGCGTCGCAACGGCATTGCTCCACGGTCCTGTGACGTTGCAGTCATTCAGTCCGAAACGATTGCACGATCCAGCCGTGCGGAATCTGATGAAGAAGGTCCGTGTTGTGCAGCAGCCCGAATTCGAGGGTCGCTACCCCAAGACCATGCCGACCAGGATCACGGTCAAGACGGAAGCAGGGCGAACCTACATGAGACAGGTCGATGTGCCGGTGGGACATCCCGGATCTCCGATGTCGGATCACGATCTGGAAGCAAAGTTTTGCCGGTTAACCGCCGGACGGCTGAATCGTCTCCGCATCGACCGGCTTATCGAATTCGTGTGGAACCTTGATCGGGTTAGGGACATCGGCGCACTCATGCCGCTGCTAAGGGTGAAAGGCCGAGGCTGAGGTTTAAGGTTCAGGAGAAATAACGGCGATGATAGAAGGAAAGAGGTCTACAAAGACATCCCGTTTGCGTGAGCTGTTGGCTACGGGCACTCGCACCATTCCTGGAGCATTCAACGCTCTGGTTGCGATGCAAATTGAACAATCCGGCCATGAGATTGTGTATGTCTCAGGGGCAGCCATCTCCGCTTGCCACGGGGTGCCGGATATCGGCCTTCTGACGCTCAGCGATATGGCCGTAGAAGCGGGAAGGATTGCCCGTGCGGTATCGATTCCGACCATCGTCGATGCAGATACAGGATATGGCGGTCCGGTTCAGGTCGCTGAAGCGGTGAGGGTTTTTGAAGAGGCCAATCTTGCCGGCATGCAGATCGAAGATCAAGAAATGGGCAAGAAGTGCGGCCATCTTTCAGGCAAACATCTGGTGCCGATAGGCGAAATGGCGGCCAAAATCGAGGCGGCCGTTCGCGCAAAAAAAGATCGGAAGTTCATGATCGTGGCGCGCACCGATGCCCGCGGGGTGGAAGGACTGGAAGCCGCCGTTCAACGGGCCACAACCTATGTCGGGGCCGGTGCGGACGCGCTGTTTCCTGAGGCTCTGGAATCGGCAGAAGAATTCCGGACATTTGCTCGCGAAATTGCGAAGAGAGGGATCACTGTTCCATTGATCGCCAATATGACGGAGTTCGGGAAAACGCCACTTTTGAGTGTCGCGGAATTCGAGAGGCTGGGGTATCGCGGCGTGCTCTTTCCTGTGACAGGATTACGGACGGCCTTGCAAGCCGTCGATAGACTGTTGGCTGAACTGAGGCTGTTCGGGTCGCAGAAAGACTGGCTCCATCGCATGATGACGCGGCGAGAACTGTACAGCCTGCTTCGGTACACCGATACTCATGAACGTTGAGAAGGGAGGACCTATGAGCGCGGTAGTGAACGAGTCTCCCGCGACGGAGATGAAAGACCGTTCCGCGTATAGCCCTGGTCTCGAAGGAGTGATCGCCGGAGAATCGGTTCTCTGTCTTGTGGATGAAGGAGAAGCCGGTCTCCTCTACAGGGGCTATCCAATCCGTGATTTGGCGGAGCACAGCACGTTTGAGGAGGTCGCCTATCTGCTGTTGTTCGGCCATCTACCGAGTCAGCAAGAGCTCAGCGACTTCTCAACGCGACTCATCGATCAGGCTGTGCTACCTCAGCTCGTCCAAGTATTCCTCGGAGCAGCACCTTCCGGCGCACATCCGATGGACATTGTCCGATCGGGTGTTTCGCTGTTGGGCGTGGTTGATTCGGATCCGACCGACCACTCACATGAGGCAAACGTTTGCAGATCGATTCGGCTGCTGGCGCAAATCCCGCTGATGATCGCAACGTCCTATCGGCTCGTAACCGGCAAACCCCGCCGGCAGCCGCACGGTGATCTGACCTTCGCTGAGAATCTTTTGTATCTCTTCACCGACCGAAGAGAGGATGATCGAGCGAAAGCCATGGCCCGTGTCCTTGATGCCTCTCTCACGCTGTATGCCGAACACGAATTTAATGCCTCCACGTTTGCCGCTCGTGTCACGGCATCGACGATGACGGATCTGTACTCGGCCGTCACCTCGGCGATTGGGGCGCTCAAGGGGCCGCTCCACGGTGGAGCCAATGAAGCTGTGGCCGAGATGTTTGTGGATATCGGCAGTTGTGAACGGGCGGAAGCATGGGTGCGGGAGGCATTGACAAAGAAACGGCGAATCATGGGTTTCGGTCATCGCGTGCTCAAGAAAGGTGACAGCCGTTCAGCCATCATTCAGCAGCATGTCGAATCGTTGAGCGGGATCTGCGGCAACCGTCGATGGTATGAGATTGCGATGACAATCGAGCGCATCATGGAACAGGAAAAAGGCCTGTACCCCAATCTCGATTTCTACACGGCGGTGGCCTATCTTCTGATGGAGATCCCGCTCACGCTGTATACGCCGCTGTTCGTCTGCTCGCGCGTTGCAGGATGGTGCGCCCATGTCATCGAACAGCAGGATCATAATCGCTTGATGAGGCCACGCGCGCTCTACACGGGACCGTCGAGGAGGGAATATGTCCCCCTTGATCGTCGTACCTGACCACATCGCGCAGAGATGGTTGATGAGGCCCTGCACGACCATCGAGGAAAGAATATGTCTTCGTTAATCGACGTACCTGACCATATCGCGCAGGCGCGGAAAGTCGAAGGACTCTGTCCGCCACTTCCATGGAGCTCATTCACGGACTTCTTCAAATCCCGCGTCTATGATCGCGCCCTGGTCAACCGGACATTTTTGACCTATCGCGACGATGATCGGGCTGTCCGCTATACCTACAGTTATGGAGAATTTGGGACTGTCGTCCAATCGGTCGCTACTTTCCTGCATGATCGAGTCGGTTTAAGGCCAGGGGACCGTCTGGCGACGATTCTCTTCAATCATGATGTCACTGTAGTGCTGTACTTTGCGGCATGGATATCAGGTGTCACGATTGTCCCAATCAACATTGAAGAATCCACGGATAAGAAACGATTTATCCTGGAACATTCCGAGGCCTCAGCCGTCTGTTGCTGGCACAGACTTCTTGAAGAAATGAAGGACCTTCAACGTGAACTTCCGGCCTTACGCGATGTGATTGCACTGAATGATGACGGCTTCGTGGAAGGGCCGAAGCATAGGGCCAAGGCGGGAGCGTCTCCCTTCTTGGGTTCTGCATCTCCCAGCCCCAGTCTGGACGATGAAGCGCTCATCGTCTATACGTCCGGAACCACCGGTCCACCCAAAGGTGTGGTTCTCACCGTGGGGAATTTACTTCTTGATGCCGATGCGATCACCGAATGGCATCGGTTTGACGCGGAAGCCCGCCTGATGTGCGTGCTCCCGATCCATCACGTGAATGGGACGGTCGTTACGGTGATCACACCGTTTTACTGCAAAGGCAGCGTCGTCCTGAATCGTAAATTCAAAAGCGCCACGTTCTGGCGCAGATTACACGAAGAGCGAGTGACGTGCGTGAGCGTCGTGCCGACCATCCTTGAATTTCTCCTTGATGCGAACGAGAGTATCATCGATTACAAGCTGGACGAGTTCGGTGGATTCATATGTGGCGCCGGTCCCTTGCTCAAAGATACCGCAACCCGGTTTGAAGACCGATTCGGGTTCCCGATTCGCCATGGGTACGGCTTGTCCGAAACGACCTGTTACTCATGTTTTCTGCCGAATGACTTGTCACGTGATGAGCATCGTCACTGGCTCAGAGATTATGAGTTTCCCTCGATCGGAGTTCCGCTGCGACATAGCGACATGGCGATTTTGGGCGGGGATGGACGATTGTTGCCGGAAATGACGAGAGGAGAAATATGCATCCGTGGCGGGACTGTGTGCGCCGGTTACTTCAAGCGGGAGGATGCCAATGATGCGGCGTTTCAATGGGGCTGGTTCCGTTCCGGAGATGAAGGCTTTTACGTCCGCGATAAGCTGGGGCGACCATTTTTCTTCATTTCGGGTCGCCTCAAGGAATTGATTATTCGAGGCGGTGTCAATATCGCTCCGTTGGAAATCGACGAGGTGTTGAGGAGTCACCCTCTTGTCCGATTCGCGATGACTGTTCCGTTCGAGCATCGCTACTATGGCGAGGAGATTGCCGCTTATGTAGTGCCGAAGGAGGGCGTCTCTCCACCCACCGAGGCCGATGTACTCGCCCACTGCCGTCAACGGCTTCCGTTCTCGAAATGCCCCAAGGTCATCCGCTTTGGACAACACGTGCCCTATACCTCGACCGGAAAACCCAAGCGTCTTGAGTTGAAAATCTCCCTTGCGTCCACGCTGGCAGCCTACCGTGAGTATCAATTCAAAGACGCACAGATGGGATAGAACGGGGAGGGCGAATCAACAACGAATAGACGCATCTGGCGGTGCTGATCAATAGAGCGGAGGCTGTGGCCCCCATCGCAAGCCCGCAAGGTCAGGGTCTTCCCCTCCTTCTTGTGTCGGACGGTTGAGCTTGGCGGCTTTCCGCTGTACACGGCGCTCTTCTTTAGCGCGTTGTTTCTGTTGACGCGATTTTTCACGGTCCCGTTTAGCGCTTGTGGTTTTACCTGTTCCTCCGATGATGCCCTCCTTTCGGGTGCGACGTGCTTATGTAAAGCCTACTGCGAAGCGGCGCCACGCTTGCGGGTAGCCACCGACGCCTTGGTTCCCGGTTTGGGGCGTCCAACCTTTGCATGAGAACGGGAGATCGTATCTGGGCTCAGGCCTTGGCTTGCCGCTGAGATGATCTGGCGGCGAATATCGTCTATCGACGTTGTCAACGGCGTCCGTTCCGGGTCCTGTAGTCCGAGCAGATCCCAGCGGACCTTCGTTCTACGAATGGCCTGCTTTCGTCGGTGCGAGGCTTTGGTCCCCCATGATGTATTCATCGCGTCTCCGATTCAAAGTGTTCAGTTTGACCTATGCGCGGCAGAATCTGCCTTCAAACGACCTCTACTTGCCCGGCGATGACGGTTCCTTGCCGCCTATCCTCACGAATCGATCTTCCGCAAATACCGCCCGTAATCGGTCGGTGACGTTTCGACGATACAGCTCGGATTCACGAGCGAGCAGAACCAAATTTTTGTTGTCGAGCAGAATATTGAGGTGATCCTCTGAGACGAGTAACCGCGTACTATCGCCTACATTCACGCGATACTGCGTTTTCCCATCAGGATTACGCTCTGAGCCGGATACGATCTCCGTTAAACCATCAATGACACCGTCATAGGCCTCCGAGCGATGACGCACTTTCGTCCCGTCCGGGATGCGGACCCAACGCTCAACTGGTGTCGGTCGATTCGTTTTCGCGGTACTCATGGACATTCACTCCGCATGTAAGCGGTCATCTTGTTTGTTCTCCTTGACTCGAAAGCTGCTGGATACGGGGCATGTGCGCCCTGCACCAGCTTCCATTGCATGAAGTCGCGGTCGAGAGATACGACGGAGTCGATCTCGGGGTTTCCATCAGCCACACTGATGGCTGTGACACAAAGACCGATGTCCGACGAAACTTACCTCAGACTGATCAATGCAATCGCGCAGAAACGAACCGGGGAGGGAAAAGCGCGAGGATCAGAATTCGTGAGGCTCAGTGTACCATATGGTCATGTGGATTGCGAATGAGAAACGCTGCCCAACGGGAAGCTGACCGTTTCAGGACATCGTTCAGGGGGCAGCCGGAACCGTATGAGGACGGCTCCGGCCCGCATCCCCATCCTTGCTGCAGGTGCTCACTTCATCACACTTCAACTGCGGCAATCGGCTATGAACTGTTTATCCCATGAAACCGCCGACCATGATTGCAAAGACTACGATCCCGATAAAAAATGCTGCGTACATGTACGCCCATCCCGGCTCTGATTTTAACTCGTCTTTTACGTCCTTTATGTGTAGATGACTCATCGCCGCTCACCTCCTTGCTTGAATCGTCCGTTTTCCAAGATATTGATGTCTGGACCGTCCTCTCTGTTTACCGACATACTAAGATGCGGGCCGCTTCTTCGCCATCGCCCAGCAGGTGGAATTACCATCTACACCATTCGGGTGAGAGCATGCGTCCGAATAGATAGGTTTACTAAACGCGAAGATAGGTAATGACGGCCTCGACACGCCCGTCGACGGAAAGTTTCTGATAGATGTGATGCAGATGTGTCTTCACGGTATCGACCGAGACGCACAACTGGTCGGCAATCTCCTTGTTGCTTCGACCGGCAGCCGCGCAAGCCAATATCTCGCGTTCACGGTC
Source organism: Nitrospira sp. (assembly GCA_018242685.1). Classification (GTDB taxonomy): domain Bacteria; phylum Nitrospirota; class Nitrospiria; order Nitrospirales; family Nitrospiraceae; genus Nitrospira_D. The sequence goes on along the minus strand of JAFEBM010000014.1, from coordinate 3,276 downwards.
AGTCAGACTGGAAAGCAGGAGGTTGTTGTCCTCATGGATCGGCCGCATCGCACCGGGAACAGTGCGGACGAAGCGTTCGGGCATGACCGGTGACAAGATGTGTTCTCCTCTCATGGTGGCTCTGATGATGCGCAGGAAGTCCGTACAATCGGTATCTTTCAGGATGTAACCGAACGCTCCAGCCTGCATGGCTACGACTATTCGGGTATCCTCATCATACCGAGCCAGCAACAGCACTCGCGTGTTGGGGAGATGTTTGCGGACGAGTTTCGTGACCGATTCTACGTCGAGATCAGGCATGTCCACGTCCAGCAAGGCGATGTCGGGTTTGTGTTCGATCGCCAGTCGATAGGCCTCGCGCCCATCTGTTGCTTCCACCACAGCAACGATATCTCGTTCCCGTTCCAAGAGCACCCGCAGACTTTGTCTGAACAGCCGTTGGGTTTCGACAAGGAGCAGTTTGATGGATCGAAATCCTGCTTCAGTATCGATGTGATGGGTTAGGTTTCTCTGGCCGCGATTTGACGTAGCGATTTCCCTCTTCATGTGATTCCGACTCACCGGTGCCCAACGACGTGTCTCGTGATTCTGTCGAGCACCGGTGTGGCGTTCACCCGTGTATTAAGCCGCCATGCGAAACGCCCAGCGATCTGCCTCACGCCTCAGCTGAGCAAGCGCCTTCGCCTCCCTGCTCTGCACCGCCATGGAAAGGCCGCCCCAAAAGACGGTGGCCAGGAGAAGACCGGCGGCAACCAAGTAGCTCATTGGGATTTCCGGCCATGACGCTGGTTCAGTAGAAACCACGGCAATATCTTCCGATGGCCCCACCGATGGTAGCGCGACAGTCGGCTGCATCGGGCGATCTGTTCCGACCTCGTTGCGAACGGCGGCGAATATCAAGCTCGCCAGCTGCTCTTGCTGCATTGCCTGTCCTTCTTCGGAGCTCATTTGTGCCCGAACCACCTTGACCAGAGCCGAACCGAGCCGCTCCTGAATTGCGCCTGCCCGGAGCCAGTCGTGTTGGGCGGCCTCGACGATGTGGCGTCCGAGCGTGGCTTGCCAGGTAGAGGCGAATTGGTCATGCAGGCGCTGCCCTTGGGCTTTGATCGCGCCGATCATCTTCATGTTGTACATCGTGCCATACTGATCGGCCGACAAGAGATCATGACGGACGCCGCGAGTCGTGACGTTGACGATCGCCCGTCCCATGACACCTTGCACGCGAGCCACATGATCGTCCGGGACGGTTGCTGCCTGCTTGAGGGTAACTCCAAGCAAGCCGCGCGAGCCCGAGTGCAGCTCATGATGCGCCATAGTCGCGCGATTCCATTCAGAAACCGATTGAGCCACGGCTTGATGGGCGCGGCGCTCGACGAGCATCTGATCGACAATAGCTTGTCCAAGGGCAGGTTGGAGCGCCCTCATGCCATTACCGATCTCCGCCGGTTGTTCCCACGATAAAGCTTGTGGCAGGACAGCCTGATAGGTCCCGTTGGCGGCGAGGAACAACAGGAGTCCTCCAAAAAGAATTGCACACATCCCGATGCCTACGATGATATCGATGGTGTTATAGCGGTAGGACATATCTACCTCCTTGCCACATCAAGCAATCACATGCGTGGCGACGTGTCATATCGAAATGGGTTTGTCGGGCTCACGAGCCCGGTGACATCTTCCCAAGACAACTCAGCGAGATGATTGATAAGAGATAAAAGAGGGCGGGAGCCGTACTTACCATGCCCAGTCGGTCGGTGTCGTATTCCCACGACGAGCATAGCCACCACCTCCTAATAACGATGAGGCGGCATCGAAGTTTTACTCTACGCTTCATGGGTAGTGTGGTCAAGGGGGCTTCCGGCGAGGACTCTTCTCTTCTTCTACCGGTCCTTCGTGCGCTAAATCGAGAATTCGTTGGCGGGATGATCTCGGACGAGTAGCATACGGAATCATGAAAAAGTGTTCCGCTGTCTTATGTCTGATTCTCATGTTGGCCGGCACGACGGTCGTACGGGCTGACGTCGTTGCACGAGTTCTCATGGTTCACGAGGGAGATCGTCTGACAATCCATCATCAAGGCCGAAAGGACATGGTGTATCTTCGCAATGTGGATTGTCCCGAGCTGAAGCAGTCTTATGGAAAACAGGCGAAGCGTGCGACGGCCGCCTACATCGCCAACCGTGAAGTGGTCGTGCGGGATTTGAAACGTGATCGACAGGGTCGGATGACCGCCGATATCCTACTGACTGATGGACGGCAGATTGCCCATGAGCTGGTCAAAGAGGGACTCGCCTGGGTGCAACCGGACGGGTCCGACGATCAAGCTCTTAAGGATATGGAAGAACTGGCCAGAGCTGCGGGGAAGGGCCTATGGGCTGAAACTAATCCCGTCTCACCCTGGAAGTGGAGAGCCACGAAGTCTGCCCGTCACAACTAGTGGGCCTTGCTGTTCAAGTAATTTAGTTAAGTAGACGAATAATACCGGATGTTGAACCAAGACCATTCCCCGAACGGAAGGATTAGCATGAAAATCCACATCCCCATCTTCTGTGGATAACCATGTGAACAAGTTGCTTGTCGCAAGAAAGACGGCGCGAATGACGCGCATATTTATCGAATCGCCTATTTTTTAGGCATCCGCCCCATAGAGTCAGACCAACAAGTAATTGTGGTTCAAGAATTCGTTCATCGCTTTTTTGCATATTCCTAGGAAAGAGTGCTTGACATGATTCACTCGCTCTCGCTCATAGCATTGCCCTCACCCCCAGTCCACTCATTATCCACAGGTTCAACACCGTTCTGGGGATGATTGCTGTCAGCATCAGGAGCGACGATTCGTATCTGTCAAGGGCTGAGAAGAGGAAAGATGGCTCCATCGAATAGAGAACAAGATCCCGCGCCGGTTTCTCACAGCCAGAGCCGAATGGCCGGTTCCGGCCCCTGCTGGTCGACATAGCGCTGAATCAGCACGCCGTAGTCCTCATACTGCTTCAGCATATCGGCCGTGATGACCGTGCGACATGATGGCAATCCTCCTTGTTGGTTCAGCGAGCAACTCAATACCTCAGCATTCAAAATCGAAACTCGTATTTGGCCATACCCAAACCACCTCCTTTCGGCTGTCTTGTTGTGCGCCGACTGAGGATTGCTTGAGCAACCGGAGTGCCGATGAAGAAAAGTAAGAAGTGGAGAAAGTTTTGAGGAGAGTTCAGGCGTTAGCTGGCTGCACTAACCAATCCTTCGTGAGCAGGTGCCCGAGGTATCATCTTTAGGTGTGGA
>JAFEBM010000013.1 GCA_018242685.1 Nitrospira sp. | reverse complement strand
CGGGCTGACTGCGTTGATGGCGGATCCCCAACACCCACAGCCCCAGGGTGAACCAGTTCGACCTGAACACGGCTTCGTTGTCTGTCCGCAGGGAGCGTGGTCTTCCATACCGCTTTACCGCCTGCACCAGTTCGTGGAGCAGGTGGAGCGACGACTTGTTGGGTACCTGCTGCAACCGGAGACAGGCGCGGCTCGCATGATCGACCAAGGCTAACGCCAGATGCGACCGTCCATCGGTGTCCCTCTTCGTTAGCAAATCACAGCCCCACACCCGATTCCGTCGCATCGGCCGCGGCACTCGGTGTTTCAATTTCCGCCGAGCCACTTCAATCTGATACTGGTGCCGCCGGCAGGTGTCGGCGACGTATGTTTTGCTGACCGTCATGTGAAAATAATGGGGTCGGACCTTGTTTTGTGCAACCACACCCACAACCAGCTACCTACAACACCGGCAAAACCTCAATGCGTCGACAGGGCTCGACACAGACGGCGCCACAACCAATTATGTTTAAGATGGATTGAGTTCGGTACAAAAGAGAATGGTGGGACGGTGACCGCCAATCTACTCACCGGTTTTGGCAGCGACGAGTTTTTCGCCCTCGAAATTGCGACCCCATCTTGACCGCTGGCATCATCCTCTGCCACAAAGGACACCGGTCCACGAAGTCATAAGAGGGAGTATCGTGACACGAACAGTCAGTCGGCGGATGGCGGATCTCGCCCAATCGGAAATCCGGGCGATGACACAGGCTTGCGCGAGCATGAAGGGCCTCAATATGGCACAGGGGGTCTGTGACACGCCGGTGCCACCGATCGTTCTCGAAGGGGCAGAAAAGGCCATCAGGGATGGGCACAATGTCTACACCCGCTTCGACGGCCTGCCTGAATTACGCCAGGCTATCGCCGACAAGCTGGCTCACTATAACGGCATTGAAGCTGATCCAGAAACGCAGATCACCGTCAGTGCTGGGGCAACCGGCGCCTTTCACTGTGCCTGTGAAGCGTTGCTTGATCCGGGTGACGAAGTCATCCTCTTCGAACCCTACTACCAGTACCACACCAGTGCCTTACGCGCAGTCGAGGCGGTGGCGGTGATTGTGAAGATGAGGGCCCCGAAATGGACGTTCGACCCGGCTCAGCTCGAAGAGACAGTCACGTCCAAGACCAAGGCTATCATCGTTAATTCGCCGGGCAACCCATCGGGGAAGATATTCAGCCGAACGGAACTTGAGGCGCTGGCGGATTTTGCATGCCGGCACGATCTGTTCGTCATAACGGATGAAATCTACGAATACTTTCTCTATGACGGGCGGCGGCATGTGAGCATGGCCTCCTTGCCTGATATGGCCGAACGGACGGTGACCATCGGAGGGTACTCCAAGACCTTCAGCGTGACGGGATGGCGGATCGGGTATAGCGTGGCTGCGCAACCGTGGACAAGAGCCATCGGCGCCATGAACGATCTCCTCTATGTCTGTGCTCCGGCGCCGCTCCAAATGGGCGTGGCGCGCGGGATCAGAGAATTACCCGACACTTTTTATGAAAGCCTGGCTCGAGACTATCAACAGAAGCGCGACCGATTTTGCAGCGCCTTGACCAGGGCGGGACTCACTCCATCAATCCCTGAAGGGGCCTATTATGTGTTGGCGGATGTGTCTCGGTTTTCAGGTGACACAGGAAAAGCTCGCGCCATGTATCTGTTAGAGAAAACCGGTGTGGCGGGCGTACCTGGCGAAGCCTTTTTCTCCAGCAAGGCAGGGGCCAACTTCATTCGCTTCAGCTACGCAAAGACGGATGCTGATCTCAATGAGGCCTGTCGGCGGTTGACCCAGGCCAGCTTCCAGCGTTCCAGATGAACGGTTATTAACCATCGTCGTCTACCATTTGAGTCAACTGCTTGAGCTGTCGCGTGAGGGCACCGGGACAAGACGGACCTGTGGCGATGATTCCGCTATAGCGAGGCTCACGTCGGTTAAAGGTCAGATCAGCTCCGCGGCCGTCAGAGATGGTGCCACCTGCTTCCGTGATGAGAAGAGCCCCCGCCGCTACATCCCATTCATTTTCAGGTTCCAATGTGGCAACCGCCGCGATGCGACCGCTGGCGGCGAGTGCGAGCACCCAAGCAATTGAGCGAATAGGCCGGTTGTTGGCAAACGGCTCGAGGGACGTGAAGCGGCCGATCTGTCGTTCCCATGGATTCAGGGCGATGACGGGACGCTGACCACTCCACTCTGCTTGTAGAGCAACCGGCTCGTCATTGAGACGAAGGCCTCCACCCCGGGTCGCAGTGAACAATTCATCGGTGGAAGGATTGAGGATACCTGCGACGACAGGCTGACCCTGTTCAATGAGGGCGACCGAAATACAAAACTCCGGTTCTCCACTGATGAACGCCCTCGTCCCGTCTATCGGGTCAACCACCCAGACTCGTCTTTTCTGAAGTCGGCCCAGATCATCAGGCGATTCCTCTGAGAGCCATCCATCCTGAGGAAACGCCGATGCCAGGCGAAATTGAAGCGCGTGATTCACTGCCAGGTCCGCCGAGGTCACCGGCGATTGGTCCGATTTCTGAATCGTCTCAAATCCATCGACTAAGAACCGTAAGGCTTCCGTACCGGCCTTTCGGATCACATCGCTGAGAACATCCAGTTCATAGTCCCATGCCATGACGAGAGAGTAACAGGCCTAGAGTCAGATGAAAAGAAATGAACCTGTGCGGCTTGACCTGGTCCCAGAATCTGCGTACAAGCACGCTACGATGAAACTGGTGCAGAAACGGTCGAAGAAGACGGGACTCTCGCCTGGAACGCTCATTCACATCGGCGAACAGCGAACCGCGGCCGTGACTATTACTCTGTTCAATTATGCCGGCGCCCGATGCGACGAGCATGTCGTCACAGATGCGAATGAGCTTCGGCTGCCTTCCGACGACACCGTCACGTGGGTGAATGTCGGTGGAGTGCATAAGGTTGATGTCCTGGAGGTCTTCGGAAAACATTTCGGTCTTCACCCTCTTCTTCTGGAAGACATCGCCAATACGGACCAGCGCCCGAAGCTCGATGACTATGAGACCTATTTCTTTCTGGTCATGAAGATGCTTATGACCTCTAAGCGAGGGGACATTGTGGTCGAACAGGTGAGCTTTGTCCTTGGACGCAATTATGTCCTTTCGTTCCAAGAAAACGGAGCGGATGTTTTTCATTCGGTGCGGGATCGTCTGAGAGGCGGCAAAGGGCGTCTTCGGCAAAATGGGTCGGACTATCTCTTGTATGCACTCATCGATGCCGTCGTGGATCAATATTTCGCTGTTCTCGAAATGCTTGGAGAGCGGATTGAATCGTTGCAAGAGCGGGTGATAGCCGACCCGAACCCGGATACACTCAAAGACATTCACGCGCTCAAACAGCAGCTGTTGTTCGTGCGGCGCGCCGTTTGGCCGCTGCGGGAAGCGATCAACAATCTGTCTCGTTCGGAATGTCCCTTGTTACATGAACCCACCAAGATGTTCTTTCGAGATGTCTACGACCATGTGGTGCAGATCGTCGATACGATCGAGACATTGCGCGAAATGGTCTCGGCAAGCCTCGATATCTATCTGTCAAGCATCAACTATCGGCTGAACACCGTCATGCGGGTGTTGACCGTTATCACGACGATTTTCATGCCGCTCACCTTTATCGTGGGCATCTACGGCATGAATTTTGAGTATATGCCGGAATTGAAATGGCCTTGGGGCTATCCGATGGCGCTGGGCTTAATGGGAGTGGTGGCGGCCGTTATGCTGATCGGGTTTCGCCGAAAGAAATGGCTGTAGAGGGCGAGGCAAGCCTACTCTTCTTGAATTTCCACCTTATCGACGATAAAGGTGGTCTCACCGAAGCAGGTGGTCGGGGTGTAGCGATACTGCTTATAATGAAGGATCACACGCTTCCCCATGACCTCTGATAACTGCACGGCGACCTTATCGTTCCAGATCGTAAATTGCCAGAGAACAGGTGCCGTTCCCGGCACGGTTGTCATCGCCAACTCTCCTTCATGTGTCTTACACAGCCAGCCCCTCGTAGAAAATTGTTGGATATACCCAGCTCGATTTCCATCGGAGTAGGGCATGTTGAACACGATAATGAGATAAGCAGCTCCTACAAAGAAGAGAAGCGTCAAGAACACTTTCACCACTATCTCCTGAGTTTATGGCTGGACGTCGCTGAACAGCCAAGGAGCCTCAGCCCGTCGCCGAGATTCATAGGCCGTGATCGCGTTCTCATGCTCGAGAGTGAGGCCGATCGCATCAAGCCCTCGATAGAGGCAATCCTTGCGGAAAGGGTCGATCTCGAACCGATAGGTAGCTCCCTTCGGAGTGGCCACTGTTTGGTGGTGCAGGTCCACGGTGAGACGGTAACCCTCGGTGTCGATCACGTCCTTCATGAGCGGCAGCACCGCTTCAGCTCGCAACACCACAGGGAGGATACCGTTCTGAAAACAATTGTTATAGAAAATATCGGCAAAGCTGGGGGCGATGATGCATCGAAACCCCTGGTCCAATAATGCCCAGGGCGCATGCTCACGTGATGAGCCGCAGCCGAAGTTGTCTCGGGTCAGGAGAATCGTCGCGCCGCGATACCGAGGCTGGTTCAAAAAGAATGATGGATCAGGCGAACCGTCTTTGAGCTTCCGCCAATCAAAGAACAGACCTTCGCGCAACCCCGTCCGTTTGATGGTCTTGAGAAATTGCTTCGGAATCACTTGGTCGGTGTCGACGTTTACACGATCCAGCGGAGCGACGAGACCGGTCAGCGTAGTAAAAGGTTCCATAGACTCATCCCCAGTGACGGATATCGACAAAGTGTCCTTCAATGGCCGCGGCGACTGCCATGGCAGGCGACACCAGATGGGTGCGACCGCCGGCTCCCTGGCGCCCCTCAAAATTCCGATTACTCGTGGAGGCGCAACGTTCACCGGGCTTCAGGACATCGGCATTCATCGCGAGGCACATACTGCACCCGGCCTCCCGCCACTCGAACCCTGCCTCTTGGAACACCCGGTCCAGCCCTTCGGTTTCCGCCTGTTGTTTGATGAGCCCCGATCCCGGAACCACCATCGCGTGCACGGTCTTCGCGACCTTCTTGCCCTTCGCGAAACCGGCGGCGAGCCGAAGATCTTCAATCCGCGAGTTCGTGCAGGAGCCGATGAATACCTTATCGATCGTAATGTCGGTAATCGGCATATTGGGTGAAAGACCCATGTAGGCTAATGCCCGTTCGGTGGCGCTCCTCGTTTTCTCGTCCGACATCGTGCGGGGGTCCGGGACTTTTTGATCTACGCCGGTGACCATACCGGGACTGGTGCCCCAGCTGACTTGCGGCGCGATCTGTTCTGCCTGCAATGTTACGACCGCATCATACCTGGCGTCGGAATCAGTCTTGAGCTGCCGCCATGCTTGAGTCGCCTGTGCGAACAGCTCTCCCTTTGGCGCCATCGGCCGGTTCTTGATATAGGCAATGGTCTTGTCGTCAGGAGCGACCATGCCTGCACGAGCCCCGCCCTCAATCGACATGTTGCACAGGGTCATACGACCCTCCATGCTGAGGGAGATGATTGCCGACCCGGTATATTCGATGACATAGCCGGTTCCCCCGGCAGTACCGATCCTCCCGATAATCGCGAGAATAATATCCTTGGCCGAGCAGCGTTCGGAGAGCGTTCCATCGACGCGTATTTCCATGGTCTTGGGACGCTTCTGCACCAAGCATTGAGTGGCTAGCACGTGTTCCACTTCACTCGTCCCGATGCCGAACGCCAAGGCGCCAAACGCCCCATGGGTGGACGTGTGGGAGTCGCCACAGACGATTGTTGTACCAGGGAGGGTGAATCCCTGTTCCGGGCCGATCACATGAACGATCCCCTGGCGTATATCGCTCATGTTGAAAAGGGCGATGCCGAAATCCTTGCAGTTGTCTTCGAGTGTCTGAATCTGAAGGGCGCTCACTTGATCGGCGATCGCCAGCCGCCGGTCTGTGGTAGGAACATTATGATCCGGCACGGCGAGTGTGGCGGCAGACCGTCGGGGGCGGCGTCCCGCAAGCTTTAACCCTTCGAAGGCCTGAGGGGATGTCACTTCATGAACCAACTGTCGATCGATATACAGCAATGTCGTTCCGTCCGGTTCTGACCGGACAACATGCGACTCCCAAATTTTGTCGAACAAGGTCTTGCCTGCCATTGCAACTCCTGCTCATCCAAGCGTAAACCAAGCCATTATACAGAGAAGTCCTATGGCTTTGACAAGGTATCTGTGCAACTTGCTCCTTCTCGCGAGACATGGTACCACCCACATCTGTGAAGGCTGTGCAATGGAACGAACCACGTATCGTGCAATGGAGTCAGTGGCTCCTGGACAGCTACCGCCATTGGACGGGAAACGAGCTGATCGAGCGGGCGGGTGACAGGAACCAGCAAGCGCGAACATTGTTCGAAGCCTCCTTTGCCGTCGTGTCGCACGGTGTGGGGCCGGACCCGATCCTGAATTACGGCAATCAAACCGCCTTGGACCTCTGGGAACTCTCCTGGGATCGATTCATCAAGACGCCGTCGCGACTCACGGCCGAGGCGGATGACCGTGCTGAGCGGGGAAGAATGTTGGAACGAGCCAAGCTCAACGGCTACTTCGACGGATATCGGGGAATGCGGATCTCTTCAACGGGGAAACGATTTCTTGTCGAGCATGCCCTGATCTGGAACGTGATCGACCTTACCGGAAATCCGATCGGTCAAGCCGCGACATTCTCACAATGGTCGAACGTGTCTTGATCTAGAGAGAAGAAGTAGGAGAGTTTCGCTAAACGAGCGAGCAGTCAGGTCCAGAGTTCGAGGGGACCGTGATTTGCGATACCCTGCAGCAGGTCTCGGGTAGTCAGGATGCCTACGAGACGCCGATTCTGATCCAAGATCGGAACAGCATGAATCCCTTCGTCCAGCATGACCCGGGCGATTTCCCGAATTTCTGTCACGGGTGTCGCAGAAATAACTCGGGAAGTCATGATTTCAGCCAATCGTCGCCTGGAGGCCTGACGCTGATCGGCCGCCGTGATCAGTTCCGGAACATGATGGAGTAAGTCACGATAGGACACCATTCCGACGAGGGTGTCGTGCATCGACGTGATGGGGATATGGTGGAATTGTTTGTGTGACATGCTCGTCCAGGCGTCGAGCAAGGTGCTGTCGGAGGGAAGAGAGAAAACCGGAGCACTCATCAGATCGCGAGCCAGGACCGCAGGTTTCAGGTGTGGCGGTTCGTTGCTCTGTTGTTGATAAGCCGTCTGTGCTGTCAAAGTGGAGTGATCCAATGAGGGTGAGTGCCGGCCGTGATGCTCTCGCTCCCCAACGGATTCGACACGGCCATTCCGTGGGCCAACCGGCTTGATCGGATACGTCTCCGCAATTCCATTGACCGTCAGAATGATGGACATGCTGCAGTTCCTCAACTGCCGTATCGGAATGTTCGGGAAATACTTAAGCTCGGATGTTGCAAAAGTTCTTCAACGCTGTTTCGTGAGGCTCCACCGCCTCACTATCTCGGCGGTATTTCCTCTCTGTCTTGTCCGTTCAACCACCGGATTATTGCTACTATTTCGGCGTTCCAAATCGGTTGCTTCGGTTTTGAGCGCTATGCTATAACGATCGTTGTGTGACACGGTGAGTGTTGACAAACGCTGTTGGGGCAATAGACGAAAGGCGCACGTTACCAAAAGCCTGCACGTCCTCCAAGTTTGACATCAAATATTTCACAGGCCTCATTTATCTCTTCTTTTCTTGCAAGGGGGGTAGTCATGGGCAAGACATTGTTGGCGGTCCTCTTCGGCCTTGGGGTGGTATTGGTTGGAGTTTCGGGTTCGTATGCGCTTCAAGCAGGTGGTGTTGAGACCGGTGATCTGGAAACCGGTTCTGTCGTCGGACAGCCGTTTAAGGAGCTGACCGTGGATGCTTCGTTCTACTCGATCGACATCGGGAACCTGAAGACTTGGTATCCTCCCACGACGGTCATCGATTTTAAGGGGCGTCCCGGTGCTCCAGTTTTGATAAAAGTGACGAATAATTCCACTACCGAGCATGGCTTTCATCTGAGTGCTGCGGTCAATCAATCGGGACCGTTTGTCTTGGATACCAAGTTAGTGCTCAAGCCGGGGGAAACGCGGTATATCGGTGTCCCGACCAGCGATTTGTTTTATGCAGCGGGGAATGTCCTCGAATATCGTTGTCACTTGCATCCAGCTCATGTCGGTGGCAAGTTGGTGATGCTGAAATAGCGTATTTCGATCGGACCGTGGGAAAAAGGCCTCGGTGAAGCCCACCGAGGCCTTTTTCATTTTCCTCCGCCATCACCATGGCCAAAAAACTAAGGCCCCTGGTTCCATCCAGAACCAGGGGCCTTAAATAAATTCACTAGAGAGGGGTCAGTTTCTAACCCCGCTCCACACTTTGGCGGCATCTATCGCTTTATCGGGATTCAACGTCTTCGCTCGCTCCAGAAGTACATCCGTCGTTTCAGGATAGAGAGGGTCTGAAATACAACAATTATCAACGGGACAAACGGCGGCACACTGAGGTTCATCAAAGTGCCCGACACACTCAGTGCAGCGGTCATGCGCGATCACATAAATATTATCGCCCACGCCTTGCCCATCGCCGACGTGATTGCCTTTGGTCTCAGCATCGCTTCTGGTTTCAAAGATTGCTTCATTCGGACATTCCGGCAGGCATGCTCCGCAAGAGATGCATTCATCCGTAATCAATAAAGCCATGACCCAAGCCTCCTTATCACGTCAAAAGACTATAAGAACATTGACAAGTTCACGCGGCCCACACCATAGTGCCTCGGTCGGCGTATGTCGAGTAAGAGCACGAAAGGCATTCTATTCCGTGATTCTTTTCTAAGTCAACTGAACGGAATCCGGGAAGAAGGCCTAGGTCATTATTGTGCATGGGCCATTGGGCCCAACAGGGAAGAAAGTGTCGGTCGTCGTCAGCATGGCATCTGATCAAGCGCAGGCGAGCAATTGGGAACAGCGGAAGAAGCGGATCATCATGATGGCTCTGCTTGCCCTTCTCCTGATGAGCGCATCGGTTTTCCTCGTCGAACGCAAGGAGTCGAGCATCATCGTCGTGACGTTCCCGAGCGGCGTTGAGCTGGAAGCCGAAGTGGCGGACACGCCGGAGAAGCTGCTCTTTGGGCTTGCCTTTCGCGATGCATTGCCTCCGAACGGCGGCATGCTTTATATCTTTGAGCAAAACGGGATGCATCGGGTGACGACCAAGGAATATCGATTTCCCATCGATATCCTGTGGGTGGATGAGAGTCATCATGTGGTGCATATGCTGGAACATGCAGAGCCATGTGCTCAAGATCCTTGCCCCCTTTTGGGGCCGCCACCCGAAGCTGTTCGGTATGTGATACAGGCGGAATCGGGATTCATTCAGAAAGCGGGAGTTGCAAAAAACGACGAGCTCAAGTATGCCCTTCGTATGTAGAGGTTTAGGAGACAGCAAGAGGAAATACGCCCCCATGGATGAGCTTCAACATGGATGAGTTTCAAAAGGTTGCACAGATCGATGAGGTCCCTCCGGGAAAGTCAAAGATCGTCAAGATCAATGATCGCCTGATCGCCTTGTTCAACGTCGAGGGAAAGTTGTATGCCATCCATAATAGTTGTCCCCACGAGGGTGCCCCGCTTATTGAGGGAAGACTCAAAGGGTATGTCGTTGCTTGCCCCTGGCATGACCTGGCGTTCGATATCAGAAATGGGCAAGGCATCGACGGCGGCGGTTACTGTGTCGGAAGTTACGAAGTCCGAGTGGACGGGAATGATATTCTGATCGGCCCTCGGCGGAAACTATAAAAATGGCGATCCGCCCGAACGGTTGTCTTCACGACACGGATCAGGTATCGATGTGAGTAGTTCCGGTGCCGACCACGACCTTGCTTTGGACGCCGGCGACTGTCGCAAGATCACGGTCGACCAGTCATTCTTCATCCACTTATGGGAAGATCGCACCAGAGGTGAGCAGTGGGTGCCGTCGTACGATACCAAAGGACTCGCGCTTCTCAGTGATGAGTTCCTCCGCGTCGCGAGCAATAACGCGGTGGAAAACGGGCAACGCATCTTCGAATTTAAAGCCGTGCAATCAGGGGTGTATCAGCTGATTTTCGAAAAGCGCATGGGATGGAAATTTACCGCCGAAGATCGGCGCTTGTTCCGAATAGAGGCAGAGCCGCCCTCCAGGAATTGAGCCAATGCCTGATATCGCCTTCATCAACGGCCGCTTTCTTGCTTGGCAAGAAGCGACCATTTCCATCGATGATCGGGGGTTCCAATTCGGAGATGCCGTCTATGAAGTCATTCGGACCTATCGAGGAACCCCGTTCGAGCTTGCCGCGCATCTTGCCCGGTTGGATCGGAGCGCTAGAGAGCTCTCGCTTCGCCAACCATATACGAACGCGCAGTGGACGCGGTGGGTTCAACAAGGACTCAGTCTGGCTGGATATCAAGATGCCAAGATCTATATCCAGCTTACCAGAGGGGTGGCTCCCCGCGAGCATGGTTTCCCCTCCGATATTCTCCCGACGGTTGTCATGACCATCAGAAAGTTTCATCCCTTGGCGTCAGAAATCCGTCAGGTCGGCGTCAGTGCCTGTACCAGAGAGGATCTTCGATGGGGACGCTGTGATATCAAAAGCGTCAATCTCCTGGCCAATGTCCTTGCCCGTGAAGAAGCGAAAAAGGCCGGTGTCTTCGAAACCATTTTGGTCAGAGATGGCTTCGTCATGGAAGGTGCGCTGAGTAATGTGATGGCCGTTCAAGATGGGGTTGTCATCACGGCTCCCGAAGGTCCTCGAATTCTATCCGGCGTCACACGGACCGTGGTGTTAGAGCTGGCGAAGAAGGACGACATCGTGATCGAAGAACGATTCATACCAGTCGACTTCCTGTACCGCGCGGATGAGGTATTTCTGACCGGAACCACGCTTGAAGTACTCGGAGTTGTCCAGATTGATGGGAAGACCATCGGTTCCGGCCAACAGGGCCACATCACAAAGACACTGGCCGCTCGCTGGGCCTTGTTGACCGGTTAGTACCCTTGCTTTGCACTGAGGTGCGTGGTATGGTGCCCCCTCTGTAAGTGGGCTCATGCCCACTTTTTTGTTTGGACACATGTCAAAGAGAAATGGGTTGAGCATACCGGGCAATGATCCGCAACCGGTTGCCGACCGGTTACGCGAAGTCATTTCGCCGATCCTATGGACGCTCGGGCTTGAATTGGTTGATGTGGTGTGCGCGGGGCAAGGTCCTCGTTCGATCGTTCGTGTTCTAATCGATAAATCGGGTGGAGTCAGCATCGCAGACTGTGAGCAGGCACATAAGACCCTAGGACCGGCGCTCGACGTGGCCGATCCGTACCCCCATGCCTATACCCTTGAAGTCTCTTCTCCGGGTCTTGACCGACCCTTCAAGAGATCTCAAGACTATCGACGGGCAATTGGAAAAGAGGTGACCCTCAAGCTTCGGCAACCGCTCGACGGCCAGTGGAGGATCACCGGGCAACTGATGCAGGCGGATGAGCAGGCGGTCGTCCTGACTGTGGCTGGAATGCGGACACCTCAGACCGTGAGATTGAATCGAGACATGATCGCCGAAGCGAAGCTGGTCGTGAAAATTTAGGGGCTGGAGAATCGGAAATTGTAAGCGGTAACCGGATGCAGGAGCGTGACGTATGAACCGAGAACTGATTTCAGTAATCGACGAAATCGGGCGTCAGAAAGGAATCGACAAGGCCCGAGTCATCGGGGCTATTGAATCCGCCCTGCAGACAGCCGCGAAGAAACGCTTCGGCCAGGCTGAAAACATCCAAGTGGAAATCGATCCAAAGACCGGAGAAATTTCCGTCGTGTCCAAAAAGATCATCGTCGAAACAGTCGGCAATCCCAAAGCGGAGATCTCTCTTCAAGAAGCCCGCCAATATGATAGTGAAGCGGAGGTCGGCGACGAAATCGGATCGCTGATTGAAATGAACGAATTGGGAAGGATTGCCGCGCAAACAGCGAAACAAGTCATCTTCCAGAAGGTGCGTGAGGCGGAATGGGAAGCGGTTCAAAAAGAATATTCGACCCGTCAGGGGGATCTCATGACGGGAATCATTCTCGGCATGGAACGCCGGAATTACCTTGTGGATCTCGGAAAGACAGAGGCCATCCTGCCGATACAAGAGCAGATTCCACGTGAAACATATCGGCGTGGCGATCGTGTCAAGGCGATGTTGCTGGAAGTGCGTCGTACGCCGAAAGATGTGCAAGTCATTCTGTCCCGTAGCCATCCGCAGTTCGTGGCGAAGCTTTTTGAACTTGAAGTACCGGAAGTCATGGAAAAGATCATCGAGATCAGGTCTGTCGTTCGAGAGCCGGGAGATCGGACGAAGATCGCCGTGACCTCACGTGAAAAGGCCGTGGATCCGGTGGGGGCCTGTGTCGGTATTAAAGGCTCCCGCGTGCAGGCTGTCGTTCGCGAGTTGCGGGGCGAGAAGATCGACATCATTACCTGGACCCAGGACCCGCGGGTCTTTATTGCCGAAGCCTTGAACCCCGCAACGATCGAAAAGGTAGGGATCGACGAAGAGAAGAAGTCGGCGCTCGTGGTTGCAGCCGACTCGCAACTGTCGTTGGCGATCGGAAAAAATGGTCAGAATGTTCGGCTTGCCGCACGTTTGACGGGATGGAAGATCGATATCATCAGCGCAACGGAATACGAAAAAGAAAAAGTGGAGCGCGATAAGGAAATTAAAGCGGCGCTCGCAGAGGAAGCCGAGGCGCAACGACTGCAAGAAGAAGCTCGGCAGGCGGTCAGAGCTGAGGAAGCAACGAGCGGATAGAAACGGAACGGTCTCATGGCTATGCGCGTATACGAACTCGCGAAAAAGTTAGGGATGGAAAATCGAGTGCTCATCCCCGAGCTCAAGAAGATGGGGGCATCGGTTTCCTCTCATAGCAGTACGCTCGACGATGAAATCGTTCAGAAAGCATTGGATAAGCTGGGCTCAAAAGCGAAAGGTCAGGGGACGGAAATCGAGGGAGCGCTCGGTGCAAAGTCAGGGGAGCGCGCAAGTCACGGTAAAACCATGGCGGCAAGGAGTCATGTGGTCGAAGAACCACTCAAGCCTGACAAGCGTCGTATACTGATCAAGCGAAAGAGAGAAGATGAACCGACCGAGGCCATTTCTTCAGCTCCAATCGTTGAAGGCGAGCATCAGGCGCAGCCGGCGCCCTCACTCACCGTGCCGACACCGCCCTCATCCACTGAGCATCCAGGTGATGGTGCCCCCGTCGATCACAGCCTTCCAGCGGAAGAAAGGCCAAGCGAGATTTCCCCGCCCGCACCGGCGCCTCTCGTTGCCAAGCAGGAAGAGATGCCGGCAAAGCCGACCGTCCCTCCGCCGACGATCGGAGCGCCGATTCCAGAGCCGGTGACTGGCAAAAAGAAAAGCATGGCCTTCGAGGCTATCGAGGCCGAGGGACAAAAGGACAAACTTAAGAAAGCGCGGAAACCGGGTCGGCCCAGGGATGATCAGCAACAAGATGTGAAGTTTCGTGAGGATGCCGCCCGCTGGCAAGACCTTCGAGCAATTCCGGTGCAGCGACGGGATGACCGGTCCAAGCATGTGCACCATAGCGCCCCGGCAGAAATCACCAAACCACGAAGGAAGAGCGTGAAAGTTACGCCAAGGACGACGGTCAAAGAATTCGCCGAGTTGATCGGTCAACGGCCGGCGGACATTGTTCGGAAATTGATGGACATGGGTCAAATGCTGACGTTCCATCAACCGATGAACCTGGATGCCGCATCGATTTTCGCGGAGGAAAGCGGGATCAAAGTTGAAATATCGGTCGAAAAAGTCGGGGACGAGTTGCTGCAAGATGTAGTCGAGACGGGCGGTGAAGAACGACCGGAATCTCGACCGCCGGTGGTCACCATCATGGGCCACGTCGATCACGGAAAGACGTCTCTTCTCGATGCGATTCGTCAAACAAACGTGGCGGAAGGGGAAGCCGGAGGCATTACTCAACATATCGGCGCCTATACCGTCTCGGTGCGTGGTAAGCAAGTGGCGTTTTTGGACACTCCCGGCCACGAAGCCTTTACGGCTATGCGAGCTCGTGGAGCCAAGGTCACGGACATCGTTATTTTGGTTGTCGCAGCAGACGACGGCGTGATGCCGCAAACCATCGAAGCGATCCACCATGCCAAGGCAGCCGGAGTGCCGTTGATCGTCGCGATGAATAAGATCGATAAGCCGACCGCCAATCCTGATCGGGTCAAAAACGCCCTCTCTGAACATGGACTGATCTCCGAAGCATGGGGCGGGGATACCATTATGGTCGAGGTATCCGCCAAACAGAAAACGGGGCTCGATACGCTCCTCGAGATGATTTTGCTTCAGGCGGAAGTGCTTGAACTCAAGGCGGATCCGCACCGGCAGGCCAAAGGCACCGTCATTGAGGCCAAGATCGAACGGGGGAGAGGCCCTGTTGCGACAGTGTTAGTCCAGAGCGGGACCTTACGGGTGGGAGACGCCTATGTCGTGGGAACATTCAGCGGGCGTGTCCGGGCCCTCATTAATGATCGCGGCGAAAAGGCGCAACAGGCTGGGCCGTCCATTCCGGTGGAAGTGATCGGATTGCCTGGCGTTCCGTCGGCGGGAGACGTCTTTCATGTCGTCTCCAACGAGCGCGTTGCTCGAGAGATAGCGGAAGAACGAGCTCAAAAGCGGCGGGCCGCAGAACTGACCAGTCCTGCGAAAGTATCCTTGGATGATCTCTTCGCGAAGATCCAAGAAGGATCTGTGAAGGAATTGGCCATCGTCATCAAGGCCGACGTACAAGGATCGTCTGAAGCATTGGCAGGCGCAGTCGAAAAACTGTCGACAGACGCCGTCAAGCTCCGTGTGATTCATAACGGAGTCGGTGGAGTCATGGAATCCGACGTGCTGCTTGCCGCCGCATCCCGGGCCATCATTATCGGGTTCAATATCAGGCCGGAGCCGAAGGCAACGGCATTGGCCGAACAGCAAGGTGTCGATGTCAGGCTCTATACGATCATTTATGACGCCATCGCCGACATCAAAGCCGCGATGGAAGGCTTGCTCGAGCCTACCCTGAAAGAGCGCGTGTTGGGACGAGCGGAAGTCCGACAGGTCTTTACGATTCCGAAGGTCGGACCTGTGGCGGGGTCGTATGTTCTTGACGGGACGATCTCTCGGTCAAGCGCCGGGGTACGCGTAATTCGCGACAATGTGGTGGTTTATCAGGGCAAGCTTGGTTCGTTGCGGCGTTTCAAGGACGATGTGCGTGAAGTGCAGCAGGGATATGAATGTGGCTTGAGTATCGAGAACTTCAACGATGTCAAAGCCGGTGATGTCATCGAGGCCTATGCAATCGATAAGATTGCTGCGAAACTGTAGGAGTAGAAGCCTCAGAGTTTTTAGACAACCATCGTCCAAAGGCCGGGTGCGCTTCATAAACGGAATCGTAAAACCTTTATCATGAGTCTACTCTAACTGAACCCTGGCCATGGTCGTGGGTCTATGCACGGTAGAATTATTCGTCCCAGGGAGTCAATCGCTTAAAGACAAGCGGCAGGTCATTCATGGTCTCAAGGACAGGCTTCGGGGCAAGTTTAATCTCTCAGTCGCCGAAGTGGACGGTCAGGACCTCTGGCAGAAGGCCGTCCTTGGAATGGCGTGTGTTTCGAATGAGAGCAAACACGTGAATCAGGTGCTTGAACAAGCATTGAATTTGATCAAGTCCATGCCGGCAGTCGAAGTCGTCAGAACTCAATTAGAATTGCTCTAGGCTCCCCGCAATGCGCGCAATCGACAACCTCCGGATAACAAGATGTCGAAGACGACCTATAAAAGAGCCGATCGGGTAGCCGACCAGATCCGGATGGAAGTGGCGGATATTCTCATGCGAAAAATCAAGGACCCCCGGGTACGTGACGTGACGGTCACCGATGTCGAGCTGACGAGGGATTTGCGCATCGCTCATGTGTTTGTCACGACCATGGAAACGGGCGAGGCTGAACGGGATATCTTTGCCGGTCTCTCAAAAGCCAGTGGGTTTGTACGGTCTGAATTGGGACGGCGACTCTCACTCCGCTACCTTCCGGATGTGATTTTCAAGAAGGATGTCAGTGGACCGCGCGGTGACCGCATCATGCGGCTATTGGAAGGACTGCACGGAAAGTCTGAAGAGCCTAAGAATCAGGACTCCCCAAACAGTGGACAGGGGATCGCAGACTCTTAATCGTATGGACCGGACGAGCATGACAACCGACCAGGAGGGTGCTCTTGAGGGTGTCCTCATTGTCTACAAGGAAGCCGGCTGGACTTCACACGACGTTGTGGCCAAGGTCCGGAGCTTATTGCACGGCAGCAAAGTCGGTCATGCCGGCACGCTGGACCCGAGCGCCACGGGTGTCTTGCCCATTCTTGTCGGGCGGGCCACGAGAATCGCTGAATACCTGATCGATTGGGATAAGGAGTACCATGCTGTCTTACGTCTGGGAGAAACGACCGACACCCAGGATGCAACCGGGAGGGTTTTGACTAAGGTTGATCCCTGTGAGGTGCCTGAGGACATGCTTCAGGCGGTGCTCACTCGATTCCGAGGCGTACAACAGCAGCTGCCGCCGATGTATTCAGCCGTGAAAGTGGGTGGACAACCGCTTTACAAAGCGGCCAGAGCAGGCAAAACAGTCGAGCGGGAAGAGCGATCGATCGCGATTCATCAGTTGGAGATTCTGGCCGGTCACGGTCGTGACGTGGCCCTCCGTATTGTGTGCTCAAAAGGCACGTATATACGCACATTATGCGCCGATATCGGACAGGCTGTAGGCGTAGGCGGACATCTTCTTACGCTTGAACGCCGCCGTGTCGGTCCACTGTCGATCGAACAGGCCATGACGATCGATCAAGTTGCTGGCCATCTCACGACGGGAGCGCTCCGTGGGCAATTCATTTCGTTGGACCAACTCCTCTTCCAACTCCCGGCGGTGGTCGTGAACGATGAGCAGGCGCAACGGGTCCTGCACGGCTCGCCCATTTTCCCGATGGGAGCCGGGCAACTGCCCTCCTCCCCCACCGCTGTTTCCGTACGTCTGAAGGATGAAGCAGGTCGGTTGTTGGCCATTGGAACTCACGATACCGGCCGCGTGGGGTCGATTAGAATACATAAAGTATTGAGTCACTTGAGTCATTAATGCGGAAGGAGTTAGGTATGGCATTACTGAAGGAAGCAAAAGGTGAACTGATCAAGCAATATCAGCAGCATGACAAGGATTCCGGATCGCCGGAAGTGCAGATTGCTGTGTTGACCACCAGGATTACGTATCTCACCGAACATTTCAAAAGCCATAAAAAGGATCACCACTCGCGGCGTGGGTTGTTGCAACTGGTCGGACGCAGACGACGTTTGCTGGACTATCTCCGCGGGGTGGATGACGCGCGTTACCGAACCGTGATCGAGCGACTCGGCATTCGCAAGTAACCGGTCGTACTAACAGCGGCGTTGACCGGCGCCAGTTCGAATATCCCACAGATGAACACCGACATGCGCTCTGACGATGTACGGCTCACTGATGAACCTGTGCGATTGCGTGGAAGACGTATCGCCTCGTCACATTCTCCGGCTAAATGCCGAACGTAGTCGGCCCGAGCGTATTTCAGTGGGCATCTGTGGATCTAACCAGAGGAGACCATAGATGGTACACGTCGTAAAAGTCGACATTGCGGGTCGAACCCTCCGCCTTGAAACCGGTCGCGTCGCAAAGCAAGCTGATGGGTCAATTTGGGCTTCGTATGGCGACACAGTCGTCCTGGCGACGGCCGTGGCTGCGCAAACGGCCAAACCTGGTATCGATTTCCTTCCGCTGACCGTCGACTACCAGGAAAAGGCCTACGCGGCCGGAAAAATCCCCGGGGGTTACTTCAAGCGCGAAGGTCGACCGGCTGAGAAGGAAGTTCTGACAAGCCGCTTGATTGACCGTCCGATCCGCCCGTTGTTTCCCGAGGGCTACTATTACGAAACCCAGGTCATTGCTTCAGTCCTTTCGGCAGATAAGACCGGTTCTTCCGACGTCATCGGAATCACGGCGGCATCAGCCGCACTCGCTGTGTCGAACATCCCTTTCAACGGTCCTGTCGCCGGAGTGAAGATCGGTCGCGTCAACGGCCAACTCGTCGTCAATCCTGACCTCCAAACGATGGAGCAGAGCGACCTGCATCTGGTGGTTGCAGGTACTGCGGATGCGGTGATGATGGTGGAGGCAGGGGCCGATGAATTATCCGAGCAGACAATGCTCGAAGCGCTGGAATTGGCTCACGCTGAGATTAAGAAAATCGTCCAGAAGATCGAGGAGTTGGCCAAGAAGGTCGGTCGAGTAAAGCGGGAGGTGCTTGCGGAGTCGATCGCCTCCGGGTTGCAAACCGAGATCAAGACGTTGGTTGCACAGCCGATTCGTGACGCCATCATGATTGCCAACAAGACCGCCAGACAGGAGCGGTTGGACCACATTCTTACCGAAGCTATCGACAAACTGAAGAAGCCGGAGGATCCCTCAAGCGAACGGCACGTCAAGATTGTGTTCCATCAATTGGAATACACGGAAGTCCGGAAAATGATCTTAGAGAACCGATCGCGTGCAGACGGACGAGGGCCGGCCGATATCAGGCCGATCAGCTGCGAGGTGGGCGCCTTGCCTCGGGCACATGGTTCCGCGATCTTTACCCGAGGCGAAACTCAGAGCCTTGCGGTGGTGACGCTCGGGACGACAGACGATGAACAGCGCATTGACGCCTTGGAAGGCGAGTATACCCGGACATTTATGCTGCATTACAACTTCCCGCCCTTCAGCGTCGGGGAGGCGCGGCCGCTCCGCTCACCGGGAAGGCGTGAGGTTGGGCACGGAGCTTTGGCCGAGCGGGCGTTGAAGCCCGTCATTCCAAACAAAGATGTCTTCCCATACACCCTGCGGATTGTGTCCGAAATTCTGGAATCCAATGGGTCTTCGTCCATGGCGACCGTATGCGGTGGAACGCTGGCCATGATGGACGCCGGAGTGCCCATCAAGGAGCCGGTCGCCGGCATCGCGATGGGGTTGATCAAAGAAGGCAACGACGTGATTATCTTGTCGGACATCCTTGGCCTTGAAGATCATTTGGGCGATATGGACTTCAAGGTCTGCGGGACCAAGAACGGGATTACGGCGCTTCAAATGGACATCAAGATCGGCGGCATCACCACGGCGTTGATGCAGCAAGCCTTAGAGCAAGCCCGGGTGGGACGCCTCCACATTCTCGACCGCATGTCCAAGGGGCTTGCGGGCCCGCGCACCGACTTGTCGCCGTTCGCGCCCCGCATCTACACGATGAAGGTCAAGCAAGATAAGATTCGAGATATCATCGGTCAGGGCGGCAAGACCATCCGCGGGATTCAGTCCGACTGCGGAGTGAAGATCAGTGTCGAAGATACCGGTATTGTAACCATCGCTTCTGCGGATGGTGAGTCGTTACAAAAAGCCAAGGAGATCATCAACCGCTTGACTGAAGAAGTCGAAGTCGGGAAGGTCTATATGGGTACGGTCAGAAAGATTATGGACTTTGGTGCATTCGTGGAAGTGTTGCCGGGCACGGATGGGTTGGTTCACATCTCACAGCTTGCGCATCACCGAGTGAAAGCCGTATCCGATGAGGTGGCCGAAGGCGATCAAATTCTGGTGAAAGTATTGGAGATCGACAAACAGGGCAAGATCAGGCTCAGTCGAAAAGAGACTATCCCTGCGCCGGCAAGAAGCGGCGCCAACGATTCGGCAGGCGGGTAACACTTGTACCGCAAGCTCATTCTCGATAACGGAATTCGGTTGGTCACCGAGCAGATTCCGACGCTGAAATCTGTGACGGTTGGGATCTGGGTCAATGCGGGCTCTCGTGATGAAAGTCCCGCGGAG
Source organism: Nitrospira sp. (assembly GCA_018242685.1). Taxonomy (GTDB): domain Bacteria; phylum Nitrospirota; class Nitrospiria; order Nitrospirales; family Nitrospiraceae; genus Nitrospira_D. The sequence continues at coordinate 78,832 of JAFEBM010000013.1, read as the reverse complement.
GCCGGGTATTCGCACTTCGTTGAACACATGTTCTTCAAGGGGACGGGTACTCGTTCGGCGACGGATATCTCCCGTGAAATCGACGCGTTGGGAGGCGAGATGAACGCCTTTACGACACGCGAAACGACGACGTTCTACGTCAAGGTCTTGGATCAGCACTTGCCTCAGGCGTTGGACCTGCTTTCGGATTTGTTTCTTCGCTCTCGTCTTGGCCGGAAGGAAATCGAGAAAGAGAAACAGGTGGTGCTCGAAGAAATCCGTATGGTTCAAGATGACCCTGAAGATCTGGTCCAGGAACTTCATACCAAGGTGATCATGGGGCGACATCCCTTGAGTCGGCCGATCTTGGGGCGAGAATCAACCATCAACCGGATCAGCCGGCAGAACCTCCTTGAGTATATCGACTCTCATTACCGCCCGGAAGAGATCGTGGTGGCGATCGCAGGAAATTTCGATCACCATCAGCTTGAAAAAACAATGGCCCGCACCTTCAGTGGGTATCGCAAGTCCTCAAGCAGCATTCCTCGCAAACGTTGGCCCCCTGAATTGCTGGGGGGCGCGATGATGAAACAGAAGCCCTTGGAACAGGTTCACCTCTGCGTGGGGTTTGAGAGCGTTGCAGCCGGGCATAAGGACCGCTATGCGGTCTATGCGTTGAACGCGGTGCTGGGCGGCAGCGTCAGCTCGAGGCTATTCCAGGAGATCCGAGAAAAACGCGGTTTGTCCTATTCAATCTACTCGTTTTTGTCCGGCTATTCAGACAGCGGCACCATTACGGTCTACGCCGGGATTCGCGCAAGAGAGGTTGAGCGGGTTTTAGATTTGGTCCACCGAGAAATTCGAAAACTGGCCAGACATGGCATCGATGGTCGCGAGCTGAAACGCACGAAGGATCAAATGAAGGGTAGTCTCATGCTGAGCTTGGAGAGTTCACATAGTCGGATGAACAAGCTTGCCAAGGACGAGCTGATTGCCGGGACTCATACGACCTTGGAGGATGTGATTACGGAGATCGACGGCGTCACTGAGCAGCAAGTATTTCAGACCGCACAGAATCTGTTCATCGGGGACAGAATCGCGTTGACCGGCTTGGGTCCTCTTTCTTCACGTCAAGTGGAGGGGTTGAGCGCGAAATTTTCCTAACTGCCGTTGCTGCACATGAAGGCCAATCTATTGAAATCTCACAACAGCCTGTTATGTATTGACATTTGGGCATACATTTCTCTAGAGTCGAATCCATCACACATGTCCTTGACGGGCATCGCAGTTTCAGTACCATTCCGGTAGTAAGTGGACGGTTTACATTTGTTTTTGATACGCAAACTATTGAAGAACGAAAATTTTCCACAGGCTTTGATTTAGCGATATCCAGCATTAGCGACGAATAACGTCTCATTGGACTGTTGGGCTCAATTTGACGAAGGAGGGACGCGTATGAAAAAGGCTGTCGTTCTAGCCGCCGTGGTAGTGTTTTCGGGGTTCGGCTTGCTAACGGCCGAGTTCACATTAGCTGCCGGACTTGAAGCGTTGGGTCTTGCCGATGCAGTGGTCGGTGGAAAACCACTGAAATCCGAAGCCGCGGCCAAGACGTTGCAAGGCCGTGTTTGGTCGCAGTGGGCCGATAATCCGGATGGAGAACTCTTGTTCGGCATCCAATATTGGAATTCGGGAGAGCCGGGATCCGGTACCCCAGGTGGCCGATCCTCTACCACGTTTGACGTGAAGCCGCCGGATCCATTGTTCACTTGCTGTGCCTGGGGTTTCACCGGTGGCAGTGAAAAAAATTCAACCTATTCAGGTTGGTACCATGCCGCCACGACGGTTCGACTTGCCGTCAAAGATAAAGCGCTGATGGATCAAATCATCAAGGCCTCTCAAGAATTGGTCGCTATGGAGGTCACGCTGGACGGCAGAACCATCACCGGCTTCAAGTTGATCAAGGACTAGCCACTCTCAATGTCGAAGATGTTGAAGGAGGACGCGATTATGATGTTGCAGAAGCGAGGTGCAGCCGTTCTGGCAGCCGTTGCGCTGATAGTCGGTATGAGTTCGACTGCCTCAGCCATTGAGTCATTTCAAGAGCGATTCGAGTGGGGCGATATGAGCAAACCGACGACCCTTCAGGGTCGGGTGATCGTCCTTGATCCCTACGATGAAGCGGTGTGGATCAACATCGCCGTCTTCGGTGGTAATGCCGAGAGCGGCTTGTACTGGCAAAAAATTCATCCAGGTAAAAATGTGAAGTTCTATGCCGATAAGTCCGCCTGGCAAGAGCTGAAGAAGATGGGGCGATCTCATGCCGGGCCCGCGGCCGCGAAGGATGTACCCCCCGGAAGCACGACGGACTTAATCGAATTCGTCGCCACAGAAACTGAACAGAATCATCGAGTGATTTCATCGGTGAAGAAGATCTCTGAGGTGTCCGGGGCAATGGGCAAGCCTCTCAGCATGTCCGCGCTTCGCCTCAAAGATTGTGCCGGAAAAAGTGAAGTCGACAAGGCTTGCGCAGCAGCCAAGCAAGATCTCAACACTTCGCCGGTCACTCCTGATGGGCACAATGTGGGCATGCAATATGATGTGATGCTTCCTGGTGGAAAAACTCTCGGGGGTCTCATTCCCTGGTCCGCACAGTATAATCGAGCGCACTGAAGGCTATTCAGATGAAAACGGGCGGCGTCCCTTTCGGGAGGCCGCCCGTTTCATTGCACCGCATCCGATCCATGATGGGTTATCGATCGGATGAATCGCTGCTATCCGATCTCACCATGCGCTGCAACTCGGCAAGGCGGTTCAGTGCATCAAGCGGAGTCATTGAGAATAAGTCGATCTGCTTGACCTCCTCAATGAGTGGATGAGGCTGGGGAAGAGGATCGGAGGTCAGCTGGGGTTGTTCCTGAATCAACTCGGAGCGAGCCGACTCCGGTTGTTCAAGTTGCGATAACACCGCTTGCGCCCGGCTAATGACGTCGGGAGGAAGCCCGGCCAGTTTGGCCACGTGGATGCCGTAACTCCGGTCGGCTTTGCCTGCCACGATTTTTCTGAGAAACACAACGTCTCCGCCGCGTTCCTGAACGGCCACGCGATAATTCTTGATTCCGGTCCGTTGCTGTTCCAGCTGTGTCATCTCATGGTAATGAGTGGCGAACAACGTGCGTGCGCCTAATCGCGCTCGGTCATGGATGTGCTCTGCAATCGCCCAAGCGATGCTCAGGCCATCGTAGGTGCTCGTGCCGCGCCCGATTTCGTCCAATAGAATCAGGCTGCGTTGAGTCGCGTTCTGCAGAATATTGGCCGTCTCGACCATCTCCACCATGAACGTACTCTGGCCCCTGGCCAAATTGTCCGAAGCTCCCACTCTTGTGAAGATGCGATCGGTCAATCCAACCTGCGCTTCTGCGGCGGGGACAAAGCTGCCGATTTGAGCCATCAGTACGATCAGGGCGACCTGCCTAAGATAGGTGCTCTTGCCCGCCATGTTCGGCCCGGTAATGATCAGCAGCCGGTTCGTCTCCAGATCGAGGACCGTGTCGTTCGGGACGAATCCCGACTCGGCACAGAGTCCTTCAACCACGGGGTGGCGCCCCTCCCGTATGGTGATGGCGCCCCCTTCCATGATCGTGGGTTTGGTGTACCGGTGCAAAGCGGCCGTATCGGCCAATGCGGCGACGACATCAATCAGCGAAAGGACGGTGGCCATGGCGTCCAATCGATGAGCTTCTTTGGCCAACCGGGAGCGCACCTGCATAAAGACCTCTTGCTCGCAGGCAAGCAATTTGGCATCGGCTCCAATGACGCGTTCTTCCAGGTCCTTCAATTCCACGGTCATGAACCGTTCGGCATTGACGAGGGTTTGCTTGCGAATGTAGTCGGCGGGGACACGAGCCAGATTGGCTTTGGTAATCTCGATATAATAGCCGAACACGTGGTTGTAGCGGATTTTCAATGATTCAATGCCCGTACGATCACGCTCCTGTGTCTCGATTGCGGTGATCCAATGTTTTCCCTCCCTGCTGGTTTTCCGCAGCTCGTCAATTGCCGGATCGTAACCCTCTGTGATGATATTCCCATCGCGAATGGAGAGCGGAGCATCAGGTCGAATGGCCCGCTCGATCAGGTCGAACAGATCTTGGCCGTTATCCCATGATGCCCGCGCATCGCAGAGGAGCCGGCTCTGGAGTGCGGTCAGCCGGCCGAAAATCTCAGGTAAAACCGAGAGAGACTGTTTGAGAGCAAGCAGTTCTCGTGGGCCGGCCAAACCGAGTACGATGCGGCTGCCGAGTCGCGCGACATCTTGGATCTCTCGCAAGCCGGTACGCAATGCAGTCCGCACCTGCATGTGGTTCTTCAGTTCTTCCACGGCATCCAGCCGAAACCGAATCTGATCGTCGTGGAGTAACGGTCTCACTAGCCACTGACGAAGGAGTCGACTTCCCATGGCCGTGGCGGTCCGATCCAGAACACTGAGAAGAGTCGTAGGGTTGAAGCCCGGCGTTGTCTCGTTCGACGCGAATGGCTTGAGCAGTTCCAGATTGCGGATCGTCGCTGCATCAAGGTGCATGTACTCGTTATTAGCCCGAACAGTGAATCGGCGAACGTGGCTCAGAGGAACCGTCGGTTGGGTCTCGCGGAAGTACGACAAGACTGCTCCCGCAGCGCTACTGGCAGCTGGAGAGTCGGCACAGCCTAGGGTTTCCAAGGTTTGCACGCGGAAGTGTTCAGTTAAGGTACGAGCAGCCGATTGATGGCTGAACGACGCCGTTGGTCGCTCGCACAGACGTGCTCCCGTGATTTGTTGAATCCAAGCGGAAGATTGGCGAACAAGGTCTGCGGGGAAGAGAACTTCCCGAGGGTCCAGCCGAGCGATCTCGTTCAACAGTTGCGTGGACGCGTGGGGACCGTGAAACTCCATGCCCCAAAACTCGCCGGTTGAAACCTCAAGGACGGCCAGTCCTATCGGCATGCCAGGAACCGTCCCGGATCCAACGGCGAGGGAGACGAGATAGTTGAGCTCGGAAGGGGCAAGAAACTCTGTGTCTACAAGTGTCCCAGGAGTATACAGTCTGACGACTTCACGGCGTACCAGGCCCTTTGCTGCCTTGGGATCCTCAACTTGCTCGCACAGCGCGACGAGACGGCCGGACTTCAAGAGCTTTGCGATATAGCCTGTGGCTGCATGATAGGGTACACCACAGAGTGGAATAGGATGGGCGCTGTTCTTGTCGCGGGACGTGAGGGCGATCGATAAGAGTCGAGACGCGTCTTGTGCGTCTTCGTAGAACATCTCATAAAAGTCTCCGACCCGAAAAAACAGTATCGCCTCAGGGTGTCCCTGTTTGATGTCCCGATACTGCCGCATCAGCGGGCTCAGGGTCGAATCATTCATCGGCGAGGTCTCTCGAAGACTCGATTTGAGCGGAACTCTGAGTCCGTCCGGAGATCTTCTCAAGCGATTGCCGAAGCCGCTCCAAGTTCACCTCGGCTTCCTGTAAGGCCTTCGTCTTTCGTCGAAGATCGATCCGCCCACGTACCCAAGGAGGAAACAACAAGATGGCCGCGACCAAAAGGCCGATCACAAAACCGGCCATGATGGGTTTGTAAATGGGAGTTGAGGCTTCGAGCAATCCAAAAAAATAGCGCAGTGTGACTTCTTGCTCCTGGTTTTGAAGAAAGAAGGCCAACGAAAGGAGAAAAAGTATGCCGACCAGAATCAGCCGTGTCATCGCGGCGAAGTCTTTCTACCGGCCTTCAGACTTGTTCTGACTAATCGAGAAGTCGGACGCTCTCTGTTCTTGATTTGAGCGAGAAGTGAGCGAGAGCGTGAACCTCTTGCTTCCACCCGTACTCCTCTGGTCGTTCTGGTCCGATGGGCCAGCCGCACTTCCAGCCGGTCTTCCGGGAGCCATTGGGGAAACCGGTCTGCCCACTCAATGGCAACGACCACCTCGTCCGTGAGGTAATCCGATAGGCCGATCAACTCGGTTTCTTCAAGTCTCTGCAACCGGTACAAATCAATATGAACCACCGGAAGCCGCCCTTGGTATTCATGGACAAGCAGGAACGTCGGACTCGTGACGGACGCAGCCGGTGCGTCGAGCCCGGTAACGATCCCGCGGACCAGCGCCGTCTTACCTGCACCCAATTCACCGATCAAGGCGAGCACCTCTCCGCCACGAAGCAGTCGGCCAATGGTCTGTCCGAACGATTCTGTCTCATCGGAAGATGAGAGGATAAGGTCAAGAGAGCTAATGGATGTCGCCATGGGAACGTCCTCACAGGAGAGCGTTCCATATTTCAGTGGGTTTGTCTTGTGATGAAGCCTGCTGCATGAGCCTGAGGGCATGGGGAATCTCCTCGATCACGTCTCCCGCGATCAACCCGGCTTGTCCCTTTTGGGCTGCAGCCAAATCGCCGGCGGCTCCATGCAGGTATGTCGCGGCACAGGCCGCCTCCCAAGAAGACAGGCCTTGGGCTAAGAGTCCCACCATCATACCGGTCAACACATCACCTGTTCCTGCTGTCGCCATTCCTGGATTGCCGGTAGGGCAAATCGCGACGGCTCCATCCGGTCGGGCGATGACGGTCCGAGCCCCTTTCAGGACGACGAACAGGCCTCGCTCTCGCGCGAAGCGGGAGGCAAACCCGATCCGATCGCTGTTGACGGTCTGAGGCGTTGCATCAGCCTCCAGTCGCGCCATTTCTCCCGGGTGGGGCGTGATGATGGGCGGTGTTTTGCAAGAAGCCAGGAGCGCGGTCCGTCCAGTCAGCGCGTTCAGCGCGTCTGCATCCAGGACAGCCGGCCGGTCAAGCTGCTTCGTCAAGGCCTGGACGAGTTCAACCGTTTCAGGATGAGTGGATATTCCTGGACCGATCGCGATAGCGGTTCTGGCCGCCATGAAGGCGACGAGCCGATCCAATGCGGTCCGCGCAAAGGTGCGCGCTTTGGTTTCAGGCATTGGAACCGTCATCGCTTCCAACAGCTTTGCTTCCAAGACATCGTTGACGCTTGTCGGGACTGCGACAGTTACGAGGCCCGCGCCGACACGCAGGGCCGCTCGTGCGGCCATGGCGGCAGCCCCGGTTTTTCCAACGGATCCGGCAATAATGCCGGCGTGGCCGAATGTTCCTTTGTGACTCGATGGTTGACGTCTCGGCAGGTATGCCCGTACCACGTGCTGTGTCATCAATGTCGTTCGGCTCTCGACCGCGTCAATGTAGGCCGGCGGAATTCCGATGTCCACGATGGCCACCTCTCCCGCCAGGTCGATCCCATCCCTCTGATAGAGGCCCAGCTTTGGAAGCCCAAAGGTCACGGTGAGAGAGGCACGAACGGCTCGACTCAGGATCGTTCCGGTATCGGCATGGAGGCCCGATGGAAGATCGACCGCCACCACGGGACAACTGGTTTCGTTGATGCTGTCAATGGCTTCGGCATAGCGTCCGGTTACAGCCGAGGAAAGTCCTGTCCCGAGGAGGGCATCGACGATGATATCACTGTCATGCAAAAGTGCTTGGCTCTGAGCTCGGGACGTGTAGAGGTAAACGGAAGATTTTCCTGCGCCACGAACGAATTGCCTATACATCGCAGCCGCATCGCGGCTCAGTTCGGAGACAGGCGCCAAGGCGAGCACGCGCACCTTCGCATGGCGTCGACGGAATAGGCGAGCAGCGACGAACCCATCCCCCCCATTGTTGCCTTTGCCGCACACAATGGTGACTGTCTTGCCCCGCACAGATCCCGACCGTTGCTCAAGACAAGAGACGACGCCGGACCCGGCTCGTTCCATCAGCGTCGTCGCCGGGATATGCGCCTCTGAAATCGTTCGGCGGTCGAGCTCCTGCATTTGCGCCGCGGTGATGATCTTGGTCATGATGAATTTGGGATATTGAACGGGCGGACTCTGTGAGTCGACGACATCCGATTAGTCGAGCAAGGCCTTCATCTCTTTCACGGCCTGTTCGAGACCGACGAGGACCGCCCGTGCGATGATGCTGTGCCCGATGTTGTACTCCACGATTTCAGGAATATGCGTCAGGCGCTTGATGTTGCGGTAATTCAGTCCATGACCGGCATTGACTCCGATCCCGAGTTTGTAGGCCAGCTTGGCGGCGTGGGTAATGGCCTCAAATTCCGAATCGGCTTCTTTGGACCGTGTGGCGTTCGCGTAACGACCGGTATGCAGCTCCACGAAATCAGCGGCAATTTTGTGGGCGGCCCTGATCTGATTCAGGTCCGGCTCGACAAAGACGCTGACGGGAATCCCCCCGTTGTGCAGCAGTGTCACAATGCCTTGAATTCGGTCGCGCTGTCCTACAATATCGAGGCCACCTTCCGTGGTGAGTTCCTGCCGCTTTTCCGGGACCAACGTGACAAGGTCGGGCTTGATGTTCAAGGCGATTTTCGCCATTTCCCCGTCGGCCGCCATTTCGAGGTCGAGCTTCGTCCGGGCTATTTCGCGAAGGAGCTGAAGGTCTCGGTCTTGGATATGACGCCGGTCTTCCCGCAGATGAACGACCAAGCCGTCTGCTCCTGCCAGTTCGACAAGGACAGCTGCCGTCAAAGGATCCGGATCGGCTCCTCCGCGCGCCTGTCGCAAGGTCGCGACGTGATCGATATTCACTCCAAGCCGAGCCATCCATCCTCCTGAATCCACATCAGTCTGATCATGAGCGCCTGAGGCAGGTAGACCCTGCAATCAAACGTTATTAGTAGCAGAAAGGATCGAGAGGGAGCAAGAACGGGTTCGCCGATAGGTGGAGGACGGGGATGAGAAGTCTCTGCCCTTGGCAACTTCAGAACCCCAAGAAATGAGGCAAATTGACTCGACCAAAGCCCTCCATTAAAATACGCGCTTCCCACATCCCTTCGCTCATGTATGCAATGAGTTAGTTTGGGAATATCTCACAATCGTCAAAGGAAGTTCATGGGGTTGGGCGAAGGTTTTTATCGAATCAAGCGACTCCCGCCGTACGTCTTCGCGCAGGTTCAATCCCTCAAGCTTGAGGCTCGGCAACGAGGGGAAGACATTATTGATTTTGGGATGGGCAATCCCGATCAACCGACACCGCCTCATATCGTCGAGAAAATGGTCGAGGCAGCCCGCAAGGCAAAAAATCATCGGTACTCGGCCTCGCGTGGCATCACGAAGCTGCGGCACGCGATTTGTGGATGGTACAAGCGAAACTACGATGTCGACCTGGATCCGGAGACGGAAGCCATCGTCACCATCGGATCGAAAGAAGGTCTCGCTCACCTGGCCTTGGCCATGATCGGCCCGGGGGATGTGGTCCTGACTCCGACGCCGACCTATCCCATCCACATGTACAGCTTCATCATTGCCGGTGGTGAGGTTCGCGGTATCGAACTCCGCCAGGACAGCGATTTTTTCGAAGATCTGATGCGTGTCTATCGGCAGACGTTTCCGAGACCGAAGATTCTCGTGATTAATTTTCCCCACAATCCCACCACAGCGGTGGTAAATTTAGAATTCTTCAAGAAGATCGTGGCCTTTGCCAAGGAACACAACGTCATCGTCATTCACGACCTCGCCTACGCCGACCTTGTGTTCGACGGGTATAAAGCGCCGAGCTTTCTTCAGATCCCGGGAGCCAAAGACTGCGGGGTAGAGTTTTACACATTGTCCAAGGCCTACAACATGCCCGGCTGGCGTGTGGGGTTTTGTGTCGGTAATCGAGAGGTCGTCGGAGCCTTGGCGAAGATCAAAAGCTATCTCGACTATGGTATTTTCCAGCCGCTTCAGATCGCGAGTGTGATCGCATTGAACGGCCCTCAGGATTGTGTCAAGGAAACCGTTCAGCGTTACCAAAAACGTCGAGATACGCTGGTGGGTGGGCTGAATCGGATCGGCTGGCAGGTCGCAAAACCGTTGGCCACGATGTTTGTGTGGGCACGCATTCCCTTGCCCTATCGGCATATGGGTTCGCTGGAGTTCTCGAAGCTCCTACTCAAAGAGGCGAAAGTCGCCATTTCTCCAGGGATTGGATTCGGGGAAGGTGGCGATGAGTACGTGCGATTTGGACTCGTGGAGAATGAACATCGAACCAGGCAAGCCGTCCGGGGTATTCGCAAGGCCCTCAAGCTTGATGGGGACGAAGAATGAGGTCGCGCATTGGAGTCGGAATTGTCGGGTTCGGCACAGTCGGTACGGGTGTGGCCAAGGTCCTCCTGAACAATGCCGCCATCATCAGCCGCCGGGTTGGTGTGCCGATCGAACTTCTCCAGGTGGCGGATTTGGACGTGGCGAAAGACCGTGGGGTGGCATTGGCCTCGGGAGTGCTCACCAGCGAGATCGATCGCGTCCTGACCGATCCGAATATCGATATCGTGATCGAACTGATCGGCGGGTATGATACGGCCAAACGAGTGATCCTCGATGCGATCGCCGCCGGGAAGCATGTCGTGACGGCGAACAAAGCGCTTCTCGCCCTTCACGGGGAGGAAATTTTTGAGGCCGTCACGCGCAAAGGCGTAGAGTTGGGGTTTGAAGCCAGCGTCGGCGGCGGTATTCCTGTTGTTCGAGCGTTGACCGAGGGGCTCGCCGGTAATACGATCGAGTCCATCTACGGCATCATCAATGGGACGTCCAACTATATTTTATCCAGAATGACCCATGAGGGACACAGTTTCCATGAGGTTCTCCGGGATGCACAGCAGGCCGGATATGCCGAGGCCGATCCGACGTTCGACGTTGCCGGGATCGACTCGGCGCACAAGCTTGCCATCCTGGTCAATCTCGCGTATGGAACACCCGTCAACTTCAAGGACATCTATACGGAAGGGATTACGGGCATCACGCCGACCGATATTGCCTACGCAAAACAGTTTGGATATACGATCAAATCGCTTGGTATCGCGAAGCTCGTGGATGGGGAAATCGAGGCTCGAGTCCATCCCACTATGCTTCCCGCCGCGTCGCCCATCGCCCAAGTCGAAGATGTGTACAATGCCATTCAGTTCGTCGGAGATGCCGTTGGTGACGTGGTGCTGTATGGTCGGGGAGCAGGGTCCATGCCGACCGGGAGTGCTGTGGTGAGCGATGTGATCGCGATCGGCCGGAATCTGCTCAAAGGCGCCGTCGGTCGGGTCTCAGCGGCGTCGTTTCAGCAGGATCGGAGAAAACCGCTCCGGTTGAGATCGATGGAAGAGATCAGCTCGCTGTATTACCTGCGGTTTACGGTGGTCGATCGACCAGGCGTGTTGGCGCAGATCGCAGGCGAGTTAGGCCGCTGTGGGATCAGCATTTCTTCGATGATGCAACAAGGGCGCCGTGAAGGGCAAACGGTGCCGGTCGTCATCAAGACGCATACTGCGAAAGAGCGGGATGTGCAAACTGCGCTTCGTGAAATCAATCAGCAAGCATTTGTCTCCGAACCGACGACCCTCATTCGCGTGGAAGGCAAGGACGAGTAACCGATGAATCGTTGGCGTGGAGTCATAGAGGAATATCGCAAATTCCTGCCCATGACTGAGAAGACTCCGGTCATCAGTTTAGGCGAAGGGAACACGCCCTTGATTCGTGCCACGCGATTGGCCAAGGCGATCGCACCGGGGATCGAGCTCTACCTCAAATTTGAGGGCGTCAATCCTACCGGGTCGTTCAAAGACCGTGGTATGACATTCGCCATCTCGAAGGCAGTCGAAGCCGGCGCGCGGGCCGTCATGTGCGCATCGACCGGTAACACGTCCGCCTCGGCCGCCGCTTACGGGGCTCGCGCCGGGTTGTCGGTGTACGTGTTGATTCCAGCCGGAAAGATCGCCATGGGGAAGCTGTCCCAGGCGATGATGCATCAGGCGACGGTCATTCAGATCGAGGGGAACTTTGATCAAGCTCTGGCGCTCGTCAAAGACTTTTCGGCGTCGCTGCACATCGAATTAGTCAACTCGGTCAATCCATTCAGAATTGAAGGTCAAAAGACCGCGGCCTTTGAGGTGTGTGATCAGCTCGGCGACGCGCCGACCCTTCATGTCTTGCCGGTCGGAAATGCAGGAAATATCACCGCCTATTGGAAAGGATACAAAGAGTATCGGTCGGCGAATCAAATCACGCGCGTGCCTCGCATGATGGGCTTTCAAGCCGCCGGCGCCGCTCCGATCGTGTTGGGCAGAGTCATCGACCAACCGCAGACTATCGCGACGGCCATTCGAATCGGCAATCCGGCCAGCTGGTCCGCGGCGCTGAGCGCAATAGAGGAATCGGCGGGCGCGATCGATATGGTCACGGATGAAGAAATTCTCCAGGCCTATACGATGGTCGCGGCCACAGAAGGAGTTTTTTGTGAGCCGGCTTCGGCTGCGTCCGTTGCCGGCGTCGCCAAACTGCATCGAACCAAGATTCTACGGGAGGGAGAGACAGTCGTATGCACGCTGACAGGGCATGGTTTGAAGGATGCCGATACGGCGATCAGCGTATCCAAGCAACCGGTCACCGTCAAGGCAACGCGCGAGGACGTTGCTCGTCTCTTGAATGTCTGAAAGACGTGTGGATCTCATGAAATATGTGATGGTGCATGCCGGTGGAATGGCGGATCGTCCGAGACCGGAATTGGAGGGGCGCACCGCGCTGCAAGCGTCATCGACTCCCAATCTCGATCGTCTCGCACAGATTGGAGAACTCGGTCAGCTGCTGATTCCCGCAGACGGAGTTCGTCACGGGAGCGGATTGATCGGAGCCGCGATTCTTGGGTACGACCCGAGAAAGTTTTATCAAGGCCCTGGGCCGTTGGAAGCGGCAAGCTTGGGTGTCTCGGTGGGGGAACACGATGTGGTCTATCGCTGTACGATGGTCACCTTGCGTCCGGAGGGCGGGAAGGGCGCTGAGATCAAGAAATTAGGGCCGCACGTGATGATGGATGATGCGACGGCCGGGTTGATTGAAACCGAAGACGCGCGCGAACTGATCGAAGCGATCAATGAACAGCTCGGCTCGGAAACCATCCAGTTTTATCCAGGCGCCGGTCATCGTCATCTGATGGTCTGGGTGGACGGAAAATCGCGAGCCTTCTGTACCGATCCACAGACGATCCTCGGTCAACCCATCGCGGATGCCTTACCCACGGGGGACGGGTCGGATATTCTCCGGAAGTTGATGGATACCGCGCACCTGACCCTGCGCGACCATCCTGTGAACGAAGATCGGGTCGCAGCGGGGAAGAAACCGGCGAACTGTATCTGGTTGTGGGGTGAAGGACGAGCGGTCATGTGGCCGAGCTTGGTGGAAAAATATGACGTCGGAGGGGTGGTCGTGGCGACCAGTGACGTCTATCGTGGTGTAGGAATGAACGCGGGGCTTGAAGCGGTGGATCCCGAGAGACTGGCCGACGGCGATCTTCGCACCAAGGCGGCGGTCGCGCTGGAGGAATTTTCCAAGAAGGATTTTGTGTACGTGCATGCTGAATTAACGGACGAGGTGATCCACGGGACCGATATCAAGGCCAAGGTGTGCGAGATTGAGGAGTTCGATCGGGATTTGGTGGGTCCACTCGTTGAAGGTCTGGCCGAGCAAGGTCCCTATCGTTTCCTCGTGATCTGTGATCACGCGGAAGATCCGCAGAGTCCGGCATTCTATACGTTTGGTGAAGGAGGGGGGACAGGATCGGGGACAGCCGGTCGCCGTTTCACCGAGGCCGATGCGCTTGCCGTGAACATGCCGGCTCGTGATGCGACCAAATTCGTGAACAAGTTCTTTTCAAAAAACTGATCCCCATGGCGCTGATCGTTCAAAAATACGGAGGGACGTCCGTGGGAACGATTGAGCGGATCCACCTGGTTGCCGACCGGGTGGCTCACACGCAACGAGAGGGGAATCAGGTCGTCGTCGTCCTCTCGGCGATGAGCGGGGAGACGGATCGGCTGGTCAAGCTCGCGCATGAAGTGACCACCGTTCCGGACGAACGCGAAATGGACATGCTGCTCTCGACGGGAGAGCGGATTACCATCGCGCTGCTGTCGATGGAATTGCGGGGTCGAGGGATCAATGCCCGGTCCTTTACGGGACGCCAGGTCGGCATCATCACCGATAGTGCCCATACCAAAGCCCGGATCGCACGGGTCACGGCGGATCGCATCAAGGAGGCCTTGAAGCAGGGCGTCATCCCGGTCGTGGCAGGATTCCAGGGGATCAACGAGCAGTCCGACGTGACCACCCTCGGCCGTGGCGGGTCCGATCTCTCTGCCGTTGCGCTGGCGGCGGCCTTGAAGGCGGACCGGTGCGTCATCTTCACCGACGTCGATGGGGTCTATACGGCCGATCCTAATATTGTTCCGGCGGCAAAACGAATCGGTAAGATCGCGTATGAGGAAATGCTCGAAATGGCCAGTCTCGGCGCGAAGGTTCTCCAGAGTAGATCGGTCGAGTTTGCAGCCAAATTCAATGTCCCGATTGAAGTGAATTCCAGTTTCAAGGAAGGAAAGGGAACGCTTGTGACGAAGGAAGATAGGGACATGGAAGCGGCGGCCATCGCCGGCGTGACCGGGGACCGCAATCAAGCGAAGATTACAGTCGTTGGGGTGCCGGACAAACCGGGAATCGCCGCCAGGATTTTTGGCTCCGTCGCGGAAGCCCATATCAACGTCGATATGATTATTCAAAATATGAGCCAAGCAGCTCTGACTGACCTCTCCTTTACCGTGCCCCGCGCCGATCTCAAGAAGGCCGTACCGATCATTCAAGCGGTGGCGAAAGACATCGAGGCAAAATCGGTTTCGGTCACCGAGGCGATCGCCAAAGTCTCGCTCATCGGCGTGGGCATGCGGTCGCACTCAGGCGTGGCGGCCAAAATGTTCGATGTCCTCTCACGAGAAGGGATCAATATCATGATGATCAGCACCTCGGAGATCAAAATCTCCTGCGTCATCGACGAGAAGTATCTCGAACTGGCCATGCGATCCCTCCATTCGGCATTCGATCTTGACCAGGCTCAGGCCTGAAACGGTTCGGGTCTCCTGCTATTCGGCTAAATCCCCGTTGTTTAAGGAGCGGGCTATCGCATCTACTTGCCCGCAATCCATGTCATCCGACCTTTGTTCCCCTTTCCCAAAGCCGGTATCCTTGCGCCGAAGTACGCAATTCTTAATAACATTTGTCAGTTGTCCTAGAGGGGATCATGGCCATGAGCAATGGTGATCTGAACTGGATTGCGAACTTCATCTGGGGGATCGCAGACGATGTGCTGCGCGATCTCTATGTGCGTGGGAAATATCGTGATGTCATTCTACCGATGACCGTCCTTCGTCGGTTAGACGCTGTGTTGGAGTCGACCAAGCAGGCGGTACTCGGCATGAAGGCTTCGCTGGATAAGGCCAAGGTCGTTCATCAGGATCCGGCGTTGCGGCAGGCAGCCGGTCAAGATTTTTACAACACGTCAAAATTTACACTTCGCGATCTCAAATCTCGCGCGAGTCAGCAGCAGCTCAGAGCTGATTTCGAGGCTTACCTCGATGGGTTCTCTCCCAACGTCCAAGACATCTTGGAGAAGTTTGAATTTCGAAACCAGATTCCACGCCTCTCAAAGTCCGATGCCCTTGGAACGCTGATCAACAAGTTCCTCTCGCCGGACATCAATCTCAGTCCCAATCCCGTCAAGAATCCCGATGGATCGGTGAAACATCCGGGCCTTGATAATCACGCGATGGGGACGATCTTCGAAGAGCTGGTCCGGCGATTTAACGAAGAGAACAACGAAGAAGCCGGTGAACACTGGACTCCGCGCGATGCCGTCAAGCTCATGGCGAAGCTGATCTTCCTGCCGATTGCGGACCGCATTCAGTCTGGGACGTACCTGCTCTATGACGGGGCCTGCGGTACGGGTGGCATGCTCACAGTAGCAGAAGACACGCTGCAGCAACTCGCGAGCGAGCACAAGAAGAAGGTAGCGACTCATCTCTATGGGCAAGAGATCAATGCCGAGACCTATGCCATTGCAAAAGCCGACTTTCTATTGAAGGGGGAAGGCGAAGCGGCGGACAACATCGTCGGTGGACCGGAACATTCCACGCTGGCGAACGATGCCTTTCCTTCGCGTGAATTCGACTTCATGCTCTCGAATCCGCCGTATGGGAAAAGCTGGAAGAGCGATCTCGAACGCATGGGAGGGAAGGAAGGGATTAAAGACTCGCGTTTCATGATCCAGCATGCAGGAGAAGCGGAGTATTCACTGGTCACACGATCCAGCGACGGCCAAATGCTCTTTCTTGCCAACATGCTGTCGAAGATGAAGCACAAGACCAAGCTTGGCAGCCGCATTGCTGAGGTCCATAACGGCTCATCGTTGTTCACGGGGGACGCCGGCCAGGGCGAAAGCAACATTCGCCGATGGATCATCGAGAACGATTGGCTCGAAGCCATCGTTGCCCTGCCTCTGAACATGTTCTACAACACCGGCATCGCCACCTACATCTGGATACTGACAAACCGGAAGTCTGAACATCGCAAGGGTAAGGTTCAGCTCATCGATGCCACACAGTGGTTCAAACCATTGCGCAAGAACCTCGGCAAGAAGAACTGCGAGCTATCGGAGGAAGACATTACGAAAATCTGCGACACCTTCACCGACTTCAAGGAGACTGAGCAGTCAAAGATCTTCTCCAACGAGGCCTTCGGCTATTGGAAGGTCACGGTCGAACGGCCGCTGCGCCTGAAGGTGATTGATCCCGGCAAAGCGTACAGTCCGAAAGAGATCAAGACGCTCAAGGAGACGGCCGAGCGGGATGAAAACGCGCCGCCGGTCATCAAGAAGATCCATAAGAAAGGTGCTGAGGCTGATCCGTTGCGCGGGCTCTTCGAAGCAACTATCGACGGCAAGCGCTCCGTCGTCGACTACGAGCCGGATACTGAACTGCGGGATACGGAACAAATTCCGTTGCTGGAAGATGGCGGCATCGAAGCCTTCATCCGTCGCGAAGTGCTGCCCCACGTACCGGACGCCTGGTACGACGCGGAGAGCGTCAAGACCGGCTACGAGATCAGCTTCACGCGATACTTCTACAAACCACAGCCGCTGCGATCGCTTGAAGCGATACGAGCCGACATCCTGGCGCTGGAGAAAGAGACGGAGGGACTGCTCGGTGAGATTATTGGGAACGAGAAGGCATGACGCCGTACGATCCTCAACGCCATCATCGGCGGTCCATTCGATTGCAAGGGTACGATTATGCTCAGGCCGGAGCAGGAGCGAAGAATATTGCGCGGCCGGCGAGGAGAACATGAGGACATGATGGACGGATCCCCAATCTTCGTAGGGGCGAAACATTTTTCGTCCCTACCAGCCCCAACCCATGGGAAATGACCGACACTCGTGATCGCCGATCTCAAACCCTATCCAGCCTACAAGGATTCCGGCGTGCCGTGGCTGGGAGAGGTGCCGGAGCATTGGGAGATCACCAAACTACGGCAGATGTTGGAGCGCGTGACCAAACGCAATCGCACTGATCTACCTCTCCTATCGGTCGTTCGCGAGAAGGGAGTGATTCTGCGGGACACATCCAGTTCGGAAGAGAACCACAATTTTATACCGGACGACCTAAGCAACTATAAAGTCGTGAGCGGTGGTCAGTTTGCCATGAACAAGATGAAAGCATGGCAAGGCTCATATGGCGTGTCAGAGTATCAAGGCATCGTAAGCCCTGCGTATTTCGTATTTGATTTGCGAGGGGTCGAAGGTCGTTTCTTTCACACGGCAATTCGATCGCAGGCATATGTTCCCTCGTTTGCCAAGGCATCTGATGGCGTTCGAATTGGCCAGTGGGATCTGTCCGAGTCGCGAATGCGAGAAATTCTACTCGCTGTTCCCTCGTGCCCTGAGCAAGCCGCCATTGTCCGCTTTCTCGACCATGCCGACCGGCGAATTCGGCGCTACGTCCGTGCTAAGCAAAAGCTGATCAGACTGCTGGAGGAGCAGAAACAGGCCATTATTCACCGGGCCGTTACCCGCGGCCTCGATCCTAACGTCCGCCTCAAGCCCTCCGGTGTCGAATGGCTCGGCGATGTGCCGGAACATTGGACTGTCACGAGACTCAAGTTTGTTGCTACGGAAATTGTCGACTGTCTTCATGCGACTCCCGTCTACTCTGATGACGGTGAGTACCCAGCCATTCGCACAGCGGATGTTCGGCCTGGAGAACTTCTCTTAAAATCAGCACGCCGTGTTGACGAAGAGCATTATCGCCGTTGGACGGCTAGAATGGTTCCATCTTTTGGAGACATTCTCTATACGCGAGAAGGCGAGCGTTTTGGCATTGCTGCCCTGGTGCCCACTGATGTTCGGTTGTGCATATCCCAGCGGATGATGGCCTTTCGGATTCACGAACGTGTTAGTTCCGCCTATATCATGTGGCAGATCAATTGTAGGCATGTGTATGCCCAAGCAGCTGCAGACGTTATCGGTGCAGCCGCGCCACATGTAAACGTGGATCGCATCAAGAACCTATGGTTAATACTGCCACCAAGGAGTGAGCAAGATAAGATTGTGGCGCTTGTTGAGCGTGCATGCATTCAACCCAACGCTGCAATCGAAAGGGCTCGTGCCGAAATCGCCCTCCTCCGCGAATACCGCACCCGCCTGATCGTCGATGTGGTCACAGGCAAGCTAGACGTCCGCGAGGCGGCGGCGAAGCTGCCGCATGAGACCAGCGAGCCTGAGTCGCTCGATGAAGCAGAAACTCCTATGGAAAATGACGAAGAAACGCAGGCTTCCAATCTCGATGATGTTCCCGAAGAGGCCGAGGCGTGAATGCCAGTAGCCTGTTACTTGATGGGTCCTTGATGCGAGGCTTCCCGTGAACATCGACACCAGCGAAAAGGGTCTTGAAAGCCTCATCGTCGCGGCGATGGTCGGCCAAGCAGCCGGAGGGCCGCCGCCTCTCGATGAGGGTGTCAGCCTCATTCGGGAACGATACGGCGGTACCGGCTGGATTCTTGGCCAAACTGAGGACTACGACCGCGAGTTCTGTGTAGACCTTCCGCAGCTCAGCGCCTTCTTACACACCACCCAGCCGAAAGTTGCCGAAGCGCTCGATCTCGCTAACGATAGCCCGACCCGTCGTAGGTTTCTGGCCAGACTCCAAGGGGAGATCTCGAAACGGGGCGTGATCGACGTACTGCGCCATGGCGTGAAGGACGGACCGCATCATGTCGAACTGTTCTTCGGCACACCCTCATTGGGCAATGAGAAGGCGCAAGCGCTTTACGCCGCCAACCGTTTCTCTGTTACTCGTCAACTCCGCTACAGTCGTGATGAAACACAGCGGGCGCTCGACTTCGCTCTGTTCCTCAACGGTCTGCCCATCGCCACGTTCGAGCTCAAAAACAGCCTGACCAAGCAGACGGTTGAAGACGCCGTCGAGCAATATAAGCGCGACCGCGACCCGCGAGAGAAGCTCTTCGAGTTCGGACGCTGCATCGTCCACTTCGCGGTCGACGATCATGAGGTGCGGTTCTGCACGCATCTGAAAGGGAAAAGCTCGTGGTTTCTGCCTTTTAATCTCGGCTGGAACGACGGGGCTGGCAATCCGCCCAATCCTCACGGCATCAAGACCGATTACCTGTGGCGGAAGATCCTCACACGCGACGGGCTGACCGACATTCTGGAGAACTACGCCCAGATCGTCGAGGAGAAGAATGCGAAGACCGGCAAAAAGAAGGCGGTCCAGATCTGGCCCCGGTTCCACCAGCTCGACGTGGTACGCAAACTTCTATCCGATGCACGACAGCATGGGGTGGGGCGACGGTATCTGGTTCAACATTCAGCAGGCAGCGGAAAATCCGATTCCATCGCTTGGCTTGCGCATCAACTCATTGGTCTACAAAAAGATGACGTACTGACGTTTGACTCGATTATTGTCGTAACAGACCGGCGTATCCTCGATAAGCAAATCCGCGACACCATCAAACAGTTTGCCCAGGTCGGGGCCACCGTCGGGCATGCAGAGCACTCTGGGGACCTGCGCAAGTTCATCGCCGAGGGGAAGAAGATCATCATCTCTACGGTCCAAAAGTTTCCATTCATCCTGGATGAGATCGGCAGCGAGCAGCGCGGAAAAAAGTTCGCGATTATCATCGACGAAGCCCATTCCAGTCAGGGCGGGCGAACCTCGGCGGCGCTCAGCATGGCGCTTTCGACCGCCGGCGCCGAGGAGGAGGACGAAACCACTGAGGACAAGATCAACCGGATCATGGAAGCCAAGAAACTCCTGCCCAACGCCAGCTACTTCGCCTTCACCGCGACGCCCAAGAACAAGACGCTTGAAATCTTCGGTGAGGCATTGCCGCCGGATGTTGAAGGGAAGGTCAGGCACCGACCGTTCCACAGTTACACGATGAAGCAAGCGATCCAGGAAGGCTTCATTCTCGACGTACTGAAGCACTACACACCGGTTGAGAGTTATTACAAGCTCGTTAAAAGGGTAGAAGGCGATCCGGAATTGGATACCAAGCGTGCAAGGAAGAAGTTGCGTCGGTACGTCGAAAGCCACGATCACGCCATCCGTCTCAAAGCCGAGATCATGGTGGATCATTTTCATGAGCAGGTGCTGGCGCTGAACAAGATCGGCGGACAGGCCAGGGCGATGGTGGTGACAAGTGGAATCGAGCGGGCCATCCAGTACTACCAGGCCTTCCGCGACTATCTGAAAGAGCGCAAGAGTCCCTATCAGGCTATCGTCGCCTTTTCGGGCGAGCATGAATACGGTGGCTCCAAGGTGACGGAGGCATTGCTGAACGGCTTTCCATCGAGCCAGATCGTAGACAAGATTCAGGAGGACCCCTACCGCTTCCTGATTTGCGCCGACAAGTTCCAAACGGGGTACGACGAACCGCTGCTCCACACGATGTACGTGGACAAGATCCTCTCCGGAATCAAGGCGGTGCAAACGCTCTCTCGGCTGAATCGCGCACATCCCCAGAAACATGACGTATTCGTGCTCGATTTCATGAACGACAGTGACACCATCCAAGAAGCCTTCGCCGACTACTACCGCACGACGATCCTTTCTGAAGAGACCGATCCCAATAAGCTCCACGACTTGAAGGCGACGCTCGATGGCTATCAAGTCTACGCTCAAATACAAATCGACCAACTTGTGGGGCTGTACCTGAGCGGGGCCGACCGGGACAAGCTCGATCCAATCCTGGATGCCTCTGTCGCCGTCTATAAGAATCAACTCGACGAAGATGGGCAGGTGGATTTCAAGGGCAAAGCCAAGGCTTTTTTGCGAGCCTATGGGTTCCTCTCCTCGATACTGCCCTATACCAACGCGGACTGGGAAACGCTGTCGATCTTCCTGACCTTCCTCGTGCCCAAGCTGCCGGCGCCGAAGGAAGAGGATCTGTCAAAAGGCATCCTCGAAGCGATTGATATGGACAGCTATCGTGTCGAGAAGAAGGCGGCGATGAAGATTCAATTGCGCGACGAGAACGCGGAGATTGAGCCGGTGCCGATGACCGGCGGGGGCCATAAGGCCGAACCGGAACTTGACCGACTGTCCAACATTCTCAAGACGTTCAATGATCAATTCGGCAACATTCCCTGGACCGACGCCGACCGTGTGCACAAACTCATTACCGAGGACATACCGAGTCGTGTCGCAGCGGATACCGCCTATCAGAATGCGAAGCAGAACTCGGACAAGCAGAACGCCCGTATTGAACACGACAAGGCGCTCGCGCGCGTGATGACGGCTGTCCTCAAGGACGACACGGAACTCTTCAAACAATTCATGGACAACGAATCCTTCAAACGGTGGCTGACGGATACCGTGTTCCGGATCACCTATAACAATCCCCCTGGAGCGTCGCCAGGGTAAACATCTCGAAAGGGCGGTCGTTCAATATGAACAGATTCGCCATTAGCTTGGAACAAGTGATGACCGGACATTTCCAAAGACCTGCTGCACCTCTTCCAAGGAGCTTGATCAACTCAGTGACTGTGCAATTGCCCGGACCTTGACGGCTCGACAGGGGAGCCCCGCTCCTGATACCCTCTCTTCCCATGGCTCGCAAAACCTCTCAATCCACCGCTTCCCGTGCTGCTCGTGAGCAACAGCCGGTTCCTGGAACAAAGCCGTCTGCGGATCGGACAACATCGCTGGAAATCTACGACACCACCTTGCGCGATGGTGCTCAGGCGGAGGATGTCAGTTTTTCAGCGGAGGATAAAGTTCTCATAGCGCAAAAGTTGGATAGCCTGGGAGTTCATTTCATTGAAGGCGGCTGGCCGGGGGCGAATCCGAAAGACATTGAGTTCTTTCGGATGATCAAAACCATTCCACTGAAGCATGCCGAAGTCATCGCGTTTGGTTCTACGAGGAAAGCCGGCAACAGTGCCGCCAAGGACCCTAATCTTCAGGCCTTGCTCGGTGCCGAAACCAAAACGATCACTCTGTTCGGGAAAACCTGGTCCTTCCATGTGACGGATGCCCTCGGCATCTCGCTGAACAAGAATCTAGAATTGATCGCAGACTCTATCGCATACCTCCGTGGTAAAGGGCGCCGGGTGTTCTACGATGCGGAACATTTCTTCGACGGGTACAAGACCAATCCCGAGTATGCGCTTGCCACCATCAGAAAAGCGGTAGAGGCCGGAGCTCAGCGAGTGATCCTGTGCGATACCAACGGGGGAACGATGCCGTGGGAGATCCGCGAAATTTGCCGCGTGGTTCAGAGCGAGTGTCAGGTTCTGCTCGGTATCCATGCGCATAACGACTGCGAAATGGCGGTGGCCAATTCTCTCGTGGCGATCGAGACCGGCATCGTTCAGGTGCAGGGGACGATCAATGGGATTGGCGAGCGATGTGGAAACGCGAATCTTTGCTCGATCATTCCCAATTTAGAGTTGAAGATGAAGCGGCCCGCCTTAGCCGATCGCTTGAGCCATCTGAAAGATGTGTCGGGCTTCGTTACCGAGATCGCGAATCTGATACCGAACAAACATCAACCCTATGTCGGCGACGCCGCGTTTGCTCACAAAGGCGGAGTCCATATTCATGCGGTGCTGAAGAATTCGGCTACCTACGAACATGTCGATCCGACCAAAGTCGGGAATCGACAGCGGATGCTGATCTCCGACTATGGAGGCCGAAGCGGTCTTCTGGACAAGATAGAAGCCTATGGCATCAAGCTTCCGAGGAACCATTCCAAAGTCGATGAACTGATCCATACGCTGAAAGACCGTGAGAGCCAGGGTTATCAATTCGAAGGCGCCGAAGGATCGTTCGAATTGCTGATGCGGAAGGCGATGGGGAGCCATAGGCCCTCGTTTCAATTACTCGGCTTTCGCGTGATTGTTGAAAAGAAGCAGGAAGATGGGACGCCTCTTTCCGAGGCCACGGTGATGGTCAAGGTCGGTGACGCAGTCGAACATACGGCGGCTGTCGGGACCGGACCGGTCAACGCGCTCGACCATGCGCTGCGCAAGGCATTGGAAAAATTCTATCCTCAGCTTCGCGAAGTGAAGCTGCTTGACTATAAGGTGCGTGTGCTGGCGGCCAATCGGGGGACCGAATCAAAAGTGCGTGTCTTGATCGAATCGGGAGACCACAAAGATAAGTGGGGGACGGTCGGGGTCTCGGAAAACATCATCGAGGCGACGTGGCAGGCTCTCGCAGATAGCATCGAATACAAACTTCTGGACAAGGACTAGAGTATTTTCGTAAGCATTCGCCAAATTTATTCTTGACAGGTGTCGTAACCTCACGTAACTTAAGCAAAACTCATCGCATTGAGAGGGAAGTCGGTCGGACAGAAACGCGGCGAGTTGCAGTGGTCACGTAGGGGGGTGGCATGAGAAAGGCGGATATCGCTGACGAAATTTTCAAGCAGGTCGGTATCTCAAAAAATGAAGCCGCTGATATCGTCGAGTTTGTACTGAATTTGGTGAAATCTGTCTTGCAGAAGGGAGAATCGGTCAAGATCGCGGGGTTTGGAAATTTTATTGTGCGCAGCAAGGGGGCCCGTAAGGGACGAAATCCTCGAACTGGAGAAGAAATTGGGATTACCCCCCGTCGAGTGGTGACGTTTCGGCCAAGCCAGGTGTTCAAGAAATACGTCAATTCATAGCAGGATGCGGAAAAAAACGGCCCGCTTCGTTCTCGCCGCAACAATACCCCTCGATAGGGACACTGCCCGCTCACTGACCGGCGGGCGCGTAACAAACATGGCGCCATTTATTCATCGCGCCGTGAGTTCTCGGCGGTCTTGCGGGCGGTCTTTTTGATCATCCTGCGTCATAATGCAGACGAGTCAACAACCAGCTCGGCTTCGTCGACAGACCACAAGGCACAACGTGAGGCCGGTCATGGGAACTGAACCCAGGCTGGGGAGCAAGGTCTTCTATAAAATCGGCGAAGTGAGCCAATTGACGAAGCTTCCCGCGTATGTGCTCCGGTTCTGGGAAACTCAATTTACTTTTTTAAAACCCAAAAAGAGTCGAGGAAACCAGCGCCTCTATGTACAACGGGATGTCGAAACCCTGTTGGAAATCAAGCGTATGCTGTATGAGGAAGGGCATACCCTTGAAGGTGTCAAGCGATACTGGGTACGTCGTGGGCGGGCTGCCGCACGTCGGCTGCGCCCGAAGGAAGTGGCCAAAAAGTTGAGAGGGGATCTCCAAGTCATTCTCAAGATTCTCGACGCGCATTCATCATGAAAGAAGAATAGGTTTATTGAAGGAAGTCCCTTGCTCATCGGCAAGATGGGTATCTGCGGAGCAACGAACGTGTCGGGGCGTAGCGCAGCCCGGTAGCGCACTCGCTTGGGGTGCGAGTGGTCGTGGGTTCAAATCCCGCCGCCCCGACCAATCTCCAAAGTGATGAGGACTGAGCGGTAGTATCCACCGGTTCAGTCTTGATCCAGGGAGCTGCCTCGAGCAGCTCTTTTTGTTGAAGGCCGATTATGCACATCCTCGTGACCAACGACGACGGTATCCACTCGCCGGGAATCACAGCCTTGGCGAAGGCGCTTGCTACGATCGGGGAAGTCTGGATTGTCGCTCCGGATCGGGAGCGCACGGCAGTCGCTCATGCCGTGACATTGCACAAGCCATTGCGTCTTCACCAACTGGGCCTACGCACGTATGCCGTGAACGGAACCCCGGTGGATTGCGTGAACCTTGCGTTGCTCAAAGTCATGCCCAAACCGCCCGCCATCGTCGTGTCCGGCATTAACAAAGGGGTCAATCTTGGCGACGATGTGATGTATTCAGGCACCGTGTCGGCGGCGATGGAAGGGACCATTCTTGGAATACCGTCCGTGGCGGTGTCACAAGAGGGGTCGGACACATTTCGCTTTGACGTTGGCGCAAGCTATGCGGTACGCGTCGCTCGGCTTGTCCTTGCGCAAGGTCTGCCCGAGGAGACGCTCGTAAACGTGAATATCCCAAATCGTCCGAGACGCGAAATTAGGGGCGCGCGGATTACCTGTCTCAGCCGAAGGCGGTTTCATAATCCGATCATCGAAAAGCTCGATCCGCGCGGACGGAAGTATTATTGGATTGCCGGCGAACGGATCTCGTGGAGCCGCAGTAAGGACGCTGATCATGAGGCGATCGAAGAAGGGTTTGTCTCCATCACGCCGATCCGTCTGGATACGACGCACTATGGAGTGCTGGATCAATTCCGCGCATGGGAGCCGATCATGAACCGGGGTATCAAGAAGTCCTCAACCCCTCGGTCAACGATCGTCCGTACAAGGCGGTTAGGGTCGTGATGGGAGGCCTGATCGAAGCCGTCATCAGTGAGTTGAGCCGATTCATCATTGCGTGCATTGCAAGGTTCGGTTATGGAGGCATCCTCTTCACGATGGCCATCGAAAGCGCCTGCATTCCGCTTCCCAGCGAAATTATCATGCCGTTTTCCGGCTATCTGGTCATGACCGGACAGTTTACGATGCTCGGAGTCACGCTGGCCGGAGCGGTCGGTAATGTTCTTGGGTCGATCGTGGCCTACTACATGGGCGTCTGGGGTGGACGACCATTTGCGGAGCGCTACGGGCCGTATTTTCTGGTGTCGCACCACGATCTCGACATCGCCGATCGCTGGTTCGCAAAGTATGGAGAGGCCGCTGTCTTTTTCAGCAGAATGCTCCCGGTGGTGCGCACGTTCATTTCACTGCCGGCCGGCATTGCGAAGATGAATTTCCCACGGTTTGTCGTCTTCACATTTGTCGGGGCGCTGCCCTGGTGCTATCTGTTGGCCTATATCGGCCTTCGTATGGGCGAACAGTGGGAACATCTTCGAGACTACTTTCATCAATTTGACATCGTCATCGGACTGGTCTTGGCTGCAGCCATTGGGTACTTCCTCTGGTCTCACTGGCCGAGGCGGCGACCGAGTCCGGAAGCGTAAACACATGCTTAAACTGTTCAATACGCTGACCGGGCGGCAAGAAGTGTTCGAGCCGATCGAACCGCAGAACGTACGGATGTACGTGTGCGGTGTGACGGTCTATGACTATTGCCACATCGGTCATGCGCGCAGCGCGTTGGTATTTGACGTGCTCCGGCGTTACCTGGAATACAGCGATTATGCGGTGACCTTCGTCAAGAACTTCACGGATGTGGACGACAAGATCATCAAGCGGGCGAATGAACAGGGTGTTTCTTGTGATGCCGTAACGGCCAAGTACATTCAGGCCTACCATGAGGATATGGGGAAGCTTGGAATCCGAGCTCCGACCGAAGAACCTAAGGCCACGGAGCACATAGCCGATATTGTTCGGTTGACGGAACGCTTGATCACAAAGGGGTTCGCGTACGTGGTGGATGGGGATGTGTATTTTGAGGTCTCGAAATATCCGGACTACGGAAGGCTGTCAAAACGACGACTCGAGGATCTGCAAGCCGGCGCTCGTGTCGACGTGGATGAACGCAAACATCATCCAATGGACTTTGCCCTGTGGAAAAGCAGTAAGCCAGGTGAGCCGGCATGGGAAAGCCCCTGGGGACCAGGGCGACCAGGCTGGCACATCGAGTGTTCCGCCATGTCGATCCGGCACCTCGGAGACACCTTCGACATCCATGGCGGTGGAATGGATCTCATCTTCCCACATCATGAAAACGAAATTGCCCAATCATGCGGCGCGACAGGAAAAGAATTCGCACGCTATTGGGTCCACAACGGGTTCGTTCAGATCAACAAAGAAAAGATGTCCAAGTCACTTGGCAACTTTTTCACGATCCGAGAGATCTTTGAGAAGTCTGAATGGTCGGAAGCAGTGACAGGAGAAGTCCTCCGATACTTTCTCCTTTCGACGCATTACCATGGGCCGCTTGATTTTTCCGATCAGGCTCTGAAAGAGGCAAAGAACGCCCTGAATGGGTTCTATGATCTTTTCGCTCGGCTTGGAGAAACGGGACAAGGTTCGCCGGAGACCGATTATAGCCTTCAGTTTTCAATTGGCTTTACACAGGAAATGTTTAGAAAGGGCATGAACGACGACTTAAATACTTCTGTGGCCTTAGCGGAATTACAGCAGCTGAAAAGCAGCATCAATAAACTACTGGGACAAGGTCTTTCAACTGAGGCAAGACGTGTTGCCAGAGAGGAGTTTCGTTCTCTGGGAAATTGTCTGGGATTGTTTCAACTGGACAGGTGGCAGTTTGTTGTTCCAGTTTCAGAATCTTTATTGGTCAACATCGACGAGACCACCGCCGTTCCATCTACCTTAACCGATACCGATATTGAACTATTGCTGGAAGAGCGAAAGAAAGCTCGTAGCCAAAAGGACTTTCAACGAGCAGATGAGATTCGGAAATCGCTCGCAAACCAAGGCATCATCATTGAGGACAAGCCCGATGGCACGGCCCGGTGGAAGCGCTGACGAACGGGAGATTTTGTACGGACTCCATGCGATTCGTGAAGCGTTGAAAGCTGGAAACCGACCATTGCAACGCGTGCTCGTCATTCGAACCGACAAACAGTTCACCGATCTGGTGCAACTGGCTCGATCACGCCGTGTTCCGGTTCATGTTCAGCCTCAGACCTCCCTTGACCGTCTGGTTCCCAATGGCAAGCACCAAGGCGTTGTGGCGGTTACGTCTGCAAAGGCCTATCAGACGGAGGAGTCGATCCTTGCTCGAGCGGCCCAACGGCATGAGGCGCCGCTGTTGGTAGTCTTGGACGGAGTCGAAGATCCACACAATCTCGGCGCCGTGCTTCGGACAGCGGAGGGGGCCGGCGCCCATGGAGTATTTATTCCTGAACGCCGGGCCGCCGGGCTTACATCCGTGGTTGCCAAGGCCTCGGCCGGAGCGATCGATCACATCCCCGTTGCGCGCGTGACGAACTTGAGCAGATCGATCGAGTCGTTGAAAGCGGCCGGAGTGTGGATCTACGGAGTGACGCCGTCGGCGAAGAAAGTATTTACGGACATCAACCTGCGAGAACCGGTTGGGCTGGTTCTGGGAGGGGAGGGTACGGGAATAAGACCTGGTGTCCTGCAACATTGCGATGACTGTGTCCGCATTCCTCTCCGAGGCCGAGTCCAATCGTTGAATGTGTCCGCTGCGGCCGCCATAGTGCTGTTTGAGGCGGTTCGTCAGCGATGTCCAACTCAGGGCGACTTTACCGGATCCTAAGTACGCTGCCCTGGATGGCGGTTTTCAGCAGTTGAGCGGTATTCGACACCCGCATCTTCTTCATCATATTGGCGCGGTGGGCTTCGACGGTTTTGACGCTGATCTTCAATCGCTGACCGATTTCCTTGTTCTTAAACCCCGCCCAGATCAATTCCAAAATTTCCTGTTCTCGTGACGTGAGCGATTCAGGCCGTTTTGTGCGTGGAGGAGGTTCAAGATCTGCGAGAGATCTCCGAGACCGCGGCTTTGCAATTGTCCTCATCGTCATTGTTCTCATCATGGTAGTTAGTTCTCCATATTAGAAGGTATGGACATCAGGTATACTCATACATACTCCAGCTGGAATCGCGCTTAAGATAATGTAGCTATTATGGAATGATGATTCAAGAATGTAAAGAAAGGTACTTTGGCCCTAGTAGGGTTACTAGGTAGGGGAAGGACTCTGAGCAATTATGCATGCGGAGCCACTACTGTTACCGCTACTGATCGCCGGTCTTTTGGGCGCACTCATCGGTAGCTTCCTCAATGTCTGTATCCATCGTTTACCGCGGCAAGAATCAATCGCGTGGCCAGGTTCCCATTGTCCGAAATGCTCTCACCCCATTGCCTGGTACGATAACATTCCCATCCTGAGTTACCTCGCGCTGGTCGGACGCTGCAGGCATTGTACCGTTCGCATTCCTTTCCGCTATCCCTTGGTCGAGGTGCTGAATGTCTCAGGCTATGTAGCGCTTCTCTTGGTCTTTGGACCAAGCTGGGTTACTGTGATCTATGGGTTGTTCTATTCAGCCCTCCTTGTGGTAGCCGGGACGGACCTTTCTCATAAGATCATCCCCAATGCCGTGACGTTTCCTGGAATCATTGTAGGCCTCGTCTGTGCCACTACCGTCTTACCCCTCGGATTCGTGGATAGTTTGCTCGGAATTCTTATCGGCGGAGGAATCCTGTGGCTTCTGGCGTGGGCTAGTCCCTATCTCTTCGGGAAAGAGGGGATGGGGGGAGGGGACATCAAGCTTCTGGCGATGATCGGGGCGTTTCTGGGATGGCAGCCCGCGCTGATGACGATCATGGTAGGGTCGCTTCTGGGATCACTCATGGGGGTTACCCTTATTGCCGCACAGGTTATTAAGCGCGAGGATTATATTCCCTTCGGACCATTTCTGGTTTGTGGCGCGTTGGTGGCTCTGTTCTTTGGTCGACCTCTCCTTGATTGGTATCAAGGGCTCTTGGCAGGATAACGGCTCTCCTGGCCGATTCCCACCCTTTCGTACTGTATCTCTTCTGTGAAAAACTGTATCTTCTGAGGTACTACTGCTATCTCCATTCCGTTCGTTCCTCGTAGACGTTACACCTCCCGGCTCATCCCGGATATTTCTCATTTTGTTTCCAGCGATTCAACGGTTTATGGACTTGCTACCAGTCTTTGTTCGGTAACAAGCCAATTCATGAAGGCTTCGACTACAAGTGGCACGAGTCTTGACATAGCGACGGACTACTAATCAGAGCAGAGCTAGCGAGGAGGATATGAAACAAGAAGGCAAGACATTGACGGAGCTTATGGTAGTCCTCGCGATCATCGGGATTGTCGCCACGATGGCCGCTCCCAACTACTGGGTCCTCAACTCGCGCAGTCAGATTCATTGTACGGCTGAGGAAATCGCCTCGGAATTGCGCCTTGCCCGGCAGCTTGCGATCACTTATCGGGATCGCGTTCGAATCGTTGTCGACCTGGACCGGCAGGCCCTTACCACCCAATTCATCAACACCGCGACCACGCATCACGCCTATCACTATGGAGGAACAGGGATTGTCATCGAGGAACCAAGCGCAGGACCGGAGATTCTCTTCCACCCGAGCGGACGCTCCGCCAGTGCCACGACAATTCAGCTTCACGGCCTAGAAGGACAGACCCAGCAGCTGACTGTGAGCCTTACGGGTCGAGTATCGATTTTAGGAGTCGAGCGATGAAGCATGACGGTTTCAGTCTGATCGAAGTGATGGTGGCGATGGTGATTTCAGGCGTTGCATTGATGGGAGCATTGGGCGCCGTGGAGATTTCTTCCCGGCACGTACAACAGGGCGGTCTGAACAATAAGGCGATTGAGTTGGCCCAGGCCAGGTTGGAAGCAAAGCGTTCCATTCGTTGGCAGTCTCTCCTGGAAGATGATCTCGATCGAGATGGTATTCCGGAAACGTTCATGGCTGATGACGGGCAGGGCTCCGACAGAACGGCGAGTGATGGGATCTACACGGCGAGGCAGGAGCGTGACGGCGTGACCGTTGTGTGGACGATTGAAGCGGAGCGTCCAGGACTACCGCTCTCCGCTGCCATGGTGATGATCCGAGCGGTCGCGTCCTATTCTGGGCTCAACGGGCACAAGAGAGAGGTGCAGATGGCAACCATTCGAGCCAATCCAAATTTTGTGGGGCAACAATGAACCAGGGGGATTGTACCGGAATTGACAAGCAGCGCCGACGCTCTATCAATATTGGGTTCGGTGAGCACGGCGTTTGTCTGACCGAATTGATGGTGAGTTTGACGGCCGGCGCGATCGTCTTAGCTGCAGCATTGAATGCGCTGAATGTCGCCCAGGCTCATGTGAGCAAACAGCACAGCGACCTGAGACATCAGCAAGATCTCCGATTGGGGCTAGAGGTATTCGAACAAGAAGTCCGGTTAGCGGCGGCTGATTCGATCCTCTCGGCGACTCCGGATGAATTTCAGTTTCACGCCAATATCAGTGCCCATCGAACGATGACCACTGGCCCGGTCGTGCCGGGCCAATCGGTTATTGCAGTGCAGGATGGCAGTGGATGGAGCGAGGGGAAGATCGTCATCATTTGTGGCCACCAGGTTTGCGAAGCGCATCGACTCTCCCGTTCAGGGCAACACTATCAGCTGACTTTGACTGAACCGGTAACGTTGTCGTTTCCCGCTGGTTCGTCTGTGGAAGTGAGCAATCGGGTGGTCTATTACACCAAGCGAGATGAAAACGGAACAGCGAAGCTGATGCGGATGGTCGATGGAGGAGCAAGCATTCTCATCGGCGATCTGGACAATCTGCATTTTACGTATTGGGACGAGCGTGGCCGTGTCGCGCAGCAGCCTTCTCTCGTGAAACGAGTCGTGCTCGAAATCGAATCCAATCACTCCCTGCATCGAATGATGCGGGAGGTAAGCCTTCGATCATAGGAGTGAAGACATGTCGTATTTCAATATCGAAGATCGTCAGCAGGGGATTGCGCTTCTGGGGGCCATGATCGTTGCTCTCATTCTATCGTTGTTGTGCGCGACACTGTTCAATCTTGCGGGGCAAGAGGCGGTTAGTGCTGGATTAGCAAGCCAGGCGGCGGTTGCCCAGCAACTGGCCGATGCGGCTGGTGAATTGGTGGTGACCTGGTTTCACAGCCCCCAAGCAATTGCCGCTGTGCCTCGGCTTTCGACTCTTCGTGAAAAACGAAATCGAGATAAAGACGGAGCGCCGTCGTTTCTTGATCCGTCCGGTCGCTCGCAATTCGTCGGTACGGCGGATCAGCCTGATGTGTGGTTACAGATCGGCAATCTCTC
Organism: Nitrospira sp.; assembly: GCA_018242685.1. Classification (GTDB taxonomy): domain Bacteria; phylum Nitrospirota; class Nitrospiria; order Nitrospirales; family Nitrospiraceae; genus Nitrospira_D. The sequence goes on along the minus strand of JAFEBM010000013.1, from coordinate 46,683 downwards.
AGACAACCGACTGTTGAACGATCCAGAGACCGGTATGTTTCGCACCCTGACACATCTAGGGCAGGTGGAAGAACTCAAAGTCTACGCGCCTTCCAAGCCGGGTCTACTATGCACAATCGACACGACGGTTGTAGCCAATACCAATCCTCCAGTCAGGCAATCGATACTCATGCAATTGGGCGCGATGGACTTGCCGCCGTTAGGAGCCGCTGTGCAGGTGGGCCAGCATCTCGGCCGCTTCCGGCAAGGAGCCGAATCGCCGGTCTCTGTGCATTGGGGAGAGTTAAAAGTGGGAGGTGATCTGGTCCTCGCGCAGGCTGCTGAGATCCCACTGAAGAGTACGCTTGCTCCAGTAACAGGGCAGCCATATGACGAGGTGACGCAACGAGAAGATCGATGGATGGAAGGGTGGATAGGCGGGACAGTTCAAGTTACACAAGCATCTACGGGACAGACTCCTAGTTTTCCCAGCAACCTTCACATGGGTCAGAATCCTATTCCGGGAGTTCGCCTCGATCAGTGGACCTATGAACACATAAAGCGAGTGGCAAAAAGATTCGGCCGTTACTTCGCGATTGATCGAGAAGGCCTGCTGTATCCGCAAGGTATTGTAGAACCAGGACGTGGCATTTCGGCAGACGAGGTATTCCAGTCACAGGGAAGCGGCGATCAGCAAGGTCTGATATTCATCGACACCCTCGACCAGACGGCTCCTCGTCCAGACAATCTCGGGATTGTCAGATTGCAGGGTCCATACTTTGAAGGCATGGCGGTCGTGCAAGGACACGTGATGCTTACTTCCAGTGGCTCCGGACAGTCGGTCCAGGTACTGAGTCCTCCACCAATGGCCCAGGATCATGAAATCGTTCGGACGCCTGTTCAACTCTCCGGCATGCATTTCAACGGGGTGCTTTACGCAAGTGGAGATATCATGATCGCCGGAAGAGTCAGACTATACGGAGCCGTGACAGCAGGTGGGGCAATCACCTCAACGGGTTCAGGAAGCAGCTTGGAGGTGTGGTATGACCACGATCTCAGTCGTGGGTTCTATCGTGGATTACCTGTGGTCTATCGTGCCTCTGGTACCTGGATGACTCGATATTGAGCCATAGACGAAGATCGAACGATAGCAGAGTGAAGGAGAGTATCACATAAAAACAACTTCTTATTGTCGATGAGAAAGGATGAGATCGAATGATTTCGCAAGGCGTTGAAACACATCACAAACGGCAGATCCTCTCGGTAGCCAGTCTGAAAAAGTCGTCGATGGCCAAACACCCTCGCAAAATGACGATGGGGCGTAGCCTTTTAGACTGTATCGCCTATCGCGGACTTATCAAGCAGGCGGATCTCGATGCTGCAATAGAAGAATCTCTATCTCGGGAAATTGATCTGGAAACCCTCTTGCTCGATAAGTATCGCGTGCCGAAGTCCGCACTCGGATCGGCGCTCAGCGAGTTTTACCAATGCCCCTACGTCTCTTATGATGAACGAACCGTCATCGACCCGGATCTCTTGAAAAACCTCAGTTTCGATTACCTCAGAAGGAGCGCCTGGGTTCCGTTAAAACGACAGGGAACTGTTCTCGACATTGTCATTAATGATCCGCACGATCTGGAGAAAGGCTTCGATATACGACGCGCGTTTCCTGGTACGACGATACGCTTCTCCGTCGGACTTCGGCGGGACATCGAACAATATCTCCTTGTCGCAACAGGGCAGGCCAACGGCGGATCGATAACTGAAATTCTCGGAGAACTCGTCGACGAAGCGGGCATCGAACGAAACGGCGAGGCTGAGCCGGGAGAGATCGATGAAAACGATTCGGCCATTGTGCGCCTCGCAAACCAGGTGATCGCCGAGGCGTATCGACTAGGGGCTTCTGATGTCCATATTGAACCCTACTCGGATCGCAAAGAGACGGCGGTACGGTTCCGTGTCGATGGGAGTTGTTTCACCTACATGAGAATTCCAGCCGTCTACCGTCGTGCGATCGTGTCGCGTCTCAAGATTATGGCCAACTTAGACATTGCCGAACGGCGAAAACCTCAAGATGGAAAGATCCGCTACAAATTGGCGAAGGACCGAGAAATCGAACTGCGCGTCGCCACATTGCCCACCGCAGGAAACAACGAAGATGTGGTGCTGCGTCTTCTAACGGCAAAGGACACCATGCCTTTAGAGGCGATGGACTTCTCTCCGGATGTCCTCCAAACCGTCCGAGAACTGTCCGAACATCCTCACGGAATTTTCCTCTGCGTCGGACCCACTGGGTCTGGGAAGACCACCACGCTGCACGCTGTGATGAAACACATCAACACCGATGAACGCAAAATATGGACGGCCGAGGATCCCATCGAGATCACTCAGGAAGGTCTGAGGCAAGTTCAGGTGCATCCGAAAAGCGGATTCACCTTTGCCGCAGCGATGCGCGCATTCCTTCGGGCCGACCCGGACGTGATTATGATCGGGGAGATGCGAGACAAGGAAACGGCTGATATCGCGATAGAAGCATCGCTCACTGGTCATCTGGTGATGAGCACGCTCCATACCAACAGCGCAGTAGAAACAGTCACTCGATTGCTGGATATGGGGTGTGACTCGTTTAACTTTGCGGATGCGGTGTTGGGAATACTCGCGATGCGTCTCTGTAAACGCATTTGCCTCCATTGCAAAGAAAGTTACCACCCAACGCAACAGGAATATGACGAACTCGTACTGGGCTATGGAGCACGATATTGGGAGAAGTTGGAGGTCATGTACACCGATGACTTGATGCTCTATCGTGGAAGGGGTTGCGACGCTTGCAATCACAGTGGGTTCAAGGGACGGGTGGCACTGCACGAACTCCTAGTGGGATCGGAAGAAATTAAGAATCTGATCCAAGCGAGGGCGAGGACAGCCGAAATTCTCAGTGTGGCGATGCGGGATGGAATGGTCACCCTGCTGCAGAATGGTATCCAGAAAGTTCTGAAAGGTCTGACGACCTATCGGCAAGTCCGAGCCGTTGCGATAAAGTAGCCTCGCTAGGCGGTCTGCTCCAGCATCAATACGAAAGCTTTCAATTTTACCAGCATATCCGGTCGAACGAGGATGAATTCCAGCCCACATCGGTACTCGGAAACCCAACGTACTCCGGCCAATTCGATGTTAGCCGGCTCCTCGCCATTGAAAAGCTCAATATCCAACGAAACGTAGGTTGAGACAAACGGAAGGTGCTCCGCTGTCATGGCACATCCCTGTGCCGATAGGTTCAAGACAGTTCCGTCCGACTTGTTTGTATTGTTCAACAATTGGCAAGGAAGCTGGACGGCAAACCGCTGAAGCTTTCGAGAATTTCGTTCCATGTAATTCCTTACAAACTAAAGCCTGCACGATCGTCCATGCGTTGTCTCAACTCTCCGTTGTCTACGGCAGCGAGTCCTATCTGAATAATACCTAGACGCACCGCACTCCTGTACGAAACAATACAGGGTCCTCGCCGAAAATTGTCGTGCGTCGGCGCGAAAAATGGCCGCAATCGTTCGGCCTAGGCAAAGGACGAATTCCACCAAATCAAGAGGTTAGATGGGAGGAACGTTTTGCCTAGAACGGCATGCCCTTTGCTCGATCAAGAGGCGCTATGTTGAATCAAAAACAAACGGCCTTCCGAGGGGCGGAGAAAAACCAACAGGGATTTACATTACTGGAGATTATGATCGTCACGGTCATCATTGGGATTACAGCCGCTTTGGCCGTTCCTAATTTCACGATGATGTATGCTCGCCATGAACTCTACCAAACGACCACGAGCCTATATAACAGACTTGTGTTTGCTCGTTCGGCGGCCATCAGCCGCAACGCGATGATCGTGGCGACACCCGTCAATGTACCGGGAGCCCAGAGCCAAGTCACATTTACTGCTCCTCTGGGCGTCGAGACATTGCCGCTTAACGTGACCTTTGTTTTGCCGCTGCCGGCTACGCCGATCGGGTTTACGCCGCGAGGATTAAGCACGATCCCTGGCCCGCCTAAGACGATTCAGCTACAAAGCGTCCGCGACCCTAGTCTGATCTATTCGATCTCGCTGGCTCCGTCCGGCAAGGTCACCTGGTGCACCCAGCAAATCGATCCATGTATTCGGAACCAGTAGAGAGAAAGCAGGTGACGAGATGAAGCGCACAGATGAAAAGGGTTTCACGCTCGTGGAAGTCTTGGTATCGGCCGCGATTTTAGGTGTCGGCGTGATGGGAATGGCGGCGATGCAGGGCATGGCCTTTACCAAGAATGTCGATGCCAATGATCTGTCGCTTGTCACGAACATCGCTTCAGATATGATGGAACGCATTCAAGCCAATCGGCAGTACGCCTGGGGATACCACAACATCCAAACACTTGGTCCGGGAAATTGTGCCGCGGTCCCAGCTCCACCGCCAGTCGGTGTCACAAACTCCACCCCTGTAAATATCGTCCGAGTGGTCCAGGGTGACTGCGCACAATGGCGCACCTTGGTGCTGGCGTCGAATCTCAACAATGTCCAGGGGCTAGTCCAGGTCACCAATGCCATTCCAGCCAATCCTTCATTGGGGGCCAGACAGGTTGTTGTGCAGGTGCAATGGAACGATCGTGGCGCCGGTCAACGGCTTAGGACCGTCACTTTTCAGACGACGCTCGTTCCTGAATGATTGGAAACTGATGAGTAACGCATGGGTGTATGCATGATTCAATTTCCCAATCCGATCATAGTTAACCAGCGTGGATTTACACTTACTGAGATCATGGTTGCTACCATGATGACCACAGCGATCATCGCGGCGGGCTTAGGTGCCCTCACGGTCACTCAAAAGACGGCGAGAATAACCAATCAAGTGGTGAATACTCAGGCGACTGCGAGAACCGGCCTCGATATGATCACCGCTGATTTAAAACTCGCTGGCTTCGGCATGCAGGGGCTGCTGGGCGGGCCAGTCGGCAATTGCATGGTGAATGGAACACCTGCGGCTCTGATTCCAAACGACAATACCCCTGGTGGCGCAGACTCTGGGCCAGATTCGATCTCGATGGTTGTACCGATGACGAATTCAATTGCCGCTGTAGGCCCGGTCTGGCAGCTTTTTCCGCCGGCGCCTGGAACCCTTAGCGGTCCGATTGCTACGCTTCCATTGGTCAATAACGCGACGACCGGCATGGCGACTGCAATCCCGGGTGGAACAGCGCTTGCCGGGATGTCAGTGACGATAGGGGGTGTGGCAGGTTCACGAATTGCGGGAGTGGCTCCTGCCAGCCTAACTCTTAATCCTGCCATCCCCGCACCTACGACATTTGGAACCGGTACACAAGTTTATCTACTGCAATGCATTACTTATCAAGTGATTCCTCCTCCGGACGCTCTCAACCTCTGTCAAGGGAACGCGCCTTGTTTGGTCAGGGGAGTAGCCCCCGCCGGGGTTGGTGGACCGCCGAACTGCAACAATCCCGGTAATGCCTGCGTGCCCATCATGGATGGCGTAGAAGACCTCCAACTGGCCTACGCCTGCGATGGCTGCAACGTCAACGTCGGCTCTGGAATGCCAGACGGTGCCATTGACGATATGAATGGGTCGAACTCATTCGATCAGGGAGATTTTCTGACCAACATCAATTGGTTTCTTCCTCCAAGCAACGCCATGACGACCAACAAACTCCGCATGGTTCAGGTCAACATCGTGGCAAGGCAAACCAGGACCGATCAAGGAACTGGCGAAGGAATGTCGACTCTTGTGCAAAACACCAATACGATCCCCACGATCAGCGATCATAATCATGCGAACGGGGTATTTACCCTCGGTGATAACAGCACACCGGCTCAGCAACAAGCCTATCTACAGTTTAGGAGACGAATTCTGACCAGGACAGTCGAACTCAGAAACCAGAGGTACTAACGATGAAGTCATGTGGCAGATTGGAACGGCTGAGGAGGAGAGCGCTAGATGAACACGGGGTGTCATTCATAACGGTCATGATGATCATGCTCATGGTCGGAGCGCTGGGTGTTGCAGCACTAACGATGACCGGTCTGGAAAATTCGACGGCCGGCGCCATGCGTATGGTGGAGGAGGGCACCGATGCGGCTGAATCCTGCGTGGGGATGTCGGTAAATATCATTCAACAAGGCATTGATCTTGGAACGGTACCGGCCGCTTTTGTCGATTCCCAGGGGGGGCCGGTCCCTGCGATCAACGCGGCTTTTCTTGGGCAAGAGATCAATGGAACATTGGCGAATAACCCTGATGTGGCCGTCGGCAGCGTGAAAAGTCCCAATTTGGTTATGAAGGTAAACAACTACGATGTGAACGGCGACATCGATTTCCAATTTCGGAAGCAGAAAGCCGGCGGCACCTCGAGCATCGCCGCAGGCTATGAAGGAACGGGAACTGGGGCCTCATCCGTAGATATGTTCTACCGGGTAGATTGCACGGCGAGCAATGCCGCAACTGGGACAACAAGTCGCGTGATCGCCGTCTATGATTGCTTGGCGGCTGGAGATGGTTGTACTCGGCGGAGCTACTAGTAGCAGAGACTGGGAGGACAGATGGGGCATCAAATGAAATCTCTTCCAAGAGCACTGACGAAAAAAACAAGTGCCAGTCCAGCCCGTTCAATTTTCCTGAGTGTAGTAGCGGTTGTGGTTCTGGGATTCGGTCAATTTGTTGGACTGGCGCCATCCTCCTGGGGGCAAATGATGCCCAAGAGTCTGATTAACCCAGATCAGCCTATGGGTCTCGTCTCGAAAGTGACTCAGGAAGACATCGTCATTGATGGAAACAGATACCGCCTTGCGCCTCAAGTTTCCGTGAAGTGGGATATGGGAGGCACGGCGAGTCTCGAGGACATACAACCGGGGAACTTGGTCCAATTCTTGGTCAAGGATTTTCAGATTGTGTTGGTCATAATCGCGCAACCGGGATGATCTACGGGGTCAGAGTCTGAAGATTCGCTAACGGTACAAGATGAAGCCCGCTCACCATTGAGAGAGTGACAAGGAGCTTGACCATGAAATCTCGCGTTAGAGCCATGTACGGTTTGCTGGCGCTGGTGATGCTGTTATTGCCACCTAGTGCTTGGACACAAACTAACGCTGACTATACTGCCGTACCGCCGTTCGTATCGAGCGTCGCCACCCCGAATGTGCTGATCATCCTAGACAATTCAGGAAGTATGGGCCGACGAGCCAATTGCACTCTCTCATCCGGCCTATCGAGCGGTGGCTACGATGCTTGTCCCACCTTCGATGAAACTTTTCGCTATGGCGGGTTATTCGATCCCATGCAATGTTACCTCTACGATCCTGCTGATACGCGATTCGAACCGGTCTCCGGCAAGAAAGCCAGTATCAATGCCAAGTGTGGGTCTACAGAATGGGACGGCAATTTGCTCAATTGGGTTACCTTGCGTCGTTTGGACATGGCCAAGATTGCTCTGATCGGAGGAGTCTGTGCAGTGTCCAGAAATGCCACCGGGAATTGCCCGCCGACCGGCAATCCGTCGATGGTCACGATCAAGGGGCATGACCTCAAGGCTGAACCGAGCGGTTCTCAAATTTCCACATCGCGGTTGCCCGTTGGATCAGGGGTGAATCAATCGGACGGCCGAGTGCCCGATTCGATTGAAACCGGCACGACGGGTATTCGGTTCCATCTGTTCGGAACGAACGGAGGTGCTCCCGGACCGCTGATGGGATGGTTTTGTACAGATAACGACGCAACGTTGCCTTCCGCCAGTGCTTCGGCCTGTAATGCTGGTGATAGCGATGGCTATGCGGAGCAAGGGTTCAAGATTGCCGTGGCGTTACCGTCCGAACCACAAGGAGTGATCCAGAACACCGGGAATCGGGTCCGCTTCGGTCTCATGGAATACAAAGGAGATGACGGCGGGCAAGTGATGGTGCCCATCGGCTCATTCCAATATCGAAAGCTGAATGTCGCGAGCGTGACGACTTTCTCCAACAATACGACAGCAATGATCAAGGCCATTGAAGACACCTTCAACGAGGGCAACACGCCGATGGCAGAAACCTTTTACGAAGCCACTCGTTATATCGGGCAGGTGAACTCCTCTCTCTTCACTAGTTCATATGTCTATCCCATTGCGTTCAGTCCTGGAGTGGGTCTGGGTTCTGCCGGCGCAGGAGGGATGGGAGCTGGAGAGGTAAAGGACCTAACGGGAACAGAAACCTGCCCATCCGGATCCGGCTATATCACCGATGCCTGCGGGCGGGATCCCTTCTTCTTCGGGAGCGCCCATGTACCAGCCTGGGCCAGCCCATCCGCTCAGGTGCCATGTTGCAAGACCTATGTTGTGATTTTCACCGATGGAGACTCGCAACAAGATACAAAAGTTCCCTCCTTCTTACAGGATTTCGCGCACAGCCTTCACGGTGTTCACTGCTCAGGAAACGACACAAGCAGTCCGACGGCCCCCATCAACTCGACTTGTAATATGCATCCGCTCACACCACCGAATATCATGATGAAAGAACACCGGACCGACTATGCTAATTCCGGATCGCACTATCTGGACGACGTGGCCTATTGGGCTCATATTTCGGATCTGCGTGCACCAACTGTGACGGCTCAAGTTCCAGGAAGCGGGACGGTCAATACCGTATGGTCCGGTGGGCGGGATCTGCCGGGTCTCCAGAACATTACGACGTATACATTCTTTGCTTTCTCACAGATGCTCAATAGGGAATTCCTTATGCAAACGGCCCGCCAGGGGGGATTTGAAGACAAGAACGGCAATGGGATTCCGGATAATGGTTTAGGTGTTCCATCACCCTGCGACGAAGTCGATCTGTCGAAACCCTGCGAGTATGATGCAATAATCAACCTCACCGGCGCTCCCGGGCGGGACAATGTGCCGGACACGTTCTTCGAATCATCGGATGTGGATTTTATGCAGGAACGGTTGAGTGCGGTGATTGATCAGATCTTGGCCAAGTCGTCATCCGGCACCTCGATCTCGGTGTTGGCAACATCTGCGAGTGGAGAGGGGGCGATCTATCAAGCGTACTTTTTTACCAATGAAATCGGAAAGAGCGGGGCCGACGTGAAATGGAGCGGTTACACGCACGCGCTCTTCATTGATGCCTTCGGAAATTTCCGGGAGGATACTGTGAAAGACGGTGTGCTGGACTATACACAGGATCGCATCGTGACTACTCGGTATGACGATAATCAGGCCAGCCCGACCTATCAGAAAGTGCTGGTAGACAAGTACGAAGATATCAACGGTGACGGAGTCGCCGACAGCACGACGCCGACCATCCAAGGGGCTGATCTCAAATCCATCATACCCATCTGGGAAGCCGGCAAGGAGCTTGCGCTCATGAGTTCCGCTTCTCGCAGGATTCTCACATGGGTAGACGGCAATAATGATGGAATTGTCGATCCGAGCGAGCAAATCGAGTTCAGCACGGCAAACTGTATGACTCTCAAGGACTACCTGCGTTATGCGGGAGATACTTGTGGTGGCAGCAGCAACGCCATGAATCTCATCAATTTTATACGTGGCGATGAGGTGACGGGACTTCGGACGCGCATGCTGGAAGTCCCGGTCGGCAGTGGAACCTATAGCGTTTGGAAACTGGGCGATCCCATTCACTCGACACCGACCATCGTCGGCGCGCCGAGGGAACGGTACGATTTAATCTATGGCGATCCAACGTACAACACGTTCTACCGGCAGTACCGGAATCGGCGCCAAGTAGCCTATGTGGGAGCGAACGATGGAATGCTCCATGCGTTCAATGCCGGTTACTACCACAAGGGCGACGACCCTACGACAAGCAGCGTGATCGAGCACGGGTGGTTTACAAGGAATCCGACCGATAATTCGAGCGGTTCCAAACTAGGAGGCGAGTTGTGGGCGATGATCCCGCAAGAGCTCTTGCCGCAGTTGCAGTGGCTGGCTCGTCCCGACTATGCCCATGTGTATTACGTAGACCTGAAGCCGAAGGTATCGGATGTTCGGATCTTTGCGCCTGACGCGGATCATCCTGATGGTTGGGGGACGATTCTGATCGGTGGATTTCGAATGGGCGGGAGCTGCGGTAACTGCATGGCTGGTGCAGGAGCCTCGCCCATGACGGCAACCATCGGCGGAGTGCCGAGGACATTCTATAGCGCCTACTTTGTACTCGACATCACCAATCCCGAAGTCGACCCCAAACTATTGTGGGTGTTTACGGACAGCGGCCTTGGTCTCACAACTTCTTATCCTGCCGTTGCACGAGTTAACCCGATGGATAAGCCATCAACGGATAAGACAAATGAAAAGTGGTTCGCAATTTTTGGATCCGGACCGAATGGCTATCAAGCAGATCTACCGATACCTCCGCTTCCAGGCCAACCTCAAACTTCCAAGCTCTATATAGTCGATCTCGCTGCGGGGCCAGGCACGGCTAACACGAATGTCACCGCTATGTCCGTAGGAACCTGGCGATCATTCGTGGGGCATATCATCACAGTCGACAAGGACCTCGATTATCGGGTTGACGCGGCCTATATGGGACGCACGATTCATGATGATACGCTTCCCTGGCGAGGGAAAATGTATCGCCTGACTACTGACGGTTGTGCGACGGCCCCCTGCAGTCCTAATACCTGGGGAATCATTGACGGGGGTAGTCGATCGCCGACGGAGATCATCGATACATTTTACGATGCTGTCGCCGGTACCACTGTTGAAGTGGGGCCGATCACCGCTGCTCCAACGGCCACAATCGATGATAGCGATAAGGTATGGGTATTCTTCGGTACGGGGCGCTATTTGGCAAACACCGACAAGGTCGACAACAGTCAGCAACATCTCTACGGAATCAAAGATTCTGTACTCAGCGGCTCATGTACACAGACGAGTATGACCAGTTGTCATGATGATGATCTGGTGGACACCACGAACGCCATTGTTTGTCTGGTGTGTAGCAGTGGGACCAATCAAGTGACCGATCCAGCTAATACAGGAGTCACCACATTTAATGGAACAGGGACGACGTCCATGATCGGCCTTGTCGCAAGCAAAGCCGGTTGGCATGTGGCTCTTCCAACAAGCTCGGGAATCAATGCAGCTGAACGGTCAGTTGTGAATCCTACATTGATCGGCGGCACCGTGTTCTTTCCGACATTTGTACCGACCAATGATTTCTGTTCTCCGAACGGCATTAGCTATCTTTATGCGTTGTTTTATAAGACTGGGACTGCGGCAATGGCACCGGTCATTGGTGCGACAGCTGTCGGCGGCAACGTCAACATCTCAACGAAGGTCAGCCTGGGAATCGGTTTGGCCTCTGCAATGTCTGTTCAGATTGGATCTCAGGGATCCGGCTCACAAGGACTAGGAAGTGGAGGAGGTGGCTGTAGTGGTGGGATGACAGGAGCAATTCAAATGAGCACCGGCGCTGCTTCCAAGCCCTGTACTAGCGCAGGTGACTATTACAGCAGGTTTGTCAGTTGGGTGCATCAACGCGACTGAGTGCCAGACTTCATCAGATCATGGCGCGCATTGTCCGCGTCATGATCTGAATCAATGATTGGGAACAATTGTGATCCTAGTGAAGAACGTACGCAGGTTGCTTCCAATGGTAGCCCGATCCTGGTTCTTCGCTCTTGGAGTTTGTGCACTTAGCGCTAATATCTCCTGTACGGGATCTTCTCCCGGTACAACCAATAGCTCCGCTCCGGCCAAGGACAACCAGCCTCCAACCATTACTTCTGCGAAGATCCTTAACGATCCTATCCAGCTGACCGGGCCTGTAGATGTTCAGGTCGATGCACAGGATCCTGAGCGAGAGGCGGTGTCATTCTTGTATCGATGGTATGCGGATAACACCGCCCTTGCTGGACAAACTCATGCTACCTTGCCAGCTGAAATGTTAAGACGTGGGCAGTCAGTTTTTGTGGAAATTATCCCCTCAGACGGTGTTAATAAGGGTCACCCATATCGAACGAAAAGCGTCGAGGTTGGGAATACTTCCCCGAAGGTGGTGGCTGTTTTACTGACCCCACAGACTGCTCGAACTGGGGATAAGCTTGAGGCTCAAGTTAAAGCGAGTGACCCCGATCATGATCGCATCGATCTGACCTACAAGTGGTTTCGCAATAACGAGGTCATTAAAGAAGGAGATCAGTCGTTTCTCGATACGACGGGATTTTCCACTCAGGATAAGATCATGGTTGAGGTTACGGCCAATGATCCTTCCATTGCCGGTAATTCATTGAAATCTGAGCCCTTCGTCTTAGGGAACAGTGCTCCGAAGATCGTGTCGACACCTCCTGCGTCTGCCGCTGAAGACCGATTTGACTATCCTGTGAAGGCGACGGACCCCGACGGCGACCAGTTGACCTACCAGTTGGAAGCCGCTCCGCCGGGTATGAGAATTAATCCGGAGTCAGGACACATTGCATGGCAGATTCCATCCAATCAAGCGGGAACCTTCCATGTCAAAGTAGTGGCAAAGGATGGGCACGGTGGCATGGCTACACAGGAATTTAACCTCAGTTTAACAAACACAGGTCTCACTGAGCCTTCAAGAACCTGAAATCTCCTCGGAATGTTGTATCCGCTTGTCTCTGCTTTTTCTTGTCTGGTACAATATGAGCACTACACGATAGGAGGGAGACCACCCGAAGCTCGTGCGTAAACTCAAATTACGAGAAGGTACCAATACTGCCATTCTGTTCGGTCACCATGACCGGCATCTCAAGTTGATCGAAGATGAGTTGGGTGTCCGACTCTCTGCCCGTGGGGAGGAACTGACACTGGACGGTCTTCCCGAGGCTGTTCGTCAAGCGGAACGCATTCTCGTCGAACTTGCTTCTCTGACCAACCAAGGGATATCACTCCAAGCTGAAGATGTAACTAATGCGCTCAGCGCATTGCGTCGAACTCCCGACGCTTCACTCAAGGATGTCCTCGGTCAGTCGGCAATGATTGTCACGAAAAAACGGTTTGTCGGCCCCAAGTCACCTACACAGAAGGCTTACATTGAAGCGATTGAGCAGCACGACATTGTCATCGCCATCGGACCGGCTGGAACGGGGAAAACCTATCTAGCCATGGCAATGGCCGTCAGTGCGTTGATGAACAAAGAGGTAAGCCGGATCATTCTTGCTCGGCCCGCGGTTGAGGCAGGGGAGAAACTTGGTTTCCTGCCCGGCGACATATACGAGAAAGTGAATCCCTATCTGCGGCCGCTCTACGACGCGCTGTTTGATATGATGGACATGGAACGAGCGAATCGCTTGATCGAGCGGGGAGATATTGAAATTGCACCCCTGGCTTTTATGCGCGGAAGAACGCTCAACGACTCCTTTGTCATTTTAGATGAAGCGCAGAATGCCACGGCAGAGCAGATGAAGATGTTTCTCACCCGGCTGGGGTTCCATTCAAAGGTCGTCGTCACCGGCGACATCACGCAAGTCGATTTACCGAGCGATCGAGTGTCCGGCCTCATTCAGGTGAAAGAAATTCTCCGAGACGTTGAGGGGATTAGGTTCGTGTACTTCGATGAAAAGGATGTAGTCCGACATCGACTGGTTCAAGACATTATCAAAGCCTATGATCGTCATCAGCCGATAAACGGCGGGGAGTCTCGGCATGCTCGAGGGCAGGTCGCGTCTCACCAGCGCCCATCTCCCAATCCTCGCAAGTCGCCAGCGGTCCGCTCGTCGTCGCACGATCTATCCAGTAGTTCTCATTGATGGCTGTCTTTCTTCGCGTGCGTCTCACGCGGTTGGTCGTCCGACAAACCACACTGGCCCGTCTAGCGGAACGTGTCTTATCTGCAGTCGGAGAATCTCGATCGGAGCTGAGCCTAGAACTGACTGGAGACAGACGTATGCGACGACTCAACCGTGAGTACCGCAAGAAGGATCGACCTACTGATGTGCTGGCGTTCCCCATCCGTGAGGCCGTTATGCCGCGAGGCGTGCGTTCTGTAACCCAGATGCTTGGTGATGTCGTGATTTCGTTACCCACCGCCGTTCGCCAAGCAAAGAGAGCTGGACGATCGATCGACGATGAACTGGCCATGTTGTTGGTGCACGGGGTGCTCCATTTATGCGGATACGATCATGAGCGTAATCCACGAGAGGAGGCGCGAATGTCGCGTCGTGAAAGGGTCTTGTTTAATCTGATTTCTCCTGTGCCTCGCATGGTCACGTTTCGTGCTGGACGAGAAACAAGAGGTCGTTGACGATGGGATGGTTTCAACGACTGAGCGAAGGGCTCGGCAGAACACGCAATGTCGTGCAGCAATCGCTGGATCGATTCCTAGGACGTGTTCCGGACGAAGAACTTCTTGAAGATCTAGAGGGGGCGCTGCTCTCCGCTGATCTTGGTGCCTGCGTCGTCGACCGTTTGATGCAGCGAGTTCGAGAAGAGACGCGCGGCGCAGACGCGAAAACTTCAGAAGGACTTCAGAATGTATTAAGTCGGTCGCTGTATAGCATTCTGAAAACCGTAGCAGGTCCCTCAATCGATCAGCTGGTCGCTGAAAGCCCCAAACCGTTCATTACCCTTGTCGTCGGAGTTAACGGCGTAGGAAAAACGACCACCATCGCCAAGATTGCACAGCGGATGACGCAGGCCGGGCGACGACCGCTCCTTGTCGCAGGAGACACCTTTCGTGCAGCCGCCATTGATCAGCTTCAAGTTTGGGGGGATCGGGTCGGAGCGGAGGTCATTCGTCATCGACACGGTGCCGATCCGGCTGCCGTGGCCTTCGACGGTGTCGTTGCAGCCCAAGCCAGAATGGTAGATATGGTCCTAGTTGATACGGCCGGTCGTTTGCACACGAAGTCCAATCTGATGGAGGAGCTGCGGAAGGTCAAACGGGTGATCGCTCAGGAGTTGCCCGGTGCGCCACATGAAGTGTTGTTGGTCCTGGATGCCACGGTCGGACAGAACGCCCTGGCTCAGGCCCGCCAATTTCATGAAGCAGTTGGGGTCACTGGTCTTGCTCTGACGAAGCTTGATGGGACTGCACGCGGGGGTATCGTCGTCGCGATTGCCGAGGAACTGAAGCTTCCCTTGCGCCTAATCGGTGTGGGCGAAGGAGCCGATGACCTCCAGGATTTCAATGCCGAGGCGTTTGTCGCGGCTTTGTTCGGACAGCCGACTTCCTACTCATAAACCACGCATTGTCTTCTCATTATTCACGCTCGCGTGTTATTCTTTTTCCCAGGTACCGTTTTCAGGCTGAGGAAGGATCGACAGCGATGATCAAAGTCTTGATCGTGGACGATGATCAGATGAATTGCGATCTCTTGCAGAGTGTATTTACCAGGCAAGGGTGTCATGTCATTTCAACGACTAGTGGACGAGAAGGTCTTGATCTATTCCGTACACACAATCCCCGAGTCACCCTGCTCGACCTTCGTATGCCGGAGATGGACGGATTGACTGTCTTAAAGGAAATCCGGGCCATCGATCCACATGCGCCGGTGATTATCCTGGGCGGAGGAGCAACTGAAATTCAAGAGAATCAGGCCCGCGCTCTACGAGCCACGGATTTTATCAGAAAAGGATTGTCACTGGACGTCCTTGTCGAAGCCGTTACTCGGCTTTCAAAACTACCTGCGCCGTTGACGACCGCGCCGCCATCCCTAGGCAGTAGTAATGTGCTCGAGCAGATCGATGAATCGGTCTTGGTGGTCGACGACGAACCTCTTCTGTGCGACCTCTTGGTTCGTTTTCTCAGTCTGCGCGGTTATCGGGCGTTTGGCGTCACAGATGGCCAGGAGGCTCTGCGGCTAGTCGAAGATGTGTCGCCAGATGCGATCGTGCTCGACCTGATCATGCCCGGAATGCCGGGGATCGAAGTTCTTCGCGCCCTGCGTGACAGGGGTTATTCGGGTGGTATCATGATCATGACCGGAAGTCACAATGAGGAGTTGCTTCAAGAAGCTTGGAGTCTAGGCCCTCAGGAGATCCTTATAAAACCGGTCGATCTTGACTACCTCTTGACCGCGATCCAGCTTGTACTCGTCTGCCGCGAGTGTTAAAACGCTTTCTGATGTCCATCAGGAAACATCCTCTTCGCTCTTGTCTGATCGGTCTGCTGTCGATCTCCACAATGCACGCGTCTGGCGTTTCGGCCTCGTCTGCCCAGGAGAATCTCACAAACATTCATCACACCCTCTCAACCGAGCTGATCCCCGCTGCCCATGAGCTGGTGGCGAGCGATCAGATCGAACTGGAGGTTGATCCACTGGTCGCGTCGGTCACGTTCACGCTTGCACCTACCCTGCATGTCGAGTCCATCGCCATGCGAACGCACTCGGTCTCGGGTGGACGAGGAGATCAGGACGAATTGGTCACATTCACAAGCGTGTATTCTTCCGAGACCACGCTTCAGCACATCGTTGTCTCTCTTCCAAAAAAGCATGGACGCAGGGTGACGTTGGTCATGAGTTATCGTGGCCAGATCAATGACCCTCCGAGAGAGCCGCGCCACTTGAGATTTGTGACACCCAGTGAGACAGCGGGATATATCGGTATGGAAGGTGTGTACTTGAGCGGAGAGAGCCAATGGTACCCTGATGTCATCGGCTCCTTTAGCACGTATCGAGTAACTGCCCAGATTCCGCAAGGCTGGACGGTGGTGGCCTCCGGACGTAAGGAGGACGAGACGACGAGCGCGGGAAAGACCTCTTCAACCTGGATCGTTCAGAACCAGTCTGAAGCATTCACACTCGTTGCTAACAAGTTTGTGACGACATCGCGTGAATGGAAAAGTCCGACAGGGCAGCGAGTCGAACTCCAGACCCATTTCTTGCCCGACAATGCCGCCTTGGCGGATGAGTATCTCGATGCAACCGCAAGATATCTCGATGTCTATGTCCGAATTCTAGGCAACTATCCTTTCGATAAATTTGCAGTGGTCGAGAATTTTTTTGCAAGCGGTCTTGGTCTGCCGTCATTCACATTACTCGGCAGCGGCAGCATCAAGCGACACTATGTCCAACCCTATGCCTTGGGTCACGAGATCGTCCATTCCTGGATCGGAAATTCCGTGTTCAATCGAGACAATCATGGCAACTGGGTCGAAGGCATGACGACCTACTTGGCGAATTACTACTGGCACGAGGTGGTTCAGGATGTTTCACAAGCCTTCGAACAAAGACGCATGATGCTGGACGGGTACAATCTCTATGTGAGGCCTGAAACAGACTATGCGGTTTCACGGTTTCTGAGGAAGCACGATGAGAAAGATAATGCCATCGGCTACCACAAATCGGCTTTTGTGTTTCACCTCCTTCGACGAGAGATCGGAGACGAGCCGTTCTGGCGAGGCTTGAAGACCTTCATCAGCATCTATCGCAATCGTCCGGCGGACTGGAGATCGATCGAAGAAGTGTTTTCCCGAGAAAGCGGTCAAGACTTGCGGTGGTTTTTCGAGCAATGGGTCGAACAGCCCGGTGCCCCATTTGTATTCTTGCGCGACGTCCGCGCGCGTCGCGTGAAGGGAGAGGGCGGCAGACAAGCGTGGCGGCTGATGGTTCAGATTGAGCAGGCCGGAAAGCTGTTCCGGATGGCGATCCCCATCCGCATCGTGATGAAGGAATCGACGGACATCAAGTCGATCATGCTCAGCCTCTCACAAACAAACGTTGCCGAATTCCTCCTTCTCGATCAACCGCTGCGGGTGGAGCTTGATCCCGAGCTGATGACGTTTCGCCGGCTGACGAGACGTCAGCTGCCGCCCATGTTGAACGGCTATGTGACGGATCCACAAAAGGCGGTGGTCCTGGCGTTTTCTGACCCTGCTTCGCCGTTGCAGCAGATTGTGTCTCGCATCGCCGATCATGAACAAACGGGACCGCATAAAACCACGGTGGTCTCTCTAAAAGACAATTCCCTCCCCCACGATGGATCGATCCTGGTACTGGCAGGAGCTGACCAGCGACAGAGCGTTCAATCAGTGGTACAGGAGTCTTGCGGTGATCGAATTGCTCTCGGAGAGAGGGGTTTCCAGATCGATGGTCAGGCCTATGATGGACCGAAGATGGCAATGCTATTCTCCTGCCATCGAGCGGATGTGCCCGACAGCATCATCACGGTTCTCTATGGCGTGACCTCCGGTGCAGTCGAGAAAGTTTCGCGCTTCCTGTTTTATTATGGGTGGCATAGTTACGTCATTTTTCAAGACGGAACCGTGACGAAGCGCGAAGTGTGGCAAGGTGCGTCGGATGTGAAGGAGGTACGGATTGATGCAACGCCGTAAGATGGGGAGAATTTGGCTGTGGGGGTTGTGCGCAATGATGAGTATTCCCTGGTTTGCCATGGCCGCTGATCAGCCGAATGAGCCTGTGACAGTGGCCCCTGCTACGGAACGGCATCTGGCCAATATCCGCCAACTGACTTTTGGTCGCCAGAATGCGGAGGCCTATTTTTCGTTTAATGGGACCAAGCTGATTTTTCAATCGACGAACAACTGGATGAAGGATTCGTCGGCTTCAGCACGAAAACCAGCCGAGTCGGGGCTGGGGTGTTATCAAATGTACGTGATGGATATGGAAAACGAGACGGTCCATTTGGTGAGTACCGGGAAAGGCGCCACGACGTGCGGCTATTTTTTCCCAGGCGACCGCCGGGTGCTGTACTCATCCACACATGCCGCCGGGCCCGATTGCCCGCCAAAACCCAAACGAGATGGAGCCTATCGATGGGCGCTCGACGATTACGATATCTATTCTGCGAATCTCGACGGACAGGGCATACAGAGG
This sequence comes from Nitrospira sp., assembly GCA_018242685.1. GTDB lineage: Bacteria > Nitrospirota > Nitrospiria > Nitrospirales > Nitrospiraceae > Nitrospira_D. The sequence goes on along the minus strand of JAFEBM010000013.1, from coordinate 27,937 downwards.
CTGACGGTGTCGCCGGGATATGATGCCGAGGCCACGATCTCACCTGATGGGAAGACCGTTGTCTGGACTTCGGTGAAGGATGGAGATCTTGACCTGTATACGATGAATCTGGACGGCTCGAACGTTCGTCGGCTGACGGACGATGTCGGATACGACGGTGGAGCGTTCTTTTCACCGGACAGCAAGAAACTCGTTTATCGCGCCGCGCATCCAACCGATCCGCCAGAAGTGGCCAAATACAAGGAGTTGCTGGCACAACGGCTGGTCGAGCCAGGTCAGCTTGAAATTTTCGTCATGAATGCCGATGGGTCGGACAAGAAACAGGTCACCACGACCGGCGCGTCGAATTTTTCTCCGTACTTTCATCCTGACGGCACACGCATCATCTTTTCCTCCAACATAGAAACCAGAGGGGAAGGGGGGCGCCCCAGTTTTCATCTGTATCTGGTGCGAGACGACGGAACCGGGTTAGAACGTTTGACCATGGAAGGGCACTTTAATAGTTTCCCCATGTTTTCCCCGGACGGCAAACGTCTCGTCTGGGTATCAGATCGAAATGCCAAGGAACGGGGCGAATTCAACGTGTTCCTGGCCGACTGGGTGCCGTAAGGACGGCAATCAGCGATGAGTGATTGGTGATCAGTTCCGGAAATCCAGGGGGCCTCGTCACAGATCGTGACTTGAGGAACGTCCCGTCCCCGGCATCACGGAACAGGATCTCATCGATCGCAGCAGCCGGTTGTTCCTGCGCCGCGTTGGCCGTCAGCTTTCTCGGCTTGGCCCAGTTTGATCTGCCGATCACCAAGTATGTGCGATCGGTGACGATTCATCTCCCCTGGGACCAACTCACCATTCCATGGATGGCATTTACCAGCAACGCGGGCGACTGGATCGGCCAAGGATGGCGATTGGCAGCCTTAAGCCTTCTACTGCTCCTCGGCGCGTGGGCCTTTGAAAAGCCGACTGTCAAGATCGTTGCTATCCAGACGCTGATCGCTCATGGAATCGCCGCCCTGCTTGCCAACGGGCTGAAACACCTCATCGGAAGGCCTCGACCGAAGTTCGTCCACTCGGGAGACTGGCAGATGACCCTTACCTGGGCATCGGGGCTGGACTCTTTTCCATCAGGACATAGCACGGTGACTTTTGCCGTCGCGATGGTGCTGGCAAAACGGTTTCCCCTGTTCGGACCACTTGGTATCGTGATCGCTCTTTTCGTCGCACTCAGTCGTGTCCTTCGAGGATCGCATTTCCCGACCGATGTCCTTGGAGGGGCGGTGATCGGCATCCTCAGCGGCTTCATCGCGACAGCCCCATTAAGACAGTGGCGCACTTCAATACAAGATGGGTTACGACATGCGGCGATGGGGGCGTCGGCGCTGTTTGCTTTGCTCTGGGTTCTATCCCGTCGAATGGAGGATGGAATGGTGGGCATTCTGTTCTTGACGCTAGGGGTTGCTGCGGTAGCGGGCGGTTTATGGATCCGGAAAACTCATTGGATACGCAGGGGAGGAATAGGAGTGAGCCGGCTATCGGAGCTCTCAACGCTGTTGATTGCATACGGCCTGGCTGCCATGACGACCTCACCTCTGGTCATCTCGTCGGTCGGATTCGCCTGCATAGGGTCATGGCTGCACGCGCTAGATCGGAACGATGACCAGGCTGAGGAATCGCCTGGCTGGTTCGTGATGCGGGAAAGTATTCTAATTGGAGGCTTGGCCCTTGCCATTCTGATTCTCGTTGATGGGCGAGGGGTTCTGCCCTTTCAGTAACAAATCGTTGCGAAAGAGCGACTTTCAATCTTCCATTTAGAAAGAGGACGCTCAAAAGCGGAGTCGAACGAAAGTCAGTGTCCAAGAGTCTGAGCAGGCGGTGGGCTGCCAACGTCTGCGCCAGGAGGCATGGTGACGATCTGTTGATTGCCCAACAAGACGTAGCCGTAGCGTTTGAGTAGCGGCTGAAATTCAGCCGCTTCCCTTGGCAAGGTATCCTGAAAGTATTCGGGTAGGAGGATCATCGTCCGGCCTTCCTTACTCAAAGCCGTACGTAACCGGTCGATTTCGCCGGCTGGGATAAAGGTCACCGTTCGCCGTGCGTAGAAGGCGATGGATGGCCTGGTCGAACCGAACGCGATCAGTTGGTCGGTGGGATGCAGGTTGAGCCCTGCCGCATAGGCCAATTCCTGCGGCGGTGCAATCGCGTATCGGTTGAACCCTGGAATGACCGTCAGGATGGCGACAAGAAAGACGCTTGCCAGGGCGCCGCCGGCCACTCCAAAGGCGATACCACGTTTGTTGTCGTTTAACCCAAAATACCCGATCAGCCCCATGGCGACCACGACGATCGTCGCGCCGACGTAAGGACCGATACCCAGATCGAATTGAGCGGCAAGCGGGAACTCTTTGGTCATCTTCCCTGAGAATTTGTGATAGAGGGAAGGCAAGCTCGCAAATCCGATCGCTAAGAGATAGCCGATCCCCATCATAAAGTGGATCGATCCACGCAGTCCCTTTGTCGAAGGATCTTTCAAGCCCTGAGCCCAATACAAGGCGGCCAGCAAGGCGCAGGCAGGAAACAGGGGACCGATATAGTGAGGAAGACGGGTAGACGACAGAGTAAAGAAGATGAACACGCCCACGATCCACAACCCCGCAAACCATTCCAATTCATTACCGGATCCTAACGGCTCCTCAGATTCCGGCGATTCGTGCCTGTGGCCTCCAGCTAAGCGGGATTCCCGCCAGCTCTGGTAGGCTCGATAAAACCCTGCCGGCAGGAATGCGCTCCAGGGGTAAAAGCCCAGTAATAGGACCGGGAAATAGAACCACCATCCCCCTCCATGGCCCTCCATCGGAGCAAGGAATCGTCCCACCGTGTGGACCTTAGCTTGGGAGGAATAAGCGTCTCCGTGAACCATGAACATGGCTGCATACCAAGGTCCTGCGAGCATCAGGAAGAGCAACGTGCCGGAGAGAGGCGCGCCTCTCTTCCAAAAGGTCAGCCATTGTCGAGTGGCAGCGAGATACAAGAGAGCAGTGATCAATGGAACGGCGAATCCCACCGGCCCTTTCGTTAAGGTCGCCAAGGCCATGCCGGCATAAAAGGCCCAGATCCAATGACGCCCTCTGCCCGGTTCGTGGAGGCCGAGCCAAAATCCGTAGAGCGACAGGGTGGTGAAGAAGATCAAGACGCTATCGGTAATCGCCATGCGTCCCAGCGCCAGCATCTCGATATTCAACAACAACATCAGAGCGCCGAACAAACCGACGGTCGGACCGCGCAGCCTGGTGAGAAACAGATAGTGCATCACGATCAGCGCCACCCCGAACAGGGCCGAGGGTGCCCGCGCCGCAAACTCGTTCACGCCGAACAGATGATAGGACAGCGTCATCAGCCAATAGACAAAGACCGGTTTGGCAACACGCAGCTCGCCATTGAAGGTCGGGGTGATCAGATCGCCCGAGGCGAACATCTCGCGACCGGCTTCCGCGTTTCTGCCTTCATCACGATCCGTCAGACCCATGCTGCCGAGACTCAGGAAGAAAAGCAGACTGGACAGAAGCAGAAGAAGCACCAGCTGTATTGGTTGAGGGGAGGTGCGTTCCATCGCCTGATGTGACGGTTCCTCGTGTATGAGGGAAGGCCCGGTATGGCCGTTGGTTTCCCAGCCGCTCATGCTGCCGGCCGAGCCTGGTCTTTGGTTTGATTAGCCCGGTGAATGAGGACGAGATTGCGTAGATAGACGACCGATCCGAGCCCTTGTCCAGAAATAAAAACAGGGTCCATGCGGTAGATCGCGTAGGTGAGTGTAATCAATCCTCCAATGAGACTCATGTACCAAAAGGCAATAGGCACACGACTTTCGGAGCTCCGCTCGGAGGCGATCCATTGAATCAACCAACGACCGAAAAAGAGTCCTTGGCCGAGGAAGCCGATACCGATCCAGATGGTCTCAGTACTCATGAAGTGCCGGGAGAGCAGTCATCATCGTTCCGGAGCGTGAAAGTCTCAGTCTCATTCGTGGTGGGTCGCATCCCTGTCACGGAATTTATAGCGCAACACGCGATCCTGCATCCATCGAACCCCGATCAGATCATAGAGCGATTTGAACAGGCGGTTCCCCATGCCGTACTTGGACACTCCGTGGATACGCGGATAATGCCTGACCGGCACCTCCATCACGGTGAATCCATGCATCAACGCCAGCGCGGGAAAGAAGCGGTGCATTCCCTCAAAGAGTCTGATGCGTTCCAGTACAGGCCGTCGGAAAATCTTGAGCGGGCATGCCGTGTCGTGCATGCCGTCGTGCGTGAAGAGATTCCGTATGCGGTTGGCGATCAAGGAGGAGAATTTCCTCACCAGGCCGTCCTGCCGTTGCTGCCTCCAGCCACAGACCACGTCGTGCGATGCCGTATAAGGGAGCAGTTTCAAGATGTCCTCGCTGTCTTGCTGAAGATCACCGTCGATCTGGATGATGATCTCACCGGAAGAGTGATGAAAGCCGGCTTCAAGCGCGCAGGTCTTGCCGTAATTTCGATCGAAGTGGAACACCCGCACGTTGGAATGCTCGTGTGCCAATCGGTCCAGCTCATCGCTGCTGCCGTCGCTGCTGCCATCGTCAACGAAGAGGATCTCGTAAGGGCGGGAGCGTGATAATTCATGGGAATCCATGACTTTCAGCAAGCTTGCCATGAGCGGAGACAGGTTTTCTCGTTCATCCTTGATCGGGATGATGACAGAGGCCCACAGACTGGATGACGGCGTCATGGTACGAAAAAACTCGAACAACAGCCAAAGGTTACGATATGAAACGGCGCATTCTAACGGAAGAGGAAGAGAGGGTCAAACGACAAGAAGAATTGTGAATTCGGTGAAAGGCCATGTGGACAATGCCAACAACCGAACCAGTCGTAATGGCGGACAATCATTACCCTTTGACTCTGGTGTTGATGAACTGTCACCCATGCGAGGGATCATGGACAATCAAACCCATCACAACGATGAAGTAATAGATGATCCTCATGAGTGAGCTATGCGACAATATCCGTCCCCCACGGGTTATCCACCAAGAAGAGCCACCGTCCATCGGGTTGACGCCGTAAAATGCTGGAGGATCGCCCACCGAGTTGTACGGTAGTTCCCATCGGATCGATTCCCTTCATGCTCCAGCGAGCACAGTACTGCGCCACATTGTCTGCCTGCACGATCTGCTGCGCCTCGATGGTTAACGTCGGTTTCAATGCCATGAACCCTTCCAATGCCTGACGTATCCCAACAGTCCCGTTTACGACGACACCGGGCTTCATGACGAAGGAGGCATCCAACTCAAATAGGGTCAGGGCCGACTCAAGATCACAGGCATTCATCGCCGTGACCAGTTGCGTGACGACATCTAACGGGCCGGGGAGTTCCATGATTATTCCCTTCTCATCGCCGTTGGCCATTCTCCGTTTTCCTGGGTAGGCGTTCATCAAACCTTGCGTTCCTGCCGGCGAAGAATGGCATAGAAAGCCGGTACCTCCATCACGTCACCAGCCGGGAGGGTGTGGACTGTGCGGATCTGACTCGGGCCGGTGCCAAGAAGCGTGAATCGACCCGGCGGAAACAATGATTCCAAGGCATTTTTCATGCCACATCCCCGGTGTAATCTGGTGCCGGAACACTCGGGCGAGCCCAGGAGGCGGCCCATATTGTTGGATCAGCTGAGCAAAGAAAGATTCCGCAGCCGATGATAGCTCGACCAAATACAATGTCCCTGTTGCCCCCAGTAGTCGCTCGATACTCTGAATGGCTGTCGCGTGATCCGCCGGCGCCAGTTGATGCAACACCGCCCTCATATAGATGTTGGCATCACCGATTTCGTCGTGGAGGCGTTGCGCGTCATCGGGACTTAACACATCGAGAAGCTGATACGTGATATTGGCTGCGCCATTGGTCTTCCCGGCTAATTCGACTGCTGCAGGCGCAATCTCGATGCCGATCACGCTCATGAAATGATTGGCCAGAAACCGTGTTTGAGTTCCGTTGCCACACCCCAGATCGATCAAAGGGAGCCGTGTATCAAAATAATCACGGAACAGCGCCAGGTCTTGTCGAGATGCATGGATCGGATCGGCATCCCAAAACACTTCATCAACGGTCCCGGTCGTAGAACCCCAAAAACTCTCCCACGATGTTGCGTAACGATTGACCGATGTCATCATTATCGCCTCCATAGATTCACAAGGCCGCCGAATGACAAGTGATTCCTGCGCACCGTGTTTCGCTCAGGTCACGGCAGCGATCGTCTCCTGCTTCGCAGGCAGAAATACCTCGACCGGCAGAATGTTGTACCGCCGCCGGAGCTCCTCGACCTGCTCACCCATGACCGGCCAGTAATCCCAGCCGTCGTTCAAGTCGACGTTCATCGCAACGCCTCGACGAATGGCGATCATGGCCTTCAACGGATCGAACATTCCCGTCCGTGCCTGGGTGATAGGCGTCATGCGGATGCCCACGTGAAATTGCAGCAGGACGAAGAAGACAAAGATCCACGGCTCGCGATGCAGATCATGTCTCGTGCCGAGGATCCGCTGAATGGATTCCAGCATGTGACGCGCGGACGCATCGAGCGCCTCATCTGCCATGGCAACAGTCTTCATAGCACGCAATCCCAGTAGGCTTGTTCATGATTCGGTATCTTCAGGTCCATAGGCATCTCCGTCATTTGTGCTGGTGGCACTTCATTCAGCTAGGGGTAGATAAGCTGTCCTCAAGCTTTCTGAGTGCCCTGCTGTCGTTGTCAGAGGCTCACAGCACGAGGCGTTCCAGCAAAATGGAGCCACCGTGCTACTTCATAAAGTATTGAAACAGCATTGAATGTGTGGGGTCTTTCAAAGAACGGATCGACGGGAAGGAGTTGTAATGCCGAAGGTCACCGCGCCGAGATGTCGGTAATTACCGAAATGTCGGCACTAGGATCGACGAGAGATTCCGAGTTTGATCATCTTTGATTGGAGGGTGAAGCGTTTCATTCCGAGGAGCGTGGCCGCCCCGGATGGACCGGCGATGACCCAATTGGTTTTTTCGAGGGCGCGCAAGATGTGGTCGCGCTCTGCCGCTTGGAGAGTTGTCACAGGGTGAGGCTCATCCCGTACCGTGGTTTTCAGTTCACCGAGAGGAATACTCAAGGCGGTCCCTTGAGAGAGAATCACGGCGCGCTCGATGAAATTCTCCAGTTCTCGGACGTTGCCGGGCCATGGGTATTGGCACAGGGCATTCATCGTGTCGGAGGGAATCCGTTCGACGCGCTTTTCCATTTGACGTGAGAGCCGATGCGTAAAGTAGCGGACCAGGAGCGGAATATCCCCGGAGCGGTCTCTAAGCGATGGACTCACGACAGGAAAGACGTTCAGACGATAATACAGGTCACTCCGAAAGAGTTTGCCCTCAACCATCTCAGCAAGATCGTGGTTCGTGGCCGCGAGGAGCCGCACACTGACCTTGATAGTTCTCGTACTACCGAGCCGTTCAAACTCCTGTTCCTGCAGTACGCGAAGCAACTTGGACTGGAGTTCAAGAGGAATGTCTCCCACCTCGTCGAGGAAGAGGGTGCCGCCATCTGCCAGCTCGAACCGGCCCACTTTGGTGGCGATCGCCCCGGTAAACGCCCCTTTCTCGTGGCCGAACAACTCACTTTCAAGGAGGCCGGTAGGAATCGCCGCACAGTTGAGTTTCACAAACGTTCGATCGCGCCGCTTGCTCCTGTCGTGGATCGCGCGTGCAAGCAGTTCCTTCCCTGTGCCGGTCTCACCGAGAATCAACACGGTGGAGTCCGTGGGTGCAACGATGCCGACTTGATTCAGAACCTTTTTGATCGCGGCACTTTCTCCGATAATTTCCTCGAAGTTCAATTCGCTCCGGATTTCGTCTTCGAGGTAGAGTTTTTCTCTATTCAGCTTGTCCTTTAGGGTCGCGATTTCCTGATACGCCAGACCATTCTCAACCGCAATAGCGATTTGCTTGGCGCATTGGCTGAGCAACCAGGCATCCGCCTCACCGAACGCGTTTTCGAGCGAACTCACGACGCTCAGTGCCCCAACCGTACGGTCGTGCGTGATCAGGGGAACCGCACATCCAGACCTGACGCCATTTTCGACCGCGTGCCGAACCCAGGGGGACGAAAATCGTGTGAGATCAACAATGGGACCAACCAACACCGGTTGGCGTGATGCAATGGCTTGTCCTTCGGGCGTGTCGTGTAACGAGATAAGCACGCCTTCCTCAAAGGGAATTGTGCCGAACATGTGCAAATCCAGGGCGTGAAGGCGAAGTTGATCGCTGCCCGGCTCGTGCAGCGTCAAGAGCGCCGCGTCATGCGGGATGACCCGGCGTAGACAAACAGAAATGCTTTTGAGAAGTCCTCGGAGGTCGAGGTGTGACACCACGGCATTATTGATCTCCAGGACCAGACTCAGGCGGTCTCGCTCTTGTGCCAGGGATCTCTGCGCGGCTTCCGTATCTTCAAAGTTCAGCGCATGCTCAACCGCAACGGCGACTTGCTGGAGAAATTCGATCTCGCCGCGCTCATAGTGGTGTTCTTCCGGTGTACCGACACCCATGGCGCCCAACCTTCGGCGCGACGTTGTGAGTGGAACGACACAGAACGACCGAGTACCCGAGAGCCGACCCATCGGCATCGCCTTGAGAAATCGGTCCTCTCTTTCCACGTCGTTGCACACAAACGTCTTCTGGTGTTGCCAGACCCATCCCTCGGGAATATCATCGACGGGGTATTGAAGCTCAGGAGCCGCTGAGACCGGACGATGGGTTTCCAGAGCATGCAGCCGCATGACGTTCCGAGCGGGGTCATGGAGCGCCATGACGATCGACGAACACGTGATGATGCGGGGAAGTTTCTGGGCGAGATCGCGAAACAGTTCCGGCAAAGCATGGTGCGCTGAAAGGGATTCGGAGATCTCCAGAAGAGCGTGGTACTGCTCATTCAGAGTATCAGACGAAGCCATCTGTGCTGACTCCCTCATTCCTTTGTCTGAGCTGCCACGATGGTGAAACGCATCGTGCCCATCAAACTCGTTTCGTTGATCTGCTCACCCACATGAATCTCGACTTTATACCGACCGGGTTTCCAACCGCCCTTTGGGGGAGACAGTTTGAGGTAACCGCTGTCATCTTCCAAGGCGATGTGCATGGCGTCTTCGCTGACGATCGTCCCTGGCGCGATACCGGCTACCTGTTCGGGCGTGCAACGGCCAAAGACCTTGAACCCTTGATAATGTTGATGGAGCGAGAACACGATAAAAATAGCCGGAATGTCCGGAGCGAACCGGTCGGTGGGTTTGACCGGCATGATTTCGTGAGTGCGCTGAAATCCCATTCGCTCCTCAAAATCTTCCGCCAAAGCGATGGAACGAAACATGCCCTGCGGAGGCGCATCGAAATCGTAGGTCTTTGCGTCCTCTAGGCGATTTTGAAACTCCGACATCGGTACGTTTTCGGTGAGAGGCAGATCTTCAGCTACAGCCGCTTGGCACCACAGGAAGGAGCCGGCAATCACAATTCCCAGATGGAAAACTTTGTTCATCATGACTGTCAGCTACACCTCTTGAGGCGACGCTGTCAACAAACCATCCAGCAAGTAGCCCATTGCGGCATTTTCCGGGCTTCTGTTAGGATTTCGTCCACCATACGGCCTTCTCAACAAATCAATTAAGGTGACTGTGAGATATGTTGCAAGATGCTGACGCTCTTCCACAGCTGATCGGGGAATACAAGCCGCTTGATCAATGGCAGACCCATCTCAACCAGCTTTTTTATGGACTGCGGGGAGACCAACTCCGATCCTATTACCAGACTTACGCCTCCGCAGACTTTCGGCTCGCCCATGCGCTGGCGGACGATTATTACGAGCGCGTCACGAAGCGTGACAAGGCTGGAAATCGTCAACTGTCGCCTGCCGATCGGATAATAGACGGCGAATCACGTTTGACGGTTCTGGAGCTTGGGCCCGGAAACGGGAATCTCGCCGCTTGCTTTCTCAGCCATCTCAAGGCCCTCGATAAACAAGGCACGATCTATCGACGCGTTCGGTATGTCATGGTCGATTGGCAGCAAACGGTGCTGGATGGGGCTCTGGCGCATCCTGAGCTGGCCATGCATCGAGCGCAAGTCGAAACCCATCAAGGATCTGTCGGGCATTTGACCGGAATCGGCGATGCCACGGTCGATCGGATCATCTGTAACGAGTTGTGGAACGATTTGCCGACGAAATTGTTGGCGAAACATGGTGGTGAGGTCGAGGAGGAGTATCTCCGTCCCAACGTCAGCGAGTTCTTCCATGCCAAAATTCAAGATTGGTCGGCGTTCGTCCGAGCTTTTCAGGAAAAGGATTTTGTAACGCTCAAGACCGTTCCTCCCTTCCTCGATGAGCTGGTCTGGGAAAAAGAATACCGCAAAGTTGAATGGAAAGACGTGCCTTATCGGAAAACGATCGCGGAATTTCTGCAGTCCATCGATCAAGATGTCTTGGTTCCCGTCAATGTCGGCGCATTTGCGACCCTGAAAGAAGCCAAGCGGCTTCTGGCGCCGGATGCGATCGGCTTCAGCGCGTTCGATGCCGGGACCGCCGACATGAATGTTTTGAACGATCCCGAGAAGCCGTGCTACGGCCAGTTCGGCGGACAATACAGTTTCATGATCAACTTTGCGTTGGTCGAGGCCGTAGCCAAACAACTAGGGATGAAGCAGGAGACGTGGGAGCCGCAGCGAGAATTCGTCGGGCGGTCGTTGAATACCAATGTCATCACGCTTATGGATCTGCTCGCGACGCACCCGTCTGCCGGGCCGAAACTGCAAGCCTGGGAACAAGACAGACTTGTGCTCAAGACCATCAAAGCGCTGAACGAAACATTCAAAAGCCCCTATCACCGTCGGTTCGAATTTCCGCTAGGCACCAATGTTCCGGCGGAAGAACGGGAGACTTTAAGTGCGATCCTACGCTCATTGAAAGACAACGGCATTCCGGACACCGTGGCCTACCTGTCTGAAGAAGAACTCACCCGCGCTCAAAAAGATCTGGAAGAGATCGGTTACAATAGCGAGGCTATAAGAATGGCATTGAACGCCCCGCCCGGTCCTATCGAGTATTGCCACTTTACCTGCCGGTGAGTCCGAGAACATGAATACATAAACGCCTTGGGGCACTACCGCTCTGACCCGGACCTTCTGTGTATCCATTGCGATTCGTCCGGTGTATCCATTTCGATTCTTTCTCCTCGCGATACTCAATTATTCGCCAGAGAAAAGCCATCCATAACAGTGATTTCACGTAGCATGATCAGCGGCACAATGTTTGCTGAGGTCCTATCTAGAACGCCTGCCGCGATCAAGCACAGGTAAGTCTATCAAACGTCGCCTCTCATGGGAGGACCGGACATGCCAACCCTCACGAATGCCCCCTTTGAATCACGCGCCACAGCCTACAGTCTTCATAACGCCTATTGGTTGGCACAGGCTGCACAGTTTGCCTACCAGGACAAGCTTACCATCCAACCGGCGGTCGCCGACCTCGGCTTGAAGCAGTTCGAGTTCCTAAGCCGAAAGGACACGGAAGGCTACGTTGCCGCGAATGACCATATCATGATCGTGGCATTCCGAGGCACGGAGCCTGCGCACCTCCGGGACTTGCTGTCGGATACCAAGATGCACAAAGTGCAGGGACCTCTGGGCGACGTGCATCGAGGCTTTATGGGCGCGTTTGAACTGGTCAAGGGCGACCTCATCAATGCCGTCCAACGGCTACGCGACAAGAGCAATCCGCAGTCGCTCTGGTGTACCGGCCACAGTCTTGGCGGGGCGTTAGCGGTCGTTGCGGCGGCTCAGCTGCTGATGGATGGACATAGGGTTAGCGGCCTGTACACCTTTGGTCAGCCTCGTGTCGGCGACGAGGCGTTCGCGACCGAATGTGCCTGCCGCCTGGCCGGGCAGCACTTTCGTTTCGTCAACAACAACGACACGGTCACTCGTGTTCCGCCACGGGTGTTTGACTATGCCCATGCGGGGGAGCTCCGGTACATCGATACTGATGGCCGGATCCAGACGGACATCAGCTTCTGGGATCGATTTCTCGAGCGCGTCAAGGGTCGAGTGGAAGATCTTCTCAGACCTGGAACCGACGGACTCAAAGATCATGCAATGCGACGCTACGTGGAACACATTGAGAACGCGCTCAAGTCTGCAGCATGAGCCAGAGCCGTTGAGAGTCATTCTCTTTGCTACAGGCCGCGGTCACGTAACGGGCTTGGACTAACTTGATCGTCGTTAGCCGGTCGGAGTCAACGGTGCGAGCAGCAAGGAGCTTAGGGGGCTGGCAAGCAGGGGAGCAAGCATGAGGCCGAACTGAGGCAAATGATCTTGCAACGAGAGGAACAGACCATGGTCCTTAAGCCATTGCTCCGGGTCAGGAGTGGATGGTTGAGAGGGACTTTCCAATAACAGTGTCTGCGCGCGTCTGGCAAGAAGAAGGGCGGCGGGCAGATAGGTGGACACCAACATCAAGGTAAAGGTGACGCCCCAAAAAAGCGTGATGGCTAAGGCGGCGCCCAACAACGCTTCGTGCGCCTTGGCGTCGGCAACCAGCGCAGCCGGCCAACGCAGCCAGGCTCCCATATGCAAAACCCCGCTCACGAGAATCATAGACGTCGCGTTCAAGACTTCTTTCAACCGTCTCATCTGCGCCGACCAAAACACTGGATCGGGCTGAACGCCCGAGACCGGTGAGGCAAGCGTGCTGCACGCCGCGAGCAGGGCGACGACCGGCACGACTATGGCTTGCACATTAACGATGGACACGACCACCATGGCATAGCGTAAGAGATCCTCGCTGATGCGCTGGTGTCCGGCCTGACGCAGGTTATCGTAACTAAAGCTGAAGACCGCTCGGTAAAGCGCATGTGTCTCATCGAGCGCCCAAATAAATGCGAGCCCGATCGAGGCGAGGACTATTCCAAGGGCGATAACGACTATCAGACGAGGTCGTGGATGGGCCTGATAGATGATCGTCCCACAAGAAATCAAGGCATAGAGCCCGGCCACCAGCGCAACCATTACGGTCGTCAGCCAGATATACCGGGACTTGACCTCAACCAGAAATTGCGAAGGGTCCAGCGGCTTGGTTGAGGCTTCGGAGGCAGGGTGCATCAGCCGGTGCGTGAGCGTATGAAAATTCTCCACCGTGATGTTGGAGCCGAATTCAAACAGGCTGATCGCGAGAAACAGAATGAACAACGATGGGATGATGAGGAGCAGAAAGCGATAGTCAGAAGTAGGTGAGGCAGCCTGGGGCGTCATGGCATTCGAGCCGTGGCGATAGAAATCTCATCGCGCAAGCGCGGTGGGCATCCTAGCACAATTATTTTTGAGGGACGAGGCAAAGAATGGCGCTACCCACTCCGATGATCCCATCGTTCCCAATGGAGGATGCGGCGGTGTGTTTTTAGAAACCTTGACTTTGGTATGGCAAAGTAATAGTTTGTTGAAAATCATTCCAAAAGGGAAACTAGGGTTCCGGCTGCCTTCAGTGGGAGTGTCTGGTCCAAGAGTTTCCGGCCTCGCATAACGAGGCTCCACGGAGGGATAAAAGCCCGGGAGATCATGTACTGAGGTACATGGCCTTTTGGGAAGTTAGCCTTTCCGACAGGAGGCTTCGTTATGTATTTCCATTCCAGAGTTCTTTTCCTACCGGATCAGTCAGACCTGCCGCCATGCCGGAGAGGTCTGTCATGGTAATGAGAGAAAGTCCGGATACGGTTGTTTCAGCTCCCGCTACGGATACTCCCCGAACACTCCAGCGCAGTCTCAGTCTCTGGAACAGCCTCACCATCGGATTCGCCACCGTCTCACCGGTTGCTGGCTTGTATGCCATTATCGGTGTCCAGACGGTGGTTGCAGGCGGTGGTTGGTTCCCAGCGCTGGCGCTCTGTCTGGTGATGCAACTGCTGGTGGCGACCGTGTACGCGGAATTGTCCTCGCAGATTCCGATCGCGGGAGGCGCGTACAAATGGGCGAGACAGCTCGGAGGCGCCGCTACCGGCACCTATGCCGGAGCCATCTATGTCAGCTCCACGATTGCCATGCTTACCACGACCGCTTACACCGGCGGGGTCTGGCTCGCGATTTTTTTTGGATCAGGAAGCGGAACAGGCGTCACACTCGTGATCTGGGGCGCGGTGTTTATGCTGATCTGCACCGTCCTCAACCTGGTCCATGTCGGAGTCTTTAAGTTTCTGATTTCCCTGGGAGTCTATGCAGAAATCGTCGGCTCATTCGGTGTCGCGCTGTTGCTGTTCTTTTTTTTTCGACAGCATGAATTCTCCGAACTGTTCGCGCATCTCGGGACAGGAACCGCCCCCAGCCAGACCGCTGCGTTTCTGGCGGCGCTCGCTATTTCCGGGTGGGCGTTCATCGGCTTCGATGCCTGTTCGACCATCGCCGAAGAAACTCACGAGCCTAAACGGATGGTGCCGCGCGCGATCTTTTTCTCTCTCTGCATGGTGGGAAGCGTGGTGCTCTTCAACTCCGCCGCCCTCACCCTGAGTTTCAACCGCGACGCCTTGGCTCATACAAGTGCCGCGTCAGATCCCGTCACCCCTGTGATCGTCGCCAACTTTGGTTCATGGGCTGAAACTCCTTTTCTGGCAATCGTCATGATCGCCTTCCTAGCCTGTGGATCGTCCATGGTTCAGTACACCTCCCGTATCGTGTTTTCCATGGCTCGCGAAGGCAGTATGCTGGCGGTCCTCACTCGGGTCACCACAACGGGCGCTCCGCATAATGCCGTGCTGTTCACGGTTCTGCTGGCTACGCTCGGCTTGCTTTTCGGACTCAATGATGAAGCGGTCGCCACGGTGCTGGCGTTCGGCACGGGGGGGTTGTACGCCATGTTTGCGATGACCACCGGTGTTGGACTCTACACCAGGCTTACCGGCAGATGGGACCCCTCATTAGGTCATCTGAAGCTGGGGTCCTGGGGCTTGCTGATTAATACGGCGGCGTTTCTGTGGTCGGTGTTTGAATTCGTCAATATCGCATGGCCACGCCCCTACGCCACTTCGCCTGATGCTCCTTGGTGGCAACTCTGGGCCGTCCCGCTAGTTCTCGGAAGCATCTTAGGGGGGACCACGCTGTACCTCCTCATCGTGAAACCCACAAGAGACGACGTATTGATGCGTCCGGGGGAGTCCGCACCAACTCAAGAATGAAAAGCCGGCTAGTTCGCTAAATTTCCTGTTGCTACAAGGGAGTTCAAACCAAGTTCTACATTCATCCATCTCTCAGAAAGGAGCAATCGTGGCGAAAAAGAGAACATACCAAGGCAAGGTTCCACTGCATGACAAGTACGGTCCGGAGGCCAAGTATGCGGTCGAGGCGGAGGCGCTGCTGCCGACCACGAAATATGAAGAAGAAGTTGCCCGAGGCCTTGAATTGGGCTTGCCGGGCGCCGATTCCATCAAGGATCGACGAATTCCCACCTTCAGCCGTGGAGAACTGCCGCATTTCGCCGGCATCAACACCTTCATCAAGGCTCCGTATGTCGAAGATGTCCGCAAATGCGGCCAATACGATGTGGCTATTCTCGGCGCGCCGTTCGATGGCGGGACAACGTACCGCTCCGGCACCAGGTTTGGCCCCCAAGGGATTCGCAAGATCTCCGCGCTGTACGGCACCTACAGCTTCGAGCTTGGCGTGGATCTGCGGGAATCCATTTCAATCTGCGATGTCGGCGACGTGTTTACGATTCCCGGCAACATCGAAAAGACCTTCGATCAGGTCAGCAAGGGCGTGGGGCATGTCTATGCGAGCGGCGCGTTTCCCGTGGTACTCGGCGGAGACCATTCCCTGGGCTTTGCCACCGTGCGGGGAGTGGCTCAGAATATGAACGGCAAGAAGCTCGGCATCCTTCACTTCGACCGGCATGTGGACACGCAGGAGACCGATCTTGACGAACGCATGCATACCACGCCTTGGTTTCACGCGACGAATATACCCAACGTGCCGGCCAAGAATCTTGTGCAGATCGGCATCGGCGGCTGGCAAGCGCCCAGACCCGGCGTGAAGTCCGGCCGTGAACGTCAAACCACGATCATGACCGTGACCGACTGCGTGGAAATGGGAATCGAGAATGCCGCGAAACAGGCGCTCGAAGTGGCATTTGATGGTGTGGATGCGGTGTGGTTGAGCTTCGATGTGGATTGTTTGGACGCCGCCTTCGTGCCGGGCACCGGCTGGCCGGAGCCGGGTGGGTTTCTGCCGCGTGAAGTCTTGAAGTTTCTCCAGATCATCGCGGACACGAAGCCGCTGGCCGGGATGGAAATCGTGGAATGTTCGCCGCCCTATGACGCAGCCGAAATCACGAGTCTCATGGCCACGCGGGTCATCTGCGACGTCCTGGCCTGCCAGGTGCGATCCGGCAACCTGCTCAACCGGAAGAAACGTTGAGATGCAGTGATCAGGAGATGACGAAACAGCTGCCAAGGGGCTTGCATAGATGCAAGCCCCTTGGGCATTCTTCAGCGAGCAGCGTTGTTGTGCTTCTTTGTAGGCAATCGGATCGTCATGCTGCATGGTATCGTCAAAAAAAGCGAACAGGATCATAACGGGAATCGACATCATCATATTTTCATTCGCAAATCCGGCCGTGAGAGGGGTACTCTCTCTGCGGGAATGTTTCAACTTTCACCAAGGAGGGAGTTATGCTGCTTACCCGTTCAAGAAAATGGATATCACCCATACTGCCCTTGACCGCCCTCACGGTCCTCATGGCTGGATGTGCGGCGCATTCGGGCGGCATTTCGGCTTCTACCAAACCGCTGACTCCGGGCGGTTACACGGAACTGAAAGAGGTCAGTGGGGAGGACTGTCAGTACTACCTCTTGGGATTGGTGCCGCTCTCGCGCACGAACAAATTGAGAAATGCCGTGGCGGATGCAATGAATGACGCAAAGGGTGCCGACGCGCTTGTCAAGGTAACAGCCGATACGACCTGGCAATGGTGGATTCTGTGGGTGACTGCCTGCACACAGGTGCATGGGACCGCCGTGCAATCCCATTAACCTGTTTCTGAATAGACGAAGCGATATCGAGGCTCTGCTGGTTCTCACAGAGCCTCGATATGACGTACGGTCACAACCTCTGTCAGTGCCTTCAGGGACCGGCTGAAAGCCGTGATATTCCTGGTAGCCCCTGCCGCCACGATTTCCTGATGCAGATAGGAACCGGTGTAGGTGACGACTCTGTCGTCAAATGGCATGCCAAATGACGACTCAGGCGACATTGTATCTGCCCCCTGGTATCTTCAGTCGACACCGTGCTGGTCATGATATGTCATGACAACTTCCAACGAAATGTGACCTCTAAAAAACTCATACTCCCCGTTTCTCCCGCTGACTCGTTTGACTCACCAGGACTCCATTTATATACTTACTTTCCACCTGGAGGCGATCGAGATGAAAATCCTGATAGGCTTGTCCATTGTCGTCGTCTTGCTCATCGGAGTGGTGCTCGCTCTGCCCTTTCTAATCGACCTCAACAAGTATCAAGGCCAGTACAAGCCGATCATCGAAGATGCTCTCAACCGCAAGGTTCAGCTACAAGATATTCGCTTAACCATCTGGCCGAGGATCGGCGCGCGTGTGGCAGGCTTTGCGGTGCTGGATGATCCGTCCTTCGGCTCAGCTCCCTTTGCATCGCTCTCCTCGCTGGATGTCGGTGTGAAGCTGATGCCGTTGCTGAGCGGCAAGGTCGAAGTGGAGGAAATCACGCTTCACCAGCCGGTCATCACGGTTATTAGGAACAAAAACGGAGTTCTGAACGCCTCCACCATCGGTCGTAAAGGTGTGGCGGTGCCGGAGAAGCCGTCGCGCGCTCCGATCCCCTCGACGGAGGGTCCGCTCAAGATTCTCGCGCTGTTGGCTGTGGACCAGGTCTCCATCGACGGCGGGAAATTGACCTATCGCGATCTGTCGGCAGCGAAGCCGACGGAGTATGTGGTGCAAGATATGGAGTTGCTCCTTCAGGACGTTCGGCTTGGACGAACTCCACGCCTACATTTCGGTTCGCTGGTGCAGCCGTTCAATTTGCCGGTGAAACTCGACGGGTCGTTCGGCCCGCTGAGAGAGGCGATGGACATCGACGCGATCAGTTTCGAGCTTGCTGTCGGGAAGACGGACTTTACGATTACAGGAAATGCCGACGGAAACGACGCCAACATCTACATCACGTCGCCGGTGATCAATACTGCAAACCTTCCAGTCTCGCTTCCCCTGAAAAAGCCGGTCGATATGAAGAATTTCCAGATCGCAGCGGAAGTGAAGGGACAAGGGGTCAAGCTGAATACCTTGTCGTTCCAACTGTTCGACGGACAAATAAAGGGGCAGGGCAAACTGATCGCCGGGTCCGACACGCCGCCTTTCAAGGGTAGCGTCACGGTTCAAGGAGTGCAACTCGGTCCGGCGCTCAATGCCGTTGCCGAGACGCCGATTTCCGTCAGCGGAACAGCCGGTGCAGATCTTTCCCTACAAGGCATAGGATTCTCCATGCCGGATCTGACAACGGCATTGGAGGGAACCGGGCATATGATGGTGAAGGATGGGAAGATTGAAGGGGTGAATCTTCTGCAGGAAGTGGTCTCGGCTCTCAAGGTAGCCGGCATTTCACTCGACAATGCCAAAGCGACCGCATTTTCTGCGATTGAAACGGATCTCCTCATCAAGCAAGGGATCATCAACGTGCAGCGTCTTTTGATGGACAGCCACGATTTCCAAGCGACCGGCGGCGGTACCATCGGATTCGATCAGCGGTTGAATCTCCTCGTGAATCTCAACTTGTCACAGGATCTGAGCCAGAAGATCGCCGGGGCGTCGCCTGTCATGAAGATCGCGCTGAAAGAGGGTCGATTGAATCTCCCGCTCGCCATCACCGGAACTGCTCAAGCGCCATCATACGGAGTTGATTTGAAGGGCGTCAGCGGAAAAGTGCAGGAACAGGTGAAGAAGAAAGTGGAAGAAGCCGTCGGTGGATTGCTCAAAGGCACAAAGAAACCGGAGGATTTGAAGAAAGAGGGGGAAGAGCTTCTGAAAGGACTCTTCGGTCGCTAGCAGACTAATGGTAACTCTCGCCGGCTGCGTTCTCCTAAGGAGTCAGTCCCTATGAATATCATCGATACGCTCACTCAATATGCCGTGCAGTACGGCTTGCAAGCGGCGGTCGCCATCGGCATCTTCATCGCCGGTGTCATGGCGTCTCGCGGCGCTGGGAATTTTGCACAACAGGCGCTCGAACGGCAGACCCTTGAGCCGCCGGTTCGCCTGCTCCTGGTTCGTATCATCAAAATCGTGGTGATGCTCTTTACCGCGATGATTGCCCTTCAGACGCTCGGCGTGCCCATCGCGCCGCTGCTCGCCGGCGTCGGAGTCGCCGGCGTGGGGATCGGTTTGGCTTTGCAAGGTGTGTTAAGCAACGTGATGGCCGGGCTTTCGATTATCTTCAGCAAGCCCTATAAAGTCGGCGAACATATTTCGTTGCTCGGGGTTCACGGCGATGTCGTGGTGATCGACATCTTCACCACGACGCTGATGCATGCGGATCGATCCCGCGTCCTCATCCCCAATCGGAAAATCGTCGGAGAAATATTGCACAACTTCGGCGTGATCCGCCAATTGCACTTGTCCTTTCCAGTGTCTCACCGGGCCAATATCGACGACGCGCTCGCGCACGTACAGGCCGTTCTCCAGCAGCATCCCACAGTCTTGAAGGAACCTGTTCCTGCCGTGGGAGTTTCGTCCCTGGGAGAATCATCCGCCACAATTGCCGTGGAACCCTGGACGGCCGTGGCCGACTACAGCGTGACACAAGCAGAGTTGAATAAGTCGATTCTCGAACGATTCCGGACGCATGGTATCGAGTTGCCGTCCTCTCGTCACGATGTGTACTTGGTAAACCGACAAAGTTGACCGGTCGAAATATTGCTAAGAGGCCTTTGCCTAGGCCAAGACAGAGTCCGATAGATTCGCCCCTGTTGAGCACACTCGCCGGCGCGTCTTCAGCGGAATCATTCAAGTGTGGCAAGCGGGTTGCCGCTGGCAGGATTGCCCTCCGGAATACGGGCCGTCGACGACTGTGTACAACCGTATCACCGCTGAGCGAAGCGAGGTGTCTGGGCGGGAATATTCCGTGATCTGACGTCCATGGTGGGGACGCATGACGAGAACAGCATTGACTCGACGATCATCAAGGCGCATCGCTACCCGCTACGATAAATCCGCAAAAACGCTCCTCAACGCCATCTGCCTCATCGCACTCATCTACTGGTGGCTCAATTGAGTCTGGACTCTGGTGAACGCGTGGCTTCGGGATGGAGATGAGGTCGCGCAAGAAGGAACCAAGGGTAGCTGCTCGAAAGACGATCTTCGGGTACTCTCCTTGGTGGCGTCCGGGAAAACGAACAAGGACATCGCTCAAGAACTGAATGTTCCGCCGAGCATTGTTGCACTTCGCCTGAGAAAAATCTATAAACGTTTGAACATCTCCAGGAGAGCCGAAGCTGCGCGGTGCTATGCGTATTTGGAACGGGATTCGCCGGGTCATGCCGACCCTATTCATTAATCCAATTAAGGGCCGCGCCGGCAAGGCAATCCAGCCAGCAAAAGTAAAGCCGATCAATACATCGTTAGGCTTTCGTCTGAGCGATGAACGCTTGTGTCTTGCCCGTCGCCGATCGTCATCAAGTGTTGCAGCAGGAGTGCAAACACGGTATACCCCTACGGCAGATTATCCTACAGATACTTAGCTATACGAAGGAGGGTGAATGAAACGCGGCATGGCACCGGTGTGTGGGTTGCGGTGGTCTTCCTGATGACGTGGGCGATCGCAGACTCAGCGTTCGCCGAAGTGCCGGCTACGGAGACGACCGCGACTCCGCCCGTGGATGTCGTGACCTTGAAAAACGGCAGTGTGATTTATGGTGAAGTGATAGAAATGACGGGTGGGTTGTTACAGATCAAGAGTTCGATGGCGGACGACCTCATCAAAGTCAAATGGGCAGAGGTCAGTAAGCTGGCGGTTTCTCATCCCATTCCCTTTCATTTAAAGGAGGGAACGGTTCTGGTCGGCACGGTCGAAGAAGATGACCCTGGAATGATGAAACTGAAAGCAGAGTCGACCGGAAGCATGGTGACCGTGCCGATGGATTCGGTGACTCACGTGAACCCGTTGGTCCAACCGCCGATCATCTACATCGGTAGTTTGAATGCCAGCTACTCGCAAGCAACAGGAAACAGCCATCTTCGGAGCATCAGCCTGGTAGGCGACCTTGTGGCTCGGAGTGAACAACACCGGTTGACGATACAAGGTCGGTACGTCTATGGCGACAATGCCGGCAGCCTCATCACTCGGAATGCCCGAGGAACCATTAAGTTCGACCATTTTATCACCAAACGGTTTTTCTGGTTTGAGTCAGTGTACCTGGAAAACGATCGCTTTCAAGATATGAAGTTGCGAACCTCGATCGCCAGCGGACCGGGGTACCAATGGATCGATCGTGGAGACTTCACCGGCCTGTTAAAAGATATGACATTTTACATCGAAGCCGGTCCGGCATATTTCAATGAAGATTTCATTTCCCCTCTTCCGGATCAAATCAGTTTTCGCGGGCGCGTGGCCATGAAATGGGATTGGCCGCTGTTCGATGGCAAGATCGATCTGTACCATAATGACGAGATGTTCCCATCGCTACAAAACTTCTCTGATTTCTATTTTACGATGAATAACGGGGTGCGCTTGAAGGTCTTTGGCGGTCTGACGAGTGGGTTCCAGGTGACCACGCGCTACAACCATCGTCCGCCCGTCGGCAAGACCAATACCGACAATCTGTACTTGCTCACACTGGGTTATGCGTTCGACACCACCCGCACGCGATAGGCTTGCAGCAGGTATTCAATCTTGAGAGGAGGGATCACATGCTGAAGGAATTTAAAGAATTCGCCATGAAGGGGAACGTCCTGGATATGGCGATCGGCGTCATCATAGGAGGAGCGTTCGGCAAGATCGTCTCGTCGCTCGTCGGCGACGTCCTCATGCCGCCTCTTGGGTTGCTGATGGGGAAAGTGGATTTTTCCAGTCTGTTCATCAACTTATCCGAGACATCCCATCCGTCCTTAGTGGCAGCGAAGGCTGCGGGGGCTCCGACGCTCAATTACGGGGTCTTCCTGCAAAGTGTATTCGATTTTCTTATTATTGCGTTTGTGATTTTTATCTTGGTCAAGCAAGTCAACAGATTCAAGAATCAAGCGCCTCCACCCCAACCGCCTCCTCCGCCAGGGCCGACCAACGAGGAGAAATTGTTGATGGAAATCCGCGATCTGCTGAAGGGCCGTCAGTAACGTGACGGCGAGAGCCAGGACAAATAGGTGGCGAGGCATAGCCCCCTCATCCTAAGGAGAAGGAGAGCACCATGCGAACGTTCACGACGGCGGTAGTTTTGACAGGTCTAATCGTTCTGACGGGTTGTTCATCATCACTCAAGCAGCATCCCAATACGTATATCAAACAGCCGACCGTATGCATCGACCGATGGTATGGCTATTATCTAGGGAGTGGGTGCCCAACCACGACCAAGGCAGCGGCCCCCGATGCATCGAAAGAAATGGCGGACCGTCTGGCGGCTCTTGAAAGACAGCGTAACGGACTGGCTGACGAACTGGAAGCAGCACGAAAACAAAATGGAGATCTCAGCAGCCGTGCGAACGAATTGGAGAGGCAGCTTGCCGACCGGGATCGAGAGCTAGCCGCACTTCGGTCCGGTTCCGATGACACTGCCGCCCTCTCGGGTCAGCTTTCGGCGGCACAGAGTGAGAAGGATCGGCTCGCAGCGGAATTGGCCGCGGCGAGACAACACATTGAGGATCATGATCGCCTGGCTGCGGAGTCGGAGGCGCAATTAGCGGCGGCAAGCCGACGCAACGCGGATCTTGAGGCGCAACTCGCCGACCGTGACAAAGAGCTTGCCGGTCTTCGAGGCGACTTGTCCGCAGAAATGGCGAAGTTGCAAGAGGCACAGCGCGGGTTGATCCGGGCCCTTCGTCCTGAGATCAACAAGGGTGACATTACGGTCAATTTAAACAGCGAGCATCTTCTGATCAACTTGGCTTCCAACTATCTCTTCGGCTCAGGAGAAGGTCAACTCAAGCCGGCTGGAGCTGATGCGCTGCAGCGGGTGGGCGGTGTCCTTAAGGACTTTCCGGAAAAACAGGTGCACGTAGCAGGGTACACTGACAACGTGCCGATCAAGGGAGCGTTGCAGAAAAAATATCCATCGAACAAGGAACTGTCTGATGCGCGCGCGAATGGCGCAGCCCAGGCTCTGCGGGATGGCGGTGTGGCCAATCTTACGGCTGCCGGTCATGGCGAGAATGATCCGATCGCCAGCAATAAAACGGCGGGGGGCCGAGCCAAGAATCGGCGGGTTGAAGTCATCGTCAAGTAACGGACGAGAACGGGTTTCCAGTGCGTGGTATCGCCGGGGCTCTTCTATCTAGAGGGAGAGCCCCGACGCAGCGCATGACTCTATCCAGCTCCATTTCACGCCATCACAATCCTTGTCACGCTCAGTTGATCTCCCAGGGATCTTAGAACCCGAGATCCGAAAGAGAGGGGTACTCGTCTGGTCGTCGGCCTAGAGCCCAGTGGTATTTCCGTTCCAATTCCTTGATGGGGAGGTCGTTGATGCTCGCGATGCGCCGACACATAAGGCCATTTCCGTCGAACTCCCAGTTTTCGTTGCCATAGGATCGAAACCAATTTCCAGAATCATCGTGCCACTCGTAGGCGAAGCGCACGGCGATACGGCTTCCATGGAACGCCCATAGTTCCTTGATGAGACGGTAACCCAGCTCTTTCTCCCATTTGCGCCGCAGAAATGCGACGATCGCTTCTCGTCCCGACAGGAATTCCGACCGGTTTCGCCATACGCTGCCGACTGTGTAGGCCAACGACACTCTCTCGGGATCGCGCTCATTCCAAGCATCCTCTGCCATGCGCACTTTTTGTACGGCAGTTTCCTGAGTGAAAGGTGGAACAGGGGGGCGGCTGTTGTGATCTGGTGACATAAGATCCTCATGCGGATGCAGTACCGACAATAATCATAGGGTACGTCTTCGGATCAGGGCGCGGAGAACCCTGAGGCTGTTGTTGCAGCATGCAACTCGGCCTCCAGTTCGGCGATGCGCTTCTTCAGCAAACCAGCATACCCTTCGACTTCTTCTGACGAGTATCGTCGCGTGATAAATTTTGAGCAATTCCAATCGAATGATACGACGTCGATGAAGACCAGCCGCTCCACCGCTGACCGCATCGTTGGGTCAGCGAGCTGCGCAACGAGTTCCGGATGGGACCGTGCGTCTTCGACCTGAGCATGGCCAAGAATTTTCAGCCGTTCACGATGCTGATAATCCATGAGGAACAACGAAACCCGGTTGTTCACCGAGAGATTGCCCGTGGTTAAGAGTTGCCGATTACCTCGGTAATCGGCAAACGCCAGGGTTGTCGGGTTGAGGACGCGCAAAAAACCTCTCGGCCCGCCACGATGTTGGATATAGGGCCAACCGGTTTCGCTCACCGTGCCCAGATAGAAGCTATCCCTTGCCGCGATGAACTCGACCTCTGCTTCGCCGAGTGGGTCGCGTCCCGGCGCGTCGGCGATTCTTGCTGAGCGGCCATAATATTGTTTCTGTGCACGGCGTACCGACTCCGTCATCGCCAGATCTAAATATCTCGTTGCCATCGTCTCATCCTCCATCACCTCGCCGCGCAGGGTCATTGGGGTTGCACGTCGGCATTCCGCGTTGCTTGTATCAGAACACCACGAACGAATGAATAACCGTCTAATAATATTTTAGATGGTTATATCAATAGAAGGCTAACTTGTCAACCGGCGCTTTGTAGGTTATCTATAAGCAGAGTAAACAGAGGGAGGGGAGCCGATGAAGAAGGGATCACGAAAGTTTCTGTTTGTGGGGAATCATCCGTGCTTGGATTTCGTCAACACGCAGATGATCGTGAAAGGAGAGCCGACAGATACTCTTGAAAGCTTCGAGGATCTTGTTTCCTGGCTGGTACAGGCGAAACTCTTAACCGCCTCTCAAGCCGCCATTGTCAAAGGCAGGTTGAGCAATGAAGGAGTCGCTTCTTTGCTTGAGCAGGCAAAGACACTCCGTGCAACGTTTCGAGTCGCAGCTGAACGAGTCTCAGCCGGCAGGTCCATTCCCGATTCGGCCATCGACACGATCAATCAATTCCTGGCTCAGCGCCCAGGTTATCAGGAGCTTGTTCGGACCAAAGGAGGCTTCAAGCGGCGGTTCCATTCCTTGGCGACCCCACCGACAGGATTATTGACACCCCTTGCGGAAGCGGCGAGCGACTTGCTCACCTCCGGTCATTTATCCCTGATTAAGAAATGCGCGAACGCATCTTGTATCCTATTTTTCTATGACACGACCAAGAATCACACGCGCAGCTGGTGCAGTATGCAGATGTGTGGCAACCGGATGAAGGTGGCGGCTCATTACCGGAGAAGCCGGGGTAAGGCGAGTCTCTGAGCGGCCACAAGTGAAGAAGTTACAAACGGAAGACCCGGTACATGTTTACTGCTTCAGAGCAACCGTGCCCGCAATCCTCGTAATGCTGCCTTCGAGATCGGTGATGATCTGATGCTGCCACAACCGGATAACCTTCCAGCCATACGATCTTAACTTTCGGAAGTTCCGGCGATCTCGTGCGCGGTTCGTCCTGAGTTTGTTACGCCAAAAGGGCGAGAGCGTATGTTCCCATGTAGGTAGCCGCCAGCCATGCCAGAAATCGCCATCTACGAACACAGCCACCTTCTTACTGGTGAAGACAATGTCTGGTCGGCCAGGAAGAGTTTTTACATGGCGCCTGAATCTCAGGCCACGGACACGCAACTCGCTCTGCACTAATCTCTCAAGCGATCCATTCTCGAGTTTTACGCGCCTCATGGCCAGCGAACGCTGCACGGGAGTTAGATGATCAGGCATTAGGCGATATTCCGACGGTCGTAAACAGACGATTTGTTTATCACAATGTGTTAGGGGCGATCTGTCACAGCTAAGTAGTGACGCTGAGTTATGTAGTCCGCAACGCTGCTAATGAGTTTCGATAGATAGTCGATGGTCTTGTTCTTTACATCCTTCAAGCGAGGCACATCAAAATCTCGACCAACTTCCGCAAATGACTTGTCTCCGTGAGCAAGGTCGTTCCGGGTAGTTTTTACGGTCAACAATAAGTCGCCGTCTGCGGCGGGTCGATCAAAGCCATATCTATCTGCTATCTCGCGTATCTCACGAGCATCGACGTTTCCAGAGACGACCTCTGTTCGCTGAAAGGTCTTCGTCACAGCATCGGTTGAAAAATGTTTAAACAGATGGAGGACATCGGTCACATTGCGTGATTCCAAATGACTCTTATTATGGCAATTCCTGAGGTTTTTAAGGACCTCTTGTTTCACCTCACTACGACACGAATCAAAGCTTATATTTTGTCGGTCAAGTTCATCGAAGATGGTTTCGACAGCGTTCTTTACAGTGGCTTCCATGAGATTGTAAAGCATCAAGAAAAGGTTAGCTTTAAATGTTCGGAGGAGATCTTCTCGCCGACTGGTTGAGTATGCAGACTCCTTCCGATCTTTGCTCGTTAGCAAGACAGTTTCGCTGTCAATCGATTCGATGAATGCAAAGTATGCTTCAATTTGCTCGACTCGGGCCTGGAAATCTTCTTGCATGCCAATCACGTTTTACTTGTCGAGAAGATGATTGCGAACGAATTCAATACGGCGGATGACTTTCGGTCGGGAATTGCTTGCGTCAGAACGCATCTCTTTCTTGAATTCGTCGGATTCCAACCAATTGAGTGGGGCTGGCACAAGATCGGGATTGACCCGTAGAGCAAGGGCTACACCAACAGAAATAGCTTCGAAGCGGATACGAGGAGTGCGTACATGGCCTTTGGCCTTAGTGAACGTCTTAAAATGTGCCTCTACAAAATCCAACATGCGATCCCACTCGGTTTGGTAGGCGGATTGCATTTTATCGTCAAAGCTTTCCATGTCCTTGAGATAAGTATTGAGGAATTCAACGACGCTCCGGTCAAACTTTTTATAGTCACGCAGGTAAGCGAAAAAACGGAGGACAAATTCCTCGCGTTCGCGTCGGTCAGTAGCTGCTTTGCTGAGTGGTGCAAGTATTGCGAAGCGAGGTTGTTGGGAACAGGCACGAAGAAACTTCAGGAAAGAGCCATCGCTCACACCCCAGCGGACCTCCATGTCGTTTAGCCGAAGGCTGCCGGTATTGATTCGGCTGAAAATGTCGCGTCGGACCTCCTCATCGACCCCCTCTCGTAATTCAATCATCCTCATCGTATGCCGGCCAAAGCGACGCTGGCGGACTAACGGAAGGTCGGAGAACTTGAAGCCGTTGAGTTTCGTGAGCCGTTTGAGCCCCGAGAGCGTCAGTCCACTCTTCATGAAACGAGCAAGCGTCCGTACACGCTGAGAGCCATCCACGATCTCGGCTCGTCCCTCTTGTCCCTTCACATCAGCCACGAAAAGAAGCGGAATGGGAAGCCCCATTAGGACAGATTCAATGAAACGAGACTGGTGCTCATCAGGCCAGACAAGTTCGCGTTGGTAGTCAGGAATAAAAAAGTCATTCTCGTCATCATCCAGTCGATTCAGATATTTTTCTACGATCACCTCAACTGGATATTCTCGCGTGTCATAGTCGATGATCTTGTGGTGTTCGGCGATTTGGGTTTCGGCCTCTTCAATATTTGTTGGTGAAATTGTAGGGAAAAGCAGTAGTGTCCGGAGATCACA
>JAFEBM010000012.1 GCA_018242685.1 Nitrospira sp. | reverse complement strand
TCAGGCTATGTAAAGACATAAACCAAAAATGCTCTAGAGACCCAGAACTTGTCCGAACCTCCATTATCGAGCGATGGCCGCCCACATCACCGCTGGATGATCAACTTGACAATGCGGGGAATGCAATTAAAAAAGGAGTGGGCGATACGTTGGAAGATGAGTTCGTAAAAGCCTCCCGTCGGACACTAGCGGAAACCTTGGACGCAATAATAAAAGGCTGTTTAAAAAACCCAGGACTTTGTATCAAACTGCCAACACCTGATGATGCTGAGGCGGCAGTTCCAAATTTGGGCAATCAACCGCTCGGTAAGCGAAAATAAGTGTGAGGGAATCAGATCACGATGCTTGATCTGTCCAGCCACCGTCTGCTGGTCACGATTGCGTCGGTTCTTGGGGCAACCGTCGTCTTCCTTCTTCTCCGTGGCAGGTCAGACCATGGAAGCGCGCCACGGCCACCCTGGACGATTTGGTCAGTGAGCGCGTATCTCATCGCCACAGAATTTATTGATGCCGGGATCGCTCCCTTCGTTCAGCCGCATTCGTGGCTCTTGCAGAACACCTACGGCCTTGGGTGGGTATTCATGGCAGCCTATCCGTTGATCCTCGTCATGCTGTTTCTCTACCTGACTGGGTCAACTCTCGAAGACGTTGGGATCGGTTTCCATTGCCTTTCATCCAAAAACATAGTGCGTGGAGTGAAATGGGGGTTTTGTTGGTTATGCGTGGCGATGTTTTTGGGCCTCCTGGATCCAGAAGTTGTGCGATTGTCATTTGATAAATATAGAGATAGCCCAGAAAACCAAACCCGTCTAAGCATCAGCGGCATGACCATGGAGTTCTTTAAAATGGTGATAGGCCTGATGGTGGTCAGCCTTGTGGAGGAGATGATCTATCGTGGGATGTTCTACAGGACTCTCCGAGAGAGAATGACCCCGTGGTTGGCAACCATCTTTTCAGCGTCTTGTTTTACGCTGCCTCACGGGGTAGTGAGTCTACCACTTTTTATAATGGCCTGTGGCAACGCCATACTTGTAGAAAAGTACGGGTCATTGGGTCCAGCGGTGTTGGTGCATGCCATCTGGAATGTAGGCCTTCTCACAACTGGATGGTTCTTGATCACGTTGCAAGTCGATGCCCGGACCGTATTTGGGATTGGGTTTCTTGTGACGTTCCTAATTTGGTGTTGGGCCTGGGCTACGTTACGGATATCCAATATAAAACGCCCGTTGCTTCATGATGGAGCGGGGACATAAATGATGTATTCGCGATCTCGATGAAGACCGGCTGGAGATGAAATCGTCTTGAATCTCTTCAGTAATTCGGGAACATCAGATCATATTTTCTTACAGCTGAGGTAATCAATCCGCGACCAGTGATGTCTAGGGAAGGTCTGATTTATTCTTCTCTCGGAACGTGCTACGGGTAGTGCAGCCCCGAACCGGAGACGCACCTATGCACCAACAGACCTTTGCGGAAGCCACATTCGAGCAGTATCGCAAGCCCACCCGCCGGGAACGGCTTCTCGACGAGATGAATCGCGTCGTGCCGTGGGCGGAATTGGTGACCGCGATCGAGCCGGTCTATCCCAAGGCCGAAGGCCCGGGGCGTCCGCCGGTGGGCGTCGAGCGTATGCTGCGCCTCCACTGTCTGCAACAGTGGTTCAACCTGTCAGACTCCGCCGTGGAAGAAGCGCTGTACGACTCACGGGCCATGCGGCAGTTTGTGGGCATTGCTCTGGGCCGCGAGCCCGTGCCCGATGAGACGACGATCTGCAAGTTTCGACATCTTTTGGAAGCTCACCAGCTGGGCAAGTGGCTCTTTGCACGGATTGGGGCGCATCTGGCGACGCACGGTCTGCAGGTGAACCAGGGGACCATCGTGGATGCCACCATCATCAGTGCCCCCAGTTCAATGAAGAATCGCACGAAGGAGTGGGATCCGGAGATGCATCAGACCAAGAAGGGGAACCAGTGGTATTTGGGCATGAAGGCGCATATCGGCGTAGACAGCCAGACGAAACTGATTCATTCGGTCGCGGCCACCGCGGCGAATGTGCATGACAGCCAGATGTTACCGGAGTTGCTGCATGGACAAGAGACGCGGGTGTGGGGCGATGCCGCCTACAGTGGGCAACGTGACGTGATTCAGCGCCACGCCCCCAGGGCCAAGAGCTTCGTGCAGACCAAAGCCCATCGCCATCGGCCGCTGAGTGAGACCGAGCGGGCCCGCAATCGCACGAAGTCGAAGGTTCGGGCGAAGGTCGAACATGCGTTCTTGGTGATCAAGCGGATCTTCGGATGGACCAAGGTCCGGTACCGCGGGCTGGCGAACCTATACGTGGTGCGGCGACGGCTCTTGGCAGAGGCCTCGTAGACGGGTGCGTGACGGGGGTTGCGGGCGGCCCGATAGGGGACTAACCATGAGAAAGATGCTCCGAACCAGCACATGCCCAGCGGATTGCCCGTGTTGATCCACCCAGAAACAGAATGCTTCGTACAAACGTGAATTAATCAGACGTTCCCTAGGCCTAGATGTATACGAACAAGGGAGATAAACCAGCGGAAGTCTCATGCCAAGAAATTTACTTACAAAGAGTCAAGGGAATTACTCCCTCAGTTACCACGTCGTAAAGGTAGATGGTAGAGAGCTGCGCATGTTGCCGTATCCGGCTCCATCGTTGGAACCGACTGCTCCCCACATGTACATTGACCGGAAGTCCAGGGTCGTAGTCCGAGTCGTCTGCGATGATCAGTACGATCTTAATGAGAAGAAATAACATACAGGAAGCACATTCCTCATCAATCCTTTGACCGATTAGGCTTCCTAAACCATCTATCTCGCCAGATCCTCGAAATCCAACACGCCGCGGTGCTATTGGAGCAAGCGAACCTCGCAATCTGAAAGCCAGAGCGAGTCCCATCTCAATAAATGTACTTCCAAAGAGCAACTTCCGTAGCAGCATTTCGACCTTTTTCTCTCTCTTGCCAAAACGACTTCACATAACTCGTGACGTCACATAACACAATTTATGTGTCGCCCCACATAAATTGTGGACGGCAATGATCACACTGGCGTCAAACGCCTACCAGACAGACGAAAGAGCGATGACGATAGGGATGGGCGAGACGAGTGCTCATGACTCATCCCCCTTGGATGGAGGCGAGTCTGGAGAGTCCGATTCCTGGTTGCAACCGGTTGCAGATTTGCGGATTGTTTGCCCGGTTTTGCCGTGATTTGCAGAGCTATCTTGTTGATATTGTTGATGTGGCGATGAGTCCGGTGCAATTCGAAACCCGTCATCCACCCCATAAACAAGGTAGCGCTGCAGAAATAGCAAAGCTACCGCTTTCGTAAATTCCGCCTGGTCATCTCGATGTATTCCAGATGATCAAACTCAAGCTGCTGCGGACTATACCGCACAATACACCCATGCCCAGAATCAGGGCCGACGTAGATCACCCCAAGCCACGGTGCCCGAAGATAGAGGAACTTGGCAATCTCCAGCTCAAAATGCTTCGTTCGGAAAAGCATCATGAGGCCTTCCTATACCAGGGGCACTCGGTCATCGTCTAGCTTCTCAAGTACTCAGCAATCTCGTACTTCCGGCGCATCACCCTCAACTCCTTCGGACTGGTCCGTGCAAACCAGCGGGGGAGACCTCTTGGCTAATACATAACTACCTTAGCAGCGGTGCTTTAAGAATAACGTCACCATGGGTACTGTCCAACTCAAAACGCTTCGTTTGTAGCTGTATCCGTCGATGCGACCAGAGTCGTGATTTGCGCTTCACAGCTTCGGGCATGGAGGCACGAAATACCCATAGGACATTCAGCGGGTATGAATTCAGAGCAAGGCTTGAGCTCCAGAGTACTTCTTGCCGCTCCTACTGACCAGGGCGGACGTATAACGCATTGTCTCCCCAGGCTTTCTTGAGCTGCGCGGCGTGCATCGCTTCGTCATGGGTCACGGGAGCCGTACAGTACGCCTCGCCACGGCAGATCACATAGGGTTGCTTGGTACAACCCAAAACTCCGGTACCGAAAATCAGTACGCAGCCAACTAAGAAAAGTCTCATACCGCACCTCCTTTTATGAGAAGCCCTCTTCAATGTCCGCCCGGATCACAGGGTAGCTCGCAAGTGCTGCGGAGCAGTATCCTACGTTGGAGTAAAACCCCCCGCCCTACCGGGCGGGGCATTCAAATGCGATGTTTCGTAAGTGAGGAAGGTGCACCGTGCGGCCTCATCGAAATTTCAGCGAGGTTCAAGGAAACATTACGTGATGCAAGAGGTGACAATCTTGCTCATCAAACCCGAGCAAGTCATCGATGCACAATTCAAGATCCAACCCTGACATTGGGCCCGTCTGTGCGAGAACAAGAAATGTGTTTGCCGAAGCTCACGCACTCAGTAGACTGGCGCAGTAATCAAGTCGATTCCTTAAAGAAAGCTGATATTTTACCCCTGGTCAAAAAGCGATGTTGGATGATCTGTCGATAAGGAGGTTTCTAAATGGGGAGAGAAGGGCGGTTGTGGGTGGTCTGTCGTCAAGTCGTTGCCTCGTTGGCTCTCGTTACTTTCAGCGGGTGTTCCTTGTTCGCTCCTTCAAAGCAGACCATACAGGTGACTTCGACACCCGAAGGAGCGAAGGTACTTGCTGGAGGACAATCGGTTGGTCAAACGCCGGTTCAGTTTGAGGCTCATCGAGGCGATAATCTTTTAATAGAAGTGCAAAAGCCAGGGTATCAAACGCAGTTTCGCACGACATCCCGCACGTTGAGCTCGATGGGGATCCTCGATGTCGTTGGTGGGTGTATCCTTTTTCTCCCATTAATCGGCTTGTTATCATCCGGTGCTTGGAAACATGATCCTGACAAGTATGGGATTATCCTTGAGCCAGAGAAGTAATTCTCAACACTCAGTAGAGGGCACGAGTTCGTTAAGTATCGAGGGCAGATTCTTACGCAGTTACGTTACAGGTTAAGCCAGACCTTTTGGGAAAGGGAAATCTGTCGCAGCGTACAGTCCAGGTTATTGTGCAGGGTGGGTGAATCGGGCAACGCTCGTACGTATCAATCGCTTCATAAAAATGAGCCTTCTCAGATTTCAAAGGTCCATTATGGAGTCGGATCTTGAACCGTGCATACCCGCCTATTTATACGACTCCACATTCAAGACAAAATAGGCGTGTTCGACAATACCATCACCGACGCGGAAACGAAAACGTCGGATACCGATATCTGTAAAGGACTGGATGGATACTCACGGAATGAGGTGTTGTGTTTCTTCACGGGGAAGCCCCGGCTCTCCGCGGGCTTCCCTTTCTCGTCGACCATGCTGTTGCGGTCAATGTCGGTCGGGTAGGCTTCTGTTCGCTCAGGTCTAATTGCCTGTGATCAAATCCCAGCCGGTTCGTTCACGAGCAGCTTTTACGGCGACTATGCCGCGAAGGATACGGTGCGCCTCGTGCCAAGTTTTCTCGGACACACGATCGCAGCAGGTATGGGCCTCACCCTCCTGACAGTCTGCCGCACCGTTACACCGCGCTTCGAAAGGTATGTCAGTCGCGGCAGTTTCAATCGCGAGAAATCGGTGCAGAATGTCCTCAATGGAGGGAACAGGGGACTCTGGAAGAGCGGTCTCACAATGGGGTACCTTGTCTCTGGCATGAAGCGAGGTCTCTGGAGCGGTGGTTCGTGGCATCCACATGAGCCCGAGTTTTTGCCGAAGGAACTCGGTGACCCATGCTTGATCGATCGGCAGCATCTCGTGGGCTTCAATCGCAAATTCATGATCGTGTACCCACAGCACGGTTGCGCGATGGACAGGCAGCGCTGTGGGCCGTTCTGGGACGGACACTTGCAGGGTCAACTGCATACCTGGTACCACCGGCATCGGCCCTGCCACTCGCCAGCCGCGAGCGGTCAAATCTAAGACAGTCCCTTCTGCGAGAAATGCCTCATTTCCATA
This sequence comes from Nitrospira sp., assembly GCA_018242685.1. Classification (GTDB taxonomy): domain Bacteria; phylum Nitrospirota; class Nitrospiria; order Nitrospirales; family Nitrospiraceae; genus Nitrospira_D. Next base: position 94,956 of record JAFEBM010000012.1, on the reverse strand, counting down.
TAGCACGGGCCAGCTGACCGGAAAGCGACTATGCCGCCGCATGGGATTTGTCCTGTTCTGCATAGGTGCTCCTTTCGCTTGCGCTCATCAGGCTGATAGATCAAGCGTAGCGAAGAGAGTAGATGAGCGCATTACTCGAAATATTTACCTCGAAAGAAGGGGTCTATTGCTGAGCGCATAGCCTCAGCATTTGAGTGGCACCGTGGGATAGGGCACAATCTATGTAATCCTATGTAATCAATAAAAAATGGCAAGATGGTGAAATCGGCGGGAATTTTGTCATCGCAACCTGGCGGGGACGAAAAGAACATAGTGGTTTGAAGGGGGCTCTGTATGAGATTGCGTAGATCTGAAGTCACTGAGGCTGCTAGGATCGACGTACTTCTTGCCCAGCTGCCGTATGTTGAAGTGACGGCATCTTGGTACAATGACACAAGACCGATCAGTGCTAAGAACGTCGATCAATAATCATGTGAGGACGTGCGACTACCGTTCTCATGAAGAAATGAAACGTCGCCATGTACCGGCTTGTATTCAGAGCGCTGGGTGGTCTCATCCTTCTGGCTATGAGCGTAGTCAGCCTGCTCAATTCCGCTCTTGCTCTTCCGGCGGTTCAAGGAGAAGTTGTATCCATGACAGCCGGTATTCCTGGCACGATGGTCATTCGAGATGAGAAAGGACAGCTCCATATTCTGAATCTCACGCAACAAACTCAACTCGGCGCACAGTTTAAGGTCGGTGACAAAGTGCTGGCCTTCTTCAGCCCATATGGCGTGAGCGCGGTTCAGCTTCAGGCAGGAAATCGTTAACGCACCTTCATCCTCCGGGCTTCGTAAATATTCGGCGTTCGCCTCTTCGTTGGCACGCCTCTACCCTCGCCGAAGTGCAGCAAGGAACCCTGCAGCGCAGAGAAGCCCACCCAGGATGACCAGAAACGATGACGTGTCCGGCAGACCGGCTTCTTGTGGAGGCGGCCAATCGACGAAAAGCCCGAGCACAATGAGGACAGTGCCGAGTGCCAGCATCACTTTCCAGCGGATGGTGATCCGCCGATCTGTCTCGTGAGCTGTTTCTGACAGTTTCTCCGACATCGATTCTCCTGAGTCGATTCATCATCAACATGGCAACTTGGAGTGATGATGGTCAAGGACCAGTCGGACTCTTGTCGGGAGTTCCTACAAAAGCGTATGTTTGCAACATGCAAGGCGCACGATATCGGGCGAGGTTTTTATGGAGGTCTTGAAAAAGTGCTGGAGTTGGTTCTGGGGGCAAACTGTCTTCAATAAGATTGTGATTCTCGGCCTCTTTGCAGCCTTTGTTCCATTTGTTCTCCCGACGGTCGTGGCTTGGTTCAGGCCGACCATGATCCACGTCGGCGTGGCCTTCTACACGTATGAACGGGGAATCCAGCCACAGGGCATGAATTCACTCTATTTCTTCGAAAGGCGCAATCTGGTGACGGATTGCAGTATCCGTCGTGAGGAGCAATCCGTTCCGAGTGGTCGCGCGAAGGCGCCCGATCAGCAAGCGTGGGTCCTGATCAAGTTGCTGCTGGAAAATGTGTCCGATCACGATATCACGAACCTCCGCGTCGGTGTGCGGTCTCCCGCCATCAATCAGACGACCCAGCTATTGACGGCTCCAACCTTGGTCGCCACGGGCAACAAGGAAGCCCCGCCCGATGTAAAACCCTTATATGCCATCTCGATCGCAACCGTTCCAGGGGCAAGTTCGATCGTGGCCACATTGAAGACCCCTCTCGATGAAAGCTTGCGCGACTTTATCTATGTCAAACGCCGGCCTGTGACCATCCAGGTACCCTATGTCTCAGCGGATCAATTCCGACAGTATCCTCCGATCGTCTCACGGACGAATGCGGTGAAGATGTTGAATCGTGAAGGAGTATTGCGGACCGACGACGCTGCCTTCGCTGACGAAAAACTCCAGGTGACGATGTTGCCGATCAATGAGTCGAATGTGAAGGAGCAAGAAGGGTCGCATCGAATCCTTGCTCGGGCCAAGAGCTGCTCGGAAGCGGAAGCGGGCGTGTGGTGAGCTTCGTCTCAAGAGAGTCGGAATCGAACCAAGGAACGAGCCGTTCTATCGATCATGCGCCGTAAACGGCCCTTTCGCAGCCACAAGACTCCTCGCTGCCGACTGACCAGCCAGCCGGCCCGTCGTCCAAGCCCATTGAAAATTGAACCCTCCGATGCGGCCGTCGCAATCGAGTATCTCCCCGATCAGATAGAGTCCCGACACCAGCTTCGACTCCATGGTGCGATAGTTGATTTCTTCCAACGGCACGCCGCCTGCCGTGGCTTCTGCAAAGTTCCATCCGCGATCCCGTTCAATGGGAAATCGGAACCTCGCCAGAGTGCTCAGTACCCGCTGTCGGTCGCGGCGCGCGACCTGAGCCGTTAATTCCTGTGGGTCGCACGAACAATGGCGGCAGAGAGAGTCGGCCAGCCGATCCGGGACCAGCATCGCCACAGTTCGTGTCAGTGAACGTCTGGGATGTTCAGTCGCTTGGACGACAAACCACTCCTTCAATTCTTCCGATGTCCTGTCTGGAACAAAGTTGCCGTACAGATCAACCTGTGCGTCTCGATTCATCGCCAAGGTCCAGAAACGGCTGGCGTCCATGACTACGGGGCCGCTGATCCCGAAATGGGTCCAGAGGAGGCTCCCGGTGCGTCGATCGACTTCTTGCCCATCCACTACGGTGGTCACCTCTACGTCATGCGATAGGCCTGAGAGCGTTGCGTGAAACATGGAACGATCGAGTATTAAGGGAACCAGGGCCGGCGCCGTCGACGTCACGCGATGGCCGAGGCCACGAGCCAGTCGATATCCGAATCCATCGCTGCCGGTCCTCGGCAAGGACCGACCGCCTGTGGCGAGCATGACGCGGGATGCCTGCGTCGCGCCGTGACTGTGCCGCACCAGAAATCCTGCGTTTGACGTCGAGACCTCAGTCACACGATGGTCCGGACGGATGATGACGCCGGCACGCCGGGCACGAGCCAGTAATGCAGTGAGGACAGTCCGCGCGTCGTCGGTAGTGGGAAACAGTTTGCCCGTCGGTTCGCGCTTCAAGTCAACACCTAACAAGGTAAACCATGCGATCGTTCGTTCGACTGAAAACGCCGCGAGAATATTTCGGATGATGTTTCGATTTCCGAAGAAATCTTTTGGAGTGATCACCTCGTGCGTGACGTTGCAACGTCCGCCGCCTGAGACCAGAATTTTGGCCCCTATCTGCTTGGCCCCATCCAGCAAGAGCACACGTCCAGGATTTCCGGCTTTTGCGAGCGTCTCCGCTGCGACGATCGCACCGGTCAGTCCTGCCGCTCCGGCCCCCACGACGGCCACATTCACCACATCGTCGGTCATCACCTGGTCTTCCGCGCTCTATCCGGGCGAATGTTGTAACGCATTATTGCTCAAACTTCTATTCTGTAAGGTAATACGGTTTTGCTATTACTTGTTGCGTGGATATTGTCCCCTCTGTCACAAAGAGATTGACCACCCTATTGCGAGTTGGCCAATAACTAAGGGGTTATCCTAGTGTGGTTATGGGGAGCCGGTATTACAATAGATTCCGGTCAACGCCGATATCGGAAGGCTATCGGTCTGTGTCTTTCATGAGCCAACGTGATGCCCGATCCTCTCAGCACACCGTCCATTGGATACGAAATATGGAACGCTCTGCCTCCTCTCACACGGCGACGACAACTTCACCAGGCCGCGCACTCGTCCCTGCAAGCGGGGGTTCTTGGCCCATGCTCAGCGCCTCTGCTGTTACGCTTTGCCCAATCCTGACCCTCGCGCTCGGTATGGGCGGAGTGGATTCGTTGTCCCCCCATTCCGCTCATGCCGTCGAGCTAAATCTTACAATGTCAGATGTTCACGTCGAGCGAGGGTCGGTCGGGGCCTCCAAGCCGGATGACATAGATGTGGTGACGCTCCGCGAACGACGCAACCAAGCGCAAACGGACCTGAATACCGCGAGAAGATCTCTCGCGTCCAAGAGCGTGACCGGGGTGGCTCGCGAGGAGCAGCAGGAACGGCAGGTGTTGCTGGAGCAGATCGTTCGTGGGTATGACGAGCAGGTGAGCGATTTTCAGCGGCTTGGCGAGGCGCGTCAGCGGCATGCCGACATCGTCCGCGGCAACAGTGAATGGAAAGGTTTTGCCGAGCCTTCACCCTATTCGATCTTCATGGCGGATCAATTGTGGGATACCGTACATTCCCTCAACCTTGCCGCCGAAGGCCTGCAATCCCAGCGTGAATTACTTACCCTGCGATTCGAGCAAGCGCGCGAAGCGCTGACGACGGCCGGGGAGCGATTGAGGCAGTCCTCGGAACGGTTCGAAACAGCCAAAGACCCCCGAGAAGCCGATCGTGAACGCCGAAATTACGAACTCGCCGCTCTTCGCGCCCGGGCCGCTTCGGTGCTGCTGGAAGCGGCACAACTTTCGACGCGACGAGTGGAAGAAGAACTGGACGGCACGAAGGCGCGGCTCGCTTTTGAGGAGCGGAGGCTTGGGGCAGTCCTGCCTCATGTCAGCTTCAGCAAAAGCGACCTTGATCGGATTCACATCCGATTAGCAGAGGAGCGCGTGCGCCTGGAAACACAACTGGAGCAAACCTTCTTCGAGCGGCAGCGGCTGTCTCAGGTTATCCAGAAAGCTGAACAGCGATCGGCCTTTCTCCGCCGCAAGCTGCCGGCGGGAAAGGAGGAGACACCGGCGTCGGCTCGCGCGAAGGCGGAAGTCGAATTGGTCCAGGCCCGTCAGGACAATCTGGCGACGCAGGGCGATCTCTTGCAGCAATTGATGAATGTCGTGGAGGGCGAGCGCCAACTGTGGGACAGTCGCTTCGTCATCGCTCATGCATCCGAGCCGGGGAAGGCGCGGGAGGCCTATAAACGGTTCGCGCCGCTTTTCGACAATTTCCACTTTTTTCGGGATTATTTGCGCCAGCAGGCCGGAATCGTGTCCGGACAGATCAGTGAACTTGAGAGTCGGATGAGCCATACGCCGGCGTCACAACACGCCCTGCTGCAAGACCTCATACGGGCATTTCATGAGCGGGAAGCGGTCTACACGCGCACGTTGCACCGAATGGATGAAGCGGCGAGGTTTATGGAGAGATGGCGGGCTGATTTCAAACAACAACAGAAGGAATTGCCTCTGTCCGATCGCCTTCAAGAGTGGCTCACCCATGTCAAAAGCCTGACGAATGATGCGTGGGATTATGAGTTCTTCTCGGTGGAAGATACCATCGAAGTGGACGGTAAAACGATCACCGGTCGCCGTGGGGTGACGGTCGGCAAAACGATCACCGCGTTAGGCATCTTTCTCATCGGCTATGCCGTGTGTCTGTATGTCGCGCGGATCATCGGCGGGCTGTCTGCATCGAGGTTCGGCATGACTCCGGATGGCGCAAATCTGGTGCGCCAGTGGACTCAAGCCGTTCTCATCATGTTCTTGATCGTACTGAGCTTCTCGTGGGCGAAGATCCCCTTGACGATTTTCGCGTTTCTCGGCGGAGCCGTTGCGATCGGTGTGGGATTCGGCGCACAGACACTCTTGAAAAACATCATCAGCGGGATTTTGCTGTTGATCGAACGGCCGATGCGGGTCGGCGACCTTATTGAGGCCGACAATGTTCGAGGTCGGGTGACCTCGATCGGTCTTCGCTCCTCCACCATCAGGGATGCCAAGGGAACGGAAACGTTGATACCGAACAGCAGTTTCCTCGAACGGGCTCTCACCAATTGGACGTACTCAAGCCGTGTCGGACGATTTTCTCTTCGCGTCGGGGCTCCATACGGTACGGCTGCCCCACAGATCATGAATCTGCTTTCAGCGCTTGCCCTCCAGCATCCGAAAGTCATGAAACAACCTGCACCGCAAGTGCTGCTCGACGAATTTGGAACTCAAGCCCGCATCTTCACGGTGAACTATTGGCATGAAATCTCCCCTGATGTCGATCCCAGCGGAATCGCAAGCGAGTTGCGTTTCGAGATCGAACAAAAGTTCGCGGAAGCAGGACTGAAAGTGTTGCCGGCCACCTGACACATCAATAAATACGTGTGGCATTAGAGATTTCTAACTAACGGTTAACACATCGTTAATCTTGGAATGTTACATAGTGTGCAGTCACTATCGGCAAGGAGGGGTGCCAATGACCTGTGTAAAATGCAAAGGGTTGATGATCCGCGAACATCAACCGGCGGTGTCATCCAGTACGATCATTCTCCGTTGTCTCAATTGCGGCCTGATTATTGATCCTTTGATTCAGCAAAATCGCAGCAACCAGATGCGAGCCAAGGCTGCCTAGGAGACGGGCTTTGGACGGACCGGAGGCCGTGAAACCTATTGCGCTGTCGGATTGGGCGTCGCGTGCGCAGTCAGATCGAAAACTCGGCCCACAAAAAGGTGTGGTCTGAAGGCTCTTTCGCTCGCCGCGGCTCGACGTCCACATCCGCCTTTACGCACTTTTCCGCCAGCGGTACGGTGGCCATCATATGATCGATGCGCCAACCCTTATTGGCCTCCAGTGAGCTCGGCGCACGGTAATCCCAGAAGGTGTATTGTCGGCGTGTCGGGTAGAGTTTCACAAAGACATCCTGAAATCCCCAGGCGACCGTTTTATCGTATGCGTGGCGAGCGGCCTCGTGGTAGCAGACATGGTTCAGATGTTTCTCCGGACTGTGGACGTCCATCGGGCGTGGAGCCACATTCATATCTCCGCACCAGATAGCCGGGGTGTGCGGTGAAAGATGGGTGTTGAAGTAGTTGCGTAGTCGTTCGTACCAGGCAAGCTTGTACGCATATTTCGGCGAATCGATTTCGAACCCCTGCGGCACGTACGTATTGATAATGGGAATTCCATCGATGAGGATTCTCAGCAAGCGAGAGTCTTCGGGGTCTCCTCCATCGTCAAATCCATAGAAAACCGCTTCCGGCTTCTTTCGACTGAGGATCGCCACCCCGTTATAGGATTTCATTCCTCGAAAGGTCGTCTCATACCCGCTCGGTGCCAGCGCAAGCAGCGGAAACTCGCTATCCTGGACCTTGGTTTCTTGCAGACACAAAACATCCGGCCGATGCTGATCAAGCCACTCGAGCACGATCGGCAAACGTTTGCGCAATGAATTGACGTTGAACGTCGCGATTTTCATTCCAATCACGCTCCCATGGAGTCGGGGCATCCTAACAAAAGCCGTCCAAGGCAACAAGCGGCTGGGATGTGTTGAGTTGTGTACGTCACTCCGTCGTCATCTTGAGACCCCATACCTATAATTCATGGACGGCCTCTCGGATCCTGCCGTGCCGTTCGTCGGATGTGTTGGTGTCCTCTTGCAACTGGAGCGCATGTCCGTTTCATGAGACCGCTTACGGATTGAGTCGGCAACACGAGTCATGATATGACAGGCGCGTATTGATCCAATGGCGGCCAACGAGCCCACCAAGCGAGAAGGGGAGAGCACATCACGGAGCGTAGGTAGGGTTATAGATAACACATGGTATGTAGAGAGGAGGGGGTGATGGCACAAAAGAAGATATCTGGGGGAGTGGTGCTGACCGGGGCGTTAGTATGTGGAATGGTTGCGACCATGCCGCTTGTCCCGATGTTTGGCGAAGAAGCACAGCGAGACAGAGCTCTTGCCGCAGAACCATCGGTCACCGGCGGACCATATACCCTGCCCACGATTCAGGGCTTGGAAGATCCGAATACTTTTGTGCCGGCTGACAACCCGCTCACGACTCAGAAAATTGAGCTGGGGCGGATCCTGATGTTCGATAAGCGGCTGTCGAAGACTAACAAGATCGCCTGCATGAGCTGTCACCTGGCGGGGAAGGGCTTTACCGATGGGATGCCGGTCTCGACGGGGATCAATGGGTTGAAAGGTGGCCGCAGCGCACCAGTGTCATTCAATCGGGTCTACAGCAAGGCGCAGTTTTGGGATGGCCGCGCGGCGACGCTCGAAGATCAGTCGATTGGGCCGTTTATCAATCCGGTTGAACATGGGTTCAAAAACCATGATGAAATGGTCGCCAAAATGAAAAAAATTCCCGGCTATCGGAAGCTCTTCCAAGAGGTCTTCGGTCGGGAAATCATGATTGAAGATGTCGGTCGGGCGATCGCCAGTTACCAACGAACCATCCTTTCCGGTAACAGCGCGGTGGACAAGTATGATGTCGGAGGAGATCAAGACGCGCTGACTGACTCCGCGAAACATGGCCTCGAACTGTTTCGTGGAAAAGCTCGTTGTACTCGATGCCATTCGGGCTTCAACTTCACGGACGAAAAGTTCCACAATATAGGCATTGGGTGGGACACGAATACGGTCGATCTCGGCCGGTATATGGAAACCAAGAACCCTGAAGATATTGGAGCCTTTAAGACTCCGACGTTGCGGGAGATCGCCCGCACCGGTCCATATATGCACGATGGACGGTTCAAGACCCTGGAAGCAGTGGTGAATTTCTATAACCAGGGAGGGATCAAGAACCCACACCAAGATAACACGATCATTCCTTTGGAACTGACCGAAGAAGAGAAGCAGGATTTGGTGGCCATGCTCAAGTCACTCAATGGCGAGGGGTGGCAGCACGTCTCCGCGCCGAAGTCGTTTCCGAAGTAATTCGAACCGTTCAGGCTGAGAGGTAACCGGAGGGCCATCGCGAGATGGCCCTCTGTTGTTAGGCGCGGTGTAAGGAGTCCTGATCGTTTATCTGGAGGAGATGTCGGCGTAGAATGGCCTGCTCGATACGAGAGCGTCCCCGATCTGGGGCTGGGAATCGGAGCACGAGATGGATCTTGCCTGATTCCGGTAGTTGAATAGTAATGCGCGGTTCCGGGGACGGCGCTTCCAGCAAATTGGTCTTTTCCAGCAGCTTCATCTGCCGCATCGCTTCTTCCATGAACGGCGCACATTCGATTTTCGCCGCCTCCAACAGAATCCGCTCCTCTCGTTGCCAATCCGTGTTGTTTTTGATGGGCACGACGACTGTGTAGAGCCCGTATTCTTGTTCAGGGTTTTCTTTGATCAATGCGTTCGTGAATAACAGACTGTTGGGGAAAACCGTCACGCGGCCGGTATAGAGATGAGCGGATTGGCCGGGACCGATCTCCAATAACTTCGTCGCAAAGATATCGTGATCCAGTACTACTCCGCGGTGGCCCGCGATTTGAATTCGATCGCCGACGGCATAGACCTTGCCGCCCACTCGAAGCGCCGCGCCGCTCCAGCAGAGGAGCAGCTCTTTCGTCGCCAAGACGAACGCCGCTGCCAAGGCGACGAGCGAAACGGCAAAGGCTTGCAGTTCGTGAGCCCAGATGATCATGAGACCGATAAGAAAGGCGAAGACGACCGAGTTCCTGGTCGTGACCACCCAACGGCGTTTCGATTCCATCGAGAGCGTCGGATTGTGGGCGATCCAACGCACGATCAACGATCTGCTCACGATCAAGGTCAGCAACAAGATCAGCGACTTCAATCCATCCAGCGCGACCGAGCTGTCGATTCCAAACCACTCGCTTTGCGGCACGATCATCCTCTACTTGGCGGTCAGTGTTTCGCGGGTACCCGGAACACATTCCTCACGTTTCCAGTTCTTGAGGGTCTTCTCTTCGGAGAACGTTAAGGTGTACCGATAACAATACAGCGTGCGTTTGGCGGCCTCGGTTCCCTTGCCCATCATGCTGGTGACCGAGTGAGAAGCGTCGGCGACGAACGAGGAATTCCACGAGGTGAGATCCTGCTCGCTGAGTGCGAACCGATAGGTCCAGAGACTGTCCCCGCCGAGAGCCGGGGTTTTGGCCGTGTGTGGGGGACCTAATTGCTCCCGAACCTCCTCCTGTGTCAGCCGACCGACCCCTTTCTTGAAATAGGTATCTCGCCAGGGACCGCCACAGCCGGAAAAGCCGACGGTCAGAGCGGCAAGCAGGATACCGGTAGCAAGGGGGAGGTACTTCTGGATGGCGGAAGAAATCGAGACCGACATGCTGACGCTTACGCTACACCGGACGACCGGTAAGTGCAACTCTATAGACCATCACCCGCTATCGTGTTCGGCGGGGACCTTCGTCGGGCGTAGATCGGCAGGTCAAAGTGGGCTGGATTTGACCATACGTTTTCGGTACCGTAGTATTGGACGAGGCTAACGTATGGATGTCAGACAGATTGTTACTGCGTGTATTGCCGGCGTCGTGACCCTCTCTCTACAGGCAGGGTTTGCAGCGACCGAAAGCTTGGCAGCCAAGCCCGAGTCCGCCCCACCAACTTCCCTGAAGTCTGATCCTCCCTCCGTATCGGCAAGACCACCAGGTTCCACCATCGATTCCAAGGCTGGAGAGAGGAGCAAGTCGCCGGCCAACGGTGGCGCCGCGTATCAGCTGACTGTGCTGGCCGCGGCCTCTCCCGAAATCATGGGGAAAGATGGTGCGCCGATGGTGCTGGTGCCGGCCGGTGAGTTTGTGATGGGAAGCGATAAGGGTGATGAAGACGAAGCCCCAGTGCACCGTGTGTATCTCAATGCGTTTTACATCGACAAATTCGAAGTGACGAACGGACGATTCGCCAAGTATGTCGAGGCCATCCAGAGTGAACCTCCCTGGGGATTTACGGACAAGGAGACGCCCGTGGTCCATGCCGAGCGTCCCGTCCGCTGGGTGAACTGGATGGATGCGATGGGGTTCTGCCTCTGGATCGGCAAACGACTTCCCACAGAAGCCGAATGGGAGAAGGCTGCGCGTGGAACTGACGAACGAGTCTATCCATGGGGCAATGATCCACCGACTCCGGTGCATGCGGTCTATGGGTTAAAGGAAGGCGGCGCGGAGACAGTGTCGGTCATCGGCAATCACCACATGGGGCAAAGTCCGTACGGGGTGCAGGATCTGGCGGGGAATCTCTACGAATGGGTGATGGACTGGTACGCCGAGGACTTTTATTCCAGCTTTATCAACAGCCCCGCGATCAATCCGCGCGGACCCAACGAGGGAACGTCAAAAGTCCAGCGAGGAGGATCCTACATCAATACCCCCTATCGCCTGCGGTCGTCGTTCCGCACGAAGGGTGATCCGACCGAGCATGATCCGAATGTGGGCTTCCGCTGTGCTCAGGATGTTCAGAAGCAGCCGTAACCCGTCAGTGCCGCAGCGGATTCCGCGTCATCACCAGCTCAAGGGCGTTATGCTGGTTGGCATCTGCTATGCATTACGCATCGATGCCAAGAAAAGATGAGTGACACTTGACAAGGTTTTGCAAAGAGCGTAGGGAAGAAACGCGGCCCATCTATATAATCGAAGTTCGAGAGATCGGGTAGACCGCGCGGCTGCCATCCAGGTCTCTCGGTGACTTCATCGCGAGAGGAGGGTGGAGATGGACGACACGACGCCACCTGGCCCATTAGGCCCGCCGATGCAAGGGCGGGTTTCTCGTCGGTCGAGCTGTCTGGTTCTTCGCCGGCTGTGCCGGATCGGCACGGAGAGCCCTCACGCAGGGTGAAAGCCATTTGTTGGCGGAGAAACTTGCGGCGGCAGAGGGACACAAGCACCTGGGATTGACGAGGTCTCCCCTGACTGGAAACCTTGCATTACCCACAGTATCGTGCGGGTCTTGAGGGCCGCGACAACAAACATCAGCATAATATTTTCGGCGTCCTAAGCGCCAACTCGCGGGCGACCTCCCACCGTAGTGCAAGGCCGCCCGCGCTGTTTCTGATCCCTTCCCCCTTTTCGCGCGCTGATCAAATACGATCCGGGAAATCCGAGATAACACCGTCTACCCCGAGGATTTTCATCTTGGTGACCGCAGCAGGTTTGTTAACGGTATAGACGAATACGGCCAGCCCCGCATTGTGGAGTGCGTTCACTCGATGGCGCGTAGCAGTATTGAAGCGTAGGCCCACGTGCGTGACTTGCAGTCTGACGGCTTGTGCGACAGGGACTTTGGAAAACCACTTGAAGAGGGCCAACGTGTCGGCGTGAGGATCAATTCTTCGTACATCCTGAAGTTCTTCGTGCAGGAACGAAGCATAGATCACAGGTCGATTGAAGCCGCTGGCACGGATAATCGTGCAGACATCATGGGCCAACCCCGCGTTCTTCAGCTCCAGAATCAGTCCAATTCGTCCATTAGCGGCCTTGAGCGATTCCTCCAGCGTCGGAACCATCTGACCATCACCGGCATCCAGCTTTCGAATATCTGGAAGAGTCAGCTCAGAAACACGTCCGCGACCGTTCGTGGTGCGATCTACCCGATTGTCATGCAGGAGGACCAGCGCATCGTCGAAAGTTCGCTGAATGTCCACTTCAGTGAAGGCGCATCGGAGTGCGATCGCTTTCTCAATGGACGCCAGGGTATTTTCCGGTGCATATCCGCGGGCGCCACGGTGGCCGATGCGGAGAATCTTCCGGTTGGGGCTTTCATTTGCCACGGCTCTGTCCTACCATATCGTCGTGGCTGAAAAGAAATCGAAAGGGACATCGCTGCCCAAGGGGGTGAGACGGCGTCGGAAACCGACCGGCGTCTCGTCCGGCTTAGCAGCCGGAGAGCTACAAGCGGCAGCACCGCCGGGTGCCGTGGCCGAGTTGCATCAGGCGATCGAACAGGATGGAGGGAAAGTCCTCTCGATCTATCGCGAACCCTACGGCGGTCGATGGCTAGCCCTGGCGGCTTTGCCGATAGAATTGGTTGAGCCGACGCCCTATCAACGCAATATCTCCGATACGCATGTCAGAAAGTTGGAAGGGGTGATCGGGAGAATCGGTCGCTTTCTCGACCCCATCATTACCGTGCGGATTGCAAAAGCCGACCATGCGGCCAAGTACTGGACACCGAACGGCAACCATCGCCTATCCGCCATGCGGACCCTGGGGGCGAAGAGCATTATCGCGATCGTGGTTCCAGAAGCTGTTGCCGCCTATCAGATTCTCGCGCTGAATACAGAGAAAGCACACAACCTTCGCGAGAAAGCGTTGGAAGTGATCAGGATGTACCGTGAGCTGGCGCAACTTGATCACGCAACGGAAGATATCTATGCCTTGGAGTTCGAGGAACCGGCGCTGATCACGCTGGGCCTCTGCTATGAAGAACGGCCTCGGTTCAGCGGCGGCGCCTACCACCCGGTGCTGAAACGAGTGGAGGAATTTCTGAGGCAACCGCTGCAGGCAGCATTGGATGTTCGTCAGCAGCGCGCTAAGACCGTCCTTGCGCTGGATGATCTCATCGTCCAACAAGTCGAAGCCCTCAAAACCAAGGGGTTGACCAGCCCTTACCTTAAGAGCTTCGTCGTCGCACGGGTGAACCCGATTCGGTTCCACCCTAAAGATGCGCCCGCGTTGTCGTTCGATGAAGCCCTTGACCGTATGACGCAGGCCGCGCGGAAGTTCAATCCGGACAAGATCAAGATGGGCGACCTAGCGAAGTCAGGCGGCGCACCGGACGACACAGAGTAAGCCCGCACTGCTCTTTGGCTTGTTTCTCTCCTGAGAGCCCCTTTACAATGTTTCAGTAGTTTTTTCTCGCAAGGAGGATGTTATGGGTCTTGCCGATAATAAATGTATTCCCTGTCGTGGCGGGGTGCCGCCGTTGCCGAACGATCGCGCTCAGGCATTATTGAAAGAGCTGGGCCGAGGATGGTCACTGAACGGGCAAGGACATCTTGAGCGGTTGTACACGTTCAAGGATTTTGCGCAGGCGCTTGAGTTTGTGAACAAGGTCGGCGCGGTTGCTGAGGCGGAAGGTCATCACCCCGATTTGTATCTTGCCTGGGGGAAGTGCAAAATCGAGATCTGGACGCATAAGATCAGCGGGCTGACAGAAAGCGACTTTTACCTGGCGGCCAAGGCTGATCGGGAATTCGAACCGTTCAAGGCAGGTACCTAGCGCAGCGTCCTCACTTACATTCCTGAGATAGTCCGCTCGCCCTTCGACAAGCCCAGGGCGAGAGAGGATTTTTGCGCACGTGTTCGAGTGTTCCGCCCGTGCTGAGCCGGTCGAAGCACAATCCCGCGTCTCGAAATAGCTCCTAGACAGCGAAGTCCGTCGTGGCGATCTGGATAAAGTTACCAATCAAGTCGACGTGGGGCAAGCATGAGGAAGAGAATGCGGTGTGGAGTGTTGATGCCGGATCTTGTATAGATCATTGGTATGCCTTCGAAATCTGAGGATCAACAACCTTCTTTAACGCATGGCCTGCAGCCACCGCCCACAGGCGCCGTTACTGACCGGCAGCCGCCGGTGGATAACACAGACGAGCCGGAGATTGCCCGTGGTCCGTTTGAACAGGAGTCGTCCACGGAGACGTCCCGCTTCGAGGTGCTGGACGTGCCGGTAGGGTCCTTCTCTCCTGAGAGCACAACAAAAAATCCAGAAGCCGATCCACCGTTGGAATTAGATGAAGACCAGCCTGGTGCATCGACTCGTGCAGCACGATCAAAGCAGTCACCGTCATACTTCTTCATCGGAGCGGGCTTGCTTGTGGTCGTGGGAGCATTTGCGGGGCAATGGATCTTGTCGCCTATCCCTTCTTCTATTATCACGAGGATTCCGTCAACCCAGAGCGAAGAGATGACGCCGGACCCTGGACCCGCCCCAATGTCCCTGGTGTCGGCTGGGGAGTTCATGATGGGGGCGCGCCAGGATGACAAGATGGCAGCCAAGGATGAGCGGACGGCCCATACGGTGCATCTGGATGCCTTCTCTATCGACCAATATGAGGTAACCACCGCTCGCTACGCCAAATTCTTTCAAGAGACGAAACGATCCGCGCCAAAGTATTGGTCTGAAGAGGTCCTGACGCAGCATGAACGCAAGCCGGTGGTGGGGGTGGACTGGAATGACGCTGTCGCCTACTGCTCTTGGGCAGGGAAACGCTTGCCCACCGAAGCCGAATGGGAAAAAGCGGCGCGAGGGACCGACCAACGTCTGTATCCCTGGGGGAATGAGGAACCCAGTCAACAATGGGCAAATTTCGACCACTGTTGTGATTCTAACCACTATAGGGACCTGACCGACGTCGGATCCTTTGAAGGAGGGACAAGCCCCTACGGTGTTTACGATATGGCAGGCAACGTGTGGGAATGGGTGGCGGATTGGTCGGACGGGGGCTCTGACGCCAAGAGCCGAGAGCGTACTCCGACAGGGCCTTCGAGTGGTGAAAAACGTGTGGTCCGCGGTGGGGCCTGGGACTCGGCTCCGCTCTACGTTCGATCCTCGTACCGACTCAGGCTCTCGCCCACGTTTCGGCTCGACAATATCGGGTTCCGTTGCGCCCAGGACGTTCCCAAATAAGCTTTACGCTTGGGTCCTTGAACGATGGGATACCCTCACATCGACAGCTTCTCTGCCACGTTTCTCATCTGCACGCCGTGAATTAGCGATGCGCCACCGCGGATCGCGCAGGCGACGTGGACCGCTTCGGTCATTTCCTCTACATTCGATCCCTTTTCCAGCGACGCCTGAGTGTAGGCATCAATGCAGTAGGGGCATTGCACAGTATGGGCAACGGCCAGTGCAATGAGTGCCTTTTCCCGTTCGGTCAGCGCGCCTTCGGCGAACACCGCTTCGTAGTAGCCCATAAACTTCTCCCAGAGGGCTTTGTTTCCTTTCCCAAGGTCAGAAAACTTGCCTAGATCATGTGTGTGATAATACGAATCCATACGAACCTCCCAGGTCGACTTTAGTGTGAAAAAGAAAAAACGGAGCGGTGGAGCAATCAGGCATTGCCCGGAGGCATGGGGTCGGCTTCAGATAGGGCTTTGGAAAAGCGATTACCGACGATGTCGGTGGCCCTCGCCATCAGGTCCATCACTTCTTGCCATTCATTGGGCAGCAGGTCTTGCTTCAATTGCGGATGGATCGCCCATTGGGCCTCGACTTGTGTTCCCTTGCGGCTGACCAGCACACGCAGCAGTTCCACATCCCAGGCCGGGTCAGCAGAACTATCGTTGGACGCCGACTTGTCCGGTTGTTCAGAAGGAGGGAAAGCCCTCGCCATAAGTAATCCTCAGTGTAAATCGTTCACACGGCATACTGTATTCTGCGTCATTCTGTATATCAAGGGGTCTCTTGGTTGAGGACTGCGAGCATGGCGTCGTGGATCTGCCCATTACTTGCCACGAGTTCCTGTCCATAAATTGAGAGGTCTTTCCCGCTAAAATCGGTCAGCCGTCCGCCGGCCTCCCGCACAATCACCGACCCCGCCGCCATATCCCATGGATTGAGCCGGACTTCCCAGAATCCATCGAAGCGTCCTGCCGCCACATAGCAGAGGTCCAATGCCGCAGACCCCGTTCTCCTGAGTCCCTGGGCCTTGAGGGCAAAATTGGAAAAATGATCGAGATTATTTCGCGGCGTTTCTCTGATGTCATAGGCGAAGCCTGTCACCAACAGGCTGCTGTCGAGAACCATTGTATTGGACACATGGATGGGGCGACCGTTCAAGCGCGCACCCCGATGTTCAATGGCCGTGAACAGGTCATTCCGCGTGGGATCAAAGACTAGGCCAAGCACACAGTGACCTTCGTACTCGAGGCCGATGGAGACGCAGTAGGTTGGATAGCCATGCGCAAAATTAGTCGTCCCATCCAGCGGATCGATGATCCACAGATAAGGCGACTGCGTCTTTTCGAGGCGACCTTGTTCTTCGGCCAAGAACCGATGGGTTGGAAAATGAGCCCTAATACGCTCGATGACACACTGCTCGGCAGCACGATCTGCGTCAGTGACTAGATTGATCGGATTCTTATACTCGATGTGGAAACCGGCCTCGGCATATTGAACCAGCAGGGCACCGGCTTCTTGGCCGGCGGCGACCGCTATTTCGAGGAGCGCGTCATGCGAGATTGGTTCGTGAGGAATCGGCACCGTCTGATTGTAGCATGATCGAACCGTCGAATTGAGGAAATCATGCGACTTGTACCAGTACAAGGCTTATCAACATGATCTAGGAAAGGATTACTTGCCTGTAACAAACTAAACATAATAGTCAATGTATGATTCGAATAATAAGTCTTGACAGAGTTTACAAGCAATGCTATAAAGCAAGCATGCTTCTTATGAGGAGATTGTGGAGGAATTAACAGATATTCTCGTTGGTTTAGAGCAACGGATCAACGCGTACAAGAGCCGGTTCCAGGAACTAGAGAAGAAGCGTCGCCGACTTGA
Organism: Nitrospira sp.; assembly: GCA_018242685.1. Taxonomy (GTDB): domain Bacteria; phylum Nitrospirota; class Nitrospiria; order Nitrospirales; family Nitrospiraceae; genus Nitrospira_D. Next base: position 77,765 of record JAFEBM010000012.1, on the reverse strand, counting down.
TGACGAAATCGCCACTATTAAAAAATACCTTGAGCTTGCTGAAACCCTCTATCGTGTCGAGGCCGACAAGGCCAAGCTTGCCAGTCTCTCCAACCAGATCATTACAACGGATGATTCCAAAGGGATTCGACCTGTACCCGTTATGGACGTCACTGATCAATCACGGGAGATTCTTCTCGGTCGAAGCAAATACGTGGGGAAGAGCGTCCCTCAAGCTGCCTATGAAATCCTTCGTGAATCGAATCGGGCGATGCACGCGAAGGAACTGGTGCAGCGTTTAATCGAAGGCGGGTTACAGATCAAAGGGAAAACGCCGCTCACGTCGATTGCGACGTCGCTCAAGCGCGATAAACGCTTCAGAAAAGTCGGTCCCAATACGTTCGAAGCCTTGGACGACATGCTCATTCAGGCCGTATAGCCGATCAGGTAGTGGACCTAACTTGATACTGCGAAGGGGGGTGAGACTCTTGGCAACAAAGAAGGCAGCGAAGAAGAAGAAGAAGTAGAAGTAGAAGTAGAAGTAATCCCAGCCATGTTTGGTACGTCGGGGGTGAGGCCACTTACCCCCGACGCACCATGCTGTAATGTTCTGGATGAGAAGAGCGTCCTACCGGAAAGAAAAACTCTATAGGCTAAGAAGCCTGAAGTGCAACGGCCGGCTGAAGACGAAGCGCGTGAGCGGCTGATCGCTTCTCTGCTCCCGAGGATTCTATGTTCAGAAGCACCCACTTCTCCGTCTGTGTCAGGATTTGTTGAACCAACCGAGTGTGAAGTGCATGTCCTGATCGGTCTGCGACAATGTGACCGATGAAGGGCACCCCCAAAAGAGAAAAGTCACCGATCAGATCGAGAATCTTGTGGCGAACAAACTCATCGTCGAATCGAAGGCCTGATTCATTGACGACCCCGTCATCCGACAGCACAATGGTGTTGTCCAGGGTTCCTCCTTTACCGAGCCCACGAGCCCACAATGCTTGGACTTCGTACAGAAACCCAAATGTCCTGGCTTCGGCAATCTCATTCTCAAATGCGTTGACGGAGCAATCATACGCATAGGTCTGCGTTCTGATCAGAGGATGCTCATACTGAATGGAATAGGTGATTCTTGGGGTGGAGGACGGTTCGATCCGAACACGCTTCGATCCCTCCGTCACTTCGATCGGAGCCATAATTTTAAGAAACGGCTGCTTTCGCTCCTGGGAGACGATGCCGACGGACTGAATCAACCTGACAAACGGCGCGGCGCTTCCATCCATGACCGGAACTTCGCTTGCCGATACATGGACGAAAACATTGTCGACATGAAGGCCGGACAACGCTGATAGCAGATGCTCTATGGTCTGAACTTGGAACCCATTGCCGCTGATGGCCGTGCACAATTCGGTTGGGACTCGGTGGTCAATGGAGGCGGAAAGATACGTATCAACGTCAGTTCTGCGATTGACAAAAACCACACCGGTGTCAGGGGGGGCGGGCCGCAACGTAATCGATGCCGACTGGCCAGAGTGGAGTCCCACACCAGAACAGGTTACTGCCGATGCTAAAGTTTGTTGATTGCGCACAAGTCCTCCCTTATGCAGGCAAATGCTTAAACACAGTCAACCGAATCACAGTTAAGCAATTCATGTGCCGCACTGTTATTATCATATATATTTGATGTTACAGGTAAATATAGTAACTTTTTTAAAATATAACTGTATAGTAAAAGACACAACTGTGTTCTTCAAGGAAACTACAATTTCAAGAAAGGGTTCAGCCACAAAATGGAGATCTCAAAATGAAGATCCGATGGGTTGAGTCGGTCAGAGATGTGACACTGGGCAAATGGTGTCCAAATCATTCGAAATATATGGAAGGGATCGACACCGTCCCATGACGTTGCACTTTCCTAATCGTAGGATCAGGGTAAATAAAGGGGATGATTGAAGCAGGATGTTGTCGCTCGGGTGAACGTGCAGGTGGAATTGTGTCATGGTGTTCGACGTGTTGGTCCGGGGAATGAATCCTTCCGAGCAACGAGAGTTCCAAGTCAAGCGATTGCCGCGTGCTCGATCACATTCTTAGCGCGTGACGAATCAGCAAGCACGACCCTACAAACGACGCTGTCCCTTCGTTCATCAGGCATGTCTCCAACGTTCTCGTGATTCTTCGTAATCCAAGCGGTGTATAATGCCCGCGGATGACTCGCCCGTCTCACCATTTCCAATCCACAGTCGGCAGTAAAGTCGTCATGGCTCTGAGCGGGCTGGGGCTCATGATCTATGTTATTTTTCATATGTTGGGCAATCTTCAGGTGTTCGAAGGACCCCATGCGCTCAATGCCTATGCGGCGTTTCTTCGAGACATGCCGATCCTCCTCTGGACAACCCGGATTGGGTTGTTGAGTCTTGCGACGCTCCATATCGTACTGGCGATCCAGTTGACCTTGCGAAATCGCCATGCGCGTCCGATCGCCTATGCGGTCCACGAATATCGCCAGGCATCCTTTGCGTCCCGCACAATGGCCGCCTCCGGCCTTGTGCTCTTGCTCTTCATTGTATTTCACCTGTTACATCTGACGGCCGGCGTGATCGATCCCTCCGCTGTCGATCGTCTCGACGTCGGAGGGCATCATGATATCTATGGGAAACTCGTCCATGCCTTTCAAAATCCGATCATCGTGGCGCTCTACGTGGCGGGTCAGTTGGGGCTGGGCTTGCATCTGACTCATGCCGTCACCAGCAGCATACAGACATTAGGACTGGAACATGCCGCATTCAACCGACTCTTCAAGGCTGCTGGTCCCACGGTTGCGCTGGTGGTCGTTCTTGGCAATGTCGCCATCATCATGGCCATCTTCTTGGGAATCGTACGCGGATGATGAAACTTGATCCGAAAATCCCTCCCGGCCCACTGGAAACCAAATGGGACCGGCGACGGTTCAGCGAAAAATTGGTGAGTCCGAATAACAAGCGGAAAATCACGGTGATCGTCGTCGGCACCGGCTTGGCGGGAGCCAGCGCGGCTTCGACCTTGGGACAGCTCGGCTATCAGGTGGAGTGCTTTTGCTTTCAGGATAGTCCTCGCCGCGCCCACAGCATTGCGGCACAGGGAGGAATCAATGCCGCCAAGAATTACCAAGACGACGGAGACAGTGTGGGCCGATTGTTCTATGACACGATCAAAGGTGGAGATTTCCGCTCTCGCGAAGCCAATGTGTACCGACTCGCCCAGGTGAGTATGCAAATCATCGATCAATGTGTGGCGCTCGGCGTTCCGTTTGCCAGGGAGTACGGTGGGCAGTTGGCGAATCGATCATTCGGGGGGGTCCAAGTCTCGCGGACGTTCTACTGTCGTGGGCAGACCGGACAGCAGCTTCTTTTAGGCGCCTATTCGGCGCTCTGCTGGCAGGTAGAGCGAGGACAGGTCACCATGCGCCCGCGCACCGAGATGCTTGATCTTGTCATGGTCGACGGGCAGGTTCGAGGAATCGTGGCGCGCGATCTCGTCACGGGACGAGTGAGTATCCATACGGCTCATGTCGTGGTTCTTGCGACCGGCGGCTACAGCAATGTGTACTATCTGTCGACCAATGCGAGCGGCAGCAACGTGACGGCCACCTATCGTGCATGGAAGCAGGGCGCCGCGTTCGCGAATCCATGCTTTACACAGATCCACCCCACCGCGATTCCACCGGGGGACACACATCAAGCCAAGTTGACCCTGATGTCCGAATCGCTTCGCAACGACGGGCGCCTGTGGGTCCCGACGATGCGGGCGGATCACCGGTGTCCGGGCGACATTCCCGCTGGAGAACGCGACTATTTTCTGGAACGACGGTACCCAAGGTTCGGTAACCTCGCACCGAGAGACATTGCATCTCGTGCCGTGAAATCCGTGTGCGATGAAGGCCGTGGCGTCGGTCCAGGTGGTCAAGGCGTATATCTGGATTTCGCCGATGTCATCGGCCGGCAGGGGCTTGATGTGGTCCGCGAGCGCTACGGCAACCTCTTCGACATGTATCAGCGGATCACAGGGGAGGATGCTTACGATGCACCCATGCGAATTTATCCGGCGCCGCACTATACGATGGGAGGGCTCTGGGTGGATTACAATCTCATGAGTACCATCCCGGGACTGTTTGTGATCGGTGAAGCGAACTTCGCGGACCACGGCGCCAATCGGCTCGGAGCCAGCTCGCTCATGCAAGGGCTTGCCGACGGCTATTTTATCTTACCGTATACGATCGGTCATTATTTGGCGACGGCCAAGCTCACTCCTGTTGGAGAAGATCATCAGGACTCTCGGGCGGCGATTCAGCGTGTGACGAGCCGGATCAGTCGTCTGCTGAATTCAAAGGGCGGTCGAACGGCTGCCTCGTTTCACCGGGAAGTCGGTCAGCTGTTATGGAATCACTGTGGCATGTCTCGAAATGAGGAAGAGCTCAAATCGGCGCTGACGTCGATCGCGGCGTTACAGGAAGAATTTTGGCGTAGTGTGATGGTTCCGGGATCAGGAGAGGCCTTCAACCAAGAGTTGGAGTATGCGGGGCGAGTGGCGGACTATCTCGAATTCGCCGAGCTGCTGTGTCACGATGCGTTGCATCGGGAAGAGTCATGCGGGGCGCACTTTCGAGAGGAGTATCAGACGGATGACGGCGAGCCGCAACGTGACGACAACCGGTTCGCGCACGTGGCCGCATGGGAGTACCGAGAGGGGGCATCACCCATCTTGCACAAGGAGCCCCTTGCCTTCGAATTCGTGCCGCCGACAACGAGAAGTTATCAGTAATCAGCCATCCACATCATGAAATTCACGTTGAACATTTGGCGGCAGAAGGGGCCGGATGAGGGAGGCCGGTTTGTGACGTATGAGGCTCGCGACGTGAGCTCCGGCATGTCGTTCTTGGAAATGCTCGACAGCGTGAATCAGGGATTGATCGCCAAGGGTGAAGAGCCGGTGGCGTTCGAGCAGGATTGCCGCGAAGGTATTTGTGGAAGTTGTTCGCTGGTGATCAATGGTATCCCGCATGGCCCGGACCGCGGTATCACCACCTGTCAGTTGTACATGCGGCGGTTTCCCGACGGAGCCGTCATCATCATCGAGCCGTGGCGCGCACGAGCCTTTCCCATCATTAAGGATTTGGTGGTGGATCGCCGAGCGTTGGATCGAATCATGCAAGCCGGGGGATACATCTCCGCCCATACCGGTGGAGCGGTGGACGGGAACGTCCTGTTAATCAGTAAGGACCAGGCTGAAACCGCGATGGATGCCGCGTCTTGCATCGGTTGTGGAGCCTGTGTGGCTGCTTGCAAAAATGCCTCGCCCGCGTTGTTTGTGGGGGCCAAGGTGTCTCACTTGGCGCTCTTGCCGCAAGGGAAGCCCGAACGTACCCGTCGGGTGAAAGCGATGCTGGAAGCCGTGGATCGGGAAGGATTCGGTTCTTGCAGCAATCAAAATGAGTGCGAAGCCGTCTGTCCGAAACGCATCAGTGTCCGTTTCATCGCCACTCTCAATCGCGAATATCTTCGAGCCGGTGTCGTCGAATCTGGTCTTCCCGCTGAGCCGGAATCTCCCCATGCAGAATCCACGTAACGGACAGACCGAGGGCACCGTCTTCTCTCCTTTCGATTCGTAACCAAGCATGGCGCCGAGCGTCAGCCGCCGACCTCTCCCTGGTGTAAAAGGTTAATGGAGGCTGATTTGCGCCAGATGGCAATCATCTTGACTGTGAGGGAAAGGCCGTTATAGTTCGGTGAGGGTGCAGTGAAAGCCATCCAGCGGCCGAAGATGAGACCGAATGAATCGTCACGTGATCTGTCCACGATGTCGGAAAGATGAAGCGCTTCGTGTGCGGCCACAATCACCGCGCGAACTGATCGCGGCATTGATTTGGATCGTTCCGTATCATTGTGGACACTGTTGCCATCGGTTTCTCGGCCGTCGCCTCAGCATCGCCGGACCCCCACCTCCCATGGAGCGCCGTGAACATCTTCGTATTCCAGTACGGCTTTGCCTGTCCTTTTCCGGAGGGAAAGTCAGAGGCGAGGGAATCGTGATGGACCTCTCTTTGGGCGGCTGCATCATCAAGAGTGACACTCAAGTCCATGTTGACGACATTTTTTACCTGGAGATTGTCGTCGCCGAAGATGAACCTCCGGTCGAAGTCGCTGCTATGGTACGGTCTGTGAGCGCGCGCGGTATCGCCTTCAAGTTTCTCCGCAAGGCCCAAGAGAACAAACGCCTTCTGACCTTCATCCAATCACATTCGGGCTCCACTTCTTCTGTCCTCTCCAAAGCGGTCGAGCCGACCGTCATCGGCTAGTCTCGATCTTCCGGCCTAAATAGGTGTCTCCCAAGCGGACGGCAGAGGATAGGCAGTGATCAAGCGGTCATGTTCGGCCATATCGTACGGCTCGATGGTCAGGTCGTTTCGATCCATCGGTTCCGTGCAGGCTGAAGAGGAGAGCACATCGATCAACGCTTGTGCCTTGTCTCTTGTCGAAAACCGGCAGAGCCCATATTCGGGCATGCCTGACGACGGGTGCCAGAAAGCGAGGTCGATCGCACTGCCTTGATAGATGCCGAGGGTGCGGTGTCGCACTTGAAACCCACCAGGTTTATGAATCGATTGTTCCCGTGTCATAGGCCTGCTTGACCGACATATCTTAATGATTATGCCCATGGTAGCATGACCGCGAGATGTGGGGACACTGCGTTCTGCTCGACGGCTGAAGGAGGTAACGATGGGGCGTACTTGGTGGAAAAACGCTCTGGTCACCGTAACGATGATCAGCGCATTGTCTGTGTCCGGCTGCGGTTACAACGATCTTCAAGGCTTGGACGAAGATACGAAGGCTGCGTGGAGCGAAGTCATCAATCAATACCAGCGCCGTGCCGATCTCATTCCGAACCTCGTTGCGACGGTCAAAGGGTACGCCGCCCACGAAAAAGAGACCCTTGAAGGTGTCGTGAACGCCAGAGCCAAGGCGACGGGGATGCAAGTGACGCCCGAAGTGTTAAAAGATTCAGCCGCATTCGAGGCATTTCAAAAGGCTCAAGCCGGTCTGACATCGGCGCTAGGCCGGCTGATCGCCATTGCCGAAAATTACCCCAACCTGAAAGCCGATCAAAATTTCAGAGACCTTCAAAGCCAGCTGGAGGGGACGGAGAACCGGATCACCGTCGCGCGTAAGCGGTACATCGATCGAGTGGCGGAATATAACAAGATGGTCCGATTTTTCCCGACCAACCTCACAGCGAAACTCCTGCTGCATCTGGAAGAGCGCCCCAACTTTACGGTCGCCAATGAGAATGCCGTGGCGAGGCCGCCCGAAGTGAAATTCTGAGTACAGGTTGAGGTTGAGGCTGTGGATCGGAAGCAAACAGTCCCAGTTCACCGAAGGTTTGTCTCGTGTTTCATTTTCGCCTCAACCTTGACCTCGGCCTTCGCTCTCGTCGCACATGCACTCGATGTTCCGCCGTTGACGGGGCGGATCGTCGATCTCGCCCATGTCTTGCCGAGTTCCACGGTTGAGTCGCTGACGGCCAAACTGACGGCCCATGAAACTCAGTCGAGCAATCAAGTGGCCGTCCTGATCGTTCCCTCTCTCGAAGGCGAATCTCTCGAAGAATTTTCCCATCGCGTAGCGACCACATGGAAGCTCGGTCAGAAAGGTACCGACAATGGCGCCCTATTGTTGGTGGCGATTAAGGAACGAAAAGTTCGCATCGAAGTCGGATATGGATTGGAGGGCGTATTGACCGACGCCCGATCGGCACAAATCATTAGAAATGAAATCGTGCCTCGGTTTCGGGCCGGTGATATCCCGGGTGGAGTGATGGAGGGCGTCAACGCGATCGTCAAAACCATTGAAGGAACCTATCAGGCGTCCGAGAAGGCGGTTCCTCGACAGGAGAGTGATGTCATTGGGCAGGTCGTCGGTGCCGTCATTGTCGGACTACTCGTCGGGCTCGTGCTCACGAACATCCATCGATTCATCGGGCCGGTCGCTGGTGCAGGGATCTCCACACTGCTGGCACCCTGGTTGGTTCCGGCACTCGTGGCAAGCGGTATCACCCTGCTTCTCCTGCTGATGATCGGTGTTTCCGGCACCGGGGGAAGGAGAAGTCGATACAGCGGTATGGATGATTGGGTTTGGTACAGTAGTCGGGGCGGTGGATGGGGCGGAGGATCATTTGGTGGCGGGGGTGGGTTCAGTGGTGGAGGAGGCGATTTCGGAGGAGGAGGCGCCAGTGGAAATTGGTGAGGGGCTGCGAGTCACAGCCGAGGAGAGGGAGCGGGTCAGGCTGGCAGTGCATGCGGCGGAACGGCACACAAACGCGGAAATCGTCCCAATGATTGTCAGCCGGTCCGGGCTCTATCGCGACGCGCAACATCGCACCGGAATTATTCTTGCGCTAGCGGCACTCACTATTTTGCTGACTACGGAAATACTCTGGTTGCCTTGGGGCTGGCATGCTTCCAATGCGGCTTGGCTGGTACTAGCGACAATGTTGGCCTATAGCGCAGGGACATGGCTCGGCAGTCTTGTTCCTATCATTCGTCTCCTCACATCCACCGATCGTATGCATCAAAAGGTACGCCTGAGGGCCGAGCGGGCTTTCGCGCAGCATGCGGTCTCTCAGACTCGTGAGCGCACGGGTGTACTGATCATGGTGTCTCTCTTGGAGCATCAGATCTATGTGCGTCCCGATCAACCCTTGTTTCAACGAGTTCCGATGGAGCGGTGGTCGTTGGTGGTTCAGGCTGCCGTGAGCCGACTGAGAACCGGCGATATCGTCGGTGGGCTGTGCGAAGCCGTCGAGACATGCGGCGTGCTTCTGGCTGAGGTGTGTCCCGGCCGTCCAGGCGACAATCCTGATGAATTGTCGAATGAATTGGTCCACGAGCCGTAGGAAATGCCTCCCATCTCTTGGACACTCAATAAAACACTGCGGTCAACCGATAGATAAGAGACTCGGCGGGAACGTTCGAATAGAGTGGCGCAATAGGGACAAGGAGGGAGTCCTATTATGTGGAAGCCGGATGAGGCAGAAGGGGGAGAGGGAAAGCAGGAACCGGAGCGGTGGGTGGAGGCCAGGCGTAGCCCATCAAAGAGCGGCCCGATCCTTCCGGATGAGGTGGCTTTCGTCGGAAAAGATGTCGAGTTCAATGGCATCATCACCTATTCCGGCACAGTACGGATTGATGGATCCTTGGACGGGGAAATTCATACTGATGGCGGCTTGGTCGTCGGTCCTGAGGCGGTGCTCAAGGCCAAGGTCTCTGCTGGAACGGTGGTATGCCACGGAACCATTCACGGCGATATTCAGGCGAAGGACCAGATTGTGCTCTGTGCTCCCGCCGTGGTTCAAGGTAGCCTGACCACGCCCGTGCTTTCGATGGAAGAAGGGGTGGTGTTCAATGGGACGTTGGAGATGAAGCCTCAGGCCAAAGTTGAGGTGCTACGTGAGGTGGGGTCGAACATGGGAAACATGACGAGCCGGCTGCCGGTTCAACGACTTGCGGCGTGATGGGCGTTCAGACCTCCGGCGCGAATCGCTGACCAGCGCCGGAGGCCTGGCTCCGCAAGAAGTCAACTCGCCCTCTTTACTTCTTCTTTCAGTCGCTCGGCTCTCCACATTTTGACGACGGGCTGTCTTGTCACACCGGGCCGCCCGCTTGAACTCCCGCCTACGTGACGTTATCATCGATCGCCACGTCATCATGTTGGACATTTCCTCGCACGATGTTGTGATCGTCGGCGGAGGGGGCGCTGGGCTTCGCGCCGCCATCGCCATTGCCGAAACGGACCCGCAGCTCAGCGTGGCGGTCGTCTCCAAGGTGTACCCGATGCGGAGTCACACCGTGGCGGCTGAAGGCGGAGCAGCCGGGGTGCGCCTCGACGACGATAGCCATGATGAGCACGCGTATGACACCGTTTCCGGCGGCGACTGGCTAAGCGATCAGGACGCCGTCGAAGCCTTTGTGAAGGAAGCGCCGCGGGAGTTGATGCGTCTGGAGCATTGGGGCTGTCCCTGGAGCCGGGAGCCCGACGGCCGTATTGCGGTGCGGCCCTTCGGAGGCATGAAGAAGACCCGCACATGGTTTGCCGCCGACGAGACCGGTTTTCACCTGCTCCATACGCTGTTTCAAACGTCGCTCAAATACGGCTCTGTCACGCGCTACGACGAATACTTCGTCACCAAACTGCTGGTCGATGACGGACGCGTGCAGGGGGTGGTCGCGGTAGAACTGACGACCGGAAAGGTGCAGGCCGTCACGGCGAAAGCCGTCATTCTCTGTACAGGCGGATGTGGCCGGATCTTCCGCTACACTACCAACGCGGCCATCAAGACAGGCGATGGGATGGCGCTGGCTTATCGCGCCGGGGCTCCGCTGAAGGACATGGAGTTTGTTCAATATCACCCGACAGGACTGCCCTTTACCGGGATTCTCATCACGGAGGCGGCTCGCGCCGAAGGCGGCTACCTCCTCAACAAGGACGGCTACCGCTACTTGCAGGACTACGATCTCGGGAAACCGGAGCCCACGCCGGTCTTGCGCAGCATGGAGTTGGGTCCGCGCGATCGCCTGTCGCAAGCCTTCATTCGCGAGCAGGAAAAAGGCCGCACCGTCGAGGGTCCTTACGGGCCGGTGGTGAATCTCGACCTCCGGCACTTGGGTGAGAAGATAATCAGCACGAAGCTCCCGTTCGTGCGGGAACTCTGTCTGAAGTATGAGAACATCGACCCCATCAGCCAGTTGATCCCCGTGCGTCCGGTGGTTCATTACATGATGGGCGGTGTGCATACCGACGTGCATGGAGCCACGCCACTGCCGGGGCTCTACGCAGCCGGGGAAGTCGCTTGCGTGAGCATCAACGGCGCCAACCGGCTGGGCTCCAATTCGCTGCCCGAGCTGCTGGTGTTCGGCGCCCGCGCAGGACGAGCGGCCGCGGCCTACGCGGCCGACCAGCCGTCGCCGAGCCGTCGTTTGCTCGCAGGGGCGATCGACGAAGAGGCCCGCTTGAACGACCATTATCTCCAGAAGAGCGGCGGCCGGGAGCGGATCGCCGATCTACGGGAAGAAATGCAGCGAATCATGGAGCGTTCAGCCGGCATTTACCGCTCGGGGAAATCACTGACGGGGGCCGCCGACAAGCTCTACGAACTACAGGAAAGGTCCCGTGACATCCGCTTGGACGATCATGGCCACCTGTTCAACACGGAGCTGATTTCCGCATTGGAACTGTCCTGCATGTTGGAGATCGCCGAAACGATGGTGCAATCCGCTATGGAACGGACCGAGTCGCGTGGGGCGCACCAGCGGACGGATTATCCGGTCCGCGACGACGACAAGTTCCTGGCGCACTCCATGATATACCGCGGTGCGGCGGGACGGCCGCGGGTCGAGTATGCCCCGGTCACCATCACGCGCTGGCCCCCCGCCGAGCGGGTGTACGGAAGGGAAATGAGAAATGGCGAGTAGGATCACGATCGAGGTCGCGCGCTACAATCCCGCGCGTGACCACGAACCCGGCGTGAGTTCGTATGAAGTGCCGCTCCGCAAGGAATGGGTCGTGCTCGATGCGCTGAACTGCATTAAGGATCATCTCGACGGGTCACTGACGTTTCGCTGGTCCTGCCGGATGGGCGTGTGCGGCAGCTGCGGCATGATGGTCAACGGGGTCCCGAAGCTGGCCTGCGCCACCTTCCTCTCCGACTATGCGCCGGGCCCTGTGCGCGTCGAGCCGATGCGCCACTTTCCCATCCTGCGGGACCTGGTCGTGGACACATCGGATTTCCTGATGAAGCTGGCGCGGTCCAAGCCCTGGATCATTCGCAAGATGGAAAAGCCGATGGACCAGGAATACTTCCAGACGCCGGCACAGCTGGAGGAGTACAGACAGTTCAGCATGTGCATCAACTGCCTGCTGTGTTACGCCGCCTGTCCCATCTACGGCCTGGACTCCCAGTTCGCTGGACCTGCGGCGATCGCGCTGGCGCAGCGCTACAACCTGGACTCGCGTGACGAGGGGGCGAGCGAGCGCCTTGATAGCCTCTCGAATCCGGAAGGGATCTGGGGATGCATGTTTGTCGGTGAATGCACTCGGGTGTGCCCCAAGCATGTGGATCCCGCCGGGGCCATTCAACAATACAAGCTGACGGCCGCCACGGAATGGCTCAAAGCCATGGTGCTTCCAAGAGGGGCTAAGTAACGGCCATGATCAATCCCACCGAGTATCTACCCAAGTCGTATCACCGTCGCATGTCGACCTATTGGTGGTTGGCGCGCTGGTCGTATCTCACATTCATTCTGCGCGAGGCAAGCAGTGTGTTTGTGGGGTGGACCGTGCTGCTGACGCTCGTCCAGATCTGGGCCGTGACTCACGGGCCGTCGGCTAACGCGGCTTTTCACGAATGGATGCGACACCCACTGATGCTCGGGGTCAACGTCGTTGCGTTCCTGTTCGTACTGTTCCACGCCGTCACGTGGTTCAGCCTGACGCCCAAGGCGATGGTGATCCGCGTGAAGGGGCAGAGGGTTCCGGACTGGGCCATCTCGGGACCGAACTACGCCGCCTGGGTGATGGTCAGCCTCGGCATCGCCTGGGTCGTGCTACGAGGGTAAATGAGCAAACGGTCGAATGAACCCTTCCTGTGGCTCCTCTTCAGCGCCGGCGGCTCCGTGTCTGCGATGCTGATGCCGGTTCACCTGTTTTTGTTCGCCCTGGCCTTCCCTCTGGGATGGCTGGATCCGCCCAGCGACGAAACGCTGCTGGTCCTGATTCGGCCACCGCTCGTGCGGGTGTATCTGTTCGTGTTCTGCTTCCTTTCCCTGTTCCACGCGGCCCACCGTTTCCGGTTCACGTTGTACGATGGGCTTCAGATCAAGCACCTGAACGAGCTCATTAACGTGCTGTGCTACGGTGGCGCAGCGGTGGGTACTGTCGCGGCGGCATATCTGCTGTGTCAAGTCCCGTGAGGCTTCGACGTTTGCCGATTGACTATAGCCGTGAGCGGAGCCGCCCATGCTCGAAGTACATGTGGGACAGGAATCGGATCTTGAATCGTGCATGGCGCATGAGGCAGGCTCGATCTTGCCACTCACTATTCCAGCAAGCGCCATGTTTGCCAGACACTATCATATTCATATATTCATTGCGCTGCACCCTGGGCGATTCTTGACGTGTCGTTTCGAGCACTGCACGGCATGACATATAAACACCCGCCCATCTCAAGACTCTGCGAAAGGTATCTTGAAACCAGTGGGTCAACTCTTGTCGGTGGGATCAACGGCAATATGCCTCATAATTTCTTGGACGACCAAATGCGCTCCCAGGTTTGAGAGATGAAACTCGTCACGATAGAGGGAATTGCCGTTGACATGGGCCACGCAGCTCGCTTCGATATACGTATTGCAAAAGATCAGGTCCGGTCTAATGCGAATCAGATTGGGGTGCTCACCGATGCTGTCGAAGACATGTATCGTTTCTTGGTTCCTGACTTTGTATGCCTCGTAACCGGTCATCAAGTCGCGGTCACTGGCATGTCCGTTCGAGAACATCGCGTGCTTCGCCAAGTATCGAGGGACGTGTCGGCCCGCCTCTGGTATAGGGTACACTAAGACCACCGTCTTGCCCGTTTTAATGTACCGTACAATCGTGTCTACGAACGCTTCCTTAATCAGTCGAGTTCTCTGATCGTCCGGCGTTCTCCTCCTGCCGTTACTTGAAAAGATATCCAGCAGAGGACTTTCAATGTAGCTGGTCCAATATCCTGCCAGAATTACAATGTTGAGCGTGTTGCGCTCTTTCACATAATTAAAGACGGCTTCGTTGTGTTCGGGGCAGCGATGGGTACTGCCTTGATCGACTCGATAGACACCCATGACCGGAGGGCAATGTCCGAAGCTCATATTCATCACGCCGACTGACTGGTTTGCCAGAGCCTTACCGAGCTCATGGCCCAGGGTGCCGGCAATAGAATCTCCTAACAAAACGCCTCGGACATGGCGCGCATCACCCACAATACAGCTCTCGGCGACAGGGATGTACTTGCCCACCTCCGATAGACAACCGAGTTCATCAAACTGTGCCTGTTGAGCCGCGAGAACGTCCTGCGTCACCCGATGGGGGAACCCACCGCTCAAGTGACCGATCAATCCCACTGCCATAAATGCGATGCTGCATGAAGCCCCAATTGTAACCACCTGCTTCCGGCTGATGGATTGCTTACGCCTAACAGGTGTCTCAACGTACTTCCAATTGAAATACGCCAATAATAAAGAGGCGACAACTAATGAAAGCAGTAATGAGCTACTTGGCGACTCGATGGAACGATGTCTCGCCAGGACAAACAATGGTTGATGCCATAGATAGGCGCTGTAACTGATGAGGCCAATTCCAACTAACCAGGAGTGTCCAAGGAGTTTGCCGACAAAGGTGTCGTGCGTTGCAAACAGGATGATGCAGGCGGTGCCGATCGTTGGTACCAACGTATAGAAACTGGGATACGGTGTTCGCGCGTCAAAAGCCCAGACTCCATACGCACACAGCATCAGGCCTACCATGCTGAGTATCTGCCGTACAACCGTGGTACGTCGCTGGGTGGGGGAGGCATCGGAACTTGCCTTGAATACATAGAACCCGATGAGTGCCCCGACCAATATTTCCCAACCACGCGTCGGCAATAGAAAGAATGCAAATGAGGGATCGGTAGTCGAACCATATTGCGCTGCCGCCAAGCTCAGGACTGTGAGCAGAATCAGGGCCACAACGATCCATCTCTCGCTCTTGCCGAACCTCCAAGCGATGAGCAAAAAGATTGGATAGAGCACGTAATATTGTTCTTCAACTGACAGACTCCAGGTATGCAACAGAGGCTTAAGTTCGGCGGCAGGCTCGAAGTAACTGCTCGTGAGATAAAACAGGATGTTTGACGCAAATGCGGGAACGGCCACCAAACTCTGAGAAAACATTTTCATGTCGATTGGCAACAACCACAGCCAACTCATGGCCGAACTCACAAACATCACAACAAACAATGCGGGAAGGATGCGTCTCGCCCGACGCTCGTAAAACCCGACAAGGGTGAAGGTGCCTGCTTGCTTTTCTGCAAGAATGATGGAGGTGATGAGATACCCACTGATCACAAAAAAGATGTCGACGCCGACAAAACCGCCGCTGAATGATTGAAAGCCGGCATGAAACAGCATCACCGGCAGGACCGCTACGGCCCGAAGCCCGTCGATCTCTCTTCTGTAATTCATAAACCAATAGATCCGCCGGCAGATTATAAGCGATGCGAAAGAAAATATGTTGACTGAAGGACTAACTCAAGCTGATCTCTTAAGCAGCAGTAAAATTGCTACATCGATAGACGGCCTGCGATCGTTCCGCTAGAATCCGGTCCATGTCAGAGCCCACCGTTTCGACCGGCGCTCCAGTCAAGCTGCAGGATGAGAATCAATCAGTCGTCAAAGCGGCTGGGGTGATCGGCGTCGCCACGTTTTCCAGTCGTATCCTCGGCTTCATCCGCGACATGGTGTTGGCCAGATTGTTCGGCGCGACGCCGGCGGCGGACGCTTTTTTCATCGCGTTCCGTGTCCCCAGCCTCCTCCGCGAGCTGTTTGCTGAAGGTTCGATGTCGTCGGCCTTCATTCCCGTGTATACGGAATACCGGACGACGCGGAGCAAACAGGAGGCCTGGGAACTAGCCAGCGCGGTGTTCACGACGCTCCTGACCATAGTTACGCTGGTGACGATGGTGGGGATTGTGGCCGCTCCTTGGCTTGTCCAGCTGCTCGCGCCGGGATTTCAGGACCATCCCGATAAACTCGCGCTCACGACGCTGCTCGCCCGCGTCATGTTTCCGTACCTTCTGTTCATCAGCTTGGCGGCGTTGGCCATGGGCATTCTGAACTCGGTGCGAGCCTTTGCGGCGCCGGCCTTCTCACCGCTTTTCCTCAACATCTTCATCATCATCGGCGCCGTGTGGCTAGCTCCGCTTCTGAGCGAGCCGATCATCGGGGTGGCGATCGGCGTGGTGGCGGGAGGAGCGGCCCAGTTCGTCATGCAGCTTCCCAGCCTAAAACTGCGGGGATTGCTGTTCGGCTTCCGATTCGAGCCGGGCCATCCGGGCCTGCGGCGGATCGGCAGGTTGATGGTGCCCACGCTGCTCGGCCTTTCCGTGACTCAGATCAACCTGACGGTGAGCACGGTGTTGGCGTCGTTCTTTGCCGGCGGACCGACCTATCTGTTTTACGGCATGCGGCTGATCCAATTTCCACTGGGCATCTTCGGGGTCGCGTTGGCGACGGCGATTCTTCCTACGCTATCGTCGCAAGCGGCAAGAGGCGCGTTGGAGGAACTGCGCACCACGCTCGGGTTCGGCCTGCGTATGATTCTCTTCATCATCGTGCCGGCGATGGTCGGCTTGATTCTGCTGCGCACGCCAATCGTGCATCTTTTTTTCGAGCACGGCACATTCACTGCGCAAGATACGGCTGAAACGGCGCTGACGGTCCTCTGCTACGCCGTCGGCTTGTGGGCGTTCGGAGGGGTTCGTATCATCGTCACGGCGTTCTATTCGCTGCAAGATACCAGGACGCCGGCCATCTCGGCGGCGGTCGCGCTGGCGGCGAATATCGTCTTCTCGCTGGTGTTGATGTCGGTTCTCGGTGCGGCAGGGTTGGCGCTCGCCACGGCATTGGCGGCCATGGTCAATGGAATCATTCTGGTGGCGGTATTGAACCGGAGACTAGGCGGAGTTGACTGGAGATCGGTGGGACGGTCTTCTCTGCGGGTCCTGGTCGCATGTATTCCGCTGATGATCGCATGCTGGTGGACAGCTGAGGCGCAGATATGGACGCACCCGGCTGAATGGGTCACCAAATCCGCGATGCTCGTTGCCGCGATCGGCCTGAGTGTCGGTGGGTATCTCGCGGTCCATGCGCTGTTTCAGTCGGAGGAACTTGAAATCGTGTGGGGGATGGTGCGCAGAAAGTTGGGTCGATTGACGGCATAACAAGGAGCGAGTCATGCAGCGCTCGATGATCTTTCGTTCACCCTGGGGTTGGATGGGACTCGCGGAATCTCCGAAAGGGATTCAAGCCATTGTGTTGCCGAAACGGTCGAAACGCGCCGTTGAGTTCGATCTTAGGTCACAATCGAATGGGCCGGTGCAACAAGGAGAGTCCGCGCGACTGGAAACGGCTCGCCGCCAGCTGCTCGATTATCTTTCCGGGAGACGGAATACCTTCGATGTGCCGCTTGATCTGTCGCAGGGAACATCGTTTCAACGGAAGGTCTGGCGGACGTTACAGCGGGTCCCATACGGCAAGCTCCGTTCGTATCAATGGATCGCTGTGCGTGTGGGTGGCAGGCACTATGCCCGTGCGGTCGGCAATGCGGTCGGCGCGAATCCGATCCCGATCGTCATCCCCTGTCACCGGATCGTCGCTCACGACGCGTCGCTCGGTGGGTTCTCCGGCGGGCTGTCCATGAAACGCAAGCTGCTGGCTCTCGAAGGGACATTGACTCAACTGCAACGAGGATAACCCAAGCGATGAGAGCGGTCCTTCAGCGCGTCACTCGTGCTTCCGTCGAGGTTGATGGCAGCGTCGTGGGCCGGATCCACCATGGCTTGATGGTCTTGTTGGGTGTCGCGAAAGGCGATAATGAGTCGGATATCGCGTACATGGTTGAGAAGGTCCGAAGCCTCCGCATTTTCTCCGACGAACAAGGGAAGATGAATCGATCGCTGACGGATGTAGATGGCGCCGTGCTGTTGGTCTCTCAATTCACTCTGTTAGGCAGGACCGACAACGGACGCCGCCCCAGCTTTGATGAAGCTGCTCTTCCCGACTTGGCCAAGCGCCTCTATGAACAGGTCGCGGCTGATCTACGGGCATGCGGAACATCGGTGGAAACCGGTGTCTTTGCGGCGCATATGAGCGTGACATTGGTAAACGATGGGCCGGTGACCTTTGTGGTGGACAGCCGCGAGAGGCGTTAATCCGGAACTCAAGGTTTGTTGTCGGAGTTCCGATAGAATCGGCAAGAGTGGAATCCGGTTCGTAGGTGAGATCTGGTATACTGAGTTCAAGCCTCATCGGCCTTCGCAGGAGGTGGAGATGGGCGCTCAAGTTCCTCCACGACATCCGCTCCGGCAACTCTTCGTCGCGTTAACCGAAAAGAGCTTCACGGAACACCTTGGCTGGCCTGACGCCAAGGTTACATCGTACCTCTCCAACCTTTTGGTCGATTTCACCCATACGGATCAGCTCTATAAGATCAGAAATCAACAGAATCAGCCGGTCGATAGCGTCGTCGATTTGCTCTTTGAATCGGAGGTCATGCTCGAAGCCCAGTCGCTGGATCGTGAGCGGGATGTGCATCGTCACATCGGTGATTTCACGCTGTTCATGGCGGGACTCTTTCCCGAGTATCTCCGACGGCTCAAATCGGCCGGCCCGATCTATCACAAAGACTTTCTTGTGGACTATATGAAGACCGGCAAACGGTCCTACGGGATCGTGGCGCAAATAGGCCGCGATGATGCCGAAACCAATTTGCCCTTGTTCCAAAAATTGTCCGAGAACTTCGAACTCTGCGTAACGGGTCTGGGATTCGTGCGGTCCGATCTGGATCGCATGCAAAATCCCGCCTATCAAAAGACCCGGGATCTGCTCTTGAATTGAAATCCGTCCATCCCATCATCATTGCGCACGGGGGCGCAGGCTCTCGCGCCATGACCTCACTACAAGCCGCCTGCCTACAGGCCGCCTTGCAAGTCGGCTATCATTTGCTGGATCGCGGCAGCTCGGCGCTTCTTGCCGTGGAGCACACGATTCGCGTACTCGAGCGTAGCGGACTGTTCAATGCGGGCAAGGGAGCGCGACTCCAGTTGGATGGCATACAGCGGATGGATGCCTCCATCATGGAAGGGGATAGTTTGCGCGCCGGGGCGGTGGCTTCCGTTGAAGGCATCATTCATCCCATCACCGCAGCGCGCCTTGTGATGGAAGAAACGGATCATGTCTTGCTCGTGGGGTCGTTGGCGACGAAGTTCGCCAGGTGTTTCAAGATGGAGCGCCACCGACTTCAGACTCCACTCCGCCATCTCTCCTATGGTTCGATGCTGAAGCGGAAGAAATCTTCGCTGGATCGGCATGGAACGGTTGGAGCCGTCGCACTCGATCGAACCGGAACGGTGGCCGCCGGTGCCTCGACCGGTGGGATCGATCGCATGTTGCCTGGGCGAGTCGGGGACACACCGATCATTGGCTGCGGGGTGTATGCTGATAATGAAACCGGCGCCGTGTCGATGACGGGATGGGGCGAGAGCATCATTCGCTTGGCCGTGGCCAAAGGGATTTGCGATCGCTTAACCAAAGGGAACACACCGGCAACTGCGGCTCGGCTCGTGTTGCAGAAGTTGGTCGCTCGGATCGACGGATCAGCGGGATGTCTGGTCCTCACTCACCAAGGACGATTCACCATCCGCCATTCCACACCCCACATGATGGCAGGTTACTGGTCCGGACGCGGAGCGCCGGTAGTCAAGGATGTCTTCCGTTAACAGTGGATCAGCCGTGGCCCATCGCAAGGGACGGAAACCCAAACGTTATAGCCAGGTCGCTCGTATCAGCGTCATGCTCCGTCGGCTCATCGGCGGAGCGACGGTGGGAGAGTTGGCCGATGAACTCCAAGTCACGAAGCGCCAGGTCCACCGAGACCTGCAGCAGCTCGAAGATTCTGGTTATCCGCTGGAACAGGAAGATGGAAGGTGGAGACTTCCTTCCGGCTTCACGGGGTTGGAGGTCGCGGTGTCGCCGTACGAGCTCATGTCGCTCCATCTTGCCCAGAGTCATGTAGCCTATTTGAAAGGAACATCGTTTGTTGACGATCTGGAGGCCCTCATCAAGAAAGTTGAAGCAGGTTTACCCGACAAGGTCAGAAATCATCTTGAGCGAATCGTGACAACGTTTTCTCCTCTTCAGCGACCGATCCGAGCCTATGCCGCACAAAGGCAAACCCTGGATTCCGTCCGGAAGGCGTTGTTGCGCCAGCTCACGGTTGTCCTTCACGGTTACCGGAAGCCCGGAGAGCGTCCTCGGGATTATTTGGTCGATCCTTATCAGTTGATCCTGTACCAGTATGGTCTGTATCTCGTGGGTCACTCGCATCAAGCGAGGGCGCTGAGAATATTCGCGTTGGAGCGAATCAAGAGCATCACGGTCACGGAGGATATGTTCGAGCTGCCCAAGGTTCCCCTTGCGGAACGCCTTGATCGAGCCTTCGGTCTGATCGAGGAGCCGCCGCAGGAAGTGAAGATCTGGATTGCGCCTGAGTGGGCTTATTTCGTCAAAGAACGAAGCTGGCATCCAACGCAGACGCTCAAACTCCAGAAGGACGGCTCCGTCATTCTGACCATGCAGTGCGGCGGCCTCGACGAATTGACCGCCTGGATTCTGTCCTTCGGGCCTGGTGCGAAGGTGCTTGGTCCGCAAGCGCTGATTGAGAATGTCTCCGGCCAACTGACAGCCGCAGCTCAATTGTATCGATCCTCTCGGTAGCGTAGAGCTGGCTATAAGTCCGCAGTTGACCACGGTCCCCTCCCTCTCGTCATTCCCGCATGCTTCAAGCGGGAATCCAGAAAATCCAGAACGCCTGGATGCCCGCTTCCGCGAGCATGCCCCCCCTCTTCACTGAGAACGCGTCATCTTCCCATCTTGCAAGGGACTCTGATCGCTCGCTCTTGATCGTAACTATTCAAATGCCGAATCCGGGTTAGATCGAAGGGCGCTTGCTGACTCTCTGGCACAGAGACCTATTCTGTCACACCTCCATGTTAGGTTTTCTTCGCCCATCGAGAAGGAGGAAAACCATGAGTGAGTCCCTGTATCTCCAGAGACAGAGTGATCGATTTCTTGCCGCGCATCCACGCGAGGCAGGCTGGGTCGTTCATCAAATCGATGGAGACTCAGCTCGGGAGGTGTCGCTGAACTATCTATTGGATTGTCTGGGAGAGTGGCACCAGGCGGCAGTCACACGTCGCATGGCTTTCCCGCTCGTTGCAGCAGGAGTATTCCGGGATTGGAACGCTGTTTCCAATGAGGCGAACGCCTATAGCTGGCGAGGAACCATTGAATTGGTCTGGAACGGCCACGACATCCACTGTCACAAGTTTTCGCTCGTGGTTGGCAATGGCTTAGCCGAAATCTATTTCGTTGCAACCAAGTCTCTTGCGGCCTTTCGAGACTTGCTTCTCGTGCTGGACCGGTACGGCCAAGCCAGACATAAAGAGAAGAAAGAAATTTATGTCGTCAACGGCGACAACATTCCAGTGACCGCACACTCGTGGGATGATCTGGTGCTGCCGACTCACATGGCACGGGATATCAGGGTGAATGTGGATGGCTTTTTTTCCGGTTCAGAGCGGTACGCGTCGCTCGGCATCCCGCACCGCCGGGGATTTCTCTTTGCCGGGCCGCCGGGCTGCGGGAAGACGCTCACGCTCAAGACGCTGGCTTCCAACACGCCCGCGAAATTCATCTCCGTGCTGGGAACGGCCGATGTGGATGACGGCATGCTCCGCTACGCCATGGATCTGGCCGAGAAGTATACTCCGGCGGTTGTCTTATTGGAGGATTTGGACCGGATCGTGCAGACCAAAGAGATTTCGCTATCCCACTTTCTGAACTTACTGGATGGACTCAAGGTACTGAACGGGGTGTTGGTGATTGCAACCTGCAATGAGCCGGACAAGCTGGACCCAGCGCTGATTCACCGCCCAAGCCGGTTCGATCGGGTCTGGAGGTTTGAATTACCCAAGTACGACCAGCGTCTCGCTCTTCTGCGCAAACGGGGTGGGAAGTTTTTTTCAGATCCTGCCCTTGAAACGGCAGCCAGACGATCGGATGGCTTCTCGATGGCCTATGTCCAGGAAATCATCGTGAGCGCACTGCTCGAATGCACACACGACGATCTTCCACCGAACGACGACCATCTGTTCAAAAGCCTGGATACTCTACGCATGCAGCGGAAAGAGGCTTCGAAGCCGGGGGAATCGATAGAGGAACGAGAGACAGTGGGATTTTGCCAATCCAAAAACGGAGATGGGTAGTGCTGACAGACAAACTGATTTTGGTGGTGGCATC
This sequence comes from Nitrospira sp., assembly GCA_018242685.1. Classification (GTDB taxonomy): domain Bacteria; phylum Nitrospirota; class Nitrospiria; order Nitrospirales; family Nitrospiraceae; genus Nitrospira_D. The sequence continues at coordinate 55,615 of JAFEBM010000012.1, read as the reverse complement.
GTGGCAAATCACAAATGAGCAGACAGTCGATGAATATTACCCCATAACTGAACTTGATTCGTTCAAGACAAAAGTGCATCCTCTCCGGACTGCCAAGTGAAACGGCATCTTATGCCTTTCCATCGATATCGGCTAAGCGAACCGTGAACATCTGAGAGTGAACATTATGTGCGGAGGGAAGCATGAGCGCAGTTCAGATCGTCGGTAAGGAGTACTATTGTACGGACATATTCAGCAACTCCTTCCGGTTCAGACTTCCGCGGTATCAGCGGCCTTATGCATGGACCACGGAAGAAGCAGGGGAACTGCTGGAGGATCTTTGGGCGGCTTTCAGGCAGGACGAGAAGAAGGAGACCCTAGATAAGGATCCCTATTTTCTTGGGAGCATCGTGCTCGTCAAGCCAGAAGACCCTTCTGATGCTTTAGTGATTGATGGGCAGCAACGACTGACTACGTTGACGATTCTACTCTCAGTGCTGAGACATCTTGGTGTAGATCACATTTCAGGCTATCTTCGACAGGAGGGTAAGCCACATGAGGGATTAAAAAATGAATTCAGGCTTCGATTGCGGGAACAGGATGCTGAATTCTTTGAGAAGTTTATCCAGAACGAGAACGGCATCGCAGCCCTCCCAAAAGTGAACGCTCCCTCACTTCGGAATGACGCACAACGCAACATCCGAGCAAACGCGCTGTATCTGTGTGAGAGACTCAAGGATAGACGGGACAAGCTTCAGGAGTTCACGAGATTTGTTATTAACAAATGCATGATGGTCGTAGTTTCTACAGTAGACGAATACTCGGCCTACAGAATTTTCACAGTTCTAAATAGCCGTGGGCTAGATCTCTCCCACGCTGACATTCTTAAGGCAGAGATTATAGGCGCGATCGATAACCAAAGACAGGAGAAATATGCTCGGAAGTGGGAGGTGATTGAAGAAAATCTGGGGCTTGATGATTTCAAAAATCTTTTCGCGCACATTCGCATGATTCATGTGAGGAAGAAGCTCGAAAGCACAATCTTGAAAGAAATACGTGACCACATAAGACCGAAAGAACACGCTACCAAGTTTATTGATGATGAACTGGAGCCGTATGGTGATGCACTACAAACGATCACGCAATGTAATTACAAAGGCGAAGCAGGGGCGGAAAGGATCAATGAGCATTTACGATGGCTAAAGCAAATAGACAATGTTGATTGGGTGCCAACGGCTATCGTTGCGTTGACAAGGCATGAAAGCAAGCCAGAGTGGCTTGATCCGTTTTTCCAAGGTTTGGAAAGGTTGGCGGCTGGGTTTCTGGTCATGCGACTGAGCGTAAATGAGCGATTAGAGCGATATGCTAAGTTACTTGCGGATCTGGAAAAGGGTAATGACGTGCTTGTGTCAGGATCTAATCTGCATCTGACAGACGATGATAGAGCAAAGGTCCTGCAAGGCCTAAATGCAAATCTCTATGAAATGACGAGGGTCCGTAGGTATGTCCTACTGAGGCTCGACCATGCACTTTCGGGAGGCGGAGCAAAGTACGACCACTCAACCATCACCATCGAGCATGTCTTGCCTCAAACACCGAAGGATGGGAGCCAGTGGTTGAAATGGTTCCCGGATGAAAAGGAGCGAACCGGATGGCTTCATCGCGTCGCGAATTTAGTATTGCTGTCGCGAGCAAAAAACAGCGAGGCGCAGAATTTTGACTTTGAAGAAAAGAAGGAAAGATACTTTAAGTCAGCCAAAGGCATTAGCCCGTTTGTCCTAACAACACAGGTTCTAAACGAGACGGAATGGACCCTTGAGGTTCTCCATAATCGACAGGAGCAATTAGTTGGCAAACTTCAAGAGATCTGGTCGTTGTAGAACCACACGTTTGGTTAGGTTGTAGGTGGATGGGTAAATAACCAAAAGGGCGAGCCCTTTTCGGAATTGAGTTTCAAATTCTCAGTATCATCCTGTGGCACAAATTATTTTCCATCTCGCTTTTCCGATTCACGACGTAGAAGCCACGCTTCGGTTCTACGCGGAGGGTCTCGGTTGCACTGTCGGGCGTCGATCGAAACAGGCCGTTACGCTTGGCTTGGCCGGCCACCAACTCGTCGCGCACGTTGTGCCGAATCAACCCTCGAAACAGAAAGGTATCTACCCACGCCATTTCGGGTTGACCTTTCTTTCGCAAAAAGACTGGCAAACGCTGGTGGATCGGGCCAAGGCGAAGGGGCTTACCTTCTACCAACAACCCCGTGTCCGATTTCCAGGCACTCGCATTGAGCACCGCACGTTCTTTCTGGAAGACCCGTCACACAACCTACTCGAATTCAAACACTACACCAACGAATCAGCTATCTTCGGCGAGCAGGATTTTACTGAGGTGGGTGATTCGGGCGGTGAATCGACGGACTAAGCCGGTTAACGCAGCGTCCGGGCTACCTTCTGCCAGGAACATTCTTGCGATTTACGCAGGTTCTTGTTACTCTTTTTCCATCGTTGATAGCGAAGGGATGAACATGTCGCAGATCCCAACACCGGCTGTTCCGATTAAGCCAAGCGACCGTAAGGCGGCTGCGCGCGGTCAGTTGGAGCGGCTCGGCCTCAAAGTGTCTGATGGACATGACTACCGCCTTGAGGACGCGCTTGTGCCAGGTGTTACATCGACGCAGGCCCGTGAGGCACTGAAGGCAGTGTCTGGGTCGCTGGCCCAAGCGATCATTGATGAGCGGCAGCGCGCCTAGTGCCGGTGCTCTCCGCGTCTTGACGGCTTTGACATTCCACTTCGTATTTCAAAGTCTTAAACTTCTCCTCTCTTAATCCCTGATTCCGCAGTTGAACAATGGCGATCAGGAGCGAGCGATCAGAAACCCTCGCAAGATGGGAAGATGACACGGTCTCAGGGAAGAGAGGGGTCATGCCCGCGAAGGCGGGCATCCAGACGTTCCGGACTTCCTGGATTCCCGCTTGAAGCACGCGGGAATGACGAGAGGGACAGTGGTCAACTGCAGAATTCTGGTTAATCGCAACATAAAATCTTCAGGGAAACGGTCGAGGCTTCGCTTCACGGCGGCTTTTATTGAAGCCGTCTGTGGGACGAGACGGCGACCTTATCCATCCAACCGAGAATACGTTGATGCCGGCTGGTGAGGAAAGCGGTTTTACGCAGGGGATCGTATCGTTGCGGGCTTGGTAGAATGGCGGCCAGCCAGGCAGCTTCATCACTGGTCAGATCGGCGGCGGATTTTCCGAAGTGGTGACGAGCTGCGGCTTCCGCCCCATACACGCCGCGTCCCCATTCCGCGACATTCAAGTACAGTTCAAGGATGCGTATCTTGGTCAGTCGGTGTTCGAGCGAGCGCGTGATCAAGGCTTCGCGGGCCTTGCGGAACAGAGAACGTTCTGATGACAGATACAGATTTTTTGCCAGCTGCTGGGTGATGGTGCTCCCGCCTCGTTTGAGTTCTCCTGCTTCCAGATTGTACAGCGCGGCGTCTCGGATGCCCTCCCAATCGAATCCTTCATGGACAAAGAACGAGGCGTCTTCCGCCACGATCACGGCGCGTTGCAACTCCGGCGCAATTCGGTTCAGCGGGGTCCAGATCCATTGTCGCTTGCCGGTGCGTCCCTGCTCAGCCGCTCTTGCCAGGCGATGGTCCATGAGCGCCGTCGATGTCGGGTTGGTCCTTGCCAGGAGGTCGGTATCGGGAAGAGTGTTGAGCCAGCTCAGCGCAAGGACGCCCAAAGAAAATGCAATGAGCAGGGTGCTCCAGAGAAGAACAGGGGTCGCTCTGCGTCGGCCGGTTGACTTGGGCGAGGGAGGATCGTATGTGTAGTGGCGCAGAAAGGTCGGACGGTAATTTGCTTTCCGTCTTGTATCCATCGATCAGCCTGTCGGCATGAAAATCTTCGGAGCTGAGTTTATCAAAAGTTGCGTCACTCCAGAACAATTTCCGTCCGGTCAGCTTCACGAAATTGCTTTTGTGGGACGCTCCAATGTGGGCAAATCATCGTTGATCAATTCGTTGCTGAATCGTCGAGACCTGGCAAAAGTCAGCCGGACGCCCGGAAAGACGAGAGCCGTGAATGTGTTTCTCGTCTCGACTTCCGATCCGAACCTCTCGCAATTCCACCTCGTGGACCTTCCCGGCTACGGATTCGCGAAGGTGTCGAAATCTGTCCGAACTCAGTGGGGGCCGTTGATCGAAGACTATCTTGTCGGTCGCCCCTCGCTCCTTAGGGTTGTACTGTTGGTGGACAGCCGAGTCGTGACCGACCAGGATCGTCAGACTATCGCGTGGCTGCGTTCAATCCGTCGGAATCCTCTTATCGTGGCGACTAAGGTCGACAAGTTGAAGTCCAGCGAACGGGTGCATACGCTGAGGCAGACACATCGGGCCTTAGGACTCGCCGACGGCGAACTGTTGATTCCCTATTCGTCGGAGACCGGGGACGGACGGGACCGGCTGTGGGGAGCCTTACGCGAAGTAGCCGGAAGACGTCCCGCAGGCATGTCTTGATCTCGACTTATTGCGCCGACCGCACAGACTGTGGCTGGGCTTTTTCGGCAGCTTGATCGAACTTGATCTCGATGTACGCTTTGTTCTTGAGCTCAATGAGCCAGGATTCATACATGTCATCGCTCTTCTGCCGATAGACCAGTTCCTGGATTTCTCGCCGCGCGTCCTCGTATCGGCGAAACTGCTTCGGCTTTCTGTCATCCATGCGGATAATCTGGATTCCCTCCGGGCTCTCGATGATGTCCGAGATTCCTCCCGGCACTAAGGGGGCGACCGCTTGTTCGATGGCGCGAATGAGTTCTCCCTGTCGGACCCATCCGAGCCGTCCCCCTTGCAAGGCGTTGGCGCCGTCGGAATACTGCATGGCGACGTCTTCGAATTTCTCTCCTCGCTTCAAGTCGTCCATGGCTCGGCGGGCTTTGGTCAAGGCGTCGGCCAATCCATCCGAGGAGCGTGGTTGAATGATGATCTGGCTCAGTTGGTACTCTTCGGGAAGGGCGAACCGGTCACGATGTTCTTGATAGAACCGCTTGAGCTCGGAGTCTCCGACGGTAATGTTGCCGCGAATGTGCAGGTCCACGACTCTTACGAGGAGGAGCTGCTCGCGAACGGTCTCCACATGACTCGTATTGGTAATGTCGAGGGGACTGCCTTGCCGCTTCATCTGTTCAAGCGCTTGCTTCACTTCCAGGTCCGACACCTCGATCTTTTTGGCCTTGGCTTCCTGCAGTTGCAAGCGCCGCTCGATGAGCTTCGTCAAGGCCATGTACTCCGCCGTTTTCAACCGCTGAGGGAGATCGATTCCACGGTGCTCGCGGGAAAGCCGCCCGTGCTCCGTTTCAAACTCACGCTTCATATCCGACAACATGATCAATTCTGAATTGACGATGGCGACGATGCGATCTTGCAAATGGGCCTCGGAAAATTCCGGGAGCCAGGTCCAGATGCCCAACAAGAGCAACGGCAACATGAATCGGACCGGCCGATCTGATGGGAGCGAAACGCGTTTCATGATCCTTTCACCGGATAACGCAAGAGCGGACTATTTTACACGAAATAGATGAATCTGTGGAATCGAGCCAGGCTAGCGCTTACCGGTGTCCTCGTTGATATGACGGGAGGCCCCGGCGAAGCGAACCACGGCATTTGCCCGAATATCGGCGATGACTTCATCGAACCGCTTGCGGCGCTTATCGGACAGTAATTCTTGTCGGAGCCGTTCCTGCGTCGCCAAGTCGGCTTGGACAATGGCTTCGTCCAGCGGGGTCAGCATGACCAAGTAATAGCCGTGGTCGGTCTTAATCGGCGCGCTGACCATCCCGATTTTGAGGGTGTGGATGACGGCATCGACTTCGGGGGGAACCAGTCCTTTCCGGTAGGGGCCGAGCTCGCCGCCCTTGTGTTTCGTCTTGTCGTCGATTGAGTATCGCTGCGCAAACTTGGCGAAACTCCCGCCTCGATGCATCTGCGCTTCAAGGTCTCTGGCGGCATACACATTAGGGAGGAGCATCAAGGAGACATCGGCCTTCAAGGGGTCCAATAGTTGGTTGGCGTGCTTTTCATAGTAGACATCGAGTTCGGCCTGGGTGACCTCGACCTTGGATTGGAGTTTATCTTTCAGCAGTTCATCGAGAATCAGCTGTTCTTTATATCGCTGAGTCTTGTCTCGAATCGTATCGTCCTGATCAAGACCCCGGCGACGGGCCTCCTGCATCAGCAACTCTCGGGTGATGAGTTCGTCCAGGAATCGTCGCTTACCACCCTCCTTCTCATAGCGGGAGCGTGTGGCCTTGGAGAGCTCATCCCACCGAAGGTCGAATTCGGTTTGAGTGATGGCCCGTCCATTCACCAAGGCGACAACCGGTTCCTCCTGTCGCTCGGCGCACCCCGACACCACCGGTCCTAAACCGACCAATATGCCGACAAGCAGCCCAGCTAGACAATACTTCTGATGGAAGATCGGAAACCGGAAGGGCATCATAAGTCGTGGCACAGGTGGCTCTCGATTAAGAGGCCGTCGCCTCCTTTTTGATGGTCTTGGTATCACAGAGATCGAGGCTTTGCAAGATTGCGTTGAGTTCTGAAAAAAGCGCCGGCCAATCGCCCTCACGCATTTGGACCTCGAATGAGACCGGGCTCAGGAACCGTAGCCGCTTCTTGAGCTGGTCCATCAATCGGTGGAGGGAGGCCTCGGGGATGACCGCCTTCGGGTGGAACACCACCTTGGCCGTCTGGCCGTGCACCTCGATCGAGGCCAGACGCAGTCGTTTGGCGTGAGTCCTGAGTTGCATCACCTCAAGCAGTCGTTCGACCGGCTCCGGAGGGGGGCCGTAACGGTCCTGAATCTCCCCATGCAAGAGAGCCAGCTCCCCGACTTGGCCGCAAGCCGTCAGCCGTTTATAGAGAGACAGACGGTGATGCGGGTCCGCCACGTACTGTTCCGGAATAAACGCGGAAACAGGGAATTGCAGAGTCGGGTCAGGCTCCTCCTCCATCACATGCCCCTTCAACCGCTGGACGGCCTGCTCCACCATTTGCATGTAGAGATCCAAGCCGATCGCGGCGATGTGGCCCGACTGCTGTTTGCCCAGAAGATTACCGGCCCCTCGAATCTCAAGGTCTGCCGCAGCGATACGGAAGCCCGATCCGAGTTCCGTGAATTGCTGAATCGCGATCAATCGTTTCTGCGCGTCGCCGGTGAGCGTGCCTTCATCGGGGATGAGGAAGTAGGCGTAGGCCTGCTCTCCGCCGCGGCCGACCCGTCCGCGCAACTGGTACAACTGCGCCAGGCCGAAGAGATCCGCCCGATTGATGATGATGGTGTTGGCGTTGGGGACATCGAGTCCGGACTGGATGATGGCCGAGGCGATCAAGACGTCAGCCTCGCGCTTCACGAATTTCAGCATCACGGCTTCCAGCGGTCTGGCATCCATCTGGCCGTGCGCCATGACCATACGCGCTTCGGGAACCAATTGGTGCAGCCATGCTCCGATCCGCTCCATGGTTTCGACACGATTGTGGACAAAATAGACCTGCCCCCCACGCCCGAGTTCACGCAGGATGGCATCTCGCACCGCCTTGTCGCTGAACCGGATGACCTCCGTTTTGATCGCCAATCGTCCGGCGGGTGGAGTATCGATGATCGAGAGGTCTCGAACGCTCGACATCGCCATTTGGAGGGTGCGTGGAATTGGGGTGGCGGTTAACGTCAGGACATCGACCTGGGTGCGAAGTTGCTTCAGTCGCTCCTTGTGTTTGACGCCGAACCATTGCTCTTCGTCGATGATGACCAGACCGAGTTGCCGGAATGTCACATCCTTCTGCAGCAGCCGGTGCGTGCCGATCACGATATCGACGGTCCCGGCCGCAACATCTTTGAGAATAGGTTTGGTTTCCCTGGGAGATTGAAACCGTGAGAGCAGCGCGACGCGCATCGGGAAGGGCGCAAATCGTTCGGAAAAGTTTTCATAGTGTTGATGAGCCAGTAGAGTGGTCGGGACCAGCACCGCCACTTGGCGGTCATGCTCCAAGGCTTTGAAGGCTGCGCGCATGGCCACTTCTGTCTTTCCGTATCCCACGTCGCCGCAGACGAGTCGGTCCATGGGTTTCGTTGACTCCATGTCGCGACCGATGTCCTCGATGGCTTTGAGCTGATCGGCTGTTTCCTCGTACTCAAACGCCGCTTCGAATTCGTGGTAGAGGGTCGTGGTCGCGCCATACGCATTCCGTTTCACCAACTCGCGGTTTGCATAGAGGTCGATCAATTCTTGGGCCATCTCCTCGATGTCTTTTTTCACCCGCGCGGTGGTCTTGGCCCAGCTTGTGCCGCCGAGGCGATCGAGCCGCGCAACATGGCCTTCGGCGCTACTGTACCGTTGGATTTGGTTCAACCGATCGAGAGGAACGTAAAGCGTATCTCCACCGGAGAACTCGAGAATCAGGAAGTCGCTCTCGTAATCTTGGACCGAGAGGCGCTTGAGCCCTCGATATCTGGCGATGCCGTGCTGCACGTGCACGACGTAGTCACCGACGTTGAGGTCTTCCAAGGAAGAGAGGAAGGTTGCCGTTCTGCTTTTCGGCTGCGGCTTATGGCGGGCACCCTTCGCGAAGAGCTCTTCTTCCGTCAGAAGGGCGAGCCGAAGGTCTCCGGAGAGGAACCCCGACGAGAGATCGCCATGCAGAACATAAAACGGCAGCTTGCCGGTTCTGTGGCCGGACCAGGCCGCCGGTTTCCATGGGTCGGCAGGCAAATCGTGCTCTCGGAGGAGGGCGATCAAGCGGTCGACCTGCCCGCGACTTCGCGCGACCAAGACGACCCGATGTTCGTTCCGGATCCCTTCCAATAGGCTCATGGTCTGGCTGAAGGCGGTGCCCCTGATACCGAGTCCGATACTCCCAGGCACTTGGGCGGAAAACGAAAACGTCTGATTCCATGTTGAGTCCGGCGCCGCCAGCGGCTCAAGAGCCAGTATGGGCCACGTCCCGATCCGTTGTTGGAGGCCTGGCCAGGTCAGGAAGAGGCGTTCAGGCGAGGGATAGGGGTGCGTGGCATCACGGTCTACGTGACGAAGATAGCCGTCGTCGATCTTCTCCCAGGTCGTCTCGCAGGCCTTTTTCAGGGTTTCCGGCTGATCGAGCGCGAGACAGGGAGTCGCGTTGAGATAGTCGAACAGGGTGTCCATGGATGTGTATAGGTCAGGGCTTCGCCACTCGGCATCCGCTTGGATGGACATGATTGCATCCGGGTCGTCCGGAGGCCGAACGAACTCCCGCGCGGGCAGCACCCAACCATCGTTCAATTTTTCGATGGAGGTCTGGGTCGAGGCGTCGAATAAACGAATCGATTCGACCTGGTCTCCGAGAAATTCTACACGGATCGGATCGGCATAGGCGGTCGAGAAGATATCCACGATGCCGCCACGGATGCTGAACTCCCCCGGAATTTCCACGACGGACACCCGGCGGTATCCTAGGCGCAGGAGGTTGGTGATGAGCGGTTCTCGTTCGAAGGCTGCGGCTGTTTCGAAGCGAAAGACCGCCTGCTCGAATATCGAGCGTGGAATGACACGATGCATCGCAGCGGCGACGGAGGTGACGAGGATGGTGGGCGGGTTGACCAACAGCCGATGGAGCGTCGTCATTCGGTGCGCAATCAACCCGACATGCGGCGCCGTCGCTTCATAGGGGAGCGTTTCCCATTCCGGGAACCAGGCAAGATCTTCGACCGGACGACCCATGAGTTCGTGGAAGAAGGACAAGTCATTGAACATTCGTTCGGCGGAGTCGTCGTTTGTCGTCACCACAACCCACGGACGGGCGCGATCCGGAGTGCCTTGACGAGTCTCGTTCAGCAGAGTCAGGGCGCAGGCCGCAGTCGAGCCATGGGCTCCCAACAGGCAGAGACGAGCTTGTTCTTGCTTAAGTGCCAAACGAAGCGGAGCGAGCCAGGATGGAGTTTGGGGATTGGTTTCAGACACGCATTACTTCGCGGTTGATCGGATGCGTTGAAGAAGTCCTGTGGTCGACATGCCGGGGACAAGCGGGACCGTCTTGACCACCCCTCCACGAGCTTCGACAATTTCGCGGCCGATGATCCGGTCGATCATCCAATCTCCGCCCTTGACCAGGACATCCGGTTGAACGGCCGTAATGAGCTGAAGGGGGTCCGATTCGTCGAAAATGACCACATAATCCACACAGCTTAAGGCTGCCAGCACCTCTGCCCGTTGGGCCTCAGGCACAATCGGTCGATCGGATGCCTTGTCCAGCGTACGGACCGAGGCGTCACTGTTGACACCAACGACCAAGACATCTCCGAGGGCTCTGGCCGCCTGCAGATACCGGGTATGTCCGACATGCATCAGGTCGAAACAGCCGTTTGTGAACACGATCCGCTTCCCCTTTGCCCGTTCACTGGAAAGTATGGAGAGGAGTTGATCGCGGGGCAACACCTTTGTGGTCATGGCTCCATCATACCGTGCACGCCGTGCTGTCGGCTACACGGAAAAAGCGCCGTGCTATTCCTGAAGTGCACGGTGTTTCAGCGCACTCCTGGTATGAACCTCAAGTCATCACATAACGGACCGATAGAGCACATAACGGACTCGACGGGCCGACAACCTGAGCTATGGGTGTGTTCGGAGAGTGGACAGTGGTTGTGGATGGGGCGAGTATGTTTTGGATCATTGCAGCGATCAATGTTCTGCTGGTCGCTCCTTTGGCTTTCTTCCTTGTACAGGCATCCCGACGAGCACGGACCGAAAGGACTCGCTCGGAGAATGAACGAATTCGATTCCAGGAAAACGAGCAGAGGCTCCGGAGTATGTTGGATCGGCGCCAAGCTCTCCAGCATGCCGTGGCAAAAGTGCTCGCAGACGCTACTACCGTCGAGCAAGCGGTCCCCGACCTCCTCCAAGCAATCGTCGTGAATCTCGGTTGGTATGCCGGTTTGTTCTGGCGAGTGCAAGACGACCGGCGAACCATTATGTGCACACATGGCTGGTCGGTCGATACAACGGTGATGCAGGATTTTCTGAGAAGAAGTGGGCAGGAGGACCAGACCGCAGGGGTCAATCTGCCGGGTCGCTGTTGGACCCGCGGCGAGCCGCTGTGGGTGGAGGATGTGGCAAGAGACCCCATGTTTGCGTATGGATCTATCCGAGCGACGGGAACGCTGCATGCGGCCTGCGCCTTTCCAATTTGGCTGAGGGCGAACGTCTATGGCGTCGTGGAGCTCTTCAGCAGCGAGCCTCAGGCCGAGGATGAGGATTTACTGAGGGCCTTGGGCACAGTCGGAAGGCAGATCGGGCTTTTCGTCGAACGAACTGAAGTGGAAGCGGCGTTGCATGAGAATGAAGCCCGCACCAGCCTGATGATCGACACAGCCTTCGACGCGGTGATGACGATGGATGGTACAGGCCGAATTACCGAGTGGAATGCCCAGGCCGAACAGATTTTCGGATGGCCTGCGCGTGAGGTGATCGGGCGGGATGTCGCCGACACTATCTTTCCACCGTCCCATCGCCTCAGCTATCGCGAGTATGTTCAGCGGCTTCTTCAACCCGGAGATGAACTCCTCTCAAACAGGCTGGTCGAAATGATCGGTCTCAGGCGTGACGGCCGGGAATTTCCGGTAGAAATCGCCATGACGCCGTTATCCGTCGAGGGGGCCGTCAGCTTCAACGCATTTATCCGAGACATCACGAGACGGAAAGAAGCGGAGCAAGCGCTGAAGGACTATGCGCAGCAGTTGGAGCATATCAATCAGCAGCTGGATGCCGCATTGAGGGAAGCCAAAGCCGCCACCGAGGCCAAGTCGTCGTTCTTGGCGACTATGAGTCACGAGATCAGGACACCGATGAATGGTGTGATCGGGATGACAGGGCTTTTGCTGGAGACCTCACTGACGGATGAGCAGCGTGATTATGCTGAAACCGTTCGGACTTGCGGCAACCACTTGCTGACGATCATCAACGACATTCTCGATTTTTCCAAGATCGAAGCAGGAAAACTGGATTTGGAGGTGATCGAATTCGATCTTCGTCTTGCCATCGAAGAATCCTTGGACCTTGTGGCGGAACGCGCGTCATCCAAAGGGCTCAATCTGGCCTGTCTCTTTCACGCCGATGTGCCTCGAAATCTGCGTGGCGATCCGGGTCGTCTCCGGCAGGTCGTGATGAACTTGACGGCCAACGCCGTCAAGTTTACCCACAGCGGAGATGTGGTGGTGGAGGTGACGGTTGAGGCTCAATCGAGGGAGGAAGCGACGATTCGCGTCGCGGTCACGGACACCGGGATCGGGATCTCCGAACCAGCCTGTGAACGGCTGTTTCAGTCGTTCAGCCAGGCCGATGGATCCACGACGAGGAAGTATGGTGGAACAGGCCTTGGTCTTGCGATTTGCAAACGTCTTGTCGAGATGATGGGAGGAACGATCGGGGTGGTGAGCCGGGTTGGAGAAGGGAGCTGCTTCTGGTTTACGGTGAATCTGGGCAAACAGGCTGCCGGCTCCCGCCGTGCCGATGCCTCTGCCGCCCTGTTGGCAGGTCTCCGCATCTTGATCGTGGATGATAAAGCGGTTAATCGAAGGATGTTGGAGCTGATGACGAAGAAATGGGGAATGCAACCCACACTGGTCCACAGCGGCTCCGAGGCGGTGGCTGTTCTGAGCGGTCGGGACGGGCAACCGCGGTTCGCTCTTGCGCTTCTGGATGTGGATATGAGTCCGACGGATGGGATCGAGTTGGCACGTGTGATCAAGGCAGGAGGTGAAGGAAGTGATACCAGACTTGTGTTGCTCACCTCGTTCGGTCGACGGGGAGATGCGAAGAGGGCCAAGGAAGCGGGATTGGCGGCCTACCTGACCAAGCCGATTCGTGAGCGACAGTTGCACGATTGTCTCGTCGCTGTCATCACACCACGTCCCGTTGCCCCAGGCATGCCGGCAGGGAGGGAGTCGTCACCGCTCATTACACGGTATACCCTTGCTGAAACCGAGGCTAAGGTGGATCTCCGTATTCTCCTGGCCGAGGATAACATCATCAATCAAAAAGTGGCCGCTCGCCTCTTCCAGCGGTTGGGGTATCGAGTTGACGTGGTAGCCAACGGGCGTGAGGCGGTCGAAGCAGTGTCTCGCATTCGTTATGATGCGGTGTTCATGGATTGCCAGATGCCGGAGATGGATGGGTTTGAAGCGACAAACCTCATTCGGGAACTGGAGGCGCCCGGAACTCCCCATCATGTGCTGATTATCGCCATGACGGCCAACGTCATGCAGGGAGACCGTGAACAGTGTCTCGCAGCGGGAATGGACGACTATCTCTCAAAACCTATTTCGGTAGACGCGCTGGCCGGAGTCTTGGGCCGAGTCACTCAGGGGCACGAACGTTCTGAGCAGGACAAAAGCCAAGAAGCCGCCTAGCACGCATTCCCCATCAGACATTCCTTCCCTCGCCACGTCAATTCAATTCGAGCGTCAATTGCTCCGGCACTCTGCTAGGCCCAATCGGTCCGGCTGATCGGAGTGATGAATCTACGGCATGAGTCAGGTAGGGCTTGGGACGATCCTCGATCAGTTGGGTCGGTGCACGAGCTCTTGCAACGAGCCTCGACAGGCACCGCAGTGGTGGCGCTTTGGTTGGATCGTTCTTCGGTGCCGCCGATAGAGACGCCCGCAGTCCCGGCATCTCCAGACGAATTTGGATAAGGCAATCACTTCCTTCTCCAGCGAGTGGTACGTCGTCACGGCCACTTCCCCTGATCGATTGATCTGGGTCATCTTCCGCAGAAACTCCAGGCCATGATCCGGTCGACGCTTCAGCACATCGAACTGCCATTGATGGATCATTTCATGCGCCAAGGTGTTGAGTAGCTCCTGTTCCGCGTACGGTGTCCGTGCGGCGAGCTGTTCAAACAGCGGGAGCGACAGGCGGATTTCGCGACGACTGTTCGCCATGGCGAGAGGGGAGAATGTCTTTGACCCCTTCCGGCAGGTAAACATCCCGACCGAGGCGGTCAGGCGCTGACTCCAGACGATATCGATCGGTCTGAGGGAATCGGCAAAGTACTGTGCGTTCAGGTGTTGCCAACGAGCCTGGAGCCCTTCGGATGAAAGGGGTGGCGAAAGGCCAGGAGTGGCGGGGGCTGGTGTCATCTCAGTTCCTCCAGCACGGCCGCCGCCAGCAACGGCAACATGATTTCGTGGTGACCGGTCAAGGAATAGCCTTGCCCGCCTTTTTGTGTGGGTCGCCGCACGACGTTGGTCTGCGGCCTGTAATGGGAGAGAAAGTCCATGTTCACGGTCGTAATGTCGGCGATCGGATGGCCCAGATTTCTTCCTAACGACAGTGTTTTTAAGAACACCTCCGGAAGGATCACAGCCGAGCCGACGTTCAGATAGACGCCGCCTTCCATACCGGCGACGACGGCGGTCAGACGCCTGAAGTCCAGGAGAGAAGTGGCTCCGATGGCTGCGCCGTCCGCCGCAGGATGCATGTGGATAATGTCGGTCCCGACTGCGACATGCACCGTCACCGGAATGCCGAGTCGCGCGCCCGTGGATAGGATACTGACGGCGCGATTCGGGAATTGATGCGCTGTTTGGTTCATGTACTGCCCGATAGCCTCGCCCAACCCCTGGCCGTCTTTCGCGCCTCGGACGATGGCTTCATTGAGGATGCGTCCCGTTTCCTCCGCCATGCCGAATCGACCCTCGTCGATCTCGGCATCGACTTCTTCAGAGGTGTGCCCCATGAGAGCCAATTCGAAATCGTGAATAATTCCCGCCCCGTTCATGGCGACTGCTGTGATGATACGTCGTTCCATCAAGTCGGTGATGATCGGGGAAAGCCCCACCTTGATCACATGGGCGCCGATCCCCATGATGACCGGGCGGCGCCTGCGATGCGCCTTCACAATAGCCTGGGTGACGGCCCGCAAGGTCCTGACCGCCAAGATGTCGGGGAGGCGGGAATAGAATGTCGAGAAAGATCCCCCGCGTTTCCACGGTGCGGCCAAGTCCGAGAGCCGGACCTTGCTGTGTCGTTTTTTCAGAGGATACGTCTTCAGGTCAGACGCATTGATCGGCGGGATCAACGCGGGAGGCCGAGTCGAGGGAGTCCGATCAGGAGGCTTTCCCAAGGAGGTGATCCTCTACCAGTTCGCACAAGACGTGGCCGAGCGTGATGTGACTTTCTTGAATCCGAGACGTGACTGTAGAGGGGACGATGAAGGGATAATCGACCAACCCGGCCAGCTTTCCACCGCCGGCGCCGGTCCAGGCAATCGTGGTCAAGCCACAGTCGCGGGCTGCCTCGACACCCTTCAGCACGTTCGGAGAATTCCCGCTTGTGCTGATGCCGATGGCGATGTCGCCTGGTCGGCCGTGCGCCCGCACCTGGCGGGCAAACAATTCCTCATACCCATAGTCGTTCGCGATGCAGGTGATGGCGGCGATGTCCGTCGCCAGGGCGATGGCAGGCAAGGGCACTCGCTCGCGCTTGTATCGACCGACAAATTCCGCCGCAATGTGCGCGGCGTCGGTCGAGCTCCCGCCGTTGCCGAAGAGGAGGACTTTATTGCCGTTCTGGAAGGCTTTCGCGATGAGCGTCGCGACCTGCACGATACGATCGGCGTGGTCCTGTGCGAACTGCTGTTTGACCCGGGCGCTGTCCGCAAAAGCCGTCACAACAAGTGCTTGCATGGCGCGATTCTAGGATGATGCGTATAAGACTGTCAAACAGCGCAGTCTTATCGTCATGATTTTGCTGGAACCGATGTTCCGGTCTGTTTCACGGCGTTCATCGCCAATGCGATCATCGAGCCGACATCAGAAATGTTGGCAGGAAGCACCAATGTGTTGCTCGACTTGGCGAGTTCGCCGAACTTGGCAATGTATTGCTCAGCGACGCGAAGTTGCACGGCTTCGTGGCCTCCGGGGACTTTGATGGATTCCGCTACCTTGCGGAGTCCGTCGGCCGTGGCCTGCGCAATGGCGAGTATGGCAACCGCAGCCCCTTCCGCTTCGTTGATCTGTTGCTGCTTCTTGGCTTCAGACGCCTTGATCACTTGCTGCTTTTCGCCTTCGGCCTGATTGATCGCGGCGTCGCGCTCTCCCTCCGACGACAAAATCAGCGCGCGTTTCTCCCGTTCAGCGCGCATCTGCTTTTCCATTGCGTTGAGCACATCGTTCGGCGGAGTGATGTTCTTGATCTCGTATCGAAGGACTTTCACGCCCCAGGGTTCTGACGCCTTGTCCAATTCATTGACAAGCTGCGCGTTGATGGTGGTCCTGGCCTCAAAGGTCTTGTCCAACTCGATCTTGCCGATCTCGCTTCGCAGCGCCGTTTGGGCCAATTGCGTGAGCGCAAACTGGTAGTTGTTGATCCCGTAAGACGCGCGCTCGGGATTAAGCACCCTCATGTACAGAACTCCGTCGACATGGACCTGGACATTGTCGCGCGTAATGCACACTTGTTCGGGAATGTCGACGGCACTTTCCTTTAGCACGTGCTTGTAACGGACTGCGTCGATGAAAGGCACGAGAATGTGGAATCCCGCATCAAGCGTGGAACTGTATTTCCCTAAACGTTCCACGACGTAGGCGCTCTGTTGAGGGACGACCACGGCAGTTTTCGCGATCGCGATGACAACGATCAGCGCCAACACGATGAGAACAAACGTTCCAGCTTCCATGCCTACACCTCGTTTGATAGCATTCGTTATTCTGATCTCACCCAGAGCGTTAACCCGTCCACCTTTGTCACGATTGCGCGCTGGCCCTTGGCCAGCGGAGAGGTCCCGTCGTTGCGGGTAGTCCACGTCGTGCCGCGCAATTCCGCCTTGCCTGTGTGTCCCGAAGGAAGATCGTCAAGTAGAGTAGCCGATTCTCCTACCATGCTGTCCACTGCATGAGTCGGAGGGCTTTGGGTCATTCGCAGCAAGGGGCCACGGAAAAACAGGAGCGAGACGACAGCCAGAATGGAGAACAGCAGCCATTCCAGCCATGCAGTCTGCACGATACCCAGACCGGCCAGCGCGCCAACGATCAGCGCCGCAATACCGAAGAACAGGAGATAGAATCCAGCCGGCGCAATCATTTCTGCGCCGGCAAGGACTAATCCCATGAACAACCAGTACGACCAGGTCATTGAAAAGTCTCGCTGTGCCAGAGACACTGATGCGATCTCGGGAATCTTTGCGAAGTCTAGGGCTCATTCGAAGAGCCGTCAAGAGGAGTATGGTTGAACGGGAGTGAATTGAATGAGTCTGAACGCGATGATATAGTCGTCGCGCCATGGCGCAAGACCAACCCATCAAGGCGCTCGTGATCGCATTGGTCGATGACGCGGCGTCGGCGGTCTACTCAATCAACCGGCTCAACCCGGATATCTTGTGTTTCGTGTTGCCTGAAGGAAGCAAGACCTTGGTGGAGTCGGACGTCCAACCGAAGATCCAACAGATGCCGAGGCGGTGGGATTGGATCGTGCTGGCGGACGCTTCGGAGTTCCCATCCACTTACCAGACTCTTGCACGGTCCCTACCGGATCTCTTACGGACATGGGAGGTACAGCCGGGAGAGCTGGTCGTGGATCTCAGTGGAGCGACAGCGGCGATGGCGGGCGCGCTCACATTGGCGGCGTTCCCTCGGACCTCTCGGGTAGTCGAGCTGGTTCAGGCGCGAGAAGGTCTGGAGGGCGATCGTGTCGAGTTGGGCTCCAAGACGCTGGTCTGGACTCAGACGAATCCATGGGATGAGCAGGGGACGGTGTCGCGTCGAGAGGGATGTGAGTTATTCAACCGAGGCCTGTTTCACGGCGCCGCCAAAATGTTTCACGACATAGAACTATTAGTAAGTGGCGGGCAGAAGCCGCTGTATCGAGCATTCAGGGATTTGGCCGAGGGCTATGAATTGTGGGAACGGTTTCATTACCGCCAAGCCTGGGAGAAATTGAAGACCGCCATCAAGGCCCTTGAGATGGCTTCGCTGTGGGGCGGGCCATCTGGGTTGAAGGCGGTACTACCACCCATCAAGGCGAACGCGGGATTCCTCGAAAAACTCGTGCTTGATCCCGCTGAAGTCAAAGAATTTGTCTCCTTGGATTTGCTGGCTCATGCCGCGAGAAGGCTCCTGTCGGGACATAATCCGGAAGTCGCCATGACCGCGCTTGTTCGCGCGCTGGAGGCGTTCGCGCAAGTCCGGCTCTATAAGTCGCACAAGATCAAAAGCTGGGATGTATCGCCGGGACAGCTTCCGCAAGCGCTTCAAGAGACCTGTCGTACTTGTTACCTCGAAGACATCGACGGCAAATACAAGTTGCCGCTGCAAGCACAATTTCGTGTGCTGGCCGGGTTGGGCGATCAGTTGGGCCAAGCCTTCCTCAGAGAATGGCAGAAGATGAAGCCGTTGCTGGATGCGGCCAACCGCGCGATCTTGGGACACGGCTTCGAGCCGATCAAGGCAGAGCGAGTGCAGCAGCTCTACGATGTGGTCGTCAAATTGTCGGGCGTCAATGAGACCTCGCTGCCGAAGTTTCCTGTTCTCAATCTTTAGTCATGGGGCGCCGAAGGCCGATCATCGAGAGCGGATCTTGTTGTTATCGGGCGGTCGTTTCGTTGATCGCCGGCATCACTTCGCCTGTCTACCCGATCGTGTAATTCCCGACTAACCATCTGCTTCCAGTTTCTATGGAAATAAAGATTTACTACGAAGACACCGATTGCGGCGGGGTCGTCTACTACGCGAATTACCTCAAATACTTTGAGCGGGCTCGTACCGAATACCTGGAAATGCGAGGATATTCGGTCGTGGCATTGATGAAACAGGGCATTATCTTCGTGGTCGTGCATGCCGAAGTGGACTATTGCTCGCCCGGCCGCTACGGAGAAACGTTGGTCGTCGAAACGGACGTAGGCAATGTGACGCGGGCTGCGTTGACATTTTCGCATGTCGTGCGCGAAAAGGTGAGCGGCCGCGTGGTGGTGAAAGGTTCGGCTCGGTTGGCGGCGACGAACGAGAACGGAAAAGTCACACGTCTGGACGGAGTCATGGTCACAGCGCTTCAGTCAAAGACCCACTCTTCCAAACTGCCTCGATCCTAACACTCAGGAGATTTCTCGTTGACCCCAACAGGCGTGGATGAGCGCATTGAGAAACCAAAAAGATGGGTCGGTCAAAGGGGCGGTCAGCACTCCGTATTCTTTGTCTCGTTCCTCAGTCAGGCTCCCATCGGCTCGTTCCGAGGCACGTATCCCTTCCAGGCTTTGCAACCACCACCGTCCCCATGGGCTGCCTCCGCGGACCACCGCTGCACTCGCTTCGTGACGGATATTCACCAAGCCGCAGCGTTCGAACAACATCGGTAGCTTTTGTCCAAACGTAGGGTCGTATCCGCGCGACGCCCACCATTCGCCGTTCTTCCAGACGCGATGGTAGAGGGCGTAGTGCGAATGAGAAGGGTCTACCGGGGCGACCATGCCCCAGTCACCATCCTCATCGATCAGCCATCCTCCCGATCGCAGGCACTCCACCATGCGGCGGATGGCGATTTCCTGTTTGCCCGCAAGCCAAAATAGCATGAGGCGCGTACAGACAAGATCGAATGAGCCGGGACCTAGCATATCTAGTGAATCGCTGAGAATGTTGTGCCGGCGGACTTCGAGATTCGGAAGGTCCAGCCGATTGAGATAGGTGGTATCGACATCGGTGGCCACGACTCGACCGTTGGCCCCGACTTGCTGGGTCAGCCACACAGCCATAGATCCACGACCCGCTCCCACTTCGAGACACCGCCAGCCTGGTTGAACGCAGGCACGGCGTTGACGGGTAAGGGGATCGAAGATGTCTTCGAGAAGGCTGAGCCGCTCATCTTCAGTCTCCTGACGTCCCGTTGCGGCAAGGCGATACACCGGTTCGGATCTATCGATTCCCTCACCATTCGCTCTATCCCGATGTTGTGTCATGTCTGTCACCGTAATTCCCCGCCCATCGGCCTGTCAACGCCGTATCCTATTTTGCTTATTTCGATCTCTGAGATGACCAAATCTCAAAATATAATCCAAGACTTAAGATGACAATCCTGGCTGCTACACTTCAAAGGAACTGGTTCATGGTTGGAATCATACATGAAACGCTCTCCATTGGTATCGAGCCTAGTAGTGCTGCTTTTGGGCATTGTCTCTCAGGTCTGGTGCAGCGATGGTATCCTCCTGAACACACAAATCTCATATCGGTCCAGCGGATTTCCGACTTCGCAGGCCGGTGACCTCATTTCTGCTCAAGCCGAAGGATTCCGAACCATGGGCGCATCACCTGTCCATCGCCTGTTCCTTATGGCGCCTCGTTTGTGGGGTTCGACTTCTGGTGCTGAACATCCACGAATTAATCGAGTGCCAGGAACAACGACTTGGTTCAGCGGAAAGTTAGGAACCGAGGCTGAGGTCGCATACAGTCCCCCCGGCGTGAGTCAGCCGATGCCGTCGATGATGGGAAATACACAAACCGATGCATCGGCACGCATGTTCAGAATTGGGCTCACCGGCTCGGAGGGAAGTCTTCGCTACGGAGTCACATTTCGTCATGCAGGACAAGGTTTTCTTCTCGCTCCTGACCGAGCCAGCCGCGAAATTTGGAGCGAGTGGAAAACAGGATCGATGACCTTCCGGAATGCTGTTGGTCAAACATGGAACAACGTCGAAGGAGAAGCGACACGGTCTCGATTGGAGCAGACGTACGGGCGGGTCGGGCTGTTCCTTAACAGGCCGCTATGGCCGGAACTCAGCGTCACCTATTCGAGAAACTCCTTGAATAGCGTGTTCGAACCGATCGGAGCGGCTCCGCAGCGATCTTCAAACCACACGATCGAAGGCGCGGTGACTCTCCAGCGCCCCGGCTGGGATATCGGATTTGCATCGAGTTACATCTTGATGAGCGACCTGCTCCGCGGCAACACCGACAGTAACATCAGGTCGCAAACGCTCTCGGCGATTCTTCGCCCGATCAATACGCTGACCATCACACCGATTCTCACCTATCGTCAAGAGTTTCAATCCTGGTCCGGCGTACGTATCGACACCCCGACCGCCTCGCTTGCGTTAAATTATCAGCAGAGTTCACAGCTCTTTTTCAGCGCCGCGAGCCACTATTCGAGCTCCCGTTCGTCCGATGGATTGATCCGCAACGAAAATTTCAAGTGGAGAGGCGCCATGGATTGGTCGTTGTACTCATCACCCGAGTGGGTGACCAAGATTGGATTCGAAGCCGGTTATAATCGCGTGACCAATCGAGTTGTGCGCTCCGCCGACACTGAGGACATCTCCGGGCTGGTCCGGTTAGGGATCGTGACTCGCTGAGTCAATGATGGGTTACCGCCTGAGTGGAGAATCCCCGGAGTTTCTTGCCGACTTGCGTTTTTGCATCGCCTGAATCAGCGCCGGGTTCCGACCACTGAGTAATCACGATTTCCATTCGTCGGTTCTTACTCCGGCCTTTTTCGGTGTCATTGGTCGCGATAGGTTTCGTGTCTGCATACCCAACTGCTTTGACTCGATCGACATCAAGCCCTCCATTGACCAACGCCTGACTTGCATGTTCGGCCCTGGTCCGGGAGAGTTCGATATTATCCCGGAAGCCTCTCCGAGAGTCGTTTCGGACCGGCTGGTTGTCGGTATGTCCGGCAACCTCTACGCTCTGGTAGCGGAATCCCTGTAAGACGGTTCCGACCCGCTCAAGCAACGAGGTGCCTCCCAAGGTGACCATGGCATCACCGGAGGTGAATAGTTCACCGGTCGCAAACGCGAGGGTCAATTTGTTGCCTCGCTGTCTCAAGTTCACATTGCCTTTCTTGAGTTCGGGCTGCAACAGGCTCGCAAGGCTCTCACCCATCTTGCCGAGATCGCTACTTAATAAGACCTCTGCGTCATCTGTAATTGCCGGAGTGGGCGGCAGCAGGTTGGCCACGGAGAGGTTCTCTTCGACCGATTGCGGAGAAAGTGAATTCTTCTCGGGAAGGCGCTCCTCTTGAGGGTGAGTCGTCTCGGCCGGTTTGGAGGAATCGCGCTCCAGGTTCTCCAGTAATTGCTTCATACGGGCGAGCTCCGCGTCTCTCGCCATAAGTTGGGGATTGAGATCCGCCAATTTTTGCGTGACTTGTTTGAGATCCTCCTTGACCTGCGCCAGTTCTTGCTCCTTCCTTGCCGTCTGTTGTTCTGCTTCGGTTGCGCGGCGTTTCGCCTGGGTCAGTTCTTGATCTTTTCCCACGGCCGGCTGTTGTTCTGCTTCGGCTGGACGGCGTTTGGCCTGGACTAGCTCTTGCTCTTTCTTCGCCGTCTGTTGTTCCGCTTCGGCGGCACGACGTTTCGCCTGCAGGAGTTCTTGCTCTTTCCCAGTCGTCTGTTGTTCTGCTTCGGTTGCGCGGCGTTTCGCCTGGGTCAGCTCCTGCTCTTTTCCTACCATCTGTTGTTCGACTTCGGCGGTGCGGCGCTTGGCCTGGGTCAGCTCTTGCTCTTTTCCCCCCATCTGTTGTTCGATTTCGGCGACACGGCGCTTGACCTGCGCGAGTTCTTGCTCTTTCCTTGCCGTCTGTTGTTCCGCTTCGGTTGCGCGGCGTTTCGCCTGAGTTAATTCTTGCCCTTTTCCCCCCGCCAATTGTTGTTCGACTTCGGCGACACGGCGCTTGGCCTGGTTTAACTCCTCGGTTTGTGACGCAAGATCTTCTCGAAGTTTCTTGGAATTCTCATAGGCGCTGGATCTCAGGGCCGAGACCTCATTTTCCTTGGCATGGAGCTGGAGAATGAGCTCACCGATCCGTCGCTTCGCATTCTCCAGATTGTTTCTCATCACGCTCAATTCTTCTTGCGGCGACCGGTCGTCTGAATCTTGGTTCATGGACATCGGCTGAATGGCTGCAATAGAAACCGGCACGGTTTCACATAGCATGGCGATGGATGCAAGAGCCAAGGCGGAGAACTTGATGATCATGTCTCACCTACAAGTAAGGACGGTGGCCATACATGGATTCGCGCCCCGCCATTGGATTTCACTCCACTCATGTGTACGTGAAATCCGGCGGTGAAGTCCAGGTGGACGCACCGGTGTTGAACTCTAAACCGATGTCGGCGCTTTCCCCTTTTCATGAATGGAAAGAGGAAGAGAGAAGACGATCCTATCGCCTTCCTGATTCGCTTTGCAACGGGGCAGTGGTCGTCATCCATCGCCTGCCGGATGTCGCCACGTCGGTAGGTGAGATCGGACACAGCGATGAACCGAATGAGAGGAGTCGCTGCCCGCGTTATTCGAAGGGGTAGAGCGGATCTTTGCTCGAGGGGCGTTTGTCTCGTTCGATGAACCTCCCCGAACAGCGATAGCCTTCATGATCCAAGAATGGGAAAAAAAGCATCAACATATTCGTTTCCACCTGTACGTCGTCGGGCACCAATCGCACGTTTTTCTCGCGCGCCGCCAGTTTCAGATTGAGCAGACAGCCCTCTTTCGTGTATCCACTTGCGGTAACCCTTCGAGGACCGTCCGGTCCTCCTCCGGCAGCCGTATCAACGTGAGAAGCGCAGGCGACGAGAAACAGGGGAGCGACGGCAGCAAGCACTACGAAAAAGCGTTTCATTACCACCTCGAGAAATATTTAGGTGCCGACCGGATTACAGATTTCACGGATTTCAAGGAACGAGACGCGTGCCATTTTATGAAGCACCTCATCGTGGTCCAGCGGGCTGCGCTCAAAGATGATTGAAGTCGCCGGATTGTCGGGGAAAGACAAGAAGGGTGTCAAGAAACAGACGGAGAGATCTGAATTTCAAGGTCATCTTCATTTTGTTGCATGGACCTTGGAACGCAGGAAACAACGCCTCAAATCCCGGTCCACACCTTCTGTGGATAACCTTGTGAACAAGTCTGTTTCTTGACCAAATCATGCACAAATGACGTGTCTATTTATCAAACTGCCTACTTTTTAGGCGTCCGCACTGCATCGGAACGACCACAACTAATAGTGGTCCATATCCTTCTTTTAGACGTTTTCACACAGTGAATGCTCGGCACCATAACGAATCCCTACAGGAGCCGCTGGCCCGACAACAAGGTGTATAGCTATCCACAGCCACGAGAATTTCCTGGGGATTACAAACTGATTGATACGTCTAGAGAGTTGTTTCTGATCTGTCAAGAGCCGATCGGGAAAAAAGCAGCCTCGCCGGTGAAGAGGGCAGAGCCGAATGGCTGGGATCGGTCCTACTTTTTTCGGTACACATTGAGCCCGACCTTCTCTTGCCGATTTGGAATGGTCACATTCCCTTCCGTCGAAGCAATGATGATCGTCTTGCCCGTTGAAGAGGGACCGAACTCCTTTGAGAGGTCTACTCTGATCGTCAACACAGACCCCTCAATGCTCATCTCAATGTTTTTCATGATTGCGCCCTTTCAGTAGCACGAATGGTGACTCCTTAGGTCCTTAACAACGACGATCTTATGTGATCTGATCATGAGATTGCCCGTTGGCCTCGCCAAAGTCGAGCCTGTGAACACGGTGCTTCATGCGGCTCAAATTGAGAGGGGGACATCATCCTCACAGGATCAGCGGGCGAAGGTTGTGCCGGTGAGTTTCTTTGCGATGCCTGGTAAATGGTTTTGGGCATCGGCGCCTTGAAAGCTGAAGGTCAGCACAAAACCAGAACATTGTGTGTATCCGGTGCCGCCTGGGCCTTTGCCGTTTCGAAAATCACCGACGACCATGTCACCTCCCTTACAAATTGGGAATGCCGTTCTCTTAAACGCCGGGTTCTGCAAGTACATGTCCATCATTTGTTTGAATTCCGCCGCTGTTTCGGTTTGTTTGTCGATGTGCACATACATCGACAGCGCTTGACCATTGGGCCATTGCCATGCGCAACCCTCACCCGTTCCCATTCTCGACTGGACTGCGGATAGCGAGGGAGATGCAAGCAGACCACAGACTTGGGCTGCCATGGGGCTGACTGCGTAGGCGGGTGATGCCCAAAGTAATCCGCACATGGCGATAAAACCTCTCAGTTTCACGTCGCGTGTCCTTGGAAGAAAAAACACCCGCCACAAGGGTGAGTCTCGCCGTACCGTCGGTCGTTTGCGCGATGCGGAATGAACAGGTGAATTGTAGCCTCGACGCTTCGTCTATTCAATGGCCTGTCCCAACGCCTATCCAAACGGCTTCGACAGGAAAGGCTGATGCGGTTTGTCTACCGGCGTGGAATCAGCGTGACGGCTTCAGTTCGACGTTCGTGGCTGCGTATATCGGTTATGCGTATGATGACCTCATGCAGTCCTGGTCCCCAACTCTCAAATGTGACATGGGCGGCTGAATGACGCTCCGTACGGGGCACGAACAAACCTTCCCCGGATTCAATATCGTAACCCTTCACCCGACGATAGCCGCTGGCCGGCAAGTAATCATACGCAAGCGTTCGACTATCGGCTGCCCAGTGGAAGGCCACCACGTCCCCTTCCGTCAGAAGGTCAATCTCCCGTATTGCCATGGTCTCAAGGTCCAGAAGGCCTATCAGATTATGATGTCCTGCAGCGGAAAACACCGCGTATCGTCCGTCCGGCGAGACGCGAACCAACTCGAATCGCTGCGGGTGGTAAAAAAGACCCGGCACGAGTGCCGATTCGGTCGGCAAACTTTGAAGGGGAAGTTGAGAGGGTGTTGTCCGATCGGAGGGAATCACCAAAATGGCTTGTCGGTCGGGCGTCAATTGCACGGAGGGATAAGCGGATATGGGCTTGGCGCCGCAGGCTAATACAAAGCCCCCGATGAGAAGAAGTCCCAGTGCGGAACGGGTGCAACGACCGATATGGGCTAGCGGAGAGGTCTCAGAGTCCAGGGATCGGCCGCTCGGTTGCTCCGGCCCAGAAGTAATTGTCATCGGAATCCTTATACCAATGGGCATTCCCGTTAACGGTCATCCCGTTGCTCGTCCAGCCTTGATACGTGAGTTTCCGTCCCTTCTTGACCGTACGGACCACCGCTGTTGTGGTGGTGGGAGCCAGTTCACGAATGTTCACATCGACGCGCGCTTTCACCATGCCAGGTTTCTTGATGAAATTGAACGTGTTTGGATCACGTTGGAACTCATTGGCCATGTCGATGAGCTTGTCGAGATCGACGTCGAATCCTGGACAGGTCTTATCCGATCGGATTTCTCGATGACCGATGATATGGTCGCGATCGCAGAGGATGGCCCAGCGTCGGCAAATCTCATCGATCAACCGAGCGCTGGCGTCGTACAACGCATCGGACCAGGGCGTGTCCTCCCGTCCCTCGTGCTCGATGCCGATCGTATACCAATTTGGATTGACATCGGGCTTCAACAGGCTCCAGGTCGGAGAGACGATGCGGCCCGCGTGCCAAGCCTGATCACTTTCGCCTACATATTGATGGACCTCTCCGCCTTTCCCGATCCCATAGTGGGCTGAAACCCCGGATTCCTCATTGGAAAACCAGGCGTCGGTGCCCTTGAGGGTGCCTTCCATGATGTGGATCACGATTGCCTCGGGCCTGAACCCTTCTCGTCCCTTGTCTTTGTTTGGACTCCCGATCCACTGAATAGCCATGCTTGCCTCCGGATGTTCTCTCGTTTCTCTAGATACTTGGTTGGGCCAGTGCCGTTTTGGAAATCACCATTGTCCCGCTACGGGATAGGCCGTTACATCGGTGCGGAGCCAGGTCGCAAGAAGCAGCACCGTGTACTGATTAAAATACGCTCGTCCGACCAGTTTGGGAGTCGAACCGAGAAACTCGCCGGTCCGATTATCGTAGACATCCACATGCAGCCGAACATAGCCGCTCTGGCTCTGCCGCCTGTAGAGAGTGAGTTCAGGGAGCGAGAACGGGATCAACACACTCTGAACCGGCGGCATTCCGATGAATGTGCTACCTTGCATCGTTCCGAACGACTCTGCCATCACACGAATCAAGTACGGAGACTCGGCGCCTCGTGCGGAGACGCGATAGCCTTGGCGCCCCAATTCGGCGGCCACGGCGTCTCGGATGTACAACGTATCGCGCGATGGGCGATTGATCGTGCCTAAGTCCGCGTTCGCCATGCCGAGGCGAGACCGATCACCTTCGAGTCCGGTCACATCCACGTCCACATTAACGCCCTCGGGTAGTTGAACCGACAGATTCACCAGGGCTTGCTCGACCGCCTGCGTCAACAGGACCTGCTCAACCGCTGTCCGAGGAGTGCGTGACACTTCCTGTTGAAGCGAGCATCCAGGGATCAACGCAGCCAGGATAGAAAGAGCAAAGGAAGACGCTTTCATGGAGGATCCTGCTAACCGGCCCAGTCCCATGGAAGAATGCTAGCCGCGTTCAGCGAGGAATTCAACCGAGGTCATGCCGATGCCGATCTAGAACTCCGCCTGAGGACTACATCTCAGTCGGCAGCCGAAGTGGTGTACATACTTTTCTATGAAGGACTCCATCGCAGGGCTTCTGTGGTTTCCAGGATCTTATGGACCGAGGGGCGAGACGCTATCGAGCGGAAGGCTACCGCGTAAAGACGAGTATGCTGTTGGCCGGAAGAGCCAGCTCAGCTGAAAAGGCAAATTCATGCATGGGATATGGATCCGCGATCACTTGTCCGCCGTTACCGACTACGCCCGGATTCACCCAATTCTCATACACGTCGCTGTTGAAGGATTCCCGCCAGTCGCCGCCGCTTGGGAATCCGATCCGATATCCGAAGCGGTGAAACGGGGCCAGGTGGGCTACCACCATCACGTCGTGTCCCTGTCCCTCCACCCACCGGTGGAACGCGAGCACCCGATTCTGATCGTGCACGTGCACCATACGAAACCCCTGTCCTCGAAGCCCAGGTGAGTTTCGACGACAGGCGAGCAACTCTCTGGTGAAGCGCACATGGTCGGCCATCTGCTTGTCGCCCTGTTCAAGCCCGGCCCAGTAGAGAAGCAGTTCCGGGTGAGAGACGAAATCATCCGCCCACTGCTTGTCCTCTAAGAACTCCTGTCCCATGAACAGCATCGGAATTCCCGGCGCAGTCAGGCTGAGGCCGGTGGCGACCCGCGTGCGGCTTCGCCCATACCAGGAACGAGGATTGGAGGGATCGGCGAGGCGAGCGAGGCGTAGTTCCCGGTCACGATACACGATGTCGTGATTCTCAGGACCCTGCACGAACCGCCACTCTTCCGAAAATCCCTCTGGCCAGAGGCTACGAACGAGGCCCGTCATGTCGAGCGGACGGTCATCCGGGGCGCTCGCATTTCCAATCACATTGCGCAGGGCGATACGTAACCCGTCGGTGAGGGTCGTATCGAATCCTGCTCCTTCCGGTACCGGCTGTACCACAACGGGATTCACGCTCCAATACTCGGCGTGATGTAAGGCTGAAGGTCGATCCGCGTGCAGCGTGGAAGTGAGGTCCTGACAGAATCGCCAACCATGTGGGGCGCCGTCATGGTCAATGACGCTGACCTGATCGTAGCGGAAGCCGTCCACGCGATATTCGTTCAGAAAGAACGTGGCATTCTGTATGAGAAAGTCGCGGACCTCCGGTTCGGCATAATCGAACACAAGCCCGCCCGCATGGCCCTTGTCTGTGAAATAGAGGGAGTTGTTGTTCCCGCCCGCTTGAGGCTGTCGGTCGAAGAAGTAGAGACTCTGGTCTCCGAATTCCCCGCCGGCATGGTTATAGACCACGTCGAGAATTACGGCCAACCCATGAAGGTGTGCGAGATCCACCAGCGCCTTCAGTTGGTTCATTTCCCCATGTAATTCCTCGGTTCGGTAGCGGGCTGCTCCTTTTGCATCAAGGAGCTGGTTCATCTCAGCGACGTACCGAGGGAGGTCGGCATCAGACACGGCGAAATCCATTTCCGGGGAAAAGTAGTCGGTGCCGTTGTATCCGAGACTGAAACTGGTTTGAAACTCCTGAATGGGTAGGAGTTGCAGAGCCGTCACGCCCAACTCTTCCAGGTAAGGGAGCTTGCGGGCCACGTCCAGAAAAGTTCCGCCCTTGTGCGGTACGTTCGGGGCGAAGAACGTGCCGACATGAAGTTGGTAGATGACGAACTCATGGAAGGGTGGCGTCACGAACCTGCCGGCATGCCAGGGAAAATCCGTCGTGCGGACAACGCACTCGCTGGGGAAAGGCGCCTCAAGCTCCCGAGCATAGGGATCGCGTTTCGGTCCCTCGCTGCCCTCGCCGATGACATACACGGCTCGAGCGTTCGGCGCCCAGGCACGAAAGGTGGCGCCGTCGGCAATCAGGTTGGCGCCCATCGGAGTATCAGGGTGAATATGGTCCAGAGAAGCCGGCATGATCATCACCTTTTGTGTACGTGAGTTGAAATCAAGCCCCGACCCAGAAGTCGATTTCACGAAGGGCGGCGCTTCCGGGCCTTAGATAGCCTTTCTGCCACGTGTCCGCATCGACGAGTCCCTTCCAGCGCTTGTTCTTTGGTTGGACCTGCCGACGAAAGCGCCAGCGATATTGGTTGTAGATGGCCATAATATTTGCGGCGTACGCGGCGGCGAGACCCGGAGCATCGCGGATGATCAATAAATTCTCGTCGTTTGTCGTGCTCGCTTTGAGGCCCAGGTTGTGCGATCCCGTGAGGAGCACGGGGTGCGCGACGAAGGGGTCGACCAGCACGACTTTGCTGTGCACCATGGCAAACGTTCTTGGGAGCTGTTTCATTTCTCGGCGAAACCAATCTGTGGTCTCGTCGATGGCTGCGGGCAGCACGACGTCGAAGTCGGTCTTCTCGGAATTGTGAGTGTCAAAGAGTTCCACCGGATTGGACGTCGTGCTCGGGTCTTGATTGACCGCCCCGCGAATATACAAGCGTGTGCCGGCCGTGACGGCCCGGGCCGTCTCGATGATTGTGTTGAGTAACGTGTCTTTCGGTCCAGGGTTGAACATCAAGAAGAGGATGGCCTGTTTTGCGTCAACGATGATCTGACGGGCATCCTTCATATCGACCTGCCCGACGGTCGGGGTGAACCATAGCCGGACAGGTGTGTTGCCGATGTCCGGATCACGCGGCGCGCTGTTGCTCTCCTTCAGGGCTTCGTGAGTCTCGTCTCCCGCCTCCTTCAACAAGTCCCACTGTTTGCGGTATTCTTCGGCGAGGTCGGCATCGTCGACGAGCACGGAGTTGTTGGCTTGCGTGCAGAGGCCGGTTTTCGTCCAGTTCTGACTGCCGGTCCACACCCAGCGCGGCTTCTTCCGGCTATCGCAGATCACCAGGAATTTGTTATGTCCTAACGCGCCGGGCGAGATAAATCGGTCGTGCAGGTCGATTGTGTCGCGAAGACGCGCTCGGGCCTCGCTGTTCTGATCTTCGCCGTGTTTTTTTACGCTTCCGTTCGCCAACACGACGTGAGCCCGCTGACCGAGTGTTTCGAGCGCGGCTTCCAGTTGTTCGTCGTCGAGTTCGTACAATGCGGCATAGATATGGCGTTTGTGCTTGGCTGCGTCGGCTAAGACCTCGAACAATCGGCTCCCGAGCGGTCCATGCAGGTACCGGCGGAACGGGTCATTCGGGGTTTCAATGACCGTGCGCAATTTTTTGCTCTTCAGATCATCGGCCGTGATGCCAAGACGCCGCGATATCCATTGCGCGGCCACAATGCCGCGATTAAAGTACGCTTCAATGTTTGGATCGAATTCGTGGGAGAGGGTGATTTCTTCGGTCCAGTCGCCTGTGGTTGCCGGGTCCGGATGCAGGTTGTCTTTGTCGGGACCGACCATCGGCAGGACGCGATACTGTACCTTATCGCCGGGATTGGCCATGTAATCCGTCCACTGATACTTTTGAATCGGCCAGTTGGTGGAAGCGCGACGCTCACCTTCTTGGTGTGGCTGCCCTTCAAATCCAACCCATGTGCTCACGGTTTCTTCGATTCCGTTGCGACGCCGCATCAACGCGAATCCGCGGCAGTTTGGGATGAACCCCTCCGGCTTCCATGCGATGAAGACATCGTCTCCATTGTGATAAACCTTGACGTTCATCGGATCGCTTCTCCTTTTAACGTAAGGCCTGTCAGAACAGATCACCGTTGTGGTTGCAGCTCGCCATTCTCAATGGTTTGAACACGACCAGCTTATTCGGGTACGCTGACGCCTGATCCGCCCATTTCTTTCGGGAGATCCTTCATTTTTGGCAGCCCGTCCTTTATTCGCAGTTTCGTCTCCTCATAGTTCACATGAATGCCGGCTTGGTAGGGAAAGTCCGGGATGACCGCCGCATACACGTCGGTGAGTCCCCACGTGGGATGTTCAGTAAAGACATGGCCCCCACAGGTTTTGCACCATTTGCGATAACTCAGCGGTGTCTTGCTGTACGTGCCGATGTGCTCCGCTCCTTGCGTGATCCGCACCGCGTCGGGTTTCCACAACGTGAAGGCGTTGACAGGAGCAGCCGACCAGGTTCGACAGGACTCACAATGGCAATATCCCATTGCAGCTGGCTCACCGGTGACCGTGAATCGAACGGCGCCGCAAAAACAGCTTCCTTGGTACACGTTCCCATTGCTCATGGCGTATCTCCTTGGTGGTGTGCGTCGCGTTCTTCCCCTCTTTGTGAGAGAGGATGTTTTTAGCCCAATTCCTTTGCCGATCCATTGCCGACGCTCGCTTGAAAGGCCTCTGCCAGACCCTTTCTGATCGCCTTATACTTGGGCCAGTCAAAGGCGCACAAGAATTCCGCGGCGGCGTTCGCGCCACGAGCAAACAGATCGACTTTGTCTCCGTGGCTCATCGTGAAATTCAGCCAGTGATGGCTGCCCGTATCGATCATCTTGACCAAATGCTTATAGTCGGGGTTGGCTTTGATGAAATCGTCATCCAACGTATGGCGGGCGGCATCGAAGACGGCGCCGAGGAGTTGGGAAGGCTTCGTGATCTCAGTCGGCTCAGCGCCTTCAATGCCGATTTTTGCGCCGAATGTCGGAGCGGTTGGAATGCGATAGGGCTGGTGAAACACGTTGATCGGGAAATTGGACATGATGCCGCCGTCCATAAACATGACGTGTTGCGGAGGCGTGCCTTCATAACCGGCCAGCTCTCTCCAGAGCGTCCGATTTTGAGAACATTCTTTGACGGTGAAGGGGTGGAAGAAGAACGGAATCGACATCGATGCGCGGGCGAAATAGGCAGGGTTGACCGGCTCAGGGTTGCACCAATACAGCCCGGCCATTCTGGGGAATTCGACCTTTGTCTCGGTGGTGATATCCGCGGCAATCATGACCAAATCCCCACCCTTGTCCTTCTCGGACAGCTTCGAATCGGTGCGTGTCGGCCTCAGTCTCAGTCCTGGGGAAACGGTGCGCAACTGGGCAAGAAGCTCCACCGTCGTCTTGATTCCGACTCCTTGCAGCTCGGCAGTCAGCCAATGCAAAAATGCGTCTCCTGGATTCAAGCCCAAATCTTCCTTCAGGTTATCGATAATCTGAGAGGCCTTCCAGATTAATTTGACCATGCCGGCCTTATCCAGGACCGCTTGTGAAAAATCCTTGGCGTCGCTATCGCCGTCGATAAAGGTCTCCATCGGCATTCGTGAAAGGACATCCAACAGGCGCTCGCTCTTGGCTTGCCCCGGAGGACCCAGAGCGGCAATCATAAGGGCATTGATGGATCCCGCTGATGTCCCACCCACGCCCAGAAACCGGATGCCTGCTTGTTCGAGAACGTAGGTGTACCCTGTCAGCGCGATGCCGAGCACACCTCCGCCTTCCATGACCAGATCGACATACTGATGATCGCCCGCATCGATGATGTCGGAATATTCCTTGCTTCTGCAGTCGCTCTTCACCGTTTGCAGCGCCTTCAGAACCTCCGGATGGGTGATGTAATCTTGTGCTGTCGCCATGGGTCCTCCCAAATAAAAGACACGGAATACGGTATAAGTGTTCTTTCTATCGTCGTATCGCTGCTACCCGAGGTCCGAGTGTAACCGATTTACCCTCTCGACACGAGTTCAAGCGTTGGTGTATCGCCCGAAAGCACTCGACCTGGTGTGAGGCCGATCTACTGTTCACGAAGAAGCGGCTGCATGTATTTGATGGATCAGTCGGCACATCACGAAATTCCTTGCTGCCGACCTTGACGCCCTCCAATTGTTGTTTGACGAGAGGTCAGCTCACCAGAATGTATCCGCCGCGTAAGTACGCGCCAAGCGATGCGGGGCGAGAGCAGCGATACCGATGATGCCAAAAGGTTGAGGACTTCCATGAATTGGCGACAGACGATTCGATCTTCGGCTGCTACCGCGTGCAGTCGTTCAAGATACCGGCTCATGCTTCGGAAGCCGGTCGGTCGCGTTCCTTAGCTCATGAGCTTTCCCTTGACTGGTCGGTGGAAGTGTTTTGCCAGGCGTATTTCTTTCGAGACAAGCGGGAAGCGCCTGATGGATTGCAGCGCGAGATTCAGATGGAGGTCTGCCCAGTACAGATAGTCGGGGTTAGGCCATTCAACCTTCATGATCTGTGAGACAGATGCATATTGGAACCGAGGGAACTCGGTGAACGAAACAAAAAGTTCTTCGTCTCTGGTAAGCAGCCAGACTCCATGCTTGGAGATGTTGGTGACGATCACCGAGGCGCTGTCCTTGCCACGACGCATGAATTTCATCTGGATACTCCTGGATGAAGGTGGCTGATCCCTTACATCTCCTGTATTGCGATCGTTATGCAATGAGCGGACCTCTCGCAATAATCCTTTGTCTTCAGTGGATTGAAGGAGTTACGTCGAGGTTTGTTGACTTGGGGTTGTATCTAAGTCGATACGGATTGAAACTTATTCGATACAGTGGCAGAGCGTAGGCTGCACCTCCGGCGAGGATGAACTCTACCTGAGCTCTTGCCAATCATCGGAGGAGCGATTCAAAGTCGGTCATTCTTGGACGAGCGAGCTGCTCGTTTCAGCGCGGAGGCGAACTGCTGAAGCTTGTGAAGCTGACGAAATCGTCGTTTGATGGATCACGTTAAGTTTTCCCGCAGCAGCGTTCGATGGCGGGGTCCGGAGGGAGCGTCGTCGATTGGTTGTGAGCTATGAAGAGAGAGTAGCACTTGGCTCCATCTATGTGCCAACTCAACTTTTGCTCACATGACCACAGCAGGAATATGAAGTGCGAGTGGCCCAAACGCGCACCGCGAAGGCGCTCCAGCCACAAGGGTCTCTCAAAAATAAGGTGAAAGACTGACATGCATAGAACCAAACCTGTTCACGAAAGGTGGCCCTGTCGGCAATCGGATTGACGCCCATCGGGGTATCAGGATGAATAATGGTCCAGAGAAGCCGACGTGTCAGAATCTCGTGATATGACGAATTATAACTCAACGCACGGAGGGCGGTGCATCTGTTTCCGATTCAACCTTGCGTGGGCTCAGCTCGTGCAATGACCGCAAGCCGGCAGCGATGGCCTCAATTTGGGAACGCGTACCGATCTTACGCATCGCCTCATTCAACAGCTCGCCAAGGCCAACACGCACATCGGGTAAGCGTGTCACGCGGTATGTAAAGCTGTAATCCGGGCCGAAGGTCACATCGCACACGCTTTCCCCGCTGCTGCACGGGTTCAGCACGACAGTTTCGATGTGCTCATTGCCAACCTGAGGCAATTTGGTCTCAAGCTCCTGCATCGACAGATCTATCTCGGCCCTTCCGATGAAGTCATCAGCTTCCTCCCCAGGTATGCAGCCCTTTGGGAAATGATGTTTATTTAAGTGTTTACACAATTTAGGGATGAGAGAGAAGTCGTCTTCCCAGAACTCGACGTGGAAACTCAGTGGGGCCGGCTCACCAACATCATCGCACACGGAAGTCTTGCCGAGCACGGCTTCGCCGGGGCGCACCGCGAGGACGCAGCTCTTAGCTGCGTCGAAGTGGTGGGTGTCGCCAGAATCGATGTCATCGATCGTATTGGATCCAGTGGAGCCTTTTGCGTCGTCAGTTCGGACCATTACCTCGTCACTACCCCACCAGTCAACACCGCTCTCATCTCTAGCCTTGAACCGCATCGCTTCGATTTTATAGCGCTGTTCGATCCATTCAACGGTATCCCAGGGAAAGTCGCCGGGTGCCACGATGATGGTCGAACGGCTAGAGTTTTGAGGCTGTGAGGATGGTTGGCGTTCCTGCGCGAATGCATGTGCAGTGTATAATGAACATGCTGCCAAACCTAGGCAAATTGCGGTGAGATATCTAGGTATTGTCATCATCATTGTTCTCCTTCATAGTTGTCGTTTATGACCCAGGAGCATTTCTTGCGCCACACGCGTTTCCAATGCTAGAAAGCCAAGGTATTCCACTGCCCAGGGCGAACTGTTTTGAAGTTGGACATCGTGCATCTGTATCTGAATGGATTCCAGGTGGATCGAATTGGATTCAGAAAATATTGAAGGAAGTATGGGGACTGGTGAATCGTCTGGCCGATTGAGCTAACGAAGATCAGCAAGGAGAGGAGTGTTTGGTTGTTATGCTATCAAGGACGACTTGCTATAGCGTGTAGGACAGAACCCTTATGACCGCGGCTTTTCATATCCCTCCATGATCAGCGTCTCCGCCACATTTTGTTCGTTCACGAATACATCGGCCAGGAGACGGTTGTAGACATCCCGGCCGTGCGGCACGATGCGAATGGGGCCGTGGCGTAGTAATTCTTCCAATCGCCGTTTGGCCGCTGGGCCGTCGAATTCACTCATTTCGGGTGTATCGATCCCGCGAAGTCTGATGCGCTCACTTCCCACACGAATTGTGTCGCCATCGACTGCGCGGACTTGTAGATTGCTGAGTACGTTTAATTCGTGCCTCGACCGAGTTCGAAGGGTAGAAAGCCGAGACTGTTTGTTTTCGGGCCCCAGCTTGTACCGTCCTTTGGGATAACGCTGTGGTCGGCTGTCAGGTGGACGTTTGTGTCGTGGTTGTTTGTATGTGGGAAGGCGATCCGAGCCTTCGTCATTGGGCAACGGATACCAGCAGAGATCACATTGCTGATTCAGGGTGGAGCCGAGGGTAGATTTCTGCAGACCTTCTGCTGAAGCGTCGGGTGGTGGCGAAACAAGCCACATCCAGCCGACGAGCAACCAGGCTGTGATGGTTCTTAAACACGAGTTCATGCCGTGTCGCATACGCAGGTGTCGTGCCAGATTCGATCAATTGACAATGTGCAAAACGGCATGCTGGAATAGCTCCCGGTTCGTTTTTTAGTGAAACGTTGTTGTCGTTTTTCAGAGGCTCGAGGTCGGTTACGTAATGGAGGGTAACGATCATGGATATGATGGGCAAGGTGGGGCTGGTCGAAATTCCTGTGTTAATCGCCCCTGATCAGAAAGCTTGGATGGATCGCATGATTAAGGAAGGGAAAATCGCCATCCCGCCCGGCGGAACGTTGGAAAAAGGGTCGCTCTATTCCATGTTTATCCGTATGTTGCTGCATAATGCGATGGAGGAACAGAAGCGGCAGGAGGCCATGGATGCAGAAGACGAGGACGACGAATAGCAGGAGTCAATCGTCAAACAGACGGAGATCTTAAGGTAAGAGGCTGTATCCAAACAGATTCTATCTGTATCTTTTGAGATACGAGCGAATTAGCTTGAATAGCTTTCAACCAGGATTTTGTAGTTGAACGGATGTGATCAGGGACGACCGATCAGAACTCCTCACAAGCTGGGACAATGATGCGGGCTCGTGGAGGTGGGGTCATGCCCGCGGAAGCGGGCATCCAGTCGTTCCGGATTTCCTGGATTCCCGCTTGAAACACGCGGGAATGACGAGAAGGAAAGGGATCCACTGCGGAATCAGGTTCAAGGAAACCGCTACGAACGAGACCGTTAGAGCTTCTTGAATGCCGTGTGCGCGGCGCGGATGGTCTTCTCGATGTCCTGCGTACTGTGGGCCGTTGAGAGGAAGGCAGCCTCGAACTGAGAAGGCGCGAGGTAGACGCCCTGCTCCAGCATGTGGTGAAAAAACTGACCGTACCGCTTCGTATCGGACTGTTTTACCGTATTCCAATCCACAACAGGACCAGGGGTAAAGAAGGTCGTGAACATCGATCCGATTCGTGTCTGGGTCACGGGAATCCCCGCCTTTTTTGCAGCCTCGCCGATCCCCTTGGCGAGAGTTGCCGATCGCGCTTCGAGTTGCTTGTAAACCCCCTTCGTCCGCAACTGCTTGAGGGTTGCTAATCCGGCTGTCACTGCCAGCGGATTACCGGAGAGAGTACCGGCCTGATACACCGGACCAACCGGTGCGATGAGATCCATGATCTCTTTCCGTCCGCCGTAAGCGCCGACCGGCAATCCGCCACCGATGATCTTCCCGAGAACCGTGAGATCCGGTGTGGTGCCATAGAGTGCCTGTGCCCCTCCATAACCGACACGAAACCCCGAGATGACCTCGTCAAAAATCAGCAGGATGTTGTGATCGGTAGTCAGCTGCCGCAATGCCGCTAGGAAGTCGGGAGTGGGAGGGACGACTCCCATATTCCCTGCGATCGGCTCGACGATGATGCAGGCAAGCTGATCCCGATTGGCTTTGATGAGCTGCTGAACCGTACGAATGTCATTATAGGGAGCGGTGAGAGTATGTTTGGCAAAGTCTTCGGGGACGCCCGGTGAGTCCGGAATCCCCAATGTCGCCAGGCCTGACCCGGCTTTTGCCAAGAGATAGTCGCCGTGGCCATGATAACAGCCTTCGAATTTCATGACGCCGGTCCGCTTGGTGAATCCGCGCGCTACACGGATCGCGCTCATGACGGCCTCGGTGCCGGAGCTGACAAGCCGGATCTTTTCCATCGAAGGGAAGGCGTGCCGTATTTCTCGAGCCAATGATACTTCCGACTCGGTCGGCGCACCGTAACTCGTGCCTCGCCCGGCTGCGCTCTTGATCGCGGCGATCACTGCGGAAGGGGCGTGGCCTAAAATCATCGGCCCCCACGACAGCACGTAGTCGATATAGACGTTGCGGTCCACATCATAGAGCCGCGATCCTTTGGCGCGTGCGATGAAGCGCGGTTGTCCGCCGACCGAACGGAAGGCCCGAACAGGACTATTGACGCCACCAGGAATGAGTTGCTGAGCGTCGGTGAAGAGCTTGGCGGAGCGAGATGTTCTCATAATGGGGGCGCACCCTAACACGTTGGGTAAGAGCCGGTCAAGAAACTCATGGTTGTGCGATCCGATCGAAGAGCGGCATGGGAGGGCAAAAAATGTCGTAACAGATACAGTTCTATCGATTCAGATACGGTGACAGTCTTTAAGCTTCGACTGGAAGTCGAAGTTCTTTCGGTTTTCGCCCTAGTCGCTGTTTTGTCGGACGGCGCGATTCTTGCTGAAAAATGATTGTCAGAATAGCGAGACGAATATGCAAGTTATCTGTTCATGGTGTCGTGGAGAAGGTCGCGTCGGACTCGTGGGAGAAAAAGCTCCCCTCGAAGACCGCCGAGAGACACATAGTATCTGCATCGAACATGAGAAGGCGGTGCGAGCTCGATGGACCGCACATCAAGGGAGGGTAGGTTCATGCCGAACGTCCTGCGAGGGCTTGAAAGATCAGCCTTCGGCTCTTCGTCTGGTGGTGCGATCGGTCGTGTGGCTCTATGCCGGCTTGAGAGGCTTCTCCCCAAATATTCGCGGCTAGTTTCTTCCTAATCGGTGCGATCTTATTCCAGTTTGTCGTAGAAGGCCTTACTTTTTAGACCGCTTGGTTGAACGTTTCAAGTTGGGTTTCGTCTTGGGTGTCTCCGCCTCGATAGAGGAGAATTCTTCCAACTCCCAGCGCTTCCGCTTCGATTTGTCGTCCTCGGCGATGACAAACACGACATGGAATGGGGCGCTCCGACCCTCGGCCGTTTGCCCCTTGCTCCAAGCTTCGCCGGCGTCGTCGAGGATTTCCAGCAATGTGTCGTACTCTTCTTCGTCCTCTGGAAGCACGGCTTGTGTATCGGTAACGAGTAAAATGTAGCCGTTGGCCGGAAGCCACTCCAAATCGGCCAGACATTCTTCGAGTGCGTCCCAGTTGTGTCCGAAGTAATCCGGGAAGGCGAGTGCCCGTGCGAACTCACTGAAGAGACCCGATGGAGTTCGGCATTTCTTCCCCTGGATGGTACGCAGGGCATATCCCGGTGGCGTTTTCACCAACCCTGCGGGTGAGGTCCCGCGAGGAACGACTAGAAGAGCCGACCAGGGGGGGGTCGCATTGCAAAGATGAGTCTGTAAGGTAGAGTTTCCTGCCATAGAGATGTTCGTCAGTTGAGAGGAACAAACGTTCGGTAGTGGTCTCCGGTATAGTAGGCTTTTCCGGTTCGCTGCTCGATGACGAGTCGTTCGGCATCGCGTCCGCGGCCCCGAATCTTTGGATTGACATCATACTCCCGATAGTAGCCTCGTGGAAGACGTCGTTCTCGGTTTTGAAAGTCACGCCCTCCGATGTAGCCCTGCAGCGGTCTCCCTCCTCGCTCTTCGAGCTGTTTGAGCAGGTCGAAGGCTTTCTGCGGAGGTGTTGCGAGCGAGAACGGTTGCTCGATTTGGCCCGGCGAGCTGATAATGCCGTCGACATTCAGAGGTCTGTTACCGAGGTCGGCAGCGGCGATGGAGACCGGGGACGTCAGGCTGAACGCGCACCATAGGATATGAAGACCGATGAGCCGAATCCATCTCCATCGAAGGGTGGCCACAGGCTCTTCTTCCTTGGCAAGAGGTTGACCTGAAGGGCGACCGTAGCATTCTCCTTTCAAGAAGATCAAACGACACAGGCGTCATCATTTCGTTACCTGGATGTCTCTAGCCCCGTTTGCTAGAATGGAACGGCTTAAGTGCGCATCTGAAGAAAACAGGTGTCGGACGTACGTCCATGGCCATCAAGCGTAATCTATGCGTGCGTTGTGTGTGTGATCCATCCGGTTAGACGCGTGAATCTTTTACCCAAGCGCCTCATCCATTTTCTCATCGCTCTGGCCGTCCTCGTCCCGGCCGTCCCTTCGAACGCACAACTGACTCCGAGCGGTTCGATGAGACGGTCTCCTGTAGAGGTCGTGAAGCGGTATGTTCTTTTGGATCAGAAGGGCGCTCGCTTGGATGCCCCGTCATTCGAAACCGTGACTCCCTATATTGAATGGAGAGAAGAACCTGCATGGGGCCGTGTCGTGGTCGTTCAGAAAACAACCGTTCCTGAAGATTATCGAGAATGGGAGATCCTCAACAATCTGGAAGTGATCATCCCGGTCACATTTCACGTGCTGGGATCGGTCTATCTAGAAACCGCCACCTTCGTGCCCGAGGAAACGACGGAAGAGGTTCGTTTTCATGTCAAGGTTGTGGAGAACTTCTGGCGCATCGTCGATCCGATGATCCCTCCACACGTCGGACTGAAACGGATGGTGAGTTTCGCGCGAGAGGCGGAGGCTCATGAACAGGATCGAGCCCAACGCATCGCGCTCGCCGCCCTCATTGACTCCCTGCGAAAGGGTGAGTAATGGCTAAAATTCCGGTGGATTTGATGATTTTTGATTTGGACGGCACGCTGATTGAATCGAAGTGGGACATTGCGCAGTCCGTCAACTTCACCCTAGTCGAGTTGGGATTACCCAAACGCCCCATTGAAGAAATTTTCGGTTTTGTCGGCGACGGCGTCAAGCGGTTGCTGCGCCTTGCGGTCGGAGAGGGCAATCAGGTCAAATTTGAAGAAGCGCTGAAAGTCTTTCGAGCGTATTACCTTGAACATTGCTTAGATCGGACGAGTTTCTATCCCGGTATTGAGCCGATGCTGCAACATTTCGCTCACAAAGACAAGGCGATTGCGACCAACAAGTCCATCGAATACACCCGCGTGATCCTGAACGGTTTGGGTCCGCAACATTTCGGGTATATGGTCGGTGGAGACAATGGGTTTGGGCTCAAACCGGAACCAGGGATGTTATTGCACATCATGGAAAAAGTAGGTGCGCCGAAAGAGCGGACGGTCCTGGTCGGGGACAGC
The DNA here is from genome assembly GCA_018242685.1 of Nitrospira sp. Classification (GTDB taxonomy): domain Bacteria; phylum Nitrospirota; class Nitrospiria; order Nitrospirales; family Nitrospiraceae; genus Nitrospira_D. The sequence goes on along the minus strand of JAFEBM010000012.1, from coordinate 14,630 downwards.
ACGAATGATATCAACGGAGGGCATAATGCCGGCATTCGTGTCTGTGCCGTCGGATATGGCATGGGAAATCGAACGAAAATGGAAGCGTGTCAACCAGATTGGTTCATCGAAAGGCCGGAACAACTCATGGAGATTTTTATATGAAACATGCGTCAAGGTTGAGGCCGAGGCTGAGCAAAGATCTCGTTTGCAGACGAGGCAGTCTCCTGATTGTTTGTCTGATCTTCGGCCTCAACCCTAGTCTACTCTATGCTGCCACGCCCAGTCTTGCCGAGCGCGTGATCGAGCATCGGCTGGCCAATGGGCTGACCGTTCTCATGGTTGAACGACATCAGACGCCTGTTGTCTCGATCAACATCACCTTCGCGGTCGGCGGGATCAATGAGCAAGTCGGCCAGACCGGCCTCGCACATCTCTACGAGCACATGGCTTTTAAAGGCACACGTCTAGTCGGCACGACGAATTACGAGAAAGAAAAGCCGATCTTGGACGAACTCGCGCTGGTCGGGACAGAGCTTGACCAACGTCAGCGTGACTTGGCTGACAAAGGGGGTGGTGCGACGGCTGAAGAGCAGGCACTGGTCGAGTCACTCCAGAATCGTCTCCTGGAACTACAGACACAGGCCGCTCACTATGTCGTCGGGAATGAAATGGCGCTGTTGTACCAGCGGCACGGCGGGGTGGGACTCAATGCATCAACGGGCAAAGACGTGACGCGGTACATGATCAGTTTGCCGTCCAATCGATTGCCTTTGTGGGCGGCCATCGAGTCGGATCGAATGGCCAACCCGGTGTTGCGCGAGTTCTATAAAGAACGCGGTGTCGTGATGGAAGAACGGCGCCTGCGGAACGACGACAGTCCGAACGGTCTGTTGTTTGAGACGTTCACATCCGCTGCTTTCCGGGCCCACAGTTATGGTGTTCCGACCATCGGATGGGGATCCGACATCCTGTCATTAACACCGGCCGACACGGAAGCGTTCTTCAAGGCCCACTACGGTCCGGATCAAGCCACCATTGCTCTGGTCGGCGATATCAATCCGAAAGAAACCATTGCCTTGATCGAACAGACCTTCGGGAAGATTCCCGCCGCGCCGCCACCGCCACCTTTGGTGACGGTCGAGCCGGAACAGCGAGGTGAGCGGCGAGTTGAGGTGGAATTTGATGCAGAACCGGCTATCGCCATTGGGTACCACAAGCCGACCTTGAGGCATCCGGATGACGATGTATTTGACGTGATCGATGCGGTGCTGAGCGACGGGCTCACCTCTCGCTTGCATCAGACGTTGGTGCGAGAGAAACGGCTGGCTGCTTCAGTCGGGTCGGATGCGAGTCATCCGGGCGTGCGCGCGCCGAACCTCTTCATTTTCACAGCTACGCCGTTGGCCCCTCATACGACAGCGGAAGTAGAAGCCGCCGTCTATGAGGAGATCGAGCGGCTGAAGCGTGAACCGGTCTCTTCCAAGGAGCTGGAGAAGGTGCTGAACAATTTGGATGCCGATTTGGTGCGGGGTCTGCGATCGAACAGCGGTCTGGCTTCTCAACTCGCCTTGTATCAGGCGGTGGCCGGTGATTGGCGCTACATCTTGAAATCGCGCGACAAGGTTGCCGCGGTCACGGCCGCCGATGTACAGCGGGTGGCGAAGCAGTACTTTACCAAGTCGAATCGCACCGTCGCGGTCTTGGTGAAGAAAGGCGCCAATAACACCGTTGCAGTTATGCCGGTCGGCGAGGTGAGGCCATGAGGCAGGTGAGGAGGCAGAGGTTGGGTCGGAGCGTTCGCCGGGTGGGGACGGTGCTCGGCATGCTGGCGATGCTGCTGACGTTCGTTGAGGTCGCCTATTCAGCCGATCCGACCGTCAGCGATCCCAGGACCATGACGTTTAAGCCTGTGGAATTTTCACCACCGGAGCCCGAGCGTGTCGTTCTCGACAATGGCATGGTCGTCTATCTGTTAGAAGACCATGAATTACCCCTGGTCACGATCACGACGACCATGCGGACAGGCAGCTGGCTCGATCCGACCGACAAGATCGGACTGGCGGGCATCACCGGAGCGGTGATGCGGACCGGTGGTGGGGGCGGTCTTTCGGCAGAGCAGGTTGATGCTGAGCTGGAGCAATTCGCGGCCGATGTGAGTATCGGGATCGGGCGGCAATCCGGGTCGGCATCTCTCGATGTCCTGAGCAAGGATGTGAACCGAGGGTTGGAGATCTTCGCCGGTCTTATTCGGACCCCGGCGTTCGAGCCTGCTCGTGTCGAGTTGGCCAAGTTGCAGGCTATCGAGGGGATCCGCCGCCGTCAGGATAGTCCCGGCTCCATCGTCGGCCGGGAATTCGCCAAGATGCTCTATGGAGCTGCTCATCCGAGCGCGCGGGAAAGCTCGCTGGATTCGGTGAACCGCATCACAAGGGATGATCTCGTCACCTTCCATCGCAACACGATTCACCCGAACGGTATGATTCTCGGGGTGACGGGTGACTTCAAGAGAGACGAGATGATCGCCTCTCTCCGGACAGTGTTCGGAGATTGGGAAAAAGGAACTGTGCCGGAGCTGAAGATTTCCGATGTGTCGGAGGCGGAAATGTCCAGACCGGTCGTCAGGTTCGTCGGGAAAGATACCTCGCAGACCCATCTCCGGGTGGGACATCTCTCGATCAAGGAGAATGACCCCGATTACGTCGCATTGGCCATCGCGAACGATATTTTGGGGGGCAGTTCATTCCGCAGCCGCCTGTTCAACGATGTGCGGTCGAAACGAGGTCTGGCCTATTCCGTCGGCAGCCGTCTCCATACGGGTATGCATGACCAAGGCATCTGGCTGATGCGGGCGGAAACTAAGTTGATTTCTACTCAGGAAGTGATCGAGCGGTTTGTGGCGAATATCGAGCGAATGCGCGCTGAACCGGTGACCGATGCGGAACTGGCAGAGGCGAAAGAAGCGTACGTCAATTCGTTCGTGTTCTCTTTTTCCAGCCCTTCGGCGATCGTCAGCCGGCTGGTTGAATTGGAGTACGATGGATTGCCGAAGGACTTTCTCCAACAGTTGCGCGCCAAGGTGGTGAAGCTGACCAAGGAAGAAGTCTTAGCTGCGGCCAAGAAACATTTGCACCCGGATCGCTTGAAGATCGTCGCCGTCGGATCAGGCGAGGCCCTGCCGAAGGCCCTTGCGACGTTTGGGGATGTGAAAGAGATCAAGCTCAGCCCGGAAGGGTAATGGAACGCGCAATGAAGCGGATTCGCTTCAATGACAATATTGTCGTATTCATCACTTCTGCATTCGCTTTTTAGTTGTAGCCGCCATGCCATTAGAAGACGACTTTTCAGACATTCTTAAGAAAGCGCGCACCGGACAAGGGTTATCGGTCGGCGACGTTGCGCGGATGACGGGGTTGCCTGGTGGCGATATTACGGCGTTGGAACGTGGCGATCAGCCCCGAGATCGTGCGGAGGTGCGCGCCTTGGCAAAGGCATTGGGTCTGCGAGCCGAGCCGCTCGAGCAAATCGCCATCGATAAATGGGAACCGGTCGCCCAACGCATGCCGCCCTGGGTGGACATGGTTCATGGGTCTATTAATGGATATGGTGTGCAGGGGTATGTTGTGCATGATGAGGGGGAGGCGTTGTTGGTCGATACTGCCTATAACGCCCCCGCGATGATTGATCTGCTTCGTCGGCGAGGGTTGCGCCTGGTCGGCATTTGTCTCACGCACGGCCATGCGGACCATGCGGATGGGATCGAGCAGATCCTGAGCCATTGCGAAGTCCCGGTGTACTTGGGGCCGGAAGATGTGAACCTATTGAGTTGGCGACCGCGGACGGATTTACTGGTTACGCCGAGCGATGGAATGCCGATCAGTGTCGGACGCCGTACGGTTCACTCTGTGACGACGCCGGGTCATACCGCGGGCGGTATCTGCTACCGGCTGGATGATGCACAACACCCGGTCTGCTTTGTCGGTGATACCCTCTTTGCCGGATCAATCGGCCGGTCCAATCCCAAGGAATTGTATTCGACCCATCTCAATTCGGTTCGCCGCCGTGTGCTGACCCTCTCACTCGACTATCGTCTCTTTCCCGGACATGGACCTGCCACGACTGTTGAGGAAGAAGTCGACCATAATCCGTTTGGGACGATTCACTAAGCAGGGATTGCATGGATGGATTCGGGCGGCGTGAACATCGCGATCTCGATAGAGGTCTCGTCACGGACGCCGATGAAGAGCGGGTTCCACAGTCGGCGGACCAGACAGAAAACGACGCTGACGAAGAACCGTCGTTTTTCTCGAAGTGGACGTTACCGATCGTCCTCTTTCTCATGACGATCTTTACCACGTTGTGGGCGGGGGCGTATCAAGCCTACACCGGTCCGGTGCGCGGCCCTCTGAATTTTCTGCTGACCTCTCCTGAGACCCTTTGGCGAGGAATCCCTTTCGCAGGAGCGTTGCTCTTTATCCTCACGACGCATGAGTTCGGGCATTATCTCTTGTCCAAGATCCATCGCGTTCCCGCCTCCTTGCCGCTGTTCATTCCTGGGCCGCCTCACTTCATCGGGACATTCGGCGCCATCATCCGCATGCGGGGTCCGATTCTGAGTCGTCGCGCCTTGTTCGACATCGGGGTCGCCGGTCCCTTGGCGGGATTTGCGGTCGCCGTCGTCGTGCTGATCGTCGGCCTCAATCTCTCCACGGTCGTGGATCGAACGGCCACGTATGGATTGCAACTGGGCGAGCCGTTGTTGCTGCAGTTCATGTCGTGGGTGGTGATCGGGTCGATACCTCCGGAGGCTGATGTCGTGCTCCATCCGATCGGCTTTGCCGCCTGGTTCGGGCTCTTTGTCACCTCTCTCAATCTCCTTCCGATCGGCCAACTCGACGGCGGCCATGTCGCATACGCATTGTGGGGCCCGCGACAGCGCACGATGGCCCTTGCGTTTCTCCCAATTTTGTTGATCTTAGGATTCTATGGCTGGTCGGGCTGGTTTTTGTGGGCGTTCATGGCGGGATTGTGGGGGATCAGTCACCCTCCTGTCATGGACCCTCAGGTGCCGTTAGGGCGGAACCGGACGATTGTCGGATGGATTGCCTTTGCCGTGTTTGTCGTCACGTTTGCGCCGGTGCCTTTTTCCTTCCATTAATCGCTTCGTGGTTTTTTCCTTTTCGCTTGCCCTGTTCTGTTGATTTTCTTGTCCGATTCCACAGGCGATCTTACAGTGTAGAAATGCTCGTGACCGGTGTATCCACGACCTGCTGTCCGAAATGTCAGGCTACACGGTCGGATCATGAGGCTGAAGATGCACAGAACAAGATGTGATGGGCGTGGTTTCTTCTAAGGGAAACGGGTAAGCTTCGGCGCTGATTTTCCTATAGCTGCTAGGAGCACCCTGCCTATGTTCGAACAGGCCTTCAAGAATATCGACGATGTTCTGCGAAAAGAAGCCGGCTGTACTACCGAGTTGGATTACACCGAGCAGACCTCATGGCTGTTGTTTCTGAAGTATCTCGATGGGCTGGAGCAAGACAAGGCAGACGAAGCCAAGCTGGAAGGGAAGCGCTACAGCTTCATCCTCGACAAGGACTATCGCTGGGAAAACTGGGCGGCACCCAAGGGAAAGGACGGCAAGCTCGATCACAACAAGGCTCTGACCGGTAGCGACCTCACTGAGTTCGTGAATCTCAAGCTCTTTCCCTATCTGCACGGCTTCAAGCAGAAGGCCAGTGGACCGAACACCATCGAGTACAAGATCGGCGAAATCTTCGGCGAGATCAAGAACAAGATTTCCAGCGGGTACAACCTGCGAGAAATCATCGACCACATCGACGAGTTGCGCTTCCGACCTCAAACAGAGAAGCATGAGTTGTCGCATCTTTATGAAGCCAAGATTAGAAACATGGGCAACGCAGGACGTAATGGCGGCGAGTACTACACGCCGCGCCCTCTCATTCGCGCGATGGTGCAGGTGGTCAAGCCGAAGATCGGAGACAGGATCTACGACGGAGCCTGTGGGTCGGCAGGCTTCTTGTGCGAATCGTTCGACCACCTGAAAGCCAAGGGCAACCTGACCACCAAAGATCTGACGACGCTTCAGACTCGAACCTTCTCCGGGAAGGAAAAAAAGTCCCTCGCCTACGTCATCGCGATTATGAACATGATCCTGCACGGCATTGAGGCGCCCAACATCATCCACACCAACACGCTCACGGAGAACCTCGCCGACATTCAGGAGAAAGATCGTTACGAAGTCGTGCTGGCCAATCCGCCATTCGGCGGGAAGGAGCGGAAGGAAGTGCAGCAGAACTTCCCCATCCGCACCGGCGAGACGGCGTTTCTGTTTCTCCAGCACTTCATCAAGATGCTCAAGGCGGGTGGGCGCGGCGGCGTCGTCATCAAGAACACGTTCCTCTCCAACACCGACAATGCCTCCGTGAGCCTGAGGAAGCTGCTGCTGGAAAGCTGCAATCTCCACACCGTGCTCGACTGCCCGAGCGGTACCTTTCAAGGTGCAGGCGTGAAGACCGTGGTCCTGTTCTTTGAGAAGGGTGCGCCGACCAGAAAGATTTGGTTCTACCAGCTCGATCCCGGTCGCAGCCTCGGCAAGACCAACCCGCTGAACGATGACGACTTGAAAGAGTTCGTAAAACTGCAAAAGACCTTTGCCGATTCGCCCAAGAGTTGGACCGTGGACGCCAAGAGCATCGACCAGACGACCTTTGATCTCTCCGTGAAGAACCCGAACGGCGGCGAAGTGGTCACGCACCGCAGCCCGCAAGAGATTATGGACGAAATCGCTGCGTTGGATGCCGTGAGCGAGGAGATTTTAGGGAATATCAAGGCGTTGTTATGAAAAATGCGTGGAAGACAAAGCGTCTCGGTGAAGTCTGCTCATTTCTGAATCGTGGCATTTCCCCCCGATATCTCAAAAGTGGAGGGATCTGTGTCCTGAATCAGAAGTGTATTCGTGATCATCGAGTCAGCTATGAGCCCTCACGTAGGCATGATGGACGGGCAAAGAAGGTTGGAAATGAAAGGCTGATCCAAGCTGGAGACGTACTCGTTAATTCCACTGGAACAGGGACGCTTGGTCGTGTCGCGCAACTCCGTGAAACTCCCCCTGAACCGACGACTGTTGATTCTCATGTGACCATTGTTCGCCCTGTCCCAGGGAAGTTCTATTCGGAGTTTTTCGGCTACATGCTTGTAGTCATCGAGGACGCCATCAAGGAAGCTGGCGCGGGTTGCGGAGGCCAAACGGAATTGGCTCGATCAGTCTTGGCCGAGAAGTTCTCGGTGCATTATCCGGAATCACTTCCCGAACAGCAACGGATCGTCGGCATCCTCGACGAAGCGTTTGCAGGCATCGCCTGCGCCAAGGCCAACGCTGAAAAGAACCTCCACAACGCTCGCGCTCTCTTCGAAAGCCACCTCCAATCTGTCTTCACCCAGCGCGGAAAGGAATGGGTGGAGACAACGCTAAGTAAAGCGACAGGCGGAATCTTTACTGGCCCGTTCGGGTCTCTCCTCCATAAAAGTGACTATGTTGAAGATGGCATTCCACTGGTAAACCCTGCACACATCACAAAAACTGGTTTTGAACCAGATCTTTGGAAAACGGTATCTGAAACAACTGCTCGGCGGCTTTCAACCTACATCTTGCACGCGGGAGATATCGTCCTTGGGCGCCGAGGTGAAATGGGGCGTTGCGCATTGGTAACCGAAGCAGAGGATGGTTGGTTGTGCGGAACGGGAAGCTTTTTCGTCAGACCTTCAAGTCGATGCGATCCCCGCTATCTCGTCAGATTTCTGCGATCTGACAGTTGCAGACGGAGGTTGGAGAAACTTGCAGGTGGTGCAGTGATGCCAAATTTGAGCAATACTGATTTGGGTGAATTGCGTCTCTATTTGCCGCCAATTGATCGACAGAAAGCTGTTGTGGAGGCGATTGACGCACTTCACGCCGAAACCCAACGTCTCGAAACCATCTACCAGCAGAAGCTTGCCGCGCTGGATGAGTTGAAAAAGTCGCTGCTGCATCAAGCCTTTAGTGGAAAACTCTAGAGAGTACGATGCCTGAAGAGACGCCACCACAATCTTCAATCATTCTCTACCAAACGGAAGATGGCAGCACGCGCATCCAGTGCCGCTTTGAGGATGACACAATCTGGCTGACGCAGGCGCAGATCGCCGAGCTGTTTCAAGTCACAGTGCCGACTGTTAACGAGCACCTCAAAGGCATATACGCTGAGGACGAATTGGCTGCCGAGGCAACTATTCGGAAATTCCGAATAGTTCGATCCGAGGGAGCGCGGCAGGTGGGGTGGTGAGAGAGGAAGTCGGACACCATGGATGAGTTGTTCGATAAGCACGGCGGATTCAGGAAATTGCACTCCTTCACGCTGGCGACGATCATTCAGATCGAGACGCTGCGGTTTTGCCGGCGTTTTCTCACGCATGCGGCAGGCGAAGCGGGCGCCAAGTTCTACGATCCGAAGGGGCGGCAGTATGATCAGATGACGCAGGCTGCGCGCAGCGGACGACAGAACATCATCGAGGGGTCGGAACGTTCCGCCACGTCCAAGGGTACTGAGATGAAACTCACGGACGTGGCGCGGGCCAGTTTGAGCGAACTGCGCGGCGACTATGAGATCGTGATTCTCGACCGGGGCCGGCTACCCTGGTCGGTGCACTCGCCAGACGCCAAAGCCGTGAATGCCGTCTCGCTGGATCCGGCGTCATTTGAGGATGACATGGTCTACGAGTCGGCGAAGCACGCCCTGGAACAGCGGAAAAAGTACGCCGCGTGGCTCGATGCCGACGACGTGGTGGTCGTGGCCAACGCCATGCTCATTATCATCGGGCGCACCCTGACGATGCTCAAGCGCCAGATTGAAACACAGGGTAAGACCTTTGAGGAAACCGGCGGGTTCAGCGAGCGGCTCACCGCCAAACGCATCGAAGCACGGAAACAGGCCAAGCTCGCATCACCGGAGTGCCCGCTGTGCGGCAAGTCCATGCGTCGGCGCAATTCTGCAACCGGGCAGTTCTGGGGCTGCTCCGCCTTCCCTGACTGCAAAGGAACGAGGCCAATAGGACAAGAGGGACCGCATTGACCATGTTGACCGTGATGACACTGAGGTCAATTATGTCAATTCGGTCAAGTACAGAGGCCTTGCTGCCATGAACGAAGCCGAAACCAGAGCGGAGTACATTGATCCCGCCCTTAAAGCGGCTGGCTGGGGTGTGGTCGAGGGCTCCAGAATTCTGCGCGAGTACCCAATCACGACGGGCCGGATCGAAGGCCTTGGGCGACGGGCTAAGCCGCTGATCGCCGACTATGTGCTGGTCTATCGCAACCACAAGCTGGCCGTTATCGAAGCGAAAGCTTGGGATGAACACGTGACCGAAGGGGTAGGGCAGGCCAAGAATTATGCGGGAAAGTTGGCCATTCGTTTCACCTATGCCACGAACGGACAAGGCATCTACGGTATCGACATGGAGACCGGCAGGGAAGGCGAAGTTGCTCACTATCCAGGCCCAGAGGCACTCTGGAACCTGACCTTCGCCGCACCAAACGAGTGGCGCGACCGCTTTGCCGCTGTGCCGTTCGAAGATAAGGGTGGGTCGCACCCCAGCCGTTACTATCAGGACATTGCTGTCGAGCGGGTGATGCAGGCCGTAGCGGAGGGCGAGCCTCGCATCCTGCTCACCCTCGCCACCGGCACGGGCAAGACCTTCATCGCCTTTCAGATTGCCTGGAAGCTCTTCCACAGCCGTTGGAACCTGAGCCGAGAGCCGTCGCGCCGACCACGGATTCTGTTTCTGGCCGATCGGAACATACTGGCAAATCAAGCCTACAACGCCTTTTCCGCCTTTCAGGAAGATGCGCTGGTGCGGATCGAGCCGGACGATATTCGGAAGAAGGGCAAGGTGCCGAAGAACGGGAGTCTCTTCTTCACCATCTTCCAGACCTTCATGAGCGGGCCAGGCGACACACCCTATTTCGGCGAGTATCCGCCGGACTTCTTCGACTTCATCATCATCGACGAGTGTCATCGGGGCGGCGCCAACGATGAGAGCAACTGGCGCGGCATCCTTGAATACTTCTCTCCCGCTGTGCAGCTCGGGCTGACCGCCACGCCCAAGCGCAAAGACAACGTGGACACCTACGCCTATTTCGGCGAGCCGATCTATATCTATTCGCTGAAGGACGGCATCAATGACGGCTTCCTCACGCCGTTCAAGGTGAAGCAGATCTCCACGACACTCGACGAGTATGTCTATACGCCGGACGACCGGGTGATGGAAGGTGCAGTTGAATACGGCAAGCGCTACACCGAAGCGGACTTTAACAAGATCATCGAGATCAAGGAACGAGAAAAGAAGCGTGTCGAGATCTTCATGAACCAGATCAACCGGCAGGAAAAGACGTTGGTCTTTTGCGCCACCCAGGACCATGCGCTAGCCGTGCGCGACCTCATCAATCAGATAAAGGAAAGCACCGACCCCAACTACTGTCAGCGGGTGACGGCCGACGACGGTGAACTCGGCGAGCAGCACCTTCGCGATTTTCAAGACAACGAGAAGAGCATCCCGACGATCCTGACGACCTCGCAAAAACTCTCGACCGGTGTCGATGCTCGCAACATCCGCAACATCGTCCTCATGCGTCCGATCAACTCCATGATTGAGTTCAAGCAGATCATCGGGCGTGGCACCAGGCTGTACGATGGGAAGGACTACTTCACGATCTACGATTTTGTGAAGGCGCACCACCACTTCAGTGATCCTGAATGGGATGGTGAGCCGATCGAGCCGGAGCCGCCTGTCAGACCGTATGAGCCAAAGGACAGCCGTTATGGAGGCGCAGGACGCATTAGTGAACCACCAAGACGATATACCAAGATCAAGGTCAAGTTGGCCGACGGAAAAGCCCGGACCATTCAGCACATGATGGTGACGACCTTTTGGCATCCGGACGGTGCGCCTATGTCGGCGCAGCAATTCTTGGAAATGTTGTTCGGTAAACTCCCGGAGTTCTTCAAGAACGAAGCAGAACTTCGGGCTATCTGGAGTCTGCCCGATACGCGAGCCACACTGTTACAAGGTCTTGCGGAGAAAGGCTTTGGGCATGAACAGATAGCCGAAATGCAACGGATCATCGACGCTGAGAACAGCGATCTCTTCGATGTGCTGGCACATGTGGCTTATGCTCTTGCCCCACTCACGCGCGAGGAGCGGGCGGCTAGAGCAAAACTGGAGATCAGCGCTCACTTCAACCGTAAGCAGCAAGCCTTTCTGGACTTTGTTCTTGCTCAATATGTGAATGTGGGGGTAGAGGAACTCGCACAAGGAAAACTCTCGCCCCTGCTTAAGCTTAAGTACCACAACGCTATCGCCGATGCCGTGGCCGATCTTGGCCAGCCCGAGGAGATTGGCAAGGTCTTCGTGGGATTTCAGAAGTATCTGTATCAACCAGCGATGCAAAGAGGTTTGTAAGCAATCGTATGGCCTGATTTAGGCGTTACTTCACCGCACCGCATCTTTTGGACGGTGCTGTAGGGTGACACGGGTCACAATGATGGGGTCACACCTTGTTCTGTGTCTCGGTGCCGTTGTTTGAGATATCGGCCGTGCACGGAACAAAACCCGACCCTGTTGCTATTTTCTCTACCTGATGATGCTGACAGTACCGACAAGGCTTTGAATGATCGTATGAAACGCAGCAGCTTGATATACTGAGAATCTCGATTTGGGAGGAAGAACTATGCTGGCGTCGATTCCGGCGTTGCTAACTCCCCGTCGTGCTCAAGTGGGCCCGTAAGATTAGGGAGAGTGGACTGATGGCGAACATATCGGTTGACCAACAACAACTTGCGGAATTTTGCCGGCAACGCCATATCCGCCGCATAGCCTTTTTCGGGTCCGTACTGCGAGCTGATTTGTCCCCCGAAGCGACATTGATGTACTTGTAGAGTTCGAACCCACCCACGTTCCTGGCCTGTTCGGCATCGCACGTATGGAACGGAAATTGTCCACACTGCTCGGCGGGCGTAAGGTGGATCTTCAGATGAAATCCCTCTATTGTTCGATGTGCTCGATCGGCGGTTGCAAGTGATCGACGGTCAGGGGAATGTCGCGACGTATATCAGCTGCAACATTGGCGGCGTTGGCCTTCCAGTCCACACAAGTTTCCATTGGCCCAAGAGAACTCCTCGACAGCCTATAAGAAAACGTACGGGATATCTAGTGACGGCCATTCCTGGCACGTCGAGCAGAGCTTCGTGCTCCACGGGACCTGCGAGCGAAGAGCCATTTCTTAAACGACGCTTGGCTTTCACCGGACGGTCTGCCTGCGAGGAGGCCTTCGACGCTGATGTCCTCATCGAGCTTGTCCCAGTGAATCCCGTGCCCTCTGCCGATCAATCGCCAGCCCTTGCGTTCTACAGGTGTGGCATGAACAAGGCGAGGAAACCAAGCAAGTGGCACAGACAGGCTTCGCCCGTCGCTCAGCTCTATGGTGAGTGTGTCTTCCGTCACCGTCACTGTTTCGGCTACCGGCAATGAGATTTCAACCGCCGAAGTATTCATTCCATGCCTCGAGAAAGCTCTCCTCATGTTCGGTCACCAGTTTATGAATGCGGACGATTTCCGAGCGTGAAAATCCTCCGCTTTCTTGTAACCGAATCGGATCAAGCCAAAACTTTGCGACCTTGTCTTCCCGTTCAATGTGTATGTGCGACGGTTCATCACGATCACCCGCATAAAAGAAGAACCGATAAGGACCAGCCCTCAGAACTGTCGGCATGAACGTGCACTCACATGAGTGCGCATATTAGCACGTCTGCTCTCTCAAGCTGAAGCGATCTGCTGCTTCTCTACGGACAGACTGGTTGGAGGTTGTCACTGCTGCAGCCTTCTTCTGATTTCCTTGTCCGATTCTTCTCCTGATCCTAAAGTGGAGAGATGCTCGCTGCTGGTATTCCCACAACCCGCTGTCCGAAATGTAAGGCTGAGCGGCCTGATGAGGCGATAGAATGTGGCCGATGCGGCATCATCTTTGCCAAATATCGACCCGGAGCGGAGCAAGCCCGTCTCGCGTCATCCTCCGCATCGGTTGCGAGATCTCTGTGGCTGCTGACGGCCAACCGATGGTTGATTGAATCGGACCGGACGGCCGATTCGATGACGTTCTACGGTCGAGCCGCTGTGCTGACTGCAATGATCTGGTGGGGGGGAAGTTCATCATGACGCCGCTTGAAACGAATTACACCGGCGAGTCATTCCTGCATCTGGTCAATCTGCCTTTTCATGAAGCCGGACATCTGGTCTTTATCCCGTTCGGTCGCTTCATGACGATTCTGGGTGGGACTCTCGGTCAAATTCTCATGCCGCTGATCTGCCTTGGCACATTCCTCGTAAAAACCCGCGATCCGTTCGGCGCATCGGTGGCCCTGTGGTGGACAGCCGAGAGCATGATGGATATCGCTCCCTACATCAACGATGCGCGAGCGATGGATCTACTCTTACTGGGTGGCGTTACCGGGAAGGAGACCGACGGACACGACTGGAACAACATTCTGACCATGCTGGACTTATTGGCGTGGGACCATTGGTTGGCTCATCTCATCTACAACGTCGGTATTCTGCTCATGCTTGCCTCCATTGTCTGGGGAGGCGTCATCATAGTGCGTCACTATCGCCGGCTGTCGGCCTAGTTCACATCTTTTCTCCCTGCTCAACATCGGTACAGCTTCCAAGGCCTCTCAGGGCTCCACACACTCGTCTCATTTGGGTCTTGACTGCTTCATCACGAATCTTTATGAAAACAATGTGAGTTAGGAGTTTTCAGCGAACTCAGATTTCGGTGGTTTCAAGTTCCAACTGTAACGGGTAGAACGCTAAGAGCGTTTAAAGCACTGCTCTCTGGAGTTCTTTCCTCTCCATCGTCGGTTGTTACACAATGAAAGGAGTCGAGCTTGGGTACGACTCTCCCTCTCACCATGGTTTTTGGTAGTTCTCTTCGTCCAATTGCCTGCCTGCTCTGTGTGCTCACTCTGGAAGGTTGCGTCTCTGGTGCGTCTCGCATGGCTCGATTTCGCTTCGAGGCGATGGAAAGTCGATGCACGGTGCCAACCATTGAGCAACTCACCGCCCTTCCGGCGCTGCCCGTGCTTCCGGGAAGCGACAAAAACCCGCCGGACGGCGCGATCCGATTGTCCCCGGCTTCTTCGAGATTGGCGACACTCCTCGGTTTGGACCGCGCCTTGCGCGACCTTTCGGCTCTTCAGCGGGATCATGCGGCGAATGCTGAACCAAGCTCGGAATTCTTATGGCGAAACGAACAGATCATGGACCGTATTTCCCTCGCGTCGTTCGATGTCGTCAGCACGGTGACGGAACTCGATTGTGAAGAAGCCCGCGCTGACCATGTCGCGGATGGCCTTACCGAGCTCAGGCAGGACAAGCAATCGCGGGGCTTGTTCCTGGCACTCGTGGGGAATGCCTTAATCGGGGTGGTCGCCGGCTCGCTGTCGTTGGCCGGCAAGGAGACAGCCGCCGCAGCGAATGCGGTTCTTGGTGGCGTCTTGACGACCGGGCTTGGCGGGGCTGCGACGATTTTTCTCTCCGTGGAT
>JAFEBM010000011.1 GCA_018242685.1 Nitrospira sp. | reverse complement strand
GTCTCAAATATATTCTGAGCCTTTGTATTGACTGGGTGAAATACGCCGAGAAGAAGAATGCCGCGCTTCTAGTCGCAGCGAGCGGGCTGGTCCTTTCGCTAGTTGGACGTTTCCCAGACAAGACATACACTGGCATCCGCGCTTGCTTTTGGATCGGTTGCGTTTCAATGGTTCTGTCAGCAGTTATCTGCTTGGTTTCTTTCATTCCAGAAATTGGATTTCCATGGATTGTATCTCGACGGAAAACAAGCTCGGAAGACAACTTGTTTTTCTTTGGGCACATTGCAGATTACTCAGCGTCCGAGTTTGTAGATGCGCTCTATCGGGGTGAAGACCTTCAACCTGCCGCTAATAAGCTCCAGCTGGACCTGGCTGGACAAATAATCGTGAATGCCAGGATTAGTTTGAAGAAGTTTCGATTGTTCACGGTTGCGTCATGGTTGGCAGCTGTAGGTATTGCTCTGCTGATGTGTGCCGCAGTTCTGATTCTTGCTCAATAGATGGAGGAACAAGTGGGCATCATCGAATCACAGTTACCAGAAAGGTTCCGGCAAGAGATTCGAGAACAAATTGAAATCTATAGCCAGAGGAGAACATTCGAGGAGAGGAAGTCCATTCCTGATACGACTGAGATACCAATCCAGGATAGGACACGATGGTTCAGAATTCGAAGCATCATTTGTGTCTGCGTAGACATGCTAGGCTCCACACGGTTCAGCGCTTCAATGAATGAAAGTGCGACTGCTGGTGCCTACCAGCTCTTTACAGGTACCGCCGTAGCAGTCTTTGATAGATTTGAGGCTTCTTACATTGATGTCAAAGGCGACGGAGTGTTTGCGCTTTTCAATGGGAACCAACCGTATAGAGCACTCGCTGCTGCGGTAACATTCAAGACGTTCTCCAAGGAAGAGTTCGTCCCTAAGGTCAAAGTAGCCACTGGCATAACGGTGGGCTGCCACATAGGTATAGACAAGAAGCTTGTATTGGTAAGGAAGCTTGGACTGAAGCGCTACGCTGATCGGTCAGACCGTCAAAATGAGGTATGGGCAGGGAAACCGGTGAATATGGCAGCTAAACTTGCTGCAAAAACAGTCGATGGGGAATTACTCGTGTCCGATCGATTTTATGAAGCCATGCCTGATGAATATGCAAGATACTCCTGTGGGTGCAATACCGGCCAAGTCGGGCAAGCCAAGACATTGCTCTGGTCAGGAGTCGACCTGACGGTCGATGGCAAATTTGATTTTGAGCCTGCTTACTGTCTGAAGAGCCAGTGGTGCTCAATACACGGAAATGAGTACTGCGAGAAACTTTTGACGCTTGACGAGTGATAATGGTGGCCAATTCTCCTCAAATCGTCCCAAAGCTCTGGAACTACCGCAACGTACTCCGCGACGACGGGATGAGCTATGGCGGTTTCCCTCGGATGAGGCTTTTGTGACGGCGGATGATCGCTATGACGTGTCTGATCTACCGGAGGCTCAGTATGAGCCCGGCTCCGATGGACTGGTGCTTCGGAATCGCCTTAGCCTCACCTCCAAGGAGGATATGGATGCGGCGGAGGCGACTGCCCTTGAGCGGACGATGGATCTGCTGGTCAGGACCTATGATGACACCCATCGCGTGACGGCTGCAGATCTCTGTGACTGGCACCGTCTCTGGCTTGGCGACATTTACGAATGGAGCGGGCAATACAGGCGAGTCAACATCAGTAAAGACGGATTTCCCTTCTCGGCTGCCGCGCAGGTTTCAACCTTGATGAATCAGTTTGAGGGCGAAGTGTTGAGGCGCTGGACGCCCTGCTCCTCTTCGGATAGGCGAGAGGTGGTCCATGCGCTGGCGGAAACGCATGTTGAGCTGGTCTTGATCCATCCATTTCGTGAGGGGAATGGTCGGCTCGCTCGTGCCCTCTCAACACTGATGGCGCTTCAGGCCGGTTTGCCGATCTTGGACTTTCGCTCAATGACCGGCGAGGGGAAGCTTGCGTACATTGTCGCGATTCAGGCTGGTCTCGACAAGGCCTATGGACCAATGGAGCGGTTGTTCGAACAGATTATCGAGGAGAGTGGCCAGTCTTCTTGACAGCTGACGCCTTCCGTGACTCGGTGAGGAGACGCGCAATGGATTCGACTGATGCGCCGGTCTCGATCGCTGTTGAGCTGGCGACGTTGGTTACAAGCGCTTTCCGGTATTGAGCCGTGGTCGCGAGATGTGGATTGGTTTCGATGAGAGGCTTTTTCTGCATTCCGACAATCCCTTTCTAGGACAAGTATACGTGATGATCGGAAGTGAGGCTATCACAAAATGCGTTCATCAGTGCATGCGGTGTTGATCCCATTTATTATGCCGCTTTCTTATCGAGGTAGAGGGTAGGGTCGATGCCTGCTTGGTGCGGATCCAGGATGGTCGTGATACTTCGATGCGGTTTCTCTATCTGTGCGGAGAGATCCCGCTCACGGGGGCTGGAGATTAACGTATTTCCCGCGCTCTTCACGAGAAGCACCACCGGCGCCAGTGGTGCTTCATGGTTTATCTGCTTGACGATGCCGGTTTCACCTGTATTCAATTCTACGATTGATCCGACCGGATAGACCCCGACAACCTGGATGAAGTGTTGGACTAACGTCGAGTCGAGATGGCCTTCGAGCGAGAGGCGATAGAGAAGCTGGAGGATTTCATGGGGAGGTCGTCCCTTGTGATAGCACCGATCGCTCGTCATGGCGTCGTAGATATCGACGACGGCGGTGATCAGGCCGAACTGACTGATCTCTTGCTTTGCACGCCGATGCGGATATCCGGCTCCATTGACTCGTTCGTGGTGTTCAAGGGCCGGCTGGATGTATGAATCTCCCAAGCCGGTCGTGCTGGACAAGACTTCAACGCCCCTGAGGACGTGCTGTTTCATGATCTCCATTTCATGGGCCTCGAAGCGACCGGGCTTGTTCAGGACGTCGAGAGGGATCTTCATCTTGCCGATATCATGCAACAGCGTGCCGACTCCGGCTAAATGCAACGCCGGCCGGTCGAACCCGAGTTTGCGCCCTAAGGACATTGCCAGCAGTGCAGTGTTGACGGAATGATAAAAAGTGTATTCATCGAACCGCTTGAGTCTCGATAGACTGGACAAGGCATCTGGATTCCGTAAGACGCTGTCGGTCATTTCAGCCACGACCTGACTGACGGCATCGACGTTGATGGCCCGTCCGAGCCGCGTATCATGCATCGCGTTCTGTACGATCGTCTTGGCGGCCTGATAGACCTGCCTTGCAACAGGCAACTCCTCCTCGAAGGGGACTACCTGCGGCGCCAATGCTGCTTTGCCCACTGCCGATCCTATAGGCTCATCCGTAATGTCCGGCTCTAAGACTGTGTCTTGTTCGACTTCTTCTGCTTCTATACTCACGACCAGGGTTTGTACTCCACAGGCTTTCAGCTGGGCGATCTGTTGAGATGAGGTGATCGTCATCTTGTGCCGAAAAAACGGCGTACTCAGCCAGGACCGATCGAGCTGTTCGACCAGCATGCCCGGCTGCAATTCGTCGATGCCGATCCGTTTGTTCATAGTCATATCAGGCTGAGTCGGATCCTCCAGTAAGCGATATCGGACCTCTCTCAAGGAACCTTGAGCAATCATTGCGTCACTGTCTATACGTAAATCCGAAATCTGCAGTCGAACGGATGTCAGGGTAAGAAGTCAGCGTCCTGAGATGTGGATCGGATGGCCGCCGATAGCCGTCTAGCTGATGTTAATATCCTCCCATTCCCCCATAGCTACTTGTCCCGTAACTGGATGGTGAAGAAGGGGTTGTGCGGCTTCGATAGACGCTTGACTCGGTGATTGCGCTGTTGGCGGGCGCTAGTTCGGCTGCTTTTTTAAAATGGGTTGTGGCTTCCGACTGAAGATTGAGTTTGTCCAGTGCAAGAGCCAAATTGTAGTGAGACTCGGCGAGATTCGGATCTGCCTCGACAGCGGACGCGAAATGATCCTTAGCGATCGACCAATGGCCCATCTCATAGTGGACAATCCCTTCCGAGTTGTGCAGCGCGGCGGCGGTATTACTATCCGGCGGTGCAGAGAGTGTTTCAGACGTGGTGGCACAAGCATATTGCAGGACGACAAGGCTGCTTGCTATGGCCAATCGGACGAGACTCATGGTTCACCTCCAAGGTAAGAATCCATGCTTGCGATGGTCGACAAGACCGACGGACGCAGACTGTGAGCCCGAAGCAAAGAAAACCGTCCTGCACGCAAAACATTCAGACATGGTTCCTCTACTCGTGGAGGCGGTATTTGGCCATACGGTAGCGCAGCGTGTTTCGGGTCATTTTGAGGAGTCGACTGGCCTCCGAGACATTGCCCGAAGACTTTCGCAACGCTTCTTCAAGCATTTGCTTTTCCATGTCCTGAAACGACAGTCCAAAAGCCAGCAACGACGGCTTGGGGCCCTGACTCAGGCAATTGATCGGGGGAGCGGTTTTCACGGATGCCGGTAAATGAACCGGCTGAATAATCTCTGCTTTGCACGTGATGGTCAGCCATTCGACGACATTGTGGAGCTCGCGGACATTTCCAGGCCAATCGTGGGTGTGAAGGACCGCAAGAGCTGCCGGGGCGATAGCCCTAATACGGCACCCGCGTTCCTGTTTGGCCCGCTCCAAAAAAATCAAGAGAATCGGCTCGATATCTTCACGTCGTTCACGCAAGGGTGGAATGCGGAGCTGGTAGACATTCAACCGATAGTACAGATCAAGGCGGAACCGGCCGGTCTTGATGTGGGCCAGCAAATCCTCATTCGTGGCGGCGATGATGCGGATGTTGACCTTACGGCTGCGGATATCTCCCAAGGGATCGATGGTGTGGTTTTCTAGGACGCGTAGGAGTTTGGCTTGGGCGGTCGGACTCATTTCACCGATTTCGTCGAGAAAGATCGTCCCCCCCTCGGCCATTTGGAATCGTCCAGGCTTGGCTTGCTTGGCGTCGGTGAAAGCACCCGATTCATATCCGAATAACTCAGCCTCCAACAGATTTTCTGGAATTCCCGCGCAATTGAGCGTGATCAGGGGACCGTTCGCTCGTAGGCTGCATCGGTGGATGGCCTCTGCAAACAATTCCTTTCCGGTTCCGCTTTCACCGGTGATGAGGACGGTTGCGTCTGTGAGGGCCACCTCTTTGGCCAGTTGTTTCATCAGATTCATTTGCGCTGAGATACTGATGATGGAGGCAAATGGATCCTGCGAGGACGGGGAAAGAGCCGATGTAGGATGCCTGAGTGATCGAGTCACGGCAGTCTGCAGATCCTCGATGCAGATCGGCCTGGGCAGATAATCGGTGGCGCCGGCCCTCATGATCTCGACCGCGTCTTTGACGGAATGGCGGTCCCCAATCACAAGCAAAGGAGGACAGACGGGTAGTTGTCGGGCATATTCAAGCAGGGGAGCCAGAGTGTGAGCATTCCCTTCGCTGACGATCAGATCCGGGGAAATCTCCGACCAGAGGGTGACTCCTTCTGATACCGTGTTCGCGGTACGAATATCGGCTTGAGGCGAGGCGGTTCTGAAGAGATGCCCAAGTTCGCTGTCTTTTGAGATGAGGAGAAACGTCTGACGGTTCATCGGAGTGCTCCCGGTTGTAGCCTCCATCCGAACCACTGGAATCGCTGATAGCCTACACCTCTTTGCGTACGGAAGAAAGGGGAATCCCAGGGGGTTTTAACGGGGTCTTACAGGGGCACCTCTGGCGATCTGATTTTCCAGTGGGGCGGCACTCACCGGACGAACTCCGGAAGTAGTTGAAAAGAGTGTTGGGAAACAGCGGGACCGAGATTCAGGAATGATGCGATTCCGGTGAGCTGCCAGCCGGAGTATCGACCGACAGCTCACCATGGATGGGTGAATCCTGGCAGCTATTGGCTGTCCTTACAGAAGGTTCGCTCGTAGGCGATGGTCATCCAGGCTTCTTCTTCAGTGATCACGCCTCCCTTGATCAGGGCCGGCATACCGGTGCCGGGACTTCCGTTCTTGATGATCCAGAGCAGTTCTCCATCGTTCCGCTTCTTATGGAACTTGCAGTTCGTGAAGTTTCGCGGACCCGGTGTCAACAACATTCCACCAGCGCCATCCCCCTCTCCGGTCATGCCATGACAGTTGACGCAGGTTCCCTTGCCTTCATAGAGTTCCTTGCCTTTGGCGATGATATCGGGTGTCACGGTCAAAGGACTCTTTGCCTTCCGTACGTCGGCTCGTTCGGTTTCCGGGACACGCGGCTTCAATGGGTCAGCCTCGGGACCGGCCCATCCCGCCGTACCCCACACGGCAACGGCGACTATGCTGCACACTGTCATGATCAAACGCTTCCCTCTCATGATTCCTCCTCGGTGATTACCACTGATGTTACGGCCAGATGGTTATTCGCGCCGCTGGTTCTGGGGCGCAAATGATGCGGATATGATAACACGATATTGTCCTAATCGGCAGTGCCCATGTCCCGTGGAAAGTGAACAGATCGAAATAATGTCGAAGGCTGGTTTGGAACATTCACACGAAGGTGTTGTGGGCCGGGACTTCTTCGGGTCCCGGCCCACAAGAGATTCATGCGAGATTTGCAGGCATTACCGCTGCACGTCACGCACTGACATCATCAGGGAACTTCGACGATGTCTTTCTTCATCGGTCCCAAGATGGCGAGCAACTCGTCTTTTTCTTGTTTCGGGACGTTGAAGGTGTCCAGTGCCTTGACGAGGTCCTCCACGAGGGCATTGAAGGCAGCGGTGGTGACCTTCATGCCCTTGTGCGTCGTCTTCATATCTCGCCCTTCGTAGCTGCATGGCCCGCCGGTCGCCATACAGACCTGATTGACCAAGTGCTTATTGAGTTGTTTGAGATCGGTGGTCGCAAAATAGCTGTTGATGCGCTTGTCTCCACCCACGTTGCCGATGAATTTGGTGACAACGGCTTGGATGGCTCCCACCCCGCCCAACCGCTCATAGAGCGACCGCTCAGCGGCAAAGGAGGTGGTGGCACTGCTTAATGTCCAGGTGGCTGCCACGGCAATGGCAATAGTCGCTATCTGCTTCGAGAATCTCATGTCGTCTGCTCCTTTTTGTGAGAATGAAATGACTGCATGACGTCCGTACCCTGCTTCATGATTACGGGTTCCAGGGCGTGTTTGGCATCAAGTTGTCATACTTCTTTGGATTCTGGTTGGCTATCACCACGGCAATCGCACCGCGCAAGGCTCCCGTTAGAGAGTGGGTCACGACAGGATAGGCTCCCGGTTCATCAGCGATCAGGTCGAACGTGGCTGCGCTGCCCGGACCGACCACATAGGTCTGGACCCCTGTAAATTTATTGGCCGGATTGCCGCTTTCGTAGACATTGTCCCAGATTTCGGCGATTGGATGGAGAGAAGAGAACTCGTTCGGGCCGGCATTCACGAAATAGATTCGTACCCGTTCACCGACCTTGACTTCCAACGGCTCGCCTCCCGGGAAAAAGGGATGGTATTTGAAGATGCCGCCGTTGAAGACGGTATTGTCGAACTTCCGGTCGAACATGGCCTGCACGTTATCCGGGTTCTTCCACAGTTCGGACTGCACTAGGACAAATTCTCGATCGGCCTTGGGCCAGGCGTTCGCGTTCTTAGGATCGACGATGATCGCACCGAACATGCCGCGGGCAATGTGCTGGATCATCGGCGATGCGCCGCAGTGATAGAAAAACACACCGGGCTTCTTCGCCACGAAGGTATACTTGATTGTCTCGCCCGGCCTGATTTCGCGGTAGTTCTTCAAGAAGTCAAGCTCAGCTGCGTGAAAGTCCATTGAATGGCTGTTGGCGTTCGTCGCGGGGTTGACGAGGGTGAAGTTCACCGTATCCCCCTCCGTCACCCGGACGACGGGGCCTGGCATCTGACCGTTGAATGTCCAGGCTTTGTATTTTCCACCGTTCCCGTCGATGACGATTTCCGATTCGGTCGCGGTGAACGTGACATCATGGACCTTTGCTCCTGCGGAGCCGGGCATAGTGATACACCCGCTGGCTCCCAACAGGACGCCAAGTCCGAGGGTGAATGTGAGTACACGAAACCTCTGCATAGTAGCCTCCCTTTAGATTTTTTATGGAAAAGAGACGCTGCACTCATGAGCGCGGCGAATCAGGTCCCCCCATCACTCGTCGAGCAGACGCCGGGTCAACTATCTACCAAATTCTGAAGAGGAAATACAAAGAAAATTTTTTTGTCACGTATTCAGCCGAGCATCCATGACCCTGCCTGATGAACGCTGAAGCCCTTGGTTCAACATAACGCATACCACCAGTGTTGTTATTAAATAGATCTCTGTAATTTGCATAAAATCAATGGCCTGTTTCGGTAAAGAGCGGAAAGATAAGGAAGTATCCAGTCATTGCAGGATCAATTGCACTTGAGAAGGTGAACACCCAAAGATGTTAGGAAGGCTTGAGGTTGCGTTGCGCGATGGCCACGTTCCGGAGAAGGCCCTGGTGTTTTGCGCGTCGAATCGGGCTTTGTTGAAACACAGTCGTGAAGGTCGATTCATCCAGTTTGGAAAGCTCCTGCAAGTGAGGGGCGCGAGTCAAGGCGGAGGGTTGAAAAGCACGTTCCTGAGTGGGTTCGGCTCGAAGGTTAAATGGACACACGTCGAGACAATCATCGCATCCGAAGATCTTGTTTCCCATGCCTATTTGCAGCTCGTGAGAGATGGCGGTGTCATCGCCGCGCAATTCTATGGTGAGGTATGAAATACAGCGAGTAGCATCGACAATGTACGGCTCTGTGATGGCTCCGGTGGGGCAGGCTTGAATGCAGAGCGTGCAGCTGCCGCAGAGATCGGTCGCCGGTTCATCCGGTTCCAGCTCCAATGTGGTCAGCACTTCTCCCAGCAACAGCCAAGAACCATACTCGGCCGACACGAGATTGGAATGTTTCCCGATCCAGCCCAAGCCCGCTTGTTCGGCCCAAGCTTTCTCCATGATCGGGCCGGTGTCGGAGTATGCACGGGTTTTGGCGTCGGGCGCCAGCCGGTGAATCAACTGCTCCAGTTGCTTGAGCCTGGAATCAAAAAGCTTGTGATAGTCTCTCCCCCAAGCATATCGCGCAATACGGCCGTAGCCGGGCGGTTCGTCGGCACGCTGGTTGGTGAGATAGTTGATTCCCAACGAGATGATTGACCGGCAGCCGGGAAGCACCTGGGCAGGATCGGCGCGTTTGTTCGGGGCCCGTTCGATCCAGGCCATGGTGCCGTGATAGCCTCGCCGGAGCCATTCGGTGAGACGGTCGAAGAGACGTTGAGGTATCGCGGCCTCGGAATGGGAAAGGGGACTCTTTCCCTGGTCGCCGGTAGCTGACCCTGTAGGTTCACTGGACACCTGTGTAATCCCAACCGCCTCGAAACCCAGCGCACGGGCTTCTTGTTTGATGGCTGCCGTGATGGACATGGAATACACCTGAACTTACGGTTGGGCGGAGCAATCGAATCGGACGCTGAACTGGGCTGAACATCGAACCGATTGGCATCGGCCGCAGGTGCCGACAATGTTCGTCTTCCAATCGGTCTCCTTCTTGTCAAATCGGCACTGCAGTCGGCCGCCTTTCGAGATCGTGGTCCACGGTTGCTTCGTTCCGGGAATGGAGACCACCCGGCACCCCCGTGGAAACGGAACATGGCAGGGGCGCCCGGTCTCACCTTTTTCCATTGCAAAGCTGCACGACAACTCCGTTGTGGCCCCGGAATCCTCTATCTCTTGTGCGTTGGCGTCGAGAGCGGGAACGAGAAATATCAAGAGCAGTAAAACGAAAAGGCCAAACGCCTTGCATCGAATCGTCATAGGCCTCAATGGTAGCACAGTCCTTTGTCTTGCGGCCATGGAGAGGGCCGCGTAGAATCTTCCAGCCGGCTTCTATTCAAACCAATGGAGGCTCCATGCTCGCGACGCGGATTACACAAAAAGAGGGCACGTTCTATTTCATCGCCTATAAAGTCGATGAGCTGTTGGAAAAAGTTCGGTTCACGAGCCGCTACTATTTCGAGGGTGAAGAGATCACACAGGCCAAGATTTCCGAACATGACGACGTGGCGCAGTTCATTGCGGGAATCGAGCGGAGCGAGAAGGGATTCCAACGGGTTCTGAATCGACAGAAGATCAAACAGATCGTCAATTTCTATGAGACGGTCGTGGCGCAACCGATGATTCCCGGCACCGTGCTGCTCTTTACCGACGAAACACTTCGCTTCCAAAAGATGGATGGCTCGGATTCAATCGGTCACCTGAGCGAGCCGAAGGGAAAGTATCTGGTCATCGACGGACAACATCGACTCGCCGGGCTTCACTTTTTCCACGAGAAACATCCGGATCAAAGCGCGCAGGTTGAGGTGCCATGCCTCTTGTTTGACGGCAGGAGCGCCGACTTTGCCACGGAGATGTTCGTGATCATCAACTCCACCCACACGCGGATCAACAGGTCTCATTTGGTCGATCTCTATGAGAAAGTCTCATGGGAAAGTCCTGAGAAGAAATTCGCCGCGAAGGTCGTGAACCTTTTATACGGCGAACCGGACTCGCCGCTGCAATACAAGATCAATCGCCTTGGGGGGAGGAGCAAGCAGGAAAAATGGATTTTACAATCCGAAGTGTTCAACGAGTTGCTGAAAATGGTGACGGTCCATAAGCGCTGGATTGAGTCCCACTTGGGGATGAAGGCCGATCGCTGCTATGCGCTGGTGCGCGACTACCTCAAGGGGGTCAAGGACGTCATGGGCGAGATCTGGGGGCAGAACGACCGGTATATGTTTACCCGCGATGTGACACTCAAGGCGTTGATCCGCGTGCTGGACGATCTGATCGTGGATCGCAAGCTCATCAATGATTGGGATGAGCAACGCTCGCACAGACCGTTTGCCGAGATCGTCAAGCCCTGGGCTCCTCTGACGAAGGAGTTCCGCGCAGACGGTTTTTATGAGCGGTTTCCCGCCAAAGGTCAGCTTGAACGGGTACGAAAGATTCATCAGCGGCTGCTGGATGCGATTGTTGGATAAATCACAAGAAGCCTGGATCATTCTTCTGTTTCTGCTCTTCGTGCAGGGCCCGCTGTCGATTGCTGGATCGGGATCATGGGCTTTGGCAGCGGCTGATGCTGATGGATTAGAGGTGAAGATAGAACCTGGTGGTGGAATTCGTGCGACGGCGCATCCCCTTTTCCCGGCCAAACCAGAAATTACACAAGCGTTGTTGGCGGATTATACGCATTGGCCGGACCTGTTTGAGACCCGTATGCGGGTGGCCGACTTACAGATCCATGATGGGATCGCGACCGTCGACCTTCGCATCGCTCACCCGTTGATGCCGGGTGAGCGCCGGTTAGTCACGGAATCAAAGATTTTACCGAACGGCGGGCTTGTGACCGACCTCACAGGAGGCGATTTTAAACGCTATCATCGAGTATGGAAGCTGCAACCGGTCGGAGATGGGAACCAGACGCGTACTGAGTTCGAGCTGGTGGTTGAAATCGAATCCATGGTGCCGGATTGGCTTGTCGCGATCGCGACGCGGCGGGAACTGGAAACGCACTTCCGCATCGTCAAACAGAAAGTGTTGGAGCACTCCAAGCGGTAACTGATATGACTCAAGGTTCGGGAGAGGACAATCCTGGCGCATCGGTACTCGCCGGCCTCTATGTCATTCTGGATCCGTCGGTTTGTTCTGATCGTCCGCTTCTCGATGTGCTGAAAGCTTCCGCGACAGCCGGCGCCAAAATTTTTCAGTACCGGCATAAGACGGCCTCAATGAAGGCCGCCTATGCGGAGGCGTTGCTGCTGGGGAAAGCGGCGCATGAGCTCGGCGTCCTGTTCATTATCAATGATCGATGCGATTTGGCGCTGGCCGTGGATGCGGACGGCGTGCATCTCGGACAGGGAGATTTACCGCTTGATCTCGCCCGAAAAGTGATGGGACCCGATAAGCTGATCGGGATTTCGACGCACAGCCGAGAGCAGGTGACGGCGGCGACAGCCGGCGGGCCAAACTATCTCGGGTTTGGTCCGATTTTCACGCCCGGCTCAAAGTTGGACCATGATCCGGTCGTTGGTCTGCAGGGGCTACGAGCGATCCGCCCCTTGACGGCGCTTCCGATCTTTGCCATCGGGGGGATTACGGCTGATCGTACTGAGGAAGTGATTCGAGCAGGAGCCGACGGCGTGGCGGTGATTTCTGCAATTCTCAAGGTGCCGGATATTTCGCAGGCCGTTA
This sequence comes from Nitrospira sp., assembly GCA_018242685.1. GTDB lineage: Bacteria > Nitrospirota > Nitrospiria > Nitrospirales > Nitrospiraceae > Nitrospira_D. The sequence goes on along the minus strand of JAFEBM010000011.1, from coordinate 58,912 downwards.
CCGACTTTGTCTTGCGGATCTCATCGCCAACTTCGCCAGGTTCCTGAGCGCAGCCGATCGGACAAGGTGTAGGACGGCGGGTCGGAATCGGCCCGGCAGTCCTGGTTCGTAAGGGAGCGGACCGATCACAGGCACACCGGATTGTTTGCGAAGGATCTCAAACGTCGATCGCTCTTGAAGGCGCGCGAGGGCCGATCGAACGGGATGTGTGCGGTTCAGAATGAGAGCGATCATCCTGATTTTCTGCCGCCGAAGGGCCTCGATGGTCAGCAAGGCATGATTGATTCCGCCCAGTCCAGCTCGTCCAACGACGACAACAGGAAGTCGCAAATGTTTGATCAAGCTCAGTACGTTATCGCTGCGAGTGATGGGGACCTGCACGCCGCCGACTCCTTCGACCACCATGAATTCATATCGACTGGATAGAAGACGATAGATCTTGCTGATGGTGCCGGGATTGATGCTGCGTCCTTCCATCTGCGCAGCGGTTAGGGGAGTGACCGGCAATTCAAACGAATAGGGACAGATCGCGCCCAAGGTCTCTTCGCTTTCTACGATGGATCGTAATCGGGCTGCATCCGACCGAGCTTCGCTTCCCGCCGAGACTCCTGTCTCAATCGGTTTCATCACGCCGACCGTCAGCCCGCGTTTCTTCAAACAGAGGGCGAGCGCAGCTGTGACCAGTGTCTTTCCAACGCCCGTATCGGTACCGGTGATGAAGATGCCGAGATTCATATGAAAGCACTTATGGCGTATAGCATATGGCGTATGGTTTCGGATCGGAAACCCATCAAGCGTCTTCGGTTTTGTGTCTGGCTATAGGCCATAAGTCACCAGCCATACGCTCTTATTAGAGCTGTCTGCTGTCGCAGTTCCACACTTGTCCCGATATGTCATTAAGTTGAGCCAGGTGCACGATGGTGCCGGCGGCTTCTTCGACCGTCGGCGGTCGGCGCAATGCGTGATCCGGCCATCCACTGCCTTCCGGGAATATTCCCTCAGTCAAGTCGGTCTTCTGCCAGCCCGGTAACACGAGATTCACCCGAATATTCTGCGGCCCCCATTCCAGCGCGGCCGTTCTGACAAGGCCGATCAGTCCGGCTTTCGAGGTCGCATACGCACTCTGGCCGGTCGCCCCGTGGAATCCCGTGTGGGATCCGATTACAATGATGGAGCCTCCGCCGCGAGCAAGCAAGGAGGGTGCCATGGCACGCAGGCAGTGAAATGTTCCTGTGAGATTCGTGGCGATGACGTTCTCCCAGATCTCGTCCGAATGGCGCACGAGCAACTCACTCTGTCCGATGCCGGCGTTGCAGACCAATACCAATGGGCCGGGCGTGCAGTTGGAGAATCCGTCGATCATGCGTCGAACGGATTCAGCTTCTCGAATATCTGCATGGTAGGAGTCGCCGATTCCACCACCCTCTCGAACACGATCCAAGGTCGCTTCAGCCGCCGGTTTATTCCGATAGTAATGGACCCCCACGTACCATCCGATTTTCCCGAACGCTTGGCTGATAGCACGACCGATGCCGCCGGACGCCCCGGTAATGAGAGCTGCCGGACGATCGGGCGGTTTTGCCGGTCGATCCTTTGCAGAAGATATTGATGCAATGAGAGGTTCCATATCTGAGGGAATTATGCTGTGTGAAACGGGCCAAGACAAGTACGCATCGAAACTCAGCACGGCACCTATCGGCTTGCCGCCCTCGGGACTCCTATGATACCGTCAAATCCTCGTACCTGGAGATGGAATGATGGCAAAGCCTAAATGTGAGATGCGACCGGTATTGATGGTGGGACTGTGCTTGCTCTTGGGAGTACCCCCATGGTCCGTGGCGCTCGGTGCTGAGGAGTCGATCACGATTTCAAAGTCAGAGGAGTATTTCCCCGATACGGTCGGCAGCCGCTGGACCTATCGCGGCCAGATCACCGAGGGACCGCTCCAATCAGTCGAACAGAAGTTCTTTACGAATGTGTCGACAGTCTCGGGGGCCAAGACGGTGAACAGTGTCACCGTGACGGTGTTCCATGATACCAATCCGGGGAATCATGGACCATCGGATAGTTTTTATCGACGCGATGTGGTCGGCATTGTCTATTATGGATCGGATCCTGGAACACCGTTGGAGAAGCAGATCACGCCATACCAGATTTTCAGATTTCCACTGAAAATCCCGTCCTCCTTCCAGCAGTTTGACCGAATGGGGGTGGATTTCGGCAGCGATATGGATCGAGACCAAACAGATGAGAAGGTCGATGTCCAGGGGTGGAGTAAGGTGATCGGTCGGGAAACCATCACCGTCCCGGCCGGTACATTCCAGGATGTCGTCAAAGTTGAAGCACGGATGAACATGAAGATCCATTTGTCAGGAAATCGTCGCACTGTCTCCGGAATCGACGTGATGACGGCTTGGTTCGCCAAAGGAGTTGGTCTCGTGAAGTATTCAGAGCGGCAGGAATTATCCGCTATCAAGGAGGATCGCGGCGTGGTCACGGAAATCATGGAAGAACTTGAAGACTACGACATCAAAGCGGCAAAGCCTCACTGAGTCGATTCGAACCCCCGGCGAAGGGTGTTTTCGCTGATGACTCTTGCGATCATGAATTGGGCGAGATAGTCGTCTCCACCCGCTTTCGCCCCCACCCCTGAAAAGCGGTGCCCACCGAAGGGTTGACGAGAGACGAGGGCGCCGGTGATCGGTCGGTTCAGGTAGAGATTCCCTACGTCGAATTGCTCACGGGCCATCGCAAGATTGGCAGGACTCCTGGCATAGACCCCTCCGGTCAAGGCATACTCGGTTCCGTTTGCCAAGCGGATCGCCTCGGCCATACTGTCCGCTTTCATAACGGCTAATACCGGCCCAAAAATTTCCTCCTGCGCCAGACGGTGATGGGGTTGGATATCGTCAAACACCGCCGGTCCGACGAAATACCCGGTCTGATCCAGGGATCGTTGCACGAGGAGCCGGCCTTCTTCGAGACCGAGAGAAAGATAGCGTTGTATGCTCGCTTGGGCTCGGGCATCGATCACCGGTCCTACTTTGGTGGACGGGTGCATGGGATTGCCGACCTCCAAGCTCAGTACTGCCTCACGGAGGCGGGAGACGAACGAGTCGTAGACGGTGCGGTGGACGATGACTCGGGAGCAAGCCGAGCACTTCTGCCCCGCGTAGCCGGCGAACGATGCGACGACGCCGGTAATCGCTTCGTCGAGATCCGCCGTCTCATCGACAATGATGGCATTCTTGCCTCCCATTTCGGCAATGACCCGCTTGACCATCGGTTGTCCAGGACCGATGCGCGCAGTGTCAGCCAGAATACGAAGACCTACAGCCTTCGATCCGGTAAACGCGATCGTGACGACATGGGGATGCGCGACGAGCGCTTGGCCGATCTCCGGTCCACCTGGGAGGCAGGTCAAACAACCATCCGGTATCCCGGCCTTGATGAGGATGTCAGTGAGCAGCGTTCCTAAGCCGGGCGAGCGTTCAGACGGTTTGAACAGGACTGGATTTCCGGTCACGAGTGCCGCTGAGATCATTCCGGTGGGAATGGCAAGCGGAAAGTTCCATGGCGAGATGACGACCGTCACGCCGCGCGGTTCATAGGAGCGCTCGTTGAGTTCTCCTGGATGGTTACCTAGTCGCACCGGTCGAGCCAGGCGATCCATCTCATCGGCATAGTAGCGGAGAAAGTCGATCGCTTCCGCCACATCGGCATCGGCCTCGCGCCAGGGTTTGCCGACCTCAAAGATCTCCCAGGCTGCCAGCTCGTACCGACGACGAGCCATATCTGATGCGGCCGTCCTTAGGATTGCAGATCGTGCTTCGGAAGCTTTCCGTCGCCATGAGTCCCATTGTTTGAACGCCTGTTCAATGATCTGGTCCAGGTCGGATACTGCTGCGCTCTGCACCTTGGTCACGACTTCATTCGGTCTAGAAGGATTACGGGATTCCAGCGATGGGCCGGTCAGCCTCATACTGGATGCTCCGCCGCGCCATTGTCGACCCAGCTGAGATTGAACCGATCCGATACTTGCCAGCATGGCCTTTCGGACCTCTGCCTGTGAAAAGTCGCTGTGCGGTTCGTTGTCGAAATTCTTCGCGCCGGTGGTTGTCGTACGTTGAAACTGGGCGTGCGCTGTCGGTGGAGCGAGGAGCCGGGCCAATGGCTGGGACTCGACGTACTCTTTTTGGAGGAACGATTCGTTCGACGTATTTTCCAGGAGCCTTCGAACCAGATAGGCCATACCGGGGAGCAGCTGGCCCACGGGAGTATACAGCCGCACCCGACGCCCCAGCTTCACCATGGCTTGTTGGAAAGGCTCCGCCATGCCGAAGATCATTTGGTACTCGCGCGCGTCAGGCGTCAGACCTCGCGATTCCGCATGGGCTTCGATGGCGGCTAATGTGCGAAGATTGTGTGTGCCGAATGCGGGACGAATGAGATCGGAATGTTCAAACAGCACCGGAATCAATCGCTCGTACTGCATGTCGGTTTCAGCCTTGTGTTCAAAAAGCGGTGGCGGCCAGCCTGCTTGCCGATATCGGACAGTGTCTGAGTCCCAGTACGCGCCTTTGACCAGTCGGATCGTGATCGGCGTCTGGCGTGTTCGCACCCAAACCACCAGATCCTGTACATCCCGCTCGGTTTCTCGGTGATAGGCCTGCAGCGCGAGTCCGGCATAGGGATAGGATCGATAGGCCGGTTCTGCGAAGAGTTGCTTGAAAATATGCAGGATCAGGTCTTTCGTCTCCGCCTGTTCCATATCGAAAATCAATCCGGCCGGCAGCGACTGTGCCAGATCCACCAGCGGGCGGAGACGCGCGGCGACCGACTCGTAACTTCCATCAGGATCGATGGGGTCCAGCTGAGATGAGAGGGCGGAAATTTTGAGCGAGAGTTGCACGCGTGGGATCGGTCCCAAGTGGTCTTGTTGGAGCAGAGGAATGAAAGGCCAAGTTTTGGTGGCCTGACTGAGTTCATTCAAGACGTTCAGACACCGGTCACGATAGCGGTCGGCTTCCTGCTCGCTGATCGTCGCTTCTCCCAGCAGATCGACGGACCAGGCCCGTCCGTCTTTCCATAACTGCGATAAGGCTGGAACCGCTTCTTCAATCGAAGCGCCGGCAATGAAAGTTTTGGCCATCTGTTCGATCTGTTTCCTGATCGACTTGCCGGTGAGACGGGCTCCCATGCTTGTTGAAGCCAGCGCCTTCAATCCCCACTGCAGCCCAAACAACTCGCTGCTCTCGTGGCCGAAGTATTCTTCGGCGAGCGACACGACTCGCTCATCGTCCTGAATGACCGGAAGGACATCGATGAAATGGAACAGCCGTGTCTTGAACGACGCATCTTTCATGGCCAGATTGATCGCCGAATGAGACCACCAGCGGCTGTCAAAGATCGACGGTGAAAGACCGCCGGAGAGCTGAGCGAGCTGTTCGCCGATCACACGAATGGCCGATTCCAACGAGTGAGATGGTGTCATTGTTCGTCCTGTGAGTCATGCACTCCGCATGAATTCAGTATACCGCTCCGACGGCCGATGGTCATCGTCCAAGACTTCCCCGGTCGGCACGTGGACGATAGCCCGACCGACCCATATCATTTCGCGTATGCCATCGCTTATGATGATACATCACACGTAACGACGGCTCGACCACGGTATTCGAGGGTAGAGTGATGGTCGAGCACAATTGGATGGGAGAAATAGGTATGGCTGAAGAACATGGTCATGGGGCACAGCAGCCCCAGGCAAAAGATAATTTGATCCCCGGCGTGAAACAGGTCATCGCCGTCAGCAGCGGAAAAGGCGGGGTCGGCAAATCAACCGTTGCGGTGAACCTGGCCTGCGCGTTAGCCGTGGCTGGTGCCAAGGTTGGGCTGCTGGATGCCGACCTCTACGGCCCCAATATCCCTATGATGATGGGGAGCACGACCGGACCGGAACAGAAAGACGGCAAGATTCTTCCGGTCGAAAATTACGGGGTGAAACTGATTTCCATGGCGTTTCTGGTGCCGGAAGAAGCCCCGCTGGTTTGGCGAGGCCCGATGGTCCATCAGTATTTGCAAGCGTTCTTCCGCGATGTGCTATGGGGAGACTTGGATTACTTACTCATCGACTTGCCGCCGGGTACAGGGGATGTGCAACTCTCATTATCACAGATGGTTCCGTTGGCGGGGGCGATTACGGTGACTACGCCTCAAGAAGTGGCTCTCTATGACGTCCGCAAGGGGATGGGTATGTTCCAGAAAGTGAATGTCCCTCTTCTGGGTATCATCGAAAACATGAGTTACTTTGTCTGTGGCCACTGCGGTGAACGGACGGAGATCTTTTCACATGGGGGAGGGGAGCGGGCCGCTGCCAAGCTCGGTGTGCCGTTCCTCGGGCGGGTCCCAATCGATCCGGCTATCCGAGATGGTGGGGATGCCGGCCATCCGATCGTCGTAGCCGATCCGGCATCTCCTCAGTCCGAGGCGTTTCGGGGTATTGCAAAAAAAATCATGGAAGAGTTTGGTGAGGCCGGCAAAACCGGCGCATCTATCGATAGTTTGCTCAAAAAAATCAAGCAACCGTTCAAGAATAATTAACAGGTACGATTTTGGAGGGAGGGGCATGGCAGAGTTTGTACGGGTAGCAGGGACAGCTGATATCAAGTCGGGGCATGGCATTGTGGCCGAAACGAACGGCAAGACTTTAGCCGTGTTTAATGTGGACGGGGCGATCCATGCCATCGACAATACTTGTTGCCATCGAGATGGCCCATTAGGGGAGGGAGAATTGGAAGGCACCATTGTTACCTGCCCTTGGCACGGATGGCAGTACAATGTAACCACAGGGGCTTGCACGAATAACCCTTCTGCAAAGGTTGCGACGTATCAAGTAAAGATTGAAGGTGATGATGTAAAAGTATTACTTGAACAATGAGCCTTGCTCGCGTCAAAGACCGGACAACATGCAGAGTTTGGTTTGTGGCTCAGAGGAATAGGATTCGCGGTCTTTGCTGTAAACTATCGGCCATTCATTCTTACTCGAGGTGACACATGTCTGTTTCTGCCAACGATCAAACGGATATTGCGGCGGCGCTCGTGCGTCTCTATGTCTTTCTGGCCCAGTATCTTGATCGGTGTTTTGATGAAGCGGCTCGGAAGAGCTACCCAGACTCCGAACTCCAGGTGCATCTCGATGAAACGCGACGACAGCTCATGGAGATCCTGTCAGTCAATCCGGTCGTGAAGGGGAAGCTTGCCGCTGAGTGTGACCGAATCCTGGCGCTCGGTGCCTCTTGCCTCAAATCCGGAGCGGTCGATTCCAAGACGCGCGAGGCGATTCAAGCTGAGCGGGCCGTGCTCAAGAACAAGACCATCGCGTTGAGCGACTTGGTCGCAGTCTATCGAGCCTTAGAATGAGCGATGGATGGGGGACTCGACAAGCATCAACTCGCCGGATTGGACGACCGGGAACGAGGATTCAGCCGGCCGGTCGAGTTTGAGCGTGTAGGGGAAGGATATCGGGCCATCTTGCGGTATGAAACCGTCCGCGTCAAGACGGAGATACATCCGACCCAGGACGACGCGCTCGCCATCTTGATCCAGACCTTGCACGTTCAGGGTTACCGCCAACTCAAAACTCAAAAGAGTTTTCACGATGGGATTTATCTGGGTTCACAGGAACTCTGGGTAGAATACCAGGATCCCCTACAAGCTGAGCCGGAGCCATCTGGTTTCTTTGATAAAATAAAGAACTGGTTCCAACCGCGCTCGGTGGATGGAGGGCAGTCATGAGTTTTGTTCCGTTGGATCATCTTCGTTCTTCATCAACCGTTAACCATCAACCCTCGTCTGTCAGCCGATCCCGCCTACCATCCTGGTTTAAGATCCAAGCCAAGACTGGTCCGAATTACCTCGATATCAAGCAGATCATGGATCGGCTCAACCTCCACACCATCTGTGAAGAGGCAGATTGTCCGAACCGGTGGGAGTGTTGGAATGCCCGCACGGCAACGTTCCTGATTCTAGGCGATATCTGTACCAGGCGCTGTCATTACTGTTCGGTGAATACAGGAAGGCCGCTTGCTGTGGATCAGGAGGAACCAAGTCGGATTGCAGAAGCGGTCCAAGCGCTTGGTCTTCGCCATGTTGTAATTACCTCGGTGAATCGCGACGAATTGCTGGATGGTGGAGCCTGGGTCTTTGCAGAAACAATCAGACGGACTAGGCGGCTGAATCCAATTTGCACGATCGAAGTGCTGATCCCTGATTTTGAAGGCAATGAGGAAGCGCTGGCGACCGTCTGTGTGGAGAAGCCTGAAATTCTGAATCACAATATTGAAACCGTGAGGCGACTCTTCCCTTCAATCAGGCCTCAAGGGAAATATCAACGCTCGATTGAACTCCTTGCGAAGGCCAAGCAGCAAGGAATGAAGACGAAATCCGGTTTGATCTTAGGGATGGGGGAGACGCTCGACGAAGCGCGCGAAGTCATGCGCGACCTTCGCACGGTCGATTGCGACATCATGACCATCGGCCAGTATCTCCAGCCGACGAGGGACCATCTGCCCGTCGCCCGGTTCTATGATCCCTCCGAATTTACGCTGCTGAAAGAAGAAGGCCTCGCCATGGGCTTCACACGCGTGGAATCAGGGCCGCTCGTCCGCAGCTCCTATCACGCGGAGCAGCAGGTAGCTGGTCGATAAACAATATCTCGGCAGGCTCGAGAATCTTCAGTCGGTCTAAGGGTGAGTCAGCTCCTCAGGTGTCACCTTTTCTTCTTTCTTTTTCCCTGCTCACACATCCGTTGTTGATCTCCCGACCCTGTTCGCCTATAGAGTACTAATTTCACTTTGCGCGGGAGTGTCTTCATACGGCGAAACTGATGGGTCGGAGTGCAGAGCTATCGGCTCCGGCGTTCCGGCCGTTGAAGCGCTCAACGAGCAAGGGGAGGGGTATATGATCGAAACCTATTTCAGCCGATTTCTAGAACGTTCGTTCGAATGGATTTCTTCGTCAGGTCTACGGATTATTTTGATTACGGTCGGGATGCTCCTCTTATTTTCGCTCCTTCAGCGGGTGGTGGAGCGGTTTCGCCGTCTCTATGAAGGACGGCTCTTCGGGCCGACGGAAATGAAACGGGCCGATACGCTGACTCAGGTCATCCGGGATCTCGCTCGCGTCGTCATTCTTGGAGTCGGGGGGATGATGGTGCTCTCGGAGGTCGGAGTAGATTTGAAACCTCTGTTGGCCGCGGCCGGGCTTGGCGGCCTGGCCATCGGTTTCGGCGCCCAAAGTTTGGTCAAGGATGTGATCTCGGGATTCTTCATTCTTCTCGAAGACTCAATCCGAGTCGGCGATGTGGTGGAGATTGCCGGGGTGGGCGGTTTGGTGGAAGAAGTGAAGCTGAGGACCATCGTGCTGCGCGATGAGACGGGAAGCATTCATGTCATTCCGAACGGCAATATCAATACGGTAAAGAACATGACCCAACTCTATTCCTACTATGTCTTCAATATCGGCGTCGCCTACAGGGAAAACGTCGATGAGGTCATGGGCTTGCTGAAGGACATTGCCGAAGAATTGCGGCAAGATACGGAATTTACAGGCGACATCTTGGAGCCGCTGGAAATGTCGGGAGTCGATCAGTTTGCCGATTCCGCCGTGATCATCAAATGCCGGATCAAGACCAAGCCGATTCAACAATGGCGGATCGGCCGCGAGATGAATCGTCGGATCAAAAACACCTTCGATGCCAAGGGCATCGAGATGCCGTTTCCTCACCAGACGATTTATTGGGGAGCGCCCAAGGCTGGAACGCCGCCGCCGCTCTATGTGGTGAGCGGGTCATCCAATTCATCGGCCGCGCGATGAGGGCAAAGTGTGAAGTATCTCATCCACAGTCCGGTATCGATTTCCGCCCTAACGCGAGTTGCATGCCGCATCGGGTTCCGGTCGAAGGCGTGATTGCATATTCGCCTGGCCCAAGATCAAAGCGGCTGTAGATTTCGAATACTGACTGCTGATTGCGGCGACCCATCTTATTTTGTAGCGCCAATATTTCTCGCTTGAGCATTGCGGGTATGGGCCGGTCTGGTTTTTTCTTCATTGGGAGGTTTTTCAGTTTCAGGCTCCAAGTTATCGCTTTGTTGGCGAAATGTCATATTTCCGTGTAATTCCAGGAGGTCGGTAACCTGTCGCTCAATACGCGTCGCGAAGGGGGTAATCCGCAAAAGCAGAACAGACGGCCCGTCCACTTCCCGCCTCCCCTCGTGGTGATGAGCATGCCACCGGCTATCTTGTAGTATTCGTTCCGATACACCGGTGGAAGAAACAGATACAGGATAGTCTGCTGCCGGCTGGGTACGACCCTGCCGTCTAATTACCTTCGTCCCAATCGTTCCCTCTAATCCCTCAAGAAATCTTAACGATCACCGGTCGCTGATCGAGAGAACGGTAGTCTTTTCGCTCAGCAAGCTCGTGGTCCGGAAGTTGCTGTTTTTAGATGGTGCATGAGGTCTTCGATGATGCGGCTCCTCTTACATAAGCTTGGACAGCTGATGGTCCTCGGCGCCAGAACAACGGTCCAAATTGGAATGACCCTATTTCTGACGAAACAGTTGATCCTGCGAGACTGGTTCGAGAAGGCGATCTCGTAACCTGTGCGCGGCAAGCTATTTCGAGGGCAAGCCTTTGGTGGTGCGTAGCGATTCCGCCGCGACAATGACAGACGCATCTGCCAGATCCATCGAATGATCTCCGTACTGTTCCATCAACTCAACTCTATGCCGGGGTTACCAGCTTACTATCATAGTGAACATTCTGGCCTCTCAAGTCGAAGCCCGTTTCCATCCTGAGAGTACACATCGCTGTGCGATGAGTGGAGTAAACCGTGTAATGTCGTGGGCGATGTCGGTCATGAACCGGTCGGCGAGGGACTGATCTTCAAAACATTCGTACACATCGTCGAGAAATCCGCCACGAAGGAGCGGGTGATGGAGAAACTCTTGGCCGGGACCGGTCTCAACTTCAAGCGGATATTCGATGGCCTCGACGCGTTCAAGATTGAGTTCCTCAAGCCACGTTCGTCCTTCCTGTGCCGAAGGCCGTTCGTTCAGATATGCCTGGAATCGGTCGCGCTCGGTGAGCAGCCCTTGCTGGATCATCGCGTGATCCACTCGCTGCCACAGTGAATCGAAGGTTCCGTAGGACGGAAAGGTCAGAACGAGCTGACCTCCAGGGGCGAGCCGTTCGACGAGCCCACGCATGGCCTCAAACCGATTAGGGCGAAAGAACATGACGGAGAGATTGCCTGTGACGCGATCGAAGGTCGGCAGATGAGGCGGCAAGGCACGCATGTCTGCGCAGCCGAACCGGAGCCATGGCAATTGTGAACCCTGAATGGCCCTCGCACGAGCGACCTGACCGGCACTGATATCTATTGCCAGCACTTCGCCGGTAGGACCAATCTGTTCGGCGAGATAGAAGGCTGGAATGCCGTGGCCGGAAGCGAGGTCAAGGATCCGCAAGCCTGGACGAAGGTCCAGGTGCTGAAGTAACGATTCAGCGAATGGTGTAGACCAATAGTCGTGCTTCGGCAAGGGCCAGCGGGGAGTATGCCGGTTCATGGCGCAATGAAAATCATGTGTGAGAGGCCAATGCGCCGGCGACGAGGGCCTGCGCTTCCTCTTGAATCTTCTTCAGATGCTCCTTCCCCTTGAAGCTCTCTGCATACAACTTGTACACATCTTCTGTCCCTGATGGTCTGGCCGCGAACCAGCCGTTCTCGGTCACAACCTTCAATCCACCAATGGCCGCGCCGTTACCTGGAGCTTTGGCGAGCATGGCCGTGATCTTGTCGCCGGCCAACTCTGTGACTTTGACTTGATCGGGTGACAGCTTCGACAGAATCGTTTTCTGTTCGGGGGTAGCCGGTGCGTCGATCCGTTCATAGACAGGCTCACCCAATTCATTCGTGAGGCCTCGGTATAATTCGGATGGATCGCGGCCGGTCTTGGCCATCATCTCAGCAGCCAGCAGATCCATGATGATGCCGTCCTTATCAGTGGACCAGACTGTGCCATCCTGCCGTAGGAACGAGGCCCCGGCGCTTTCTTCGCCACCGAATCCAAGTGACCCGTCGAGCAGGCCACTCACGAACCATTTGAAGCCGACTGGTACTTCAACCAGCTTCCGTTTCAGTTTGGCTGCAACGCGGTCAATCAGGCTGCTGCTGACCAAAGTCTTGCCGATCTCGGTATCGGATTTCCAGCCGGTACGAGTGGCAAAGAGGTAGGCAATCGAGACAGCCAGATAATGGTTCGGATTCATCAAGCCCGAACGAGTGACGATCCCATGCCGATCATTGTCCGCATCATTACCGAATGCCACATCGAAGCGATCTTTCATGGCGATCAAGTTTGCCATGGCATAGGGAGAAGAGCAGTCCATGCGGATCTTGCCGTCCCAATCCAGCGGCATAAATCGAAAGGTGGGATCGATTGTCGGATTCACATTCTCGATGTTCAACCCATACCGTTCGGCAATCGGTTGCCAGTAGGCCACACCGGACCCGCCGAGGGGATCAACCCCGAGCCTCAGCGTGACGGATTTGATGACATCCATCTCGACGACATTGCATAGATCGCTCACATAGGCAGCAATGTAATCGCGTCGATGTGTAGTCGATACTCGTCGAGCCTGTTCAATCGGAAGACGTTTCACTCCTTGGATGTTGGCGGCAAGAAGCGCATTGGCGCGATCTTCGATCCATTTCGTGATCTGTGTATCGGCCGGACCTCCTTGTGGCGGGTTGTACTTGATGCCGCCATCTTCTGGTGGATTGTGGGATGGCGTGATGACAATCCCGTCAGCCAGACCGGAGGTTCGGGCTCGATTGTAAGTAAGGATGGCGTGAGAGAGGACTGGTGTCGGCGTGTAACCATCATTCTGGTCGATGATGATGTCGACGCCGTTGGCCGCAAGAACCTCCAGGGTCGTTACAAAAGCCGGTTCCGACAGCGCGTGCGTATCCTTTCCCAAATAGAGCGGGCCGGTCGTGTGCTGCGCAGCCCGATATTCGCAAACCGCTTGAACGATCGCCACGATATGGTCCTCATTGAAGCTTCGCCTGAAGGAAGAGCCTCGATGCCCTGATGTACCGAATGACACGCGTTGTTCTCGGACCGAAGTATCCGGTTTCTCAGTCCAGTACGCGGACAAAAGTTTTTCCACATCCACGAGGATGGAATGAGGCGCTGGTCGGCCGGCAAAAGGATGAACAGCCATAATAGAGATGTAGTTCGACCGTCCGGCTCCTGTCAACTGCAAAGAGGCAACCTCTTATCCGGTTTCAAAATATAGTGGCTACTGTGGAGGCTCCTTTGCGTCTTAGAGGCCGTCGAACTATAGAAATTGTAGAAAAACCTTTATAGAACGCTGAGTTCATGGATTTCGAGTGATTGATCCGGTAAGATGCCACGAAGGACCGGTACGTAATTTGAAAGGGTGATGTGTCTCGTCTTCGTCTTGCGCTCGTGATCGTACTCGCCATCGTGGTGTTGGTGGTTGCGTTCCTCTCATTTTCAAGAGAACTGACCGGCCAAGACTATCTCAAAGACTTTGTCCTGGAACAGCTTGAGGAGAGCCTGGGGAGAAAGATCGACGTGCATCGCGTCAAGTTCGTGATCTTCCCCCGTATCCGCACAGAACTCACCGATGTCAAAATTCACGATCCTGAATCAGAGCAGGTTGTCCTGACGGCTAAGCGGGTCGATCTGGTCTTACGTCTCCTGCCGCTCCTCAAGAAACAAGTGGTCGGCAAGCGATTATTGATCGAGGAGCCGACACTGACGCTGCGGCGGAACGAGCACGGTCATTGGAATGTCTTGGACGGGTTGAACAGCCGGGCAGATTCCGACCAGCACACGATGGACATGATGGCGCGGACACTCATGATCAGCGAGGCGACACTCGTTAACGGAACGATCACGGTCATTGATGCAGCCAGACCTGACGGTATTCGATCTCTCGAGTTAGAACACGTCGAGTTTAGGCTGCTGGTCCGGCCTGGGCGTGGCCTCGCAGAATTGCACCTGTCGGCGGCTCATCAAGGAAAATCGGGTGTATCTGCTGTGTCGCTGGATGGCGCCATCAAACGAGCAGAACGATCGTTGTCGTTGTCCGGTGAAGAAACCGCCGAATCGGCCACGGGATTTCAGTTTGAAGGACAGATCGACGCTGCTGATCTGAAAATACGAGACGTAGCTGACTTGCTCGGTCCCAGGCCGGTTTCTCAGCATCTTCAAGGAGCATTAAATCTGAAGAGCACCGTCCGCGTCATGCCGGGTGTCGCCGGATATGACATGGTCCTGTCCGACATGACGGCGCATCTGAACAATATCATCCTGAAAGGAAAGGCCAATCTCGCAGGCCTCTTGACTCCGCAGCCGACGTTTACCGTCACGTTCAGCAGTTCTCTCGTTGCCCTCTCGCAGCTCCTGAAAACCATCCCCCCTGACTGGATCCATCCGCAGCTTCCAGCTCTGCTGGTGGATCGCCAGATCGACGGCAAGGTACAAGTAGTGAATGCGACGCTCACCGGGACGGCGACGACGGGTCCTCAACTCTCGACGATCGGAGAGTTTCATGTCAGCGAAGGTCGAGGTTTGATCGGCAGTGATCGTATCGTTGCGAAGGACCTCGCTGCGGTGGTCGTGGTCGAGACAGGACGTGTTCGCATTGCGAAGATAACCGGGATGTACGAGGCGATGCAGATCACCGGTGGAAAAGCAGAGGTGTCGTTTCTCAACGCAGGTCCATGGTTGGAACTGGACATCACGGGTGAGACGGCTGCAACGCATTTTATGGAGTTTCTGGTGAAGACCGTGAAAGCGGAGCGCGTCACGCAGTTGTTAGCCGGTATCCGTGATGCCGACGGTACGGTACAGTCGACGTTTCGCCTCGAGGGACTGTTGAACCGTTCCGATGGGATCACGTTTGCCGGAGGGGAGCTTACGGCCCATCAAGTCAGTCTTACCCATGTGAATTTACCGGAGCGTTTGACCGGGATGCAGGGAAAATTTGTTTTGGCCAATGGATCCACACAGTTTGACCAAGTCACGGGACATCTCGGTGAAACAACCGTCCAAGTCCATGGGGCGATCACCGGCGGGTCGAGAAGCCAATTTCAAGACTTTGTGATCCGCACGCGCGGTGGTGCGGCACAGATGGTGAGGTTGTTCCGTTCTACCGGGGGCGAACAGGGTATGTTCGAAGGTACGCTCAGCACGGAGATAGCTCTGTCCGGTTTGACAACGAGACCCCAGGTTCGAGGATCCGCCGTGCTCGATGAAGCAAAAGTAGTCGTTGGGGCCATGGAAAAGCCCGTCGGCGCCAAGGCCACTGTGAAGTTTGAGGGTGTGATGCCCCAGCCGACCACCGTAAAGCTGCAGCGAATGGAGCTGGCCTTACCATCTTTGAACATTCCAGCCAAAGGAACTCTGCAGTTCGGTAACGGCTTTATGATCGATATGGCAGTGGCGACCGGTACGTTGTCGGTATCCAGCATTCCTGAATGGATATCGAAAGGTGGGCTTGAAGCAGGCAATATCGAAGTCTCGCTTGATGTCAAAGGCAAAGAGCCGGATTGGAAGACCTGGCGAGTGACCGGATGGATGGGACTGACGAACGGGCTGATGCAGGCGAAAGGGATTGATGGGCACATACAGGATCTCTATGCCCGCGTCAAGTTTCTCCGCAACGAGATCGAACTCAAACGATTGTCGTTCATGGTTCAAGGCAGCGATATCGCCGTTGAAGCCATGGTTCGAAATTGGGCGTCGAAGCCCATCATCACCGGCAAGATCGAATCCAGCCAGCTTGATCTGAGTTTGGTCATTCCGAAAGGTGAACGGACCCCTATACGGGACTTTCTCGAAACCTTGGCGGCGACCAGTCAAGTCACCATGTCGGCGGCCATTATGCGCGGGCGCTACAAACATCTGAAATTCAGTTCGCTTGCCGCCCGCATCAATATTCAGGACGGGGTGCTTGATATCGATCGGCTTTCCGGTGAGTCAACACATGGGCATGTGGCTGGACGGTTGGTACTGCACCTTCCCCCAAAGGCGCCGGCGGACTTTGACCTTTCATTCCGGGCTACCGGAGTAGAATTCGAAGATCTGTTGAAATTGACCAAGGGCCAGGTTCACGGCGTGTCGGGAGAGATTCGTCTCAGCGGCGCGCTTCGCGGACACGGGCGCAATCCGCACGGTGTCTATCCGTCTTTGAATGGGAAGGTCGAAGTCCTCTTGGAAAACGGGCGTATCCTGAAATCAAGCGAGCAGGCTGTGTGGAAGATCGTCAGTTTGCTGAATCTTCCGGCTGTGTTACAGGGGAAAGTCGATCTTGAAAAGGAGGGGTTGCCGTACAATAGGATTTCCGCGACCGTTGCAATTCAAAATGGGATGTTTCAGACGGAAAACCTGATCATCGACAGCCCGATTCTAAAAATTACGGCTGCCGGGAATTACGACTTACCGACAGACCAGCTGGATCTTGTCGTCGCGGTGAGTCCGTTCGGATCCTACTCACAATTCCTCAAGACGATTCCACTTTTCGGACGAATCGTTGCGGGCGATCGGAAGGGGATAGCCACGGCGATGTTCACCATGAAGGGGGCGATGGACGATCCGGAAGTGATCTATATGCCGGTGAAGTCCTTTGCATCCGGGTTGTCGGGGTTGGCCCAGCTCGCGATCGATGTCTTAACGAATACCCTGACGCTGCCGATAGATTTGGTGACGCCGGATGAAGAGTCCGAAGTGCGACCCAAAGATATGACTTCCTCGCCGGCTCCTGCTGTGCCGTGACCGACCTGATTCTTGACCGCTCCCCATGCCCGTGCTAGCATCAGCATTGAAGTTCGACTCCGGACACCGCTAAGGATTCCATTCAGTCCTGCTATCCCAGGGTAAATTCATGAAACGCTCCACGATATCGCAACCAGAGGCGGCCACATTGTTCATCGCCGCCAGCGAGCATGACTCGAATCTATACTATGCCACGCGCTTCATGGCGCCGGACCCGTTCATCTATCTCGAAATCAAAGGTGAGCGGTTGATGGTCATGAGCGATCTGGAAATAGATCGTGCCAGAACTCAAGCCTCAGTGGATCGAGTGCTGTCCTACTCTGAAATCGAAGAGAAGGCGAAGAAACAGGGGATCAAGAGCCCGACAACAGTCGACATCGTGCACGTTGTCTTGAAAGAGTCCAAGATCAGAAGCCTGCTGGTTCCGGCTAATTTTCCGTTCATCTACGCCACGCGATTACAGGAACTGGGATACAGCCTCAAGCCGAAACGCGATCCGTTCTACGAACAACGTGTCGTGAAAAACGCGGAGGAAGTTCGATTTATCGAGCTCTCCCAGCGAGCCACCGAAGAGGCGGTGGCCTCAGCGCATGATCTGCTGCGACGGGCGACCATTCAGGAGGGGGAGTTGTGGTGTGACGGAGTGGTATTGACATCTGAGCGGGTCAAGCAGTTGATCAATGTCAAACTCATGGAGCAGAACTGTGTGGCCCAGCATACGATTGTGGCAGGTGGGGAACAGGCCTGTGATCCTCACAATGAAGGGAGCGGACCGTTGCCGGCTCATCGTAGTATCATCTTCGATGTGTTCCCTCGCTCAGCGACAAGCCGCTATTTTGCCGACATGTCCCGTACGGTGATGCGCGGGACGGTCAGCCCGGAACTCAAGCGGTTGTATGGCATCGTCAAGGATGCCCAAGAAGATGCCATCGACAAGATCAAAGACGGCGCTGACGGTATGAAGATCCATCAAGGCATCTGTGCGCGTTTTGAAAAGGCCGGATACAAGACCGGCCTACTGAACGGGCGTATGCAGGGGTATTTTCACGGAACTGGACATGGTGTGGGGTTGGATATTCACGAAGCGCCACGTATCAGTCGAACTGGGTCACTTCTCCAAGAGGGCCACGTCGTCACGGTCGAGCCAGGGCTGTATTATCCAGGGTTGGGAGCCGTCCGAATCGAGGATATGGTGCTCGTTACGAAAGACGGCTGTCGTAATCTCACCAATTTCCCCAAAATCTTCGAGCTCGGATAGTCGGCAGTCTGAACCAGGCCCCCTCATCTCCACGTTTTCCAATCGGCTGACCATTCCGCTTTGGCACAAGAATGTCCCACGCGTTTTACTTTCTGGACGATGTCGCCACAGCTGATCTGGCGTTCGATGCCTCCGGCGATTCACTCCAGGAACTCTTCCAAGGAGCAACATGCGCGGTCATCGAAGCCTTGGCTGATCCGACAACAGTGGGGACCACTTGGCGGCAAACCATTGAACGAACAGATGAAGATCCTGCCGAACTGTTGTTCGATTGGCTCTCGGACCTCGTGTACTGGAAGGATGCAGCTGGAGTCGTATTCAATCGGGCGGAACTCACGTTGACTCGCCGGGACCACGGCTGTTGGAAACTGACGGGGTTACTGTACGGAGAGCCGGTCAATGGTTCAGTGCAGACATTGAGGGCCGATGTGAAGGGAATCACCAAGCATCTGTACGAAGTAAAACAGGAGGACATGCGCTGGCACGCAAGGGTGGTGGTTGACGTATGAAGCTGAACACTGAGATGCAGGTCAATCGGATTTCGGACGAACTGTGGGAGATCCCTTCGAGTGAAAAAGAAGACATGCATGTTCCGGCACGAATCTATGCCACTCCGGCCATTCTCCAAGCGATGGATGCCGGAGTATTCCAGCAAGTTACGAACGTCGCTTGTCTTCCTGGAATTAGACGATACGCGCTCTGTATGCCGGATGGCCATTGGGGTTACGGGTTTCCTATTGGAGGTGTTGCCGCATTTGATATTCGATCAGGCGTCATCTCGCCTGGTGGTGTCGGCTATGACGTGAATTGTGGGATGCGTCTCATCAGAACCGATCTCACCCGTGAAGATGTGCAGCCGCATCTTGATCATTTGATGACGGAATTGTTCCGGAGAGTGCCGGCCGGGGTAGGCGCAAGTGGTTTTGTACGGTTGGACCGCTCCTCGTTTGAACAAGTCATGACTAATGGGGCTCGATGGTGTATTGCGCAGGGATTTGGTTGGCATCGCGATCTGGAGACAATTGAAGAAGGAGGATGCATAACCGGAGCCGACCCTTCAAAAGTCAGCGACCAGGCAGTCAAACGAGGAATCAATCAGTTGGGGACCTTGGGGTCAGGTAACCACTATCTCGAAGTACAGGTGGTATCCAGTGATCGGGTATTTGACAAAGAGACTGCTTCAGCTTGGGTGATCACCGGTCACGACCAGATAGTGGTGATGGTACACTGTGGGTCACGCGGCTTCGGCCACCAGGTCGCAAGCGACTATCTCAAGATATTCGAACGAGCCATGCGGCGATATGGGATTTCCGTGAAAGATCAGCAATTAGCCTGTGCCCCGTTCGCTTCCGTCGAAGGGCAGGATTATTTCTCGGCTATGAATTGTGCGGCCAACACCGCTTTCGCCAATCGTCAAGTGATTACCCATCAGATACGCGAAGCCTTTGCTGCTGTATTCGGTCGATCAGCAGAGGAGATGGGTATGGAACTGGTCTACGACGTGGCGCACAATATCGCCAAAGTTGAGCGGTATCCGGAAGGAGAACTGGTGGTCCATCGAAAAGGTTCAACGAGAGCATTGGGTCCAGGAAGTCCCGAGCTCCCGCCACGCTATCGTATGACAGGTCAACCAGTGATTTGCGGCGGCTCGATGGAAACCGGATCCTATCTATTGGCGGGGACGGAAGGAGCGGTGCGTGACACCTTCGCGTCGACGATGCATGGGTCGGGACGGACGATGTCGAGGGCCCAAGCGAAGAAGGCTGTTCGTGGTGAGCAGATACAGAAACAAATGAAACAGCGCGGTATCCTCGTGAAGGCGGTCTCAATGTCGAGTTTGGCGGAAGAAGCAGGGTTCGCGTACAAAAACATATCCGAAGTGGTCGAGGCGGTCGATCGTGCAGGAATCACAAAAATAGTCGCGGAACTCAAACCGATCGGCAATATAAAGGGCTAGCGACGAATAGGCGCACCATTTCCAGGTATGCACACTGCTATGCGGCCTTGGCCGTTCGAATCTTCGCTGCCTGTCCAAGAATGTCAAGTGCGGCGATCCGGTAGGCTTCGGCATAGGTCGGAAAGTTGAAGACGTTGTCGATGAACGATTCGATCGTTGCACCGCTCTGAAGGGCCAATTGCCCCAGGTGCACCAGTTCCGTGGCGGAATCTCCAACCACCTGTATCCCGAGTAGTCGCTCACCAGTTGGATCGGCCACCATCTTGAGGAGCCCATGGCCGGCGCCTGATATCTGGGCACGAGCGATTTCCTCAAACTTGGCTCGTCCGATCAACGGATCTCGATACCGCTCCCGGGCGCCCATCTCGTCAAGGCCGATACTCGCCATTTCCGGAATCGTGTAGATGCCTAACGGGATGGTTGAGGCTGCATCACCGATCGGAAGGTTGAGCGCGTGACGGACGGCGCGTCGGCCCTGCTCCATGGCTTTGGACGCCAATGCCGGCGCACCGACCATGTCACCGACGGCATAGATGTGGGGAACATTCGTCTGGCAGTATTGATTCACAGGAATCACGCCTTTATCGGAAACCATGATCCCCGCAGCGGAGAGATTCAGGTCTTCGACGTTGGCCTGCCGACCCAGAGCGACCAGCAGCTTCTCAGTATTGACCGTCGTTCCATCGCCCAGCTTCGTGACGACGTGCGCAACCTCGTTCCATCGCACCTGCTCGATATGTTGTCCACCGAGATAATGGCCACCGTGCTGTTCAAAGCCTTTGATGAACTGTTCGACCAGTTCTCGATCCATAAATTGAAGCGGATAGGGAGCCCGATCGATCAGCGTGACTTCTACACCCAGCAGCGCAAAGATAGAAGCATATTCGCAGCCGATCACCCCACCTCCGATAACAGCCAGCGACTGTGGTAAGTACATCATGGAAAGGAGCGAGTCGCTGTCAAGGATGTGCTCATGGTCGACGGGGATCGCCTCGGGGTTTCTCGGGCGCGAGCCGGTGGCGACCACGATGGTATCGGCGGTGAATTGTTGTTGAACTCCGTCGACGGTTTGCATCTCGATCGTGTGCTCGCTCAGGAAACACGCTCGTCCGTGAAACAGCGAGATGCCGTTGCGCCTGATCTGACGGCTCATAAAGGAGTCGTGTGCTTGGACGACGTCTTCAAGCCGGCTCAAGAGGGTCGCAATTTGGGTATCCTGCTTAAGACTGAATTGGAACGCTTCTCCCGCCCGTTTGAGCCGATCCAGATGGAGAGCGCTTTCTCGCAATGTCTTGCTGGGGATCGTGCCGCGATAGACACAGCTGCCGCCGATGCCTCGTTCTCGCTCAATCAGGGCGACTCGTTTTCCGGCTTTGGCGCCTTGGACCGCCGCTTTCTGTCCGGCTGGGCCGGCTCCAATGACGACGATATCGAACGCAACGGATGTGCTCATAGATTTAGCGCATTCACCACAGCCAGCACGTGGTCTTTCCTGGTCAGGAGCTGATCGATGTCATTGGGGTATAGATTGAGTTCACCGAAAACTGGATGTGCGCGGAGCGTCTCTTCCGGCACGTCATCCGGAGTCAGAAGGTGACTCGCCAGTCTATCTGCGGCACAGGTGAGCAGGCACTCTTGACGGAACGAATCGGCATGGTCGTAACCTTCGTAATATTGGATGGCTGCCGCTACCTGCTTCGGCAAACTCCATTTTTCTGCGATGAGGGCGCCGACGCGCGAATGGTAGCCCTCGATCAATGTTTTAACGTGAGATTTGTTACCCAGTATCGTGACCAGTGCTTTGACCCAATCGATGTTTTGTTCTCGAGCAATCGTCGTGATTACGCGCAGGACAACGGGTTTCCCGATTTCGTGCAATAGTCCGCAGAGATAGGCGCTTTCGACATTCATACGTTTCGCCCGGGCGACTTCTTTCGCAAAGGCCCCGGTGGCCAGCGAATGCCGCCAGAACTGTTTGACTTCATCTTCATATCCCGGCATCTGGAACGCACCGACCTTCAATGAGGCGGTAAAGGCGATTTCTGATAGCAGGGTGATTCCCAGCATGGCCACCGCGTGCTGGAGCGAGACGACAGGGCTGCGAGGCATGTAGGCCGGCGAATTGGCGATCCGCATGACATGCGCAGCAAGCGCTTGGTCCTGGTGAATCAACGATGAGAGCTTCGCCGCATCGGAGGCTGGATCTGCCGCCAGCGCCAGCACCTGACTGGCTGCTTGTGGGAGCAGGGGAAGCTCAACGTCTCCCGCCTCAATTTTCTGAATCAAGGCTTGTTCCAGCCGTTCAATCGGGGTGGCTACCGATCCTATTTCAGAAGCCATATGGATCTACTCCTCGAATGAGCGTCTGTGGGTGACGACCTCCCTTTTTCGGCTGCTTCCCCATAAAAGTTTAGTGATCGTGACTTTGAAATCGTCGCAGACTATACTTGGCCTCCATTCTGAGGGAATCATGAATCGAGGTTGGTTGGCGGTAGGTGCCGTATCAGTGGTAGTTGCGAGCACGATTCCGTGGTCAGGTATGGCAGCTGAATCGGCGGCGAGCGCCGAAAAAGTTGTGAAAGAGACCCAGGAGGCGATTGAGGCCACCAAGGAGTATACGGCTCAACAAAAGGAGGCATTCCAAGGAAAAGCACATGAAGAATTGACGGCCATTCAGCGGCAAATCGTTGGGTTGCGTGAGAAGATTGCGAAAGCCTCTGAATCCACACGAGCCGATCTTCAGAAGTCGCTCAACGAGTTGGAAAAGAAAAAGGACGGTGTCAAAGAGAGCTTGGATGAATTGAAAGTGGCCACTGATGCAAAGTGGCACGAAGTTCGGGAAGGGATGAACAATGCCATGAACGAACTCAAACATTCATACCAGAAACTGTTGTCCCATATGCCGTGACGGTCGGTTCCTGCGTGCCGAACCAGGGGAGCATCTACGATGAAGGTCGTGACACTTGCCGATTTCCAGCAGTTCACCGGCGACAAGATGAAGAAGAACAACCTGTTTCAAACGGAGCGCTTCTTCTGTGACATCTATTGTTTCGAGCCTGGCCAAGAACAAAAGGGCCATGTTCATGGCAACCAGGATAAGGTGTATATCGTTCTAGCGGGACAAGGAACATTTCAGGTTGGTGCCGACCATCGAATGCTTGAGGCGGGGCAAGGGATTCTGGCCCCGGCAGGGGAAGGCCATGGTGTGAAGAATCATACGAGCCACCGGCTGATAGTCTTGGTGTTTGTCGCCCCCAATCCTGCCTAACGTCCAACAAGAGCAGCAGTATCAATGGACAAGGGGGAGAGAGCATCATGCTCTCTCCCCCTTGTCGTGTTGCGCGTACCCTCAAATTGTATTGAGGCTCGGTCAGTCGTTACCAAGGCTTCAATCAGGCTCCGAACCTTATCATCCTCTTAGGGTTTGTAACACGAACGGTCGGCCGGCTTGCCTCCGTGCGAGAACTGGTTTTCATACGCCATCACCTGCCAGATTTGCTCCTCGGACAGAAGACCCTTGTTGGCCTTCATCTTTGTCTTTGGGACACCTTCCGAGACACGCCAGAACCAATACGCGTCCGAGAATCGGCAGACGATGTTCGGGTCACGAAGATCCCGCGCGCCTTTTTTCTTTGGTTGACCGTCTGTTCCGTGGCAACTGCTGCAGTTGACCTCGGTCTTGAACTCACCCTTATAAATCTTCCCGCCTTCTTCAATGGCTTTCGCATCGGTCCATCCACCAGCCGGCATTTTTTTATCGGCATAGTCGGGTGGAACAGGAGCCAATGGAGGGAGATCTTCGGCGGAGGCCATGCCTCCTGAAAGCAGAAGAACACATCCCACCATCATCGCTGAGAGGCCCACATTCCTTCTCGTCATTCGCACCTCCTCTTGAATTGTAATGGATGAAGTACCTGTCTTGTTTGCTTGAGTCGGTTGCTTAGTCGCCGTGTGCAGCGCACTCTTGATCGGTACGCACTATACCATAATGTTCTCTCGGAAAAAATGACAACAATCGGATGTATCGTGAAATCAGGCCACATGGCTGCATGACATTGACGCCTGACCTCAAGGAATGGTTCGTAAGGGGATCCCGTTTGGGTTCATCAGATGATCAGTATTTTTCAGGCGGACGGTTTTCGTTCGGACCGTTCCATGAGTCAATGTTATGGTTCTCGGATGATTTGTTTGGCCGTCTCAACAATGGACCGCGCTCCAATCCCATAGTGATCGACGAGTTCTTCAGGTTTGCCACTATGCGGGATTTCACGAACGGCGAGCTTAAAGACTTTCATGCCTTCCGTTGCAACAGCGCTGAGAACGGCATCGCCCAGACCTCCGTGGGCGTAGTGATCTTCAACCGTGAGGATTCGACGCCCGGTCGCCCGACCGCTCTCCAGCAAGCTATTTCTATCGATGGGGACGATGCTGTAGAGGTCGATCACCCGAACGGCAATACCTGATGCCTTCAGCTGGTCGTGGGCTTTCAAGGCTTCAAACAACGTCACTCCTGCGGCCACGATTGTAAGTACATCCGATGCGCTCTGCCGGAGGATTTTGCTGCCGCCAATGCGGAACCGTTCCTCCGGTCCGTAGAGGACCGGAGTCTTTGGTCTTCCCGCGCGTATATAGACCAGTCCCTTATGCTTCGCCGCTTCCTCGACTAGTTGATACGTCGAGTTGCCGTCTGAAGGGTAGAGCACCGTCACGTTTGGTTGTGCCGCCATCATGGCGATATCTTCCAACCCCATTTGCGACGGCCCATCCTCGCCGATGCTCACGCCGACATGAGTCCCGACGAGCTTAATGTTGGAATCACTGACCGCTGCCATACGGATGAAGTCGTAGGCGCGACTGAAGAAACAGGCAAAGGTTGCCGCAAACGGGATTTTGCCGCAGGCAGCCAGACCGGCGGCGGCACCCACCATATTTTGTTCGGCGATGAAACTCTCAAAGAACCGATTGGAAAACTTCTTGCCGAATTTGTCCGTGTACGTGGAATTTTTTACGTCGGCGTCCAGTGCGACGACTGAGGAGTTCACGGACCCCAAGGCCTCCAATGCCGCACCGAACGCTTCGCGGGTGGCGACGGAGTCACCGATTTTATAAGGCATCGGGGGCATCGGGCCGATGGCTGCGGGAGTGGTATTGGGAGACGATGGTTTTGGGATCTGAATCACGGCGCCGTTTTGGCTCAATTGCTTCGTGAGCTCGTCGAGAGCCTTCTGGGTCTCCTCGCCTTTCTTCAACGGTTTGCCGTGCCAGCCGTCTTTGTTCTCGATGAATGAAATGCCTTTGCCTTTGTATGTTCGGGCCAGCAACACGGTCGGCTTTCCTTTTGTCCGGGCAGCCTCATCGAATGCCGTGAGAATGGCTGTGAAATCATGACCGTCGACGACGATTGCATGCCAACCGAATCCGGCCCACCGGGTACGGTACGCGTCCATGTCGTGCTGCAGCATGGTAGGATCGCTCTGACCCAGTCGGTTCACGTCAACAATGGCACACAAATTATCCAAACCATATTGGCGACCGATTTCAGCGGCTTCCCAAACCGATCCTTCAACCGATTCTCCATCCCCCATCAACACGTAGGTTCGATAATCGAGCCTGTCGACGAACTTCGCATTCAACGCGATGCCGATCCCAACCGGAAGCCCTTGCCCAAGTGAACCAGTGGCCATATCGACAAAGGGCAAGCGAGGAGTCGGATGTCCTTCAAGATCGGAGGTCAGGGTGCGCAGTTTTAAGAGGTCGTTCTGTGGAAAGAGACCCGCTTCCGCCCACGCCGCATAGAGCAGCGGAGCCGCATGTCCTTTTGACAGGATAAAACGGTCGCTGTTGGGTGCCTTGGGATTATGGGGATCGTAACGCATGACGGAAAAAAACAATGCGGCGACGATGTCGGCGGCGGAGGCGCAGCTCGACGGATGGCCGCTCCCTGCCTCGCTGGTGGCCCGCACACTGTCGATGCGGAGTTGGGTTGCCTTGTTGTGTAAGGTGCTGAGTAGTTCCGGCGAAGCAGCTAAACCGGTCATGGAAGATCCTTTCGGGATAGAGTAAGGATGTGGAGTATTTGATTGTCTACTCTCGGCAGTAGCCTGACGGAACTTGAGGCTAACAAATCGGCTGGGTAGAGGTCAATGAAGAGATGAGCTCCCCTGGAGGAAACCAGGAGAGCTCTGAAGTAGTGATGACTCGGTGAGCGGTTTCCTCAGCCGTGAGCTGGAGGTGTGACCACAAGGACTTCACTCGAACAGGGGCTTTCTGATTCGCCGAACGCACTTATCGCAAAGAAGTAGGGTGTATTGGGATCGAGCCCGGAAATTGTTGCCGGTGGAGTTTCGACCGATTGACTTGACTCATAGGAACATGAACCGGGCTCTCCGGATGATTGCTTTCCGTAATAGACGAAGTAATTGGATACAGTGGGGTCGTGAGAGGCGTCCCAGGTCAATTGTGCGGTCGCGCCGGTTGGGGTGGAGGTTACAGAGATTGTCGGGTCTTCCTCTCTCTCAGCAGGTTCTGCTAGACTGGCTGCAGGATCTACATCTTCGGCCTCATGTGCGGTCGCGTGTTCCGCAGTCTCATGTTCTGTTGATGTTGCGGTCGGATGTTCCCCATCAGGAGATCCCGTCGTAGTGAGGTTAGAATCCGACGACGCATCGTCACCCGATTGAGCGCCGGATGGTGTGGAGAGAGACGAAATCGCCGGTCCATCTGATCCGTCGGCCCCGCATCCAGCTAGTGGGAGGGCGATGAGCACCAAAACTATAATCTGGGCGATCGCAATCGTAGTGAGGTTTCGATCAACGAGGCCAAGCGAAATCGCATTTCTTCTTAACATAAGAAACACTCCTCCGATGTAAGTGAATAAGTATGCATGAAGCACTTAATGGTTCAGGTGTCAAAGCAAATGGCGTGCCCAATATGACAATTGGAACATCATTAGTATTCAGCATGTTATAAATTTCACAGGACCGTGAAGATGCCAGGTGTGAAGGGTTCAACCTTCAAGTACCACCAGCGGTCAAAACAGGGGAGTGATGAAGCCCCGCGTCAGGTTTGCCGCAATCACGGCTCTTGAGGAAAAACCACTGGAGGGATCAAGAAGCGATTCGTTGGGGATCTGCCCGATCTCTAAAAAACCGAAACAGCAGATAGCCGTTTATGAGAACTACGATCGACAAAATACTGTAGGTTGTGATGGGTGTGGCCAGATTGAGTTCTACCAGCACCCGAGACAGGCCGAATCCGACGACTAACCCATCGAATGCCATACAAATGCGTCTAAATGTTTCAGGATCCATCAATCGGATGAGGTAGGTTCCAAGTGGAATCCCAACGATGACGCTTGGAACGATGTAGGGGATAATATCCATACTGCCGACGCTGTAGAAGCCGATGAATCCATACGCAATGGCCGTGAGAGAGGACTCAGCGACACGGATGACTCCCAAGGCTGCCCGGAAATCTTGTTTGGCGTACCCCTGATTGTTGAAGAGCAACGCAAGAGGGGGACCGGAAATGGTTGTGACCGAATAGAGCGTCCCGATTCCAATTCCAAACGGGATGGCAATAGCCTTTTCAGCTTGAATGGGTTTTCGAATACCGGCGGCTTGAAGGAGGATCAACGGTAATAGAAAGAAATAGGTAACGAATTTGATCCATGCGGGCTGAACCAGAAAGAGAATGTAGCTGCCGATGCCGATTCCAATGGTCAGCCCAATCAGAATAGGGGCCACGCGTCGCCAGATATTCGGGATACTCTTCCGATTGATGAACAGGACATACCCATTGATGACGAGTTCGATCAGCACGAGGGCAGGGTTCAAGATGCGATTGGTGTAGAACAGCAAGGCTACAGGAACAGTGATCGACGAAAAACCGTACCCCAACGCGCCGTTCACTGTGGCGGCGACAAACGTAATGAGGACGAGAACGACTGCATCCATGAGTACTTAGCCTGTGGGATGGCTTGCGGCAAAGTCGGCAAGCGAATAGTGATCGAGGATTCCAGCAATCGCATCACGGACTGTGCCCATGATCTGTTGTACGGGGCACCGCATCTTATTCGCATAGGGACAATCGCTGCATTTCTGGTACGCCGTCTTACTGACGCAGCCGATCGGCGCCAGGGGACCATCGAGTATGCGTATGACTTGGCCGAGTGTGATCTCGTTCGGTTCTTTAATAAGGACATATCCTCCGTTCACGCCGCGTCGGCTGGAGATGAGCCCAGCTCGCTTGAGTGTGAGGAGAATCTGTTCCAAGAATTCAACCGGGATGTGTTGGCGAGCGGCAATGTCATGACGCTGCAGCGTCCGGTTTCCGTGAACCAGCGTGAGCTCAAGCAACGCCCGGAGACCATATTCACTTTTCTTCGAAAGTTTCATGAGAGTGGAGTGAGTTTATCAACAATAGTTAGGATAAACGGTGGTGGTTCGTCAAGGTCAAAGTTTCAAGTGGGTACTAATCGGGCAGGAGACCGGCGATTGCGATGCGATTGGAGCCAAGATTGTCGGGGATGCGTCGTGCGCCGTAAATGCGTATGTCATATTGGAACACAGTAAGGCATCTCGAATGGTTCCCCTCACTTCATACGTCCACTCTCCTCGGCTTTTATTCCTTTTGGGGATTCATTAAGATAGGTGCCTGGTACCATCGTCCTCCACGAGGCCATTGTTGAAATCCAAGATCGTCTTTTCTTGCCAAGCCTGCGGCCATCAGGCGCCACGGTGGCTCGGCCGCTGTTCTGACTGCGGCGGCTGGAATACGATGAAAGAGGAGCGGCAAGCGGCGACCGGAAAAGGGAGGCCTGCTGCTATAAAGACAGTTCGGGCCGAGGCCACGCCCATCGCTGAAATCGAAATAGTGGGAGAGGATCGTCGGCTCACCCGTATCGGTGAATTCGATCGTGTCTTGGGCGGTGGAGTGATTCCGGGCGCGGTCATCCTCATCGGCGGCGATCCGGGAATCGGGAAGACGACGCTGCTCTTGCAGGCCTTGCCGCGGTTGGCGACGAAGGAGGCGCCGGTTCTCTACGTCTCCGGTGAAGAGTCTCCTCGGCAGATCAAGATGCGTGGGCAGCGGCTCGGCATCGAGCATCCGTATCTGTTGATTTTGGCCGAAACGTCCCTTGAACAGATTCTGAAAGCCGTCCAGGACATAGGGCCGGCTGCGGTGGTGGTTGATTCGATTCAGACGGTGTACACGGAGCAGATTACATCCGCTCCCGGCAGCATCAGTCAAGTTCAGGAAGTCGCCGGGCAACTGATGTGGTTTGCGAAACGAGCCGGTGTCCCGGTCTTTATCATCGGGCATGTGACGAAGGAAGGGGCGATTGCCGGGCCACGGCTGCTGGAACATATCGTCGATACGGTTTTATACTTTGAAGGAGACAAAGGACACAGCTACAGAATTCTCCGCGCCGTGAAGAACCGCTTTGGATCGACGAATGAAATCGGGGTATTTGAAATGAAAGATGCGGGGCTCGAAGAGGTGAATAACCCATCAGAGCTGTTTCTGGCGGAACGCCCTGAACGGAGTACCGGATCTGTGGTGGTGTCGAGTCTCGAAGGGACGAGGCCGATCCTGGTTGAACTGCAAGCGTTGGTTTCCTCAACCACCTATGCGATGCCCAAGCGAATGGCGAACGGAGTGGAGGTCAATCGAGTCTCGTTGCTGCTCGCCGTGATGGAGAAGCGGTTAGGAGTGCATCTTTCCGGACAGGATGTGTATGTGAATGTCGTTGGAGGGATGCATATCGACGAACCGGCGATCGATTTAGGGATCGTCGCAGCTGTCACATCGAGTTTACGGGAGGTGCCTGTCGAGCCGGGGACGTTATTATTAGGAGAAATAGGTCTGGGGGGTGAGGTACGTGCCGTCAGTCAGGCTGAATTACGCATTCGCGAGTCTGCCAAGATGGGGTTCAAGCGATGCATTCTGCCTGAACGAAATCTGGCGAAGCTCGATCCCATCGACGGTATGGAGTTGATCGGTATTCAGGACGTGCGAGAGGCCTTGGATGTGGTGTTGGCGTGAGGAGAGGCCTGGCGAAGCGGAAGGATCTCTGTGCTCGCCCAACGCGCGGCTTCGGAAAGCCCTCGTTGGATGCGCGCAGTAAGAGACCCTTCCACTCCGCCATGCCATAGGGATAGAGAAGAACAGGATGCTGAGACGCGCTTATCCCCTTACATTCCTAACAGCGTTCTGGCTCTTCTTTGCCGCATGCGCCCCGTTTTTGCCGAAACATGAATCGCCGCCGCTTAAGCCGGTGACCGCCGAAGAGCTGACCGAACTGTTGCGCCAGCGGGATGCAGCAATTTATTCGTTGAAAGGATTGTTCAGCGCGAAAGTACGGGGTGGTTTCATTCCAATTGCCTCACGAGTCGAGGGTGCGGTCTATTACCGTCGTCCGAACGCGTTGCGGTTGCGAGGGTTTACTCCGCTCGGGAACGAACTGCTCGATTTTGTTCAAGTTGACGATTTGTACAAGCTCCGTTTGCCTCTCGAGGGTAAAACCTATGCCGGTCACCGATCCGATATGAAAGATGCAGGGAAGCTGGCTCGGTTCTCTCAGTTGAGTGTCTGGGCGGTCCGTGGCGTGCTGGGGACGAACTCCATTGCCAGGGATGAAATGGTGAAGGTTGTGGAAGAGAACGGCCGATATCGTCTAGATGTCTATGCGTCGGCAACCGGAGGAACGAGCCCATCGCGTCCTCCGATCCGCCGCCTATGGTTTGACCGCCGATTGCTGGTAGTACAAGAGGAGTGGTTTGGATCGAGTGGGGAGGTCGAGGCGACGATTCAGTATGACGATTTTAGGCCGCTCGAAGAGGCGGGAAGTGTTCCGACAGAGGCTATGGGCGAGCAGAATGTTCGGCTATTCCGCCCCTTCAAGATTTCTCTTGAAGATGGTCGTGGACAAGGCTCAGTGCAAGTCACCTTTCACGAGATGCATCACAACCAAGCCATACGGGCAGAAGACTTGGGCCAGATCTCATAATCATCAATGAAAATCCTTGCGGTTGAAACGGCTACGACGTGGCAGAGTGTTGCGATTCTCGAAGACGACCTGATCCTCGCGACGCATGAACAAGAGGCCGGTGGTGCTCAGGGCACTCTCCTTTTGCCCACTATCGATCGACTGTTGTCTCAATCCGGATTACGGCTCAGCGATTTCAGTGGTCTTGCCTGTTCGATCGGGCCCGGTTCGTTTACCGGTATCCGAGTGGGTATTGCAACATGCCTCGGACTTCGTGGGGCCACCGGCCTCCCTCTCACGCTTGTGCCGACACTGGAAGCAATGGCGAGGAGTCTGGAAGCGGCAACCGTTCCTGTCTGTCCGATGTTGGTCAGTCGTCGTGGAGAAGCGTATTGGGCGATTTTCCGTTGGACAGATAAAGGCCGGCTGGATCGCGTTGTTGATGAGCAGGTTGGAACTCCGCAAGCCTTTGCGCAGAGTCTTACCGAACCCACGTTGGTATTTGGGGCCGGCTGGTCGTCGATGGAGCCGGAGATTCGAGGGGCGTTGTCTGAGTCGGTCACCGTGACGGTAGGACCATATTGCGTCTTCAAGCCTTCGGCTGTTCAAGTCGCACGTGTCGGGATGGAACGACTTCGCCAAGGTGAAATTGCGGGAGATCTGGTTGTGCCGCTCTACGTCCAGCGAGCCGAAGCGGAAATTCAATACGAACGATCGGGAAACGCTTCGCCCCTTGCGAGACGTCAGCAGCGGGTTGAAACCAAGGTTGCCGAGCGATTGACTCGAAGCCGTCGACGGTCGCATCGGCAGGACATGTGAGCAGCCACAGCATGTTTTCTGAATTTGAAATCGTCCCG
This sequence comes from Nitrospira sp., assembly GCA_018242685.1. GTDB lineage: Bacteria > Nitrospirota > Nitrospiria > Nitrospirales > Nitrospiraceae > Nitrospira_D. The sequence goes on along the minus strand of JAFEBM010000011.1, from coordinate 26,982 downwards.
GCGACACGGGATATGTTACCGGACATCCTTGCTTTGGAAGAAGCTTGCTTCTCGTCCCCTTGGACGCGCAAAATGCTGGAAGGTGAGTTAACGAGCAACCATTTTGCCCACTTTCTTGTCGCGAGGCATCAACAGGAGTCGGCAACAAAGGCAGAACCCACGATTATCGGGTATCATTGCTTCTGGATCGTCTTTGAAGAGCTGCGATTGATGAATTTGGCGGTGCGAGAGTCGATGCGGAGGAGGGGGGTTGGAGGAGCGCTTGCTACTGAAGCCCTTCGCCTAGGATTAGCGCGCGCGGCGACTCGGGCGGTCCTTGAAGTCAGAGTCTCGAACGATCCGGCGCGTTCCCTCTATACTCGCTTAGGTTTTGCGCAGATCAGTCGTCGCTCTCGGTACTACACGAACCCCATTGAAGACGCCGTGCTGATGGAACTGAATCCGCTCGTGATATCGCGCGGCCGACAGCAGGACAGGAACGTTGCCTCAGGAGGTGAATCAGCTTCACCACACAGACTTTAATCAGGAGGTGTCGTTATGATGACGGAAGATGCGATTGTCGAACAGCTTCGCCACTCCAACACCGAATTCCGAGAACTCGAATCATCGCATCATCGCCTGGACCTTGAGCTCAACGAGCTGCAGAGGCGCCATGTGCTAACTCCATCCGAAGAAATCGAGAAAAAACGAATGCAAAAGGAAAAATTGGCGAAGAAGGACAAGCTTGCAGAACTGATTCGCCTGTACCGCGAGCATCGGCTAGGACCGGCGCGGTAGAAGGCTGATCGGCCGCCGACTCTGTAGGCGGTTGAGTTCGTCGATATGGAACAGACCATCCATCCGCTTGTCTCCCACATCCAGGCCGTCAAGCGACGACTGATCATCATTGGTGCGACGGTCTTGAGTTCGTTGGCATTGACCTTCTCGTTTTCCGCCGAAATGGTGGCGTGGCTCAACCGACCCTTTTCCAATCAACTGGCGTTTTATGGCCCCACGGAGGCGTTGTTCGCTTCGATCAAGGTGTCGCTGTTGGCCGCCCTCATTCTCAGCTTGCCGGTCATTTTTTATCACTGTTGGAAATTCATCGAGCCCGCCCTATTACCGAAAGAACAGCGTTGGGCGATCCCGCTATTCATGATGGCCGGGGGGCTGTTCGCGTTGGGGCTGGTGTTTTGCAATGTGGTGATTTTACCGTTGGTGATCGACCTGTTCGTGAGCTTCGGACTCGATCGTGATATCACCCCGCAGCTGAGCGTCGGCACCTACATCGATTTTAACGTGAAATTCCTGCTCATCTTCGGCTGTGCCTTTGAATTGCCTTTGGCCATGAGTCTTGTGGCTATGGCTGGAGCGATATCAGCAGACACGTTCGCTCGTTACCGTAAACATGCTGTTCTGTTATGTCTCATTATCTCCGCCGTCGTCACTCCTGACGCGACGCTTTTTACCATGCTCTTGATGGCGGTTCCCTTAATGGCGCTGTATGAGATCGGGATTCTCGGCGCCCGGCTTTTCGGGCGGACTCAAAACCCAGAGGGGATCGATTTGCCGCTCGATCCGGATCTGCCGATCAACACCGCCGGAACGAGACTACGATGAGGCAGAGGGCTAGGAAGGTTCAGCGCATATGCACGATCGCTTCTGTGATATTGCTGTGGGACGTGTTTCTCTGTTCGTCCGGTGGAGGGAGCCTCGCAGCCTCCGATCCGCTGTTGTTGCCTCCACCGTTGGGGGTTTCAGTATCTTCGATGGCATCGGGACCATCTGAACACTCCGCAACAAGCGTACAGGCCCTTGTGATAGGTAGCAATGGGGGCATCTATGCCGGATCCTTCGGGCATGGGATTTTCCGCACCCTGGACCGCGGTGCGACGTGGGCTCGAGTGGGAGATGGTCTCACTGATCCTTTTATCTTGAGTTTGGCCTCCACGAAAGGCGGAGCAGTCTACGCCGGTACGTTTCGTGGTGGAGTGTTTCGTTCGCGCGATGAAGGGAACAGCTGGCAGCCGGTCAATGCGGGACTCAAGCGGCTTGAAGTCAAGGCATTACTGGCGGTGGACCACGAACTTTTTGCAGGTACCGGAGACGGCGTGTATCGCCTGCATGACTCCGAGGATCATTGGACGCCTGTGACGTCGGGGTTGGACGATATTCTGGTCCACGCACTCGCTCGCGCCGCCGATGGAACCTTATTTGCGGGGACTTCCGGTAAAGGCGTCTTTCGCTTCAGCCCTCGCTCTACCGGTTGGATTCGTATGCGGCATGGGTTGAAGGACCACGAGGGACTGATCGAAAATTTCATTCGCGTGTTGGTGATCGATCAGGACCAGAGTATTTTTGCCGGCACGTTCGACGGCGGAGTGTTTCGTAGCGCCGACGGCGGCCTGACGTGGCGACCAATCAGCCGGGCGCTTCCCAACGACTCTATCCGGGGCATCGTATTCAGCGATCAAGGAGTGGTTGTGGCGACTGGAAACGGGATTTTTAAGACCGTGGATAAGGGCAAACAATGGATGCCCGTCAATAAGGGGCTGGAAAATCTTGCGGTACAAGTGTTGATCAGATCGGGGGATAAGAGTCTGTATGCGGGGACGAGTTCGGGGGTATTTCGCAGCGATGACGGTGTCTCGTGGATGGCCGTCAATCAAGGACTGGAGATGGGAATAGCGCCGCCGCCGTTTCTGTTTCGATAATGGTAGAAAGGATGAACGGGATGACTGATGTAGGCGAAAAGACACGGGCAACGATAGCCGTCACGAGTAAGGGGCAACCCGTGGGAGAAATCGTGCTTAAGTTTTTCCACGATGTGGCGCCCGGCCACGTCAACAACTTTGTCAAACTTTCACGAGAGGGATTTTATGATAGGACGACGTTTCACCGCGTCATCCCCGGGTTCATGATTCAGGGAGGCGATCCCAACAGTAAGAATTCCGACCGTTCATCACACGGAATGGGCGGACCAGGCCATAAGGTAAGGGCGGAGTTCAACAGTACACCGCACAAGCGAGGCATTGTTTCGATGGCCCGCGCGAATGATCCGGATAGCGCTGGGTCACAGTTTTTTATTTGCGTCGCAGACGCCAATTTCCTCGACTGGCAATACACGGTATTTGGGGAAGTGGTCAGCGGCATGGAGGTTGCGGACAAGATCGTCCAAATGAAGCGTGACGGCCGAGACAATCCGCTGGAGCGAGCCGAGATGACCGTCACGATCAGTGAAGGGTGAGGCGAAGGCAGAAGGTGAAGTCAAAAATGCCGTTGAACTTCCATCGTCTGATCTTAGCCCTGACCTCAGTCTTCTTGCTGTTCGGTTGTGCCGCTCCTCATATACCATCGCGAATTATTTATGAAGATCCAGTCAATTTCGTGCGGTTGGAGAAAGACCCTGAAGTGCTCGCAGAATGGCCGCCGAGCCACCACAGCCATCCATTCACGATCGAACCGGAAAAGTTGCGGACGATTTTGTCGGGATTGCAGGTACAGGAGCATTGGATTGCGCTGCAGCGGTGGATGCGGGGGGAGTCTCCTCTGGTTCCGGCCTTCACGGATGAGGAGTTGGTTCTCTTGTCGGAACGCATATCGGAGGCGCTGGCGGAAGCGAAAGACAACGAGCGGGTTACCTTTTATTTGAGCGAACCGCAGACATTCGCGAGACGAATCATTACGACGGGCGGACTGTACGTTCATGGAACACAACTGCATATCCTGTTGGGAAATTGGAGAATCATTTACGGCATCCCGGCCTATGGAATGATCTACGATCGGCGTTACCCGATGCGACCGACTGCGGCGAAGGGATTCGACCTGACCTTTCAGCCGTCCAAAGCCGTGATTCCGATGCAGAGCAGCTTGCTGGATGGAGTGTTGGCCAATGCGAAGGACGAACTTATCATTGATTTGACCAAGCTCGATCCGCCCAATCCGGAAATTACTCATAAGGTCTTATGTGACTCATGAGTCGCTGTGTCAGCGACTGCGGGCGACAGGGCGAGACGAGGTCGCTGGGGGGGAATGGAAAGAGGAAGATGAACGTCTTATCGATCGCCCAGGCGCAGAAAGCACATTTTGGGTACTTCTATCAGCGCTTCGGCGACGGACCGCCAGCCGAGCTTGCTTTGGCCTTCAATACGATCGCAAAAGCGGATCGGCAATTCGTCCACCTCGGCACCCAGCTGCAGCGCTCGCCAAGCTAGTTCTACTTGAAAGATGTACCCTTTTGCTCGGACGGCTGCGAGGTTCATCCGCGCCAAGAGCTCACGACGATAGCAGCGGAAGCCTCCTGTCCAGTCGTGGATGGTTGAACCGAGAAAGAGGCTGGCGTAAGTATTCCCGCAGCGAGAGACGAACCGACGGCTTGCGTTCCAGTTTTCGGTCCCCCCGCCAGGCACGTAGCGACTCCCAATCACCAGATCTGCAGTCCGGCTGCGGTGTACCAAGCGGGGCAGATCCCATGGAGCATGGCTGAAGTCGCAATCCATTTCGATGATGAGGCTGTAATTGCGCTGAAGCGCCCACTTGAAGCCCGCCAGATACGCCGGTCCAAGACCTTCTTTTTTCAATCGGTGCAGGGCATGTACATGTCCATACTTGCAACTAAGCTGATCGGCTAACTCTCCGGTTCCATCCGGTGAGTTATCATCAACGATCAAGATATCGGCCACAAGATATCGGCTGATCGCCGGGATAAGCGCCTCAAGATTGGCTCGTTCATTGTAAGTTGGGAGGACAATGACAATCGATTGATTGAAGTCGAACGGTGAGGCGGGAATGAGCTGTTTCCCCTCCGCCGCTTGAGAATACTCCAAGTACAGGCTTTCCGTATCATGCGGGCTGATGGCAATGCGCGCGCTGTCGGCGCCTCGGGCGATCAGTTCCTCGGCAAGCTCGAAGTCCGGGACGGCGTACGCTTCATCTGTGTCCAGCTCTTTAAGAGAAAGGATGCAGTGGCTCGTGCGGACAGGACGGTAACGTATGGGAGTGGCCAAAGTCTTCTCTACTCGTTGCAGAGAGAGTGATTCGCCGGTGGGCATACCGCGTTCTCATGTAACCTAATCCGGAGACGGGCGGCATTGTAAACGACAGCGGATATACGTGCAAGTCGAGGCCTACCATGCTGTTCGCGTCACCCGTCTCGATTTTGACAGTGCGGGAACGGCTATGCTACAGTCCGCGATCCATTGATATTCAAGGTTTTTCTTTCCATAGCTTCTTAAGGGACACTGTTATGAGTGGGACACAGGCGCATGTAATTATCGTGGCAGGAGCGGGGCCGGCTGGCATGGCTGTTGCCGGCGCGCTTTCGAAAGCCGGCCACGAAATCATTATTCTCAATCGCGATATCAAATTCGGTGGATTGGCTGAATACGGGATATTCCCTTCTAAGCTGAAACTCCGTGGTGGTCTCAAGAAACAGTACTGGGAACTTCTCCAGCAGAAGAACGTCCATTATTTGGGGAATATCTCCATCGGGAACGGGAAGGATCTTACGGTCGAAGATGTATGCGGGCTGGGAGCAAGCGCGGTTGTCTTCACGATCGGTGCGCAGGGAACTAAGGCCATTGGCGTTGAAGGGGACTCGGCTCAAGGCGTATTTCATGCCAAAGATGTCGTGTATCACTTCAATCGCTTACCGGGTTTTGGCGACCGTCCATTTGAGGTTGGAAAACATGTCGCCGTGATCGGGGCGGGAGATGTGATGGTAGACATCGCTCACTGGTTGATCCGCTATAAGAAAGTTGAAAGAGTCACGGCAATTGTCAGACGGGGACCCGTGGAACGCAAATACAATCCGAAAGAAATTCGCAGCATCTGTGCCAATATGGATCTTGAAGGGATCAAAGCCGAGTTTGAGCGCATCAAGCACCGTCTTGCCAAGGTCGGCCAGAATTCCGATGAAGTCTTACGGGCATTCACCGACGAGTTTACCAAATGCGAGTCGAAGGTGTCCGAGACGAAGATGGGGTTCCGTTTCCTTGCGTCGCCGAAGCGTATTCTGGTTGACGGCAATAATCGGGTACGCGGACTGGAAATGGAAGATAACCGACTCGACCCGAAGGGTGAAGATACCGTTGCCGTGGGGTTGAAGCAGTATTATGAGTTTCCCTGTGATGCAGTTGTCTTTGCCGTCGGAGACAAGGTGGACGAGACAGTCGGTCTACCCTATAAGAACGGTCTGTTCACCACGAATCCGAACAAGACCGGCAATGATCCCGATGATGCGCTCTTTCAAGCCTATGATGAAACTACCGGCAAGGTGATCGATGGCGTATTTTTGGCAGGTTGGGCTCGAAAAGCTAGTGAAGGCCTCGTCGGCGTCGCGAAGCGTGATGGAGATTGGTGTGCGGAAGTCGTCGAGCGTTATCTGGTGACCAAAAGCGGCAAAGATGCCAACCTCGTGCTTGATCACTTGCACTCGCTTCTTGGAAAGCGGCAAAGTCGTCCAGTCAACGTGAACGGCTTACGAACACTCGATGCGGCCGAACGCTCATTTGCCGGGAAAGCGGATTGTATCGGAGAGTTTAAGTTTTCGGCAAATCAAGATATGCTCAAATACATTGAGTAGGGAATCGCATAAATAAATCTGGCTGCATATGGTTCCTCATACGTGCCCCCATTTCAGCTTTTCCCGCAATACTTCATAGTAGTGACCTTCTGGGAATCTAATCAATCTCGTTCGATAGTTTGAAGCCTGAATGACTGCCGTATCACCCTGTGTCATGGCAACGCCGACTTGCCCATCGAGTGTGGCCATTGATCCGTCATCTTTACTCGTCAACGTCACTTCAATGACAACATCGCCTGGTATGATCAACGGGCGATGCGTCAATGTATGCGGACAGATGGGGGTCAGGATGAGCGCCTGGAGGGCGGGGTTCATGATGGGACCCCCGGCGGAGAGGGAGTAGGCGGTAGAGCCTGTCGGTGTTCCGATGATCAAGCCGTCACCACGCAGGTTGGTCACGAACTGGCCTCCTATGGCAATTTGCAGTTCGATCATACGAGCGAGGGTGCCTTTACTGATGACGACATCGTTGAGTACGATTCCTCGCGCGACTGTTTCTCCGTGCCGATGAACGTGTGTCGCTAACATCAATCGTTCATCGAGGGTAAAATCGTTGGCGAATACTCGTTCCAGCGAAGGATAGAGGTTGTCCAGCCGCACCTCGGTTAAGAATCCGAGCCCGCCCATATTGACCCCTAAGATAGGAATGCTCCGTTCTGCCGCCAGTCGTGCTGCATTCAGAATGGTTCCGTCTCCGCCCAGCACTAACAGTACGTCGGCCCTTTCGGCGAGTTGTGTTTTCTGAATTCCACCCGGCTCGTTCAGCAACGTTGCAGACGTTGTATCGAGAAGGACGTTGATGCGGCGGCCTCGGAGCCAGGCAACGACTCCGAGCAACGTGGCTTTGACTTCAGGAAATTTCGGCTTGGTGAGAATCCCGATACTTTTACTTTTCATGGATCACGTATGCGTGAGCGGGTAAAAAGGAGGGAGATTGTATCGGGATGCTTCTTTTTATGTCAACGCAGGTCTAAGCGCATCCAAGAGTCGTCATGCGGAAAGAAAAGAAACAAAACAACGACCGATGTTTGTCATAAGTGTCATGCCGTCTTGTTATCCGCTCAACCTTGACTCTCAGGAGTACTGTGGTTAAAATTAGGCCAAGGTTTTTCAACGGTTTTGCTCGAACGCGGCCAAGGTTCGCACTCACCATCAAGGAGGCAGGATGTTCGAACGATTCACGGATAAAGGTCGAAAGATCATCATCCTCGCGCGCGAAGAGGCCGAACGACACCAAAATGACTATCTAGGGACTGAACATCTCGTCTTGGCCATACTTCGTGAGTCCGACGGCATTGCTCTTATGATTCTGAAAAAGATGGGGCTCTCTACAGAGCAGATCAGACTAGAAATCGAGCGAAATCTGCCTGGTGGAGGGACCACCATGACGTTCGGGGAGATTCCCTTCAGTCCACGTGTGAAGAAGGTCATTGAATATGGAGTCGAAGAAGCCCGCTTGCTGGGCCACAATCATATCGGTAGCGAACATCTTCTCCTCGGCCTCCTCCGTGAAGAAGAAGGGATAGGTGGAAAAATCCTTCGCAGCTTGGGCGCAAATCTGTTGACTGCACGGCAGTTAACCGTGACGTTTCTGCGGAAATCAGCTCCGCGAGAGCGTGATCGGAAGAGTAATACTCCGGCTCTCGATGAATTCGGGCGTGATCTGACTCAGCTGGCCCAAGAAGGTCAACTGGATCCTGTGATCGGCAGGGCTGATGAAATTGAGCGTGTTCTGCAGATCCTCAGTCGAAGGAGCAAGAATAATCCTGTGTTGATCGGCGAATCCGGTGTCGGAAAAACCGCCATTGTCGAAGGACTTGCTCAACGGATTATTCAATCTGAAGTTCCCGACAATCTGCTCTCTCGTCGGGTCATCGCCTTGGATCTAGGATCTCTAGTCGCCGGTACCAAATACCGCGGGCAGTTCGAAGAACGTCTCAAGGTCGTGATGAAGGAAATCGTCCAAGCCGGCAATATCATCATTTTCATCGATGAGCTGCATACGCTGGTTGGAGCAGGAGCCGCGGAGGGATCCATCGACGCCTCCAATATGTTGAAGCCGGCCTTGTCACGCGGCGAGATCCAGTGTATTGGGGCCACGACGTTGGATGAATACCGAAAGCATATTGAAAAAGATGGGGCGCTGAAACGGCGGTTCCAGCCCATCCACGTTCAGCCGCCCAATCTCGATGAAACTGTCCGCATCATCCAAGGACTTCGAGATCGATACGAAGAACATCACGGAGTGGAAATCACGGAAGACGCTATTATTGAGGCCGTCAAGTTATCCGATCGATACATCACCGACCGGTTCCTTCCGGATAAGGCGATCGATTTGATTGATGAAACCGGGTCACGGGCGAAGCTCCAGACCTATGCGCTCCCCTCTGAACTGAAAGCGATGGAGCAAGAGCTGAAAAAGGTGTCGCGAGAGAAGGAGCTCTCAATCTCCATGCAGAATTTTGAGGAAGCCGTACGGCATCGTGAGGAGGAAGAGCGGCTGCGTAAGTTGCTGGATGAATCCAAGCGAGAATGGAAAAAAAATCAAGAAAAGAACAAGCCCGTGATCGGTAAAGAGGATGTCGCCTACGTCGTTTCAAAAATGACCGGTATTCCGCTCTTTAAGCTGGAGGAGGAAGAGTCCAACAAGCTGCTGCGCATGGAAGAATTTCTCCATAAACGAGTGGTCGGTCAAAATGAAGCGATCTCCGCGGTCGCCCGCGCCATCCGCCGATCCCGTGCCGGCTTGAAGGAAGCTCGGAAACCGATCGGCTCGTTCATTTTTTTGGGGCCGACCGGCGTGGGGAAGACGGAACTGGCCAGAACATTGGCTGAGTTTCTGTTCAATAGTGAAGATGCGCTGATTCGTGTTGATATGTCTGAGTATCAGGAGAAGTTTACGAGTTCTAGACTCTTTGGTGCTCCTCCCGGCTATGTGGGGTATGAAGAAGGGGGACAGTTGACTGAAAAGGTCCGCCGTCGGCCTTATTCCGTCGTATTGTTCGATGAAATCGAGAAGGCACATCCGGATGTGTTCAATGTCCTGCTTCAAGTATTAGACGACGGCGTACTGACTGATAGTCTCGGACGAAAGATAGATTTCAAGAATACGGTTGTCATTATGACATCCAACATCGGGACGAAAATGATTCAGAAGGGCGTCTCCCTTGGTTTTCAGAGCACAGAAGGGGAAGCGGCACGTCGGAAGAAGGAAGAAGTGCTCGGGGAACTTCGGAAATCATTCAGTCCTGAATTCCTCAATCGGATCGATGAGATCGTGATTTTCCATCAGCTGGAGAAAGAGCAACTCTATAGCATTTTGGATATCCTACTCCGTGAATTGAACCTCCGTCTCATGGATAAAGGGATTGAGATTGAGGTCGACGACGAAGTCAAGCAATGGCTCATCAAAGAGGGCTATGAGCCGTTGTACGGAGCGAGGCCAATGCGGCGGGCTATCCAGCGTGCCATCGGTGACCCGCTCTCCGATGAGCTGATCAGGGGGCGTTTCAAAGAAAGCCGCAAGGTGAAAGTGGTTCTGCGGGACGGAGCTCCGACCTTCATCGAGCAGGAGGCACTGGCCGGAGTATAGTGCTTTTTGTGATCGTTAGAATCTTCATGCAAATCTTGGCGGCCTCTGTGGCTGATTGCTGCAGAGGCCGTTTTGTTATTCAATGTCATCTGGTTGCTTCGTAACGAGATGTGTCCCTACCTCAATCGGTTCGAGTTTCAACCTGAGGCTCGATGGCGTCTGAGCCCGGTTCTTGGAATTGAGTCTTCATGCGACGAAACGGCTGCGGCCGTACTCAGTTGTGAAGGAAAAGTGCTTTCCAACGTCGTGTTTTCACAAGTGGCCGTCCATGAAAAGTTTGGTGGCGTCGTTCCAGAGTTAGCCGCTCGAGCTCACCTTGGGAAGATCGACATGGTGGTCCGAGAAGCCGTTGCGACGGCCCAAGTCTCGAAACAGACTCTCGGTGCCATAGCCGTCACCCAGGGACCAGGATTGGCTGGGGCGCTTTTGGTAGGAGTGAATTATGCCAAAGCCTTGAGCTACGGCTTGAGTATTCCGATCATCGGGATCAATCATCTTCATGGGCACATCGCTTCTGCCTGGCTCACCGACCCGATGTTCCCACTGTCCTGCATTGTGTTGGTTGTATCGGGTGGCCATACCCACCTCTATCGCCACGAAGTCGGTGGCCGGTGTATCCTACTCGGGCGCACTCGCGACGACGCCGCCGGTGAGGCGTTCGACAAGGGGGCCCAGATGCTGGGTCTGGGGTATCCAGGTGGACCAGCTATTGATCGGATCGCACGTTCCGGTGATTTACAGGTCTTTCGATTCCCCAGATTTCACCGGGCAAAGAACAGTCTTGAGTTCAGCTTCAGTGGTGTCAAGACGGCATTGTTGTATAAGTTACGAGAAATGGGTGGTCCTCTGCGACCTCAACAGACTGCTGACTTGGCGGCCGGCTACCAAGAGGCTATTGTGCAGGTTTTGGCCACGAAGGCTTTTGCTGCCCTCAAACAGTCGAATCTGTCTGCGCTTGCTGTCGTGGGAGGGGTTTCAGCTAATTCACGGTTGAGAACCGTACTGAGCGACCGTGCGGCACGTGAAGGCATTCGCCTATCGCTGCCGCCTATCGAGTATTGCACCGACAACGCCGCCATGATCGCCTCAGCGGGGCGCCAGCTGCTGATGAACGGAGGACGACCACATGCAGATTTCGATATCAGCCCGGCTGAGCGATTCGTGGCAATTCATGAAGAAAGCCGAGCAAATGTCGGTTTCACTGCCAGATAAGGAGAAAGCCAATTCCTGACATCCGAGGTCAGATCACAGGATTACGTACCAGCCAAGTCGCGTCGGTTGAACGACTCTACCGACGTCGTGTCTCACCCGATAAAGTCATTACCGCAGAGCTCGCAAAGGCAATGGCCCAGCTGACCGTTGAACTCCGTCGCCCGATCGGCGTGCTGTTGACCAGACGAGGACAAGTTCAAGAAGTGATTGTGGGAACGGATTTGACGCTGTCTTCAACTACGCTGACCTTATTCCGTACGGGGGCGCGATCGCTCCGTGGTTTGAGGTTCATTCGTACACAAGTGCATGATCAGCCCTTAAATCAAGAGGTGCTCACCGACCTCGCCTTTTTGCGCCTTGATCTTATCGGCCTCCTCTCCATCACCGAGGATGGCCGACTTGGCAATCTGTATGTAGCTCATCTGCTGGCGCCCAATTCGACCGGTCAATTGTTCAACGTGCTCAAGGCTGTCCCGTTCCACAATCTCACAATGAGGTTCGACCAGTTTATCGAAGAGCTCGAAGCAGACCTTCAGCAAGCGCGAGCTCACTATGCGGTGGAGAGCGGTAAGGAATCGGCGATACTCGTCAGCGCTTCTGTCAAAAGTCGATCCGAGCAGGAGGAGCGTTTAGCCGAATTGGCGGAGTTGGCGACCTCCGTCGACGTCACGGTGGTCGATCGAGTCGTACAACGAACGTCGGATGGGCATCAGCGGTATCTCTTGGGAAGCGGCAAGATGAAGGATGTTTTAATTCAGACCCTCCATCGGGGAGCCGACATGGTGATCTTTGATCAAACCTTGTCGCCGGCTCAACTGCGAGCGATTACAGAGATGACCGATATTAAGGTTATTGATCGGACCCAACTGATCCTGGACATCTTCGCTCGCCGAGCCCACAGTCGTGAAGGCAAAGTACAAGTGGAACTAGCACAGCTACGGTATCTGCTCCCACGATTGTCTGGAAAAGGTGCTCAACTCTCGCGCCTGGGCGGCGGGATCGGCACTCGCGGCCCGGGCGAAACCAAATTGGAAACTGATCGTCGCCGCGTGCGTGACCGCATCACGCATTTAGAACGGGAACTGACACAGTTTGGACGCCAGCAAGACCAACGGCGGTCAAGGCGAAGTCGGCACGGACTTCCCATCGTTTCACTCGTGGGCTATACGAACGCCGGTAAGTCGACATTGCTGAACGTGCTGACGAACAGTCAGGTATCCGCTCAAAACAGATTATTCGAAACCCTGGACACGACGAGCCGTCGCCTGCGGTTTCCCGAGGATCGCGAAGTCATCATTACCGACACGGTAGGGTTTATTCGGGATCTTCCGCCAGAACTGGTCGGCGCCTTTCGGACAACGCTCGAAGAACTCCGAGAGGCTGATCTTCTGCTGCATGTTGTCGATGGCAGCGCAGTAGACATTGATATTCAAATTACGGCCGTCATCGCCATCCTTGATGAGTTGCAGTTGAATGGAATCCCGAGATTGCTCGTGTTTAATAAGTGTGACCAGATATCTCCATCGCACATCGAGGTACTCTGCCGACGTTACGGAGCCATCGGAATTTCGGCGCTCCAGCCCGCCACACTTCGTCCGCTCCTCGCTCAACTGGAAGCGCATGTGAGAACTCTCCCAATCGGCGGACAGCCGACAGCTGGCCTTCCGGAGTTGGACGACGCGCCGGTGCTTGCATCTCGTCGATAACCTCTGCACAATCGGGCCGCTATGAAGCAAGCCAAACGCATGAGGACTCAGCCAGCCTTCGACCGTCCAGCGCAGATTGCCGTGAGCCTCCGTCACGCCATGCCGGTGGCTCGCGTGGAATTAACGCATCGTTCTCCGTGGGAGCTACTGGTCGCCACAATTCTATCGGCACAGTGCACGGACCAGCGTGTGAATCAGGTGACGCCGACCCTATTCGAACAATATCCAACACCGCAAGCCATGACAAAGGCGATGCCGACTAAGCTGGAAGCATTGATCCGATCAACCGGTTTTTATAAGAGCAAGGCGAAAAACTTGATCGGCTGTGCTCAGGCCATTACGGCTCAGTTCAAGGGCCAAGTTCCCGACACAATGGAAAAACTCACATCGCTACCTGGTGTCGGGCGAAAAACAGCCAATGTGCTCCTTGGGGTCGTATTTAGAAAACCGAGCATTGTGGTTGATACGCATGTGAGAAGGGTGGCTACCCGACTGGCCCTGACCCATTCAAGGGATCCCGAGCAGATCGAGCGCGATTTGCAATCGATGTATCCGCAAGCCCAGTGGACGGACGTGTCTCAACGGCTGCTCCTTCATGGCCGGTATGTGTGCCTCGCACGGAAGCCGCGCTGCTCTGTTTGCCCGATTTACGATGTTTGCGAGTGGGAAGGAAAACTCCAGAATGATTAAGAGCATGACAGGATTTGGTCGGCGACAGGGGACATGGTCAGACGGGATCGTCAGCGTTGAAGTGAGATCGGTCAACCATCGCTTCTTAGAAACATCCATTCGCATACCAAAGTGGATGAGCGGGCTCGAAGAACGCTTCAAGAAGACGATCCAACAACATTGTGGACGTGGGAGGGTCGATCTTACGGTATTGCTACAGGGCAGTCGAGGAAACGCGCGTGCTGTGCAACTTGACGTTGAACTGGCGAAACAGTACCATCGCGCTCTTCAGACGCTCCAGCGCACGCTGAAACTTAAAGGCTCCATCGACATCGGATTGATGGCGGGGTTCCGCGACACCGTCGCACTTTCTGAGCAGCCGACCGACGATCCTAAGCTCACAAAAGTGGTGGAGAAACTGGGACTACTCGCGGTGTCGGATATGACGAAGATGCGGGAAAAAGAGGGGAACTTGCTTGCGCAGGATATCCTGGCTCGACTTGAGCAAGTGCGTGAATGCAGCAGCGCAATATCGTCCCGTGCTCCCCACATTGCGCAGGAAGCCTTCGACCGTATGAAGCAGCGAGTGGAGAAGTTGTTGGCAGACTCTATCCCCGACCTCCCCCGGCTCAATCAGGAGCTGGCTCTCTATGCCGATCGGTGCGACATTACAGAAGAATTGGTCAGGCTGGACACGCATATGGTACAGTTTGAGCGTGCGCTCCACGGCACCGAACCGGTGGGGAAGACGCTGGACTTCCTTCTTCAGGAGATGGGCCGTGAAGTCAATACCGTTGGGTCAAAAGCCAACGACGCGGCGATCAGGACCAACGTGGTGCGAATGAAGGCTGAGCTTGAGCGTATGCGTGAACAGATACAGAATGTCGAATGAACACCGTGATTACCACAAGTAACCGCCCTCCTGGTGTGACGGGGAATCGACAAGTTCCTGAACGTCGGGGCATCCTGTACATCATTTCAGCCCCTTCAGGAGCGGGAAAAACGACCTTGTGTAAACAGGTCGTGGCGTCGGTTTCCGGGCTGTGGCATTCGGTGTCGTTTACGACGAGAAAACCGCGCCCAGGAGAGGAACACGGGCGTGAGTATTTCTTTATCGACGAGAACGTATTTCACGATATGGTTGCGAGAAATGAGTTCTTGGAATACGCACATGTGTATTCCAACTGGTACGGAACACCGAGAAAACCTTTAATGGATAAGATGGAGCAAGGCATCGATGTCTTGCTGGAAATCGACGTCCAGGGTGCGCTCCAGATTAAAAAGAAGTTTGGCGATGCCGTCTATATCTTCATCCTCCCTCCATCGATGGACATCCTGCGTGCTCGGCTCCAAGGTCGGGGGTCAGACTCTCAAGAGGAGATTGTTCGTCGATTGCAAAAAGTAAGGGAAGAAGTCTGGAGTTTCAGGGAATACTATTACATTGTCCGCAACGATGATCTGACGCAATCTCTTCATGAGCTGCAAAGCATTTTCGTGGCGGAACGTCTGAAGACCAAGCGGATGGATATGCATTGGCTTGAGCGAAGTTTTATTCTTGAGAAAGATGCAAAATTGCCGGAAAGGGAACCGTCATCCACTTTATAGCAAGGGGGCAAGACCTATTATGATCGACATGCTGAGTTTGTTGCCGCAATATACGTCCAATGAATTTGATTCGCGTCACCGACTGGTCATCGTCGCCTCACAGAGAGCGAAGCACTTGACTCAAGGCGCTAAACAAGCCGTGTCCTCTCGTTTCACCAAGGAAACAACCATCGCGCTTGACGAGGTGCTGAGAGGTCATGCCAAGTATTTGACCGGCAAGGAGGCCCGCGATGCGATGAAGGAAGCGAAACGAGGAAAAGAGGGAGAAACCGAGCGTATAGCAATGATGACCGGAGAGGACGCCCGTGAAATTAAGAAAGAGCTCAGTGTGTACGTCGATGATACGGTGCAGCCGACGGCGGCTCCGGCTGAGGAGTAAGGATTGGACGAAACACAATCGCCGATAAATTTGTGGGGCAAACGTCTTGTCCTTGGAGTAACCGGTAGCATCGCCGCGTATAAAGCGGTCGGCTTGCTTCGAGCTTTTGCGCGTGAAGGTGCCGCCGTGTCGGTGGTCATGACTCAGGCTGCCACAAAATTTGTGACTCCCCTTACGTTTGAAGTCCTTTCCGGAAAGCGGGTTGCGACGGACCTCTTTGAATCTCATGAAGAGATGGCTCATCTCATCGTCCCAGGACAAGCCCAGGCAATTATTGTGGCGCCAGCTACGGCGAATTTTCTGGCAAAGGCGGCGCTTGGTCTGGCGGATGATCTGTTGAGTACGATGCTGTTGAATGCTCAGTGCCCCGTGATTGTCGCTCCTGCCATGGACGGAGACATGTGGACACATCCCACGGTCGTTCAACATGTTCAGGTGCTCCGAGGACGAGGCGTCGTTGTGCTTGATCCTGAAGTCGGTCCGCTGGCATCAGGACAAGTCGCACAAGGGAGGCTTCCAGCAGAGTCAAGGATCTTGGATGCCGTACATGCGGCGCTGATTCCTCAACAGGATTGGCAAGGACAGCGGGTGCTGGTCTCTGCGGGGCCGACTCAAGAACCTATTGATCCTGTTCGGTTTATTTCCAACCGGTCCTCCGGAAAGATGGGATATGCAATCGCAGAAGCCGCACGGGATCGAGGAGCGGAAGTTGTTTTGGTTACAGGGCCTGCCGCTCTAGCACCTCCTCCAGGAGTCACCACTGTTTCAGTCAACACAGCGAGCGAGATGAGCGATGCGCTGAGTCTGCACTTCCTGTCCTCGACGGTTCTGATCATGGCGGCAGCAGTCGCAGACTTTCGTCTCAAAATGCCGGCCGAGCAGAAGCTCAAAAAGCAGGGAAAATCCGAGCTCATTCTCGAGCTTGAATCCACTCCGGACATTCTCGCGATGCTGTCCGCGCGTCGGACATCGCAAATTATGGTCGGTTTCGCGGCGGAAACCGAACAGGTCCTGTCTCATGCGAAAGACAAGTTGAGAGAGAAAGGTCTGGATCTTATCGTTGCCAACGATGTCGCGCAAGCGGGAGGTGGGTTTGGCAGTGACGACAATGCGGTCGTCATTCTTTCGGCCACGGGTGAACAGAAGGCCTTGGGGTTGATGCCCAAGCGCCGTCTGGCCGATAAAATTCTGACTGCCGTGCGTGAACTATGTCTGAGCGCACCTCGACGCGAGTCCTTGGTGGAGTAACGGGAGCTTATGGCGTCCAGTTCAAAAAAAATCAGCAATGCCGCTGAAATTGATCGGCTGGCCTTAGTCTTTGCTAAAGAGCCGGGGTCCAAGGTATTTATTCCTCTGGCAGAAGAGTACGGCAAAGCCGGCATGTGGGACGAGGCCGTTGCGGTTCTTGAGGATGGGTTGAAGATCTATCCAGGTTTCATCACCGCCATGGTGGCGTTAGGTCGAGCATATGAGCAGCTGAACCAACCGGTCAAGGCTAAGGCCATTCTCGAAGAAGCCATAAAATCAAGTCCCGATAATCTTCGTGCGCATCGAATATTGGCCAAGCTCTATGGGGCCCAAGGGGCCAAAGAAGCGGCCATCCGGTCGTGCAATGTCATTTTATCCATACATCCACGCGACCAAGAAGCCTTGTCTCTTCGTGCCGGGCTTGACGTGCCCACGACTCATGGAGCGGCGCAATCGCAAGGACAATTGGATGAGCAACCGGTGAAAGCTTCAAGCCGTGATCTCGTCAGCATTTGCGGAAAGGGCACGGCATCTATCTTAGACGACGCGACGCTGCCAACGAAAGAAAAAGCCAACGGTTTGTCTAAGAACCTACCTCGCGCAGAAGAAAAACCTGTTTCTATAGGCGGTTCCACGCCCCAAACTTCGCAGAAAACGAGAAGCCCAGTGATCGTTCAGCTTGAACAGTGGCTCAAATCGGTCCAGACACGCCGACAAGATCTTCAGGCCTCTTCTCGTTCCCACTCATGAACTTTCCCATGACTTCAACGGTTTGACCCTCTGAGAGCGGACTGCTAAAATGCCGCCCTTGCTGTGGTGGTGTGAGTAGGTGTAAAGGGAGGTATCGCACGCGACATGCTGCGCATCCTGGTCCTTCACGGCCCAAATCTGAACCTGTTGGGCCATCGAGAGAAATCCATTTATGGGACGGTGACCCTTGATACAATCAATGCATCGCTGATAACGCTGAGTGGTGAACTTGAGGCTGAGCTGGTTATTCGTCAGTCGAATCTTGAAGGGGAATTGGTGAACTGGATTCAAGAAGCGCAACGAGGCTACCACGGCATTATCATTAATCCAGCGGCCTATACTCACACCAGTATCGCGATACGCGATGCCTTGGCCGCCGTTGATTTGCCTACCATCGAGGTCCATCTGTCAAACATCTATCGGCGCGAAGAATTCAGGCGCCATTCATATGTGTCGGGGGTCGCACTGGCACAGATCGCCGGATTCGGTGCAACCGGGTATCTGTTGGCCTTGCGCGGGCTGTGCGAACAAATATCTGCCGCCGGATCGAAGGGATTTTCCGGCGGGAGTACTCGGTAAGCGGAACGAAGACAGGCGCGCATTGAGAGCATCACCCGGCCGGTTGTTTGCTTAAAAAGAGAAGGGAGTTGCGAGTGATTTCCACAGTGGATTTTCGTAGCGGTGTACGCTTGATGGTCGAAGGCGAACCCTTTTATATTGTCGAGTTTCAGCATGTCAAGCCAGGCAAAGGTGGCGCCTTCGTACGTACGAAGTTGAAAAGCTATCTCTCTGGAAACGTGTTGGACCGAACGTTTCGCTCAGGAGAACGATTTGATGAGCCCGATTTGGAAGAGCGCGACATGCAGTTTCTTTACGCATCCGGAGATTCCTATACCCTGATGGATACTGAGACGTACGAGCAATTGACGTTTGAAAAGAGTCAGTTGGGAGAGAATGCCGATTTGTTGAAGGAAAATATGATCGCCAAGATCCTCATCTACGAGCATCGCCCGATTGCCGTCGAGTTGCCGAATTTCATCGAGCTCAAGGTCGTCGATGCGGAGCCCGGTGTGCGGGGAGACACTGCGTCCGGAGGAACCAAGCCGGCGGTCGTGGAAACGGGAGCGACGATCAAAGTTCCGCTTTATTTGGAAGTGGGCACCGTCATCCGGATCGATACTCGCACCAGATCCTATGTGGAGCGTGTTCGGTGAGCCGTCGTCGATCTGTTCATTCCAAGACCAAGACTCGTCGGATTGTGTTGCCGGAGCCTGCGAACGAGACGAGTCATGAAGCCTCGCTCACGGGGGGATCCACCAAGCAAATCCAAGAACTCATCGATCTGCTTCGGCGCAACAATTTGACCGAACTTGAGTTTGAACGACAAGGCATCCGTATCCGTGTCCGTCATGAACTGGCAGCCAGATCTCTCGCGACTTCAGCGCAAGAGTCTGTCCCAATCCTGGCTCAACAACCAATGCATTCCGCTTCAGCCACGGCATCCGTGTCGGACGCGAGTACGGGTTTTGTGACCGTCACTTCCCCCATCGTCGGCACGTTTTACCGATCTCCCTCACCGGACGCCGATCCGTACATTGACGAGGGGGAGTCCGTGAAAAAGGGGCAAGTGCTGTGCATCGTCGAAGCGATGAAACTCATGAACGAAATTGAGTCGGAAGTGGACGGTCGTCTTGTCAAAATCTTGGTGGAAAATACAAAGTCAGTAGAATATGGTCAGGCCCTGTTCCTTATCGATCCCAAAGCCGCTTCATAGGTCATTCTAAGGGCTGCTCTCGCCATCGTATCGGAGCCGAGACGTGTTTAAGAAAGTTCTGATTGCCAATCGCGGAGAAATCGCGTTGCGAGTGGTCCGCGCTTGTAAGGAACTCGGCATCAAGACCGTGGCTATTCATTCAGAAGCAGATGCGCTTGCACTGCACGTTCGAGCGGCCGACGAAAAGGTGTGTGTCGGGCCGGCCGAATCGGCATTGAGTTACCGAAATATTCCCAACGTCTTGAGTGCCGCAGAGATTACGGGAGCCGATGCCATTCATCCGGGGTACGGATTTCTGTCAGAGAACGCTCATTTTGCGGAAGTCTGCGAGTCAATCGGCATGAAGTTTATCGGACCGAGCTCGGAAAATATCGCCATGATGGGGGATAAAGCGAAGGCGCGTGAGATTGTGGCGAAGCGAGGACTTCCGGTCACGCCCGGGAGTCCAGGCGAATTGCGCAACGAGGAGGATGCGTTGCAATCGGCGCAGAAGATCGGCTTTCCTGTCATTATCAAAGCGACGGCCGGAGGGGGAGGGCGCGGGATGCGTGTCGTCAACAAGGCCGAAGACCTGGGCCGAGCTTTTCAGGCAGCTCAGACTGAAGCGAAATCGACCTTCGGCAACGACGGTGTGTATCTTGAACGGTACTTTCTGGAACCGCGCCATATCGAGGTGCAGATTTTGGCCGATCAATACGGTCGAGTGATCCATCTCGGAGAACGCGACTGTTCCATTCAACGGCGACATCAAAAACTGGTCGAAGAAACTCCCTCCCCTGTCGTCGATGATAAATTGCGTCGGGAAATCGGTCGAGTCGCTGTGGAGGCGGTGAAGGCTGCGCATTACCGAAATGTGGGCACCGTAGAATTTTTACTCGACAAAGATCGCCAGTTTTATTTCATGGAAGTCAATACACGCATCCAGGTGGAACACCCCATCACCGAAATGGTGACCGGCGTAGATCTGATTAAAGAACAGATTCGTTTGGCCGCCGGTCATCCCCTTTCTATTCGGCAACAAGATGTAGTCCTTACCGGACACAGCCTGGAGTGTCGTATTAATGCCGAGGATCCGGAGAAGTTTACGCCGTCTCCTGGAGCGATCACTAAATACAGCCCGCCGGGAGGGTTCGGAATCCGGGTCGACTCTGCGATGGAGTCAGGTTCGATCGTCGTTCCTTACTATGATTCGATGATTGCAAAGCTGATCACCCATGGTCGTGATCGACAGGAGTCAGTAGCTCGTATGAAACGCGCGCTCGGTGAGTTTATCATCGAGGGCATTAAGACCACCATTCCGCTTCACCGTGGAATCCTCGACGATCCCGATTTTCAAAAGGGCCACGTGTCGACGACGTTCTTGGAACGATTCTTGGCAAGCTAAGCCCGCACGTTCTCTCTCCGGAAGCACAGTCTTTCCGGTGGTTCTCCATCAAGTGATCTCATTTCTTGGTACGCGTAGAGTCTCATGGTAAGCTCATCAAAATGCTCCCCGCTTCACGCGAGGGAAGGTGCATCACCTATTGGTTTCCTGATAGGATATATTGGTGCTCGATGTGTCGAGCGCCCAACGTATGCGACGTCTCGGCTTCATTATTAGTATCGTGGCTATCGGAATTGCCATCGGTGGCTACGTGTTTTTCAACGGAGAACGGAAGCCCCCCATTCGATACCGGACCGCAGCGGTCGAACGTGGTCAGGTCGTTTCTGTCGTCAGCGCTACAGGCACCATCAATCCGGTTGTATCCGTCCAGGTCGGCACGCAAGTGTCAGGGATGATCAAAAGTCTCCACGCCGATTTCAACTCTCGAGTGAAGGCCGGGGATACGGTTGCGATCATCGACCCCGAACCGTTCAAGGCTCGCAGAGAGCAGGCTGTCGGCAATCTGGAAATGGCGCGATCGAACGTTGCACGATCCAAAGCCGACCTGGCACAGCGAAAACGGGAACTCGACCGTGTCCAATCGCTGTTGCCTCAGCAGTTTGTTTCACAAAACGACGTCGATGTTGCGCTCACAAATTTCCAAAGTGCAGAAGCACAGCTACAGGTCGCTGGGGCGCAGGTCAAGCAAGCGGAAGCGGCATTGAATGCGGCGGAGTTGGAATTGAAATATACCGTCATTCGGTCGCCTGTGGAAGGCATTGTCGTTGCGCGGAATATAGAGGTTGGTCAGACCGTCGCCTCCAGCTTTGCCACGCCCAACCTCTTTCTGATTGCCCTCGATCTGACCAATATGCAAGTCGATACCAACGTGAGTGAGTCGGATATCGGCGGGATGACAGAAGGGAAAGAAGCGGTGTTCACCGTCGATGCCTATCCGGGAGTGTCCTTCGCCGGTACCATTAAGCAGGTGCGCCTCGCACCCATCAACATCCAAAATGTCGTCACCTATAATGTGGTGATCGGCGTGGAGAATAAAGAGTTACGTCTAAAGCCTGGAATGACCGCGAACGTCGCGATTGTGGTGGCTCAAAGGGACCAGGTGCTCAAAGTTCCTAACGCGGCGCTACGCTTCATGCCTCCGAAGACTGAAGCAGACCGCCGAGGATTGGAAGGACAAGCGACAAAAGCAGAGGGGGGACGCCCGATTCACACAGGAGGAGCAGCGAGGCAGTCGAGGACTGTTTGGACACAGGTGGAAAGCGGCGACCTCGTTTCCCTATCGGTCCAAACGGGTATCTCGGATGGCATCACCACCGAAGTCCTGTCCGGCGGTCTCATGGAAGGTGATGCGGTCGTTGTCGGTATCGAGCAGCCCTTTGGGGAAAGAAAGAGCAGCGAATTGCCGCCCGGATTCGGCAACCAGCGGCGCCCTCGTTCTCGGTGAGCCATCGGATTGTGAACGCACTGATTATTTGTGAAGATATTTGGAAGGTCTATCGAGTCGGCGACGTTGAAGTGCAGGCGCTGAGAGGGTTGCACCTCACCATCCGGCAAGGCGAGTTCGTTGCGATTATGGGGTCGAGCGGATCAGGCAAATCCACACTGATGAACATTCTCGGGTGCCTTGATCAACCGACTAAGGGACAGTATCGGCTGAACAGTATTGATGTCGGACATTTGCAGCCAGACCGGTTGGCAGAGATCCGGAATGAGCAAATCGGCTTTGTCTTTCAAAGTTTCAATCTCATCCCTCGCACCAGCGCGTTGGAAAATGCCCAGTTGCCGCTGTTTTACCGAGGACTTCCCCTCAAGGAACAGAAATCCCTTGCGTCTGCTGCGTTGCGGCGTGTGGGGTTGGGCGGGCGCGAGCACCATTCACCAACACAACTTTCGGGAGGGCAGCAGCAGCGAGTGGCGATCGCTCGGGCTCTGGTGACGTCACCCTCGTTGCTCCTTGCGGATGAACCGACTGGAAATCTCGATACGCAGTCCAGCCAAGAAATCATGGAAATTCTTGAAGAGCTGAACCGGGAAGGAATCACCGTGATCTTGGTCACGCACGAAATCGATATTGCAGCCTATGCTTCGCGCGAAATCGTCATCAAGGACGGTCAGATCCTGAGCGATCGAATGACCAAGGGGCGGTCGCAAGTCGTGGAGGCGTAAATGCCCACATTTGTATGGCTGACGGTGATGACGGCGCTGCGAGTCTTAGCGCGTAACCGGCTGCGCGCTGGTTTGACCATGCTGGGGATCGTCATTGGTGTGGGAGCAGTCATCGCGATGGTGAGCATCGGCGAGGGAGCAAAGCAGGCCGTCCAAACGCAGATAGCCACCATGGGCACGAATGTCATCATGATCTGGCCCGCCGCGACGAGCGTCGGTGGTGTGCGAGGCGCACAAGGCGGGGCGGTCACATTGACTGTTGCGGATGCAGCGGATCTGAAGAAGAAAATTCCGGTGCTATCTGATACGGCTTGGATGAAACGCGACATCCTGCAGATCGTGAACGGTCACCGGAACGGGAACAGCCCGGTGAATGGAGTGTCACCCAGCTATCTCAGTATCCGAGACTGGACGTTCAGTAAGGGAGGTTCTTTTACTCAAGCGGATATGGATAGTGCCGCCCTCGTCGCACTTCTTGGGCAGTCGGTGGTCGATGAGCTCTTTGATCCAGGCGAGGAACCACTCGGGTCCGTCATTCGTATTAGAAACGTCCCGCTCCGCGTGATCGGCGTTTTATCCCCCAAGGGACAGAGCACGTATGGTCAGGATCAGGACGATGTCGTCTTTCTCCCCTTCACGACCGCCGAACGAAAAGTCTTTGGAACGCCGTTCCTTGGATCGGTCGGCGGCCTCTATGCCGCTACAGAGCAAGCCGAGGATATGCCGGAAGCGGTAGAACAAATACGAGAGGTCATGAGGTCTCGCCACCGTCTACAAGCCGACCAGCCGGACGATTTTACGATTCGCACGCAGGTCGAATTAGGGAAGGTACAGGAGGGTACAAGTCAAACCTTGACGGTCATGTTGATGGCGATTGCATCTGTCTCCCTACTCGTCGGCGGTATCGGCATCATGAACATTCTGCTCGTCTCGGTGACGGAGCGGACAAGGGAAATCGGAGTCCGTATGGCGGTTGGCGCCAAGCGAACCCATATCCTGATACAGTTCTTGATCGAGGCCATGACGCTCAGTGTGGTCGGTGGTTGCATCGGCATTCTATTTGGTGTTCTGAGTGCTCGCTTGACGACGGTGATTGCCGGCTGGCCCACGATTATCTCGGGCGACACGGTCGCGACGGCATTTGGATTTTCCGTCGCCGTCGGCTTATTTTTTGGTTTATATCCTGCCAACAAAGCCGCTCGACTCAACCCCATCGAAGCGTTGCGCTACGAATAGGGGAGGCAATCATCCTGCTCTTGTCTTAAGCATTCATCGTGATGATCGCTTCAATAGCCCGTGTCCGGGGTTCGTCGGCCTGCTGTGCGAGGTCGACGACCAACGGCGTGACATACTCGGTGCCGCCTGGTTGGTGAGTAATGGTCACGATCGGTTGATGCAGTTTTTCTTGATTGAGCTCCGTGACCACTGCCAACTCTTGTGTATTCAGCCGTACATGGCTATGGACCGGATAAATCCCGACTCTCGCGATAAATGACGACAGGACTCGTTGATCGATCTTGCCTTGCTGCGCTTCTTGATACAAGCATTGAAATGTGTGGTGGGGAGTGAGCGGAGATGTCCCGCCGAATCCAGTGATCAATTCATCGTATCGATCCACGACCATCAGGATGCGGGTGCGATCGGAGGTAAACTGCCCTCGTGACTCTTTCGGGTAGCCGCTGTCATCGAGATAGACATGGTGATTCGCGATAAGATGGAGTATGGCGCTCTCAATCCTGCCTTGTCGCTCCAATATAAGAACCGCACGGCGGGGATGAGTTTTCAGTTCCTGTTGGTCGGCCTTGGAGAGGCCTGACGTGGTGTATGCTTGGCGGACAATGGCGGGCCGGAGCTGCAAGAGCCCGATGTCATGTAACAGCGCGGCAGTTGCAAGCTCCTGCAGTTCCAGGGGGTTGAATTGGTAGACCTGTCCTAAGACCAGTGACAGCGTGCAGGTGGCCAGTGCATGGCGGCTGAGAGTGGAATCGCCGGCCCGGTTTTGACTCAATGCCATGAAAATAGCGGAGTCGGTGAGAGTTCTCATCGCGATCGTGATTTCTTGAAGCGCTTCGGCCGCCTGCTGATGATTGACCGTCCCTGTTTTGCTGATGGTGGTAAAAACGGATTGTACGGCTTGATCCATCTGTTGCTTGGCCAACTTCGCCTGGATATATTCTTCGTTCAGCTGAGCCAAAGTCTTGGATTGTTTTTTAATACTCCACGTCGGTGCTGTCTCGGTCGCCGAATGCGTGGTATCTGATACCTGATGAGGCTGAGAAGCCATTCCCCGGTCGAGGTCGATGTCGACCACCTTCACCCCTGCGCGTACTAATTTTTCGATCTGCGAAGAACGCTCAATCAGAAATGAATGGCGGAGTAAGGGAGAGCGAAACCACGAAAGGTCCAGGCGGGCGACGTACATTCCGATCTGAAGATCACGGACGGGGATGCGTATTGTCGCCATCGGAGGTCCGATTGCAAGTGTCCAGGGTTGAGGAAATAGCTCCCTCAGGTATCGGCACGAACGGAGGATAACTGTAGCTGAGCGGGCGATGCGATGAGTGGTCAGGCCGAGTGATGGGGCGGGTGAAGGAATGAAAGAAAGACTTCCATGCGAGGATCCGCTTTGTCGACCTGTTTGTACAGATGGATTTCAATGATGCGATTGTCGTTTAAGCCGAGCCCTTGGCAGATCGCATCTTGGGCGATCTTCAGACCGCCATCGAGGTCGCGTCGTAAGGCTGAAGCAAAAAAGAATCGGATAGTGAGCGCGAGCGGTCCAGGTCGAAGTCGATCCCGCAGGGAGAATCTAGAAGGAGACTGGGTCAATGCCAGCCAGACTTGCTGGCCGACGTATGTTTTATAGGCACGTCCGGCAGACGATAGCAAACGACGTCCATTGACCGTCGCATATTGATGGTTGATGCTGGGAGGGACGGGCAGTGTAATCCTGAATGTATCCGATGTGACGACCGAGGGATGCGATGGGGTGCAACGAGCGGTCTTGAAGTTCGAAGGGTCAGATTTCGACGATCGAGTCGTACCGTTGATCCGTGGTAGTCTTTTCGGTGTGGATGGGCTGGTTGGATCGTCACGGCGCAATGTTGCGGGAAGGCGCAATCTTGATGAACGGAAATTGTATTGACGTTGGTCGGACGGCATGGAGCCGAACTAGAGAAGGTTCTGGATCTTTGCCATATTCTGTTCAAAGCGATCTTGCGTTCGGGCAAGATACCGACGCCATTCGCTCGGATTCCAAATTTCCATTCGGTGATAGAGGCCGACGAGTATGACCTCTTGATCTTCATCGACCGGAACCAGTTTCCGCAGGCGGCCAGGAATCAGGATCCGGCCGGTTTTATCGATGTCCGATGAGCCGGCCTCGGAAACGACAGAGTGCATAAACAGGCGACTTTGATCCTCGTCCAGAGACGTTCTAGCCCGTTCAAGGACCTTCTCCCATTCTCTCGTCGAATAGATCAACAAAGACTGTTCCGGACCTTTTAGGAACATCACTGTCTGACCATCGGCTTCGATTTGCTCGCGGATCGGCGAGGGGACGATGAAACGCCCTTTCTCATCCATCTTGCAAAGATATTCACCGGCAAACATTGCGATGTCCTGTGTTTAGGAATTTACGGTGGTTCTGGTTCGATCGCGGATCCATTGCTCGAGATCTGACCGTACGAACCGCCATTCCTTTCCCAGCTTGAAAGCGGGAATCTGTCGGCTCCGAAGATAGCGATAGAGGGTGCGTTGAGTAATCTTGAGATACCGGCATGTTTCTGTCGCCGTCATCAGTTCGGTCTTCAGCGCTTTGCCCATCACTCCACCTGTTACCAGAGCGAGGAATGCTCATGCCGCCTCCAGTACTCCAGTTATTCTAGAGACCGGTATAGAAATGTCAAGGAAGATCAGTGGTGTCCGGAGATTTT
>JAFEBM010000010.1 GCA_018242685.1 Nitrospira sp. | reverse complement strand
TGGTGGCGTGTCCTTATCCCCTCCGTTCCAACGGAGGCCTGGTTGGTTGATGTCCAAGCGAAAGGGTACGCCGCTTTTATCCTATTTCCACGCCTAAGGATGATACCTCCTGTATCGTTTGAGACGGTGCAACCGATCTCGAAGCCGGTTTTGAGACAGACGCAGAACTATTGATGCAGGTGCTTCATGGCCGCCGCGCAGAGGACGATGAAAAACCCCATCCAGAGGGCGGCCCGCTGGAAGGGGATGGCTTCATAAGGTTCCTCGTCGTCGGCTTCGTCTTCAGATCGAAAGATCACGGTATAAAGAAACAATGTGACGAGGCCCAGAACGAGAAGAAGTTTAATCATGAAGACCATGAGGTACTTGGGGTGGTGCTGGACACCGGTACCTGTTTGAGAGATCAGGACCTGATTGACATAGTGAAGGTTTATGCCGCCGGTGAACAACAGGACGACTAATAGAATGCCGGCGACCTTTTTGTAATATCGATAAAAAATGTCCGTGATGGGTTTGATCTGATCCCTTGGAACAGCTTTTTGCAGCCCGGGTGTCACCGCCATGACGAGAAATGCCAAGCCGCCGATCCAAATGATTGCCGAAAGCAGATGAAACCAGTGGTTGACGATCGGAATGAGGATATTGAGATCGGTCGTAATGCTCTGAAGAGTGTCCATCTGGAAACCAGTAAGGAGAGAGAGTCGTAAGGAGTGAGGGACTTGAGAACGGGCTTCTAGGTCTTCACCCCTGACGTCTTACCCCTTACCCTTTACGTCAAAGTTAAAGACCGGTGCGTCATTGCCGAATCGCTTCTTGCGCAGCTCCTCCATCAATTCGACGGTGATGAGCCGTACATCGTTTTCCCGGGCGTGTTTCTCCACACCTTTTTTGACCATGGCGCGTAAAAAGTAGGGGATACGGCTCAATCTCAGCGCGGACGCTTCATCCCATGTGACATCGGTTTCTTCCGAGACATTGAACGCCACTTTGATCTTCTCGCCGCCTTTCGGGGTGTAGAGGCACCACTGATCTTCGTCCAGCCAGTCACCGTGGTCAACATAGGGACGGGCGCGGCAACCGCCGCAGATGTCGCTATATTCACAGTCGCCGCACTTTCCCTTGAGCTGAGGATAGCGGAATGAATTGAAGACATCCGATCGCTCCCAGAGATCGCCGAAACTTTGTTGGCGGACATTCCCCGCCGACAGCGGCATATAAGGACAAGGAGTCAACTCGCCGTTCGGCGTCACCCTGGCGTAATTGGTTCCTGCGAGACACCCTCCCCCCATGTATCCAGTGGCTTTGGTGATCGGGGAGTTGGGATCCTTCTCATACGCCAACCGTTTGAAGTGCGGAGCGCAACGGGCTCTGACCAGCATACCTTTGTAATTATCCTGGCACTCAATGAGGTATCCAAGCACCTCTTCATACTGAGCAGGGGTGATATCCGTCAGTTCTTCGCCACGTCCCGTGCAAACCATAAAGAACACATTCAATACGCGGGCGCCGAGTCGGTGCGCCCAGGCGACGACCTCAGGCAGTTCCGTATAGTTCATCGGCTGAGCGCTGAAATGCACCTGAAATTGCAGGCCATTCCGCTTGCTGGCTTCAATGCCGGCAACCGCCGCTTCCCAGGCCCCCGGTACGCCGCGAAAGGCGTCGTGCTTGGCGGCCTGCAAGGAATCAATGCTGATGCCCACGCCCATCACACCGATCTCGACAAGAGTCTTGGCCAGTTGATCATCGATCAGCATCCCGTTTGTCCCGAAGACCACCATAAAGCCGAGTTTGACCGCGTAACGAGCGATGTCGAGGATGTCAGGTCTCACGAGCGGTTCGCCGCCCGTGATGACAAGGAGACAGCCCTTATTCACCTCCGCAATCTGCTCGATGAGTCGGTAACATTCTTCGGTACTCAGTTCGTCATCCCCACCGGCGGCTTTGGTCGTCGCATCGAGATAACAATGATCGCATTTGAGGTTGCAACGCTTGGTCAGGTTCAGCGCAACGAGATAGGGTTTGAAGTCGTCAACCGTCCGACCGTCGAACGGTCCGTCCCCCTTTGGAGCGGGTGTGAAGAACCGGGCAACTTGTTGCGGCAAAGATCCCAAAGTGCCGGAAGGGCCGTTGAAGATGGGAAGAGATTTACCCATGATGTGTTGTGTTGGGGTGCTGAGATGGAATACGTGTCAGAGGAAAGGGCTAGGGTTTAGCGCCAAAAACCCGGCACGCGAAACCTATCCGCGTCCCTTTCCAGTGAGGTCGGCGATCATGTCCTTGAGATTGCCGGTCTTCATAGCTTCCGCCATGTACCCCTTCGCCTGTTCGATGCCTTCATCCGCGACTTCGAGCGTGATCACGGTCGCTCCAATTTTTTCGGCATGCTTGAGAATGAGCGATCTGGTGCAATCGCGCATGAAGCCTTCCGGAGCCCGATCCAGTCTGGCTTGTGCTTCATCCGTCCATGTATAGGGTGACGTGGATTCGCCGTGACTATTCGAACCATTTCCAGCCGTGGCTGTCGGCGCAGCTTCCGCCGCCGCCGATGTGCCGGTGCCCTTATTGGAAAAAATGGGGGTATAGTCTTCAGCTGCGGCTTCCTTGATCATCGGCGCCGCATATTCGAGCGTGATGGTCGTCATGCCCAACTTGCGCGCGCTCTTTTCAATCCTGGCCTTCGCCCGCCTGCGCTGAAAGCCTGCCGGTACGGCGCGGATCGCTTCTTTCGCATCCTTGGTCCATTGCATCGGCACGTCGTCATAGGCAACGTCCGTTTCCAACTCGCCTTCTGCCTTCGCCGCCACTTCGAAGATTTTCTTGTCGACCTGTTTGAATCTCGTCCCATCCGAACTGCACACCGGACACTTGACCGGTGCGTCTCCCTTGCCGATGTATCCGCAGCCGTCACAGACGAAATAGGTCTGGCTCATACGGTCCAGGTAGGCCTGCGTGGAGGCATTGATCTCTTTCGGCTTTTCTTCAACGATCTGGGTCATAATCCCGCTCAATGTCGGACCCATGAGATCTTTCGTGACGGCTTGGTCGGCCTGCATCTTGTCGCGGTCGATACCCGCCGCGTCCAGACTCCCACCAAGCGCCCGCATGGCGTCCATGGCGCCTTTAGGCAGAATATGTCCCACTGCGGCGTCCACGACGGTGTTACTGATGATCGTATGACCCTTTTCAATGGCATACCGATGGATAGCCGTTTTGGCGACCCCCCGCGCGAAGACTGGGATCTTTTCCATCCGCCGCAGCGCTTCCTCTGTCCAGGCGATTGTGTATTCGGCTTGGGTATCGATCGGTGGGACATACTTGCGATTGGAGACCAGTACGTTACAGGGTGCGCTCCGGAGCAGGTTTTCCGTGTTGCTGCCGACATCCATGTCCTCGTCACTGTGGACGCCGATGCGTCCGACGATGAGCAAGGCCGGGATATCTTTGCGGACATACTGAATGATTTTTTCGAATGCTTTGCCGTCGAGCAAGGTCGTTTTCACATCCGTTTGCTCGGCCTGGGCGATTTCACGGGAAATGTCCAGATGGGACTGATAGATCTTGGCCAGACCGCTGTCGATGATTTCTTCGTGCAGCTTTTCCTGTTCCTTGAAACGAAACACTTTGCCGGCTTCTTCGTTAAGGACACCCGAAATACTGTGGAAGGCGGCATAATGAAAATAGGGGTCAAAAGCAGAAATAGCCTCTACCGGCATGTTAAGCGCCTTGCCGAGGGCCAAGCCGGTCATCAGCCCGCCGAACGAGTACGGGCTGCCGTCGACGGCAACGACGATCCTCCCGCCGGTTATCGGCTGAACGTTCTTGATGATCAGCATGTCGGAGTTACGGACTCGGCGGATCACGCGCTCGGTATTGCTGCCGATCACGCTGTCTTTGACCGCCCCGACTCCCAAAGCGCCCATGATGACGAGATCATACCCGTTGGTATTGATGTCCTCGGCCAGTACTTTCCAGTTCCGGCCCTCGAGGGATCGGCGCTCGATAGGAAGATTGGCCTCATTGCATTTCTTGTCGACGTAATCGAGGTAAGAATCGGTGATGATTTGGAGTCCACGGGTGATCAACGAGTCGTGGATCTGTCGTTGCCGGTCGAGTTCCTTTTCATCGTGGTATTCCTCCGGCAATCCGGCTTCCATCTGCTTGAAGCGCTTGTCATGCATTTTCGCGGCATAGACATGGCTTCCCACGATCTTGGAACCGAACATCTTTGCCAGCTGGACGCCGACATCCACCGCAGTATTGGAATGGTCAGAGTTATCGACTGGAATATAGATGGTCTTATACATTGAGGCGCCTCCTTAAGGCGCGAGTTAGGTAGAGGAAGGGGACTGCAATTATCTGAAAAACCAAATGGTTGACGTACTGTCCCACTTCTCAAAAGAAAATAAATGATAGCACTGGCCCAAATCGGAATGCAAGGCGTCACGAAAGCGGGAGATCGAGAAATATGGGTTCAATATGGTGATTCAGACGCATTCGAAGAAAAATTACCCGGCCGAAGTTCTTGGCTCAGGTGTCTGTGAAGGGGATGGAGCTGGTCGGCGCGAGCGAAGGATTTCTTCAAGTGAGAGAAGCGCGTCCCGCCCCGAATTGCCCTCAATGCCTCGGCTGAGGTTCTGGTCGGCATAGGTGGGGGATTCTGAAGTTTGAGACAGCGATCCGGTCCATCGACGAGGATCACGGCTTCCTTGCTTTCGTTCCCAGGCTCGGAGACAGGCCTTCGCGATGAACTTGTTGAGGGGGGCAGGATTATAGAGTAACTTTTTGATACTCGTCGGGGTCAGCATCAAGGGGTTATACCCGGCTGACAAGTATCCCTCCTCCAACAGTCGCTGTTCCAAATCGGTGTTCGGCTGAATACCGAGGAAGAACATTAAGGGGAATACACGTTCTTCCCCGATTATTGAGGCCACCATCTTGTAGGACTCGACACTCTGCAGGAGACTCTCTTCTGTTTCTTTTGGACTATTGAGGGAGTAGTTCAGGATCACCTTGCCTTTGAAGCCTGCTTCGGCCAGATAACGACAGCCGTCATAGAGGCGTTCCAGCTTGAATCCCATATGGAGATTATTCAGCACCTCTTGCGAGCCTGATGTAATGGCTACTTCGAGATCGCCCACGCCTGATCGCACCATCAGCTTCGCGAGTTCCGGGGTGATCAGCGAGGTTCTGATGTAGCCGGACCACTCGATCTCGAGTTTCTCGGCAACGATCCGTTCGAGGATCTCCGTGCACTGAGGATAGGCTTCTTTCCCCGTGATGAATTGGGCGTCGGTAAACCAGAATCGACGGGCGCCCCATTGGTGATAATGTTGGGCAATGTCCTTGACCACCATGTCAGGAGGCCGATAGCGGACTCGCTTACCCTCAATATACGGATAGAGGCAGAAGGCGCAGTCGTAGGGGCAGCCTCGTTTCGACTGCACCCCAATCGATTCACCGACATACTCACCATACTGAGGAAAGATCGACGTGAGGTAGGGCAAATCGACAGTCAGCGCATCGAGCAATGCCGGCGAACCCTGCCGGCCTTTCCTGATCTGGTTTCCTTCTTTGACGATGTACCGTTGGTCTTCAATCGAACGGCCTTCGATAACTTTGAGTATGGCGTCCTCCCCTTCACCGAGGATGCCGATGGTTCCTTCCGGGAGCCTTTCGATCAATTGATCGGCAAAGGCCGTAAACGCCCCGCCTCCGATCATGATCTGAGCCTTGGGGAACTCTTTGCGGATCAGCGCGGGGTACGACAGGATCGTATAGATGTGGTTGTAGTAGCGATAGAGCTGCTTGACCCCCTCGAATGACGCCGCGATGCGCTTGAGGGGGTTACCGGCAAAGTAAAAATTGAAGGCATGCTCCAGCGACGTGTCGCCTTCATGGGGCGAAAAGATCTGAATATCGCGCCAAGAAAAGCAGACCAGGTCCGGCTTGAACTCCGTGGCTGCATCGCGGATAGCCTGACTTCGCTGTGCGACGGGAAACAACGAGAGATCGAGAATGCGTTGACGGACCTCCGGCTTCCGCCGATAAATAAAGTCCGCCAAGTAGGTGATCCCGACGGGATAGACCTTCTTGCAGGGAAGAAATATATAAAGGATAGAATTCATCAGTGCTGAGTTGTCACTATTTCGTCGCCACATGAATGGCGACAATGCCGCCGCTGAGGTTCTTGTACGACACCTGGCGAAACCCGGCATCGCGCAGGATCTGGCACAACCGCTCTTGATCGGGAAACGTCCGGATCGACGCCGGAAGGTACTCGTAGACGCCGGTGCGGTCGCGGGCCACCGCTGTGCCGATCCAGGGCAGCAGTTTGAATGAATACCAATCGTAGAACGTTCGCAACCAACCGAATACCGGGCGCGAAAACTCCAGGCATACGAAGCGGCCGCCGGGTTTCATCACACGGCGGATCTCCTTCACGGCTCCCGGCAAATCTCCAACGTTCCGCATGCAGAAACCGGTGGTGACCGCATCGAAGGTATTGTCTCCGAATCCTAGATGTTCCGCACTTGCCTGGAGGCAGGTGATCTTGTCGGTGAGGCCTTTACCCCCGATCTTCTTAAAGCCCTCGGCCAGCATTGCATGGTTCAGATCTGATGCGATCACACGCCCCTTGGGTCCCATTCGAGACTCGACAAGGAGCGCCAGGTCGGCTGTGCCGGATCCGACATCGAGCGCCGTCCCCCGCCCGACGGGAGTAATGAAGGAAGCGGTGATCTTTTTCCAATGGTAATGCAGACCGAAACTCAACAGCGTGTTGTTCAGGTCGTAGACTCGTGCAATGGCGGTGAACATCCGCTGCACGGCATCCTCGCGGGCCTGGCCGGACCATGTCGAGACGACCTTGGCGGGAGCCTGGGAGTCTTGGGCTAATGGAGGACGCTCGGTTTTTACCATGCGACGGTGGTAACACCCGGTTCAAGACGCTGTCAAGCCGCTCAACCGAACCCATTCCGTCCAAAGTGCCATAAAAGGTGACTTTTGGCAGACTGGAGACGAGGACGATGAAGCGGCGCTTCACAGCTGTAGATATTCAACATGGTGATTTCCCATACGGAACCGGGTATCCTTCACCGGCCAGATCGGCAAGTAACCAAAGAAGATATGGCCCTGTACCCTGATTTTCCAACCTCTCCGTACGCCCCGCTTATTCCTGAGCAACGATGGTTTCCCGCCGATGAAGTGCTTCGCGAGACGGCCTATGAGAAATTACTGCCGCCGCTGGTGGCCAAGGTGCGCGAGGAAGTCTTTGCCTGGCGAGCCAGTAAATATATCGGTGCGTCTGCTACCTCGGTAGCCCTGCTCCGCCATTGGTTTGAGACTGAACACTTGATCGAAAACGCCGACGGCTCTCTGTCGCCGTTCCGCTATTACTTCGCGCAGCGCGAGGCGGTGGAGACGGTCATCTGGCTGTTTGAGGTCCGTCGTTCCCGAGCCAAGTATGATCTGCTTCGATTCGACGCGTCAGGGGCGGTCTCTTCCGACATGTTCGACGAAGACTGGCCGCGCTATGTCTTGAAAATGGCGACCGGGGCCGGAAAGACGAAAGTCATCTCGTTGCTGATCGCCTGGAGTTTCTTTCATAAGTTGTACGAAGCGGACTCCGCGCTCTCCCGCAACTTCCTCGTCATCGCGCCGAACATTATCGTCCTGGATCGGCTGCGAGCCGATCTGGACGGCCTCAAAATTTTCTTCAATGATCCGATCTTGCCCAACAATGGCTACGAAGGTCGCAATTGGCGGGATGATTTCCAGCTTACCTTGCATATCCAGGATGATGTGCGTGTCATTCGTGAGACCGGCAATCTGTTCTTAACCAACATTCACAGGGTCTTCCTCGGAGACGTGTCTGATCCTTCGTTGGAAGGCGACGACCTACGCGACTATTTCCTGTCCCCCTTCGGCCACAAGCCGGTGGGAAAAACCACCGATAGTCAAACAGACCTCGGTGAGATTATCCGGGAGGTCGAGGAGCTCGCTGTCTTCAACGACGAAGCGCACCATATCCACGATCCGAAGATGGCTTGGTTCAAATCCATTCAGGACATTCACCACAAGATGCTTCAAAAAGATTGTCGTCTGGCCTTGCAGGTGGACGTGACGGCCACCCCGCGTCATAACAACGGCGCGATCTTCGTGCAGACGGTGTCCGACTACCCCTTGGTTGAAGCCATTCACCAGAACGTAGTGAAGCATCCCATCCTTCCGGATGCGGCCAGCCGTGCCAGACTGACGGAAAGAACGAGTGCCCTCTTCACGGAAAAGTATGCGGACTATCTCACGCTCGGGATCGAGGAGTGGAAGAAGAGCTATGCCGAGCATCAGCCTCTCGGTAAAAAGGCTGTCCTGTTCGTCATGGTGGATGACACTCGTAATTGTGATGAGGTGGGGGCATACCTCGAAAAGATCTGTCCAGAGTTGCAAGGTGGAGTGTTAGTCATCCATACCAAGAACAACGGTGAAATTTCAGAAGCCGCCTCAGGGAAGAAGAAGGAAGAGCTCGAAAAGCTCCGCAAACAGTCCAACGACATCGATTCCTGGAAGTCGCCCTACAAGGCCATTGTATCCGTCTTGATGCTCAAAGAAGGGTGGGACGTGCGCAACGTCACCGTCATCGTCGGATTGCGTGAATACACGGCAGAAAGCCAAATCCTGCCGGAGCAAACCCTTGGTCGCGGCCTGCGCCGGATGTATTTCGGGACGGACACGACAGAAACCGTCTCAGTGATGGGCACCCCCGCGTTCATGGAATTCGTTGAATCCATTCAAACCGAGGGCGTCAGCTTCGAGCGAGTGCCGATGGGGGGCGGTGCGACAAGGCAGGACTCGCTCATCGTCGAAGTGGACCGTGAAAATCAGGCGAAGAATCTTGACGAACTCGACATCCCGCTTCCCAAGCTCACCCGCCGCTTCCACCGCGAGTTCAAGAACCTCGACGACCTCGACCCGGCAGCCCTAGGCAACAAACGACTGCCCCTCAAAGCGTTTACGCCGGAGGAAACACGAGAAATCGTCTTCAAGACGATGCTCGATTCAGAGATTCACCATACGATCCAGCTCGACGGCTCCGGTCCAGCCGACTTCCGCTCCGTCGTGGCATTTTTCGCGCGCCAACTCCTAAAAGATTTGCGCCTCGTCGGCGGCTACGACGTGCTGTATGGAAAGGTGAAGACCTTCATGCGTGAGCATCTGTTTGATGGGGAGCCGGTGAACCTCGAAGATCCCGTGGTGCTCCGCAACCTGTCCGAGCCGGAGTCCGGCAAAGTCCTCTATGATGCGTTCAAAGCCGCCATCAATGCCCTCATCATTCAAGACAGCGGCACGACCAGGATCGAAGCCCGAATTCGTCTAAAAGATACACGCCCATTCCGCACCGAGCACCGGCCATTCTTTGCAGCGAAGAAGTCGATCTTCACCAAGATCGTGGGAGAGCCCCACTCCGGTGGGTTCGAGTTGTCGTTTGCCGTCTTCCTAGAAACCGCGAAAGATGTAGCAGCGTTTGCCAAGAACTATCTGGCGGTCGGCTTCAAGCTCGATTACGTGAAGGCCGACGGCGATCTCTCCAGCTACACGCCGGATTTCATCGTCCGCACGACTGACGCCACCGTGTGGCTCGTGGAAACCAAGGGCCGGGAAGAATTGGATCTGCCGCAGAAAATGGCCCGTCTCAAACTATGGTGTGCTGACGCGACTGCCGCCGAAAACAATGGCCGGCGGTACGATTTTGTCTTCGTGGACCAAGCCGGCTTCAAGAAACACCAGCCGAGCACCTTCGCCGCGCTGGCCGCGAGCTTCATGGAGTATAAAAGCTAATCATGATGACCCTCCGTCAACTCGCCGCCGAACCGCTCACGTTGCCTACGCAGACGACCTGGTATCTGACTGATCTCGCCGAGGCCAGAGGCAAGCAGGAATTATTTACCCGCCAGTCGCCTCAGAAACTGAAGCTATTGCGCGAACATGCGCTCATCGAAAGCGCCGTCTCGTCCAACCGCATCGAAGGTGTGGAGGTGGACCAATCCCGTGTTGCCACGCTGCTTTTCGGCAAATCCGCCTTCCGCGACAGAGACGGCCGCGTGTCGCGCCTGTTGTTTCTGCTTGCCTGCTACCATTGCGGCATCGAAGCCGGGCGCTACATCAGCTTGGAACGCCTGATCGAAGACAACAAAGAGCGGTACTACGAAGTCCTGGAACAGAGTTCCCGGCGTTGGCATGAAGGCAAACACGACCCTTGGCCGACGATCAACTTTTTGCTCTACACTCTCACGCGCGCATGCAAGGAGTTTGAAGAACGAGTCGGGCAGATGGCGAGTCCGCGCGGCGCCAAGACCGACATGGTCGAACATGCCATTGAAACCATTAGCGGCGAATTCAGCATTACCGATGTCGAACGGCTCTGTCCCGGCGTGAGCCGCGACATGATCCGTCTCTTGTTGCGCGATCTGAAAGCTGCCGGGCGCGTCGAATGCCTGGGTCGTGGACCGGGAGCCAAATGGCGAAAGAGGGTACTACCCTTAAAAAAGGGTAATAAAGAGGGTAGTAAGAGGAACAAGCCAGGAAAGTAGGGAACATCCAGTATGGCGCGTCCACACGACTCCGAGCGGTACAACCTCTCCGACGCCGAGAAGCGCGACCTGATCAAGCTCATCGAACAGGGTGCATCGCTGTTCTCAACGCTCCGTCATTCCCGCGAAAGCGGGAATCCATGGGTGGTGGCGCCGTGACAAAACAGCCCGCAGTCTACATTCTCGCGAGCAAGCGGAATGGGACGCTGTATGTCGGAGTCACCTCGAATCTGGTCAAGCGTGTCTGGGAACATAAACAGAATGTCGTCGCGGGTTTTACTCGGATGTACCATGTGCACAATCTTGTGTACTTCGAGCAGCATGAGGACATGCGCCAAGCCATCCAACGCGAGAAGCACATCAAGAAGTGGAATCGCGCGTGGAAAATCGAGTTAATCGAGAAGACCAACTCAACATGGCAGGACTTATGGCCGAGCATTTGCTGACTTCCTGGATTCCCGCTTTCGCGGGAATGACGAGCCAGAGGGGCGGGAATGACGAGCCATAGGGGTCGAAGGCAGTCGACTGACGAGTCGTTCCGGAAACCGAAGAAGAGCTGAGGCATGGCTAGACCACACGACTCCGAGCGGTACGACCTCTCCGATGCCGAGAAACGAGATCTCATCAAGCTGATCGAACAGGGCAAGCCGCTGCCGGAGAAATACCGCTTCTTGCTGTTCGCCGACAAGCGCGAGGTGGAACTCGTCTGGAACGGGAAAACCCGCGAAGTCTGCACCGCTATCCTGCCCTTTCAAACGCTGGAGCATATCGACGAGCCCAGGAAGGAACAGCACGACCAGGAGGAACTCGGCTTTGACCTGGGCGGACTGCAGATCAAGGGCTGGACCAACAAGCTGATTCTCTCCTCCCTCAAGAGCGGCGCGCTCCGCCGTCAGATCGAGGACGCCGGTGGCCTGAAGCTCATCTACATTGACCCGCCCTTCGACGTGGGCGCGGACTTCAGCATGGACATCGAGATCGGCGGCGAGACCTTCCACAAGGAGCCAAATCTACTGGAACAGATCGCCTACCGAGACACGTGGGGGCGCGGCGCGGATTCCTTCATCGCCATGATCTACGAACGGCTGATCCTGATGCGGGACTTGATGCACAGCGAGGGAAGCATCTACGTACACATGGGCTGGGGCGTTTCGCACTATGTCCGTGGTGTAATGGACGAAGTTTTCGGAAAAGAGCGATGCTTGAATCAGATCGTTTGGAAACGACAGACAGCGCACAGCGATACCGGACAAGGCTCAGAGCACTTAGGCAGACTTCACGATGTCATTCTGCTCTATTCCAAAAACGAGCATTTTCCTTGGAACATGCAGTTTACCGCCTACGAAGAAACTTATCTCCAATCTCATTACAGCCGAATAGAGGAAGAGACGGGCAGACGTTATCGTCTGGATAATCTCACTGCTCCCGGCGGTGCTGGAAAAGGAAATCCAAGCTATGAGTTCCTCGGCGTAACAAGGTTCTGGCGATACTCGCGTAAGCGTATGGAAGAACTCTACAAAGCTGGTCGAGTCGTGCAGACAAAACCCGGTACAGTTCCTCAATACAAACGCTACTTGGCCGAGATGCCCGGCGTCCCAATCCAAGATCTTTGGACAGATCTTAGCTCCATCAATTCTCAAGCGATTGAAGCGGTCGGATATGCTACCCAAAAGCCGGAAACATTGTTGGAACGTGTATTAGAGCTCAGCAGCAACGAAGGCGATTTGGTGGCGGACTTTTTCGTCGGCAGCGGCACGACTGCTGCTGTCGCTGAAAAGCTGGGGCGGAAATGGATCGCCACGGACCTGGGCAAGTTCGGGATTCATACGACACGCAAGCGGCTGATTCAAGTCCAGCGTGAACTGAAAGCCTCTGGTAAATCCTTCCGCGCCTTTGAGGTGCTCAACCTGGGCCGCTATGAACGCCAGGCTTATCTGAATGTGGCTGGGCGGCTCACGGGCAAACAGAAAGAACAGGCACTCGCCAAGAAGGAAACGGAGTTCCGCGAGCTGATCCTGAAGGCCTACAAGGCAGAGCCGCTATCAGACGCAGGATTTTTTCACGGTAAACAAGGCGGGCGGCTTGTCGTCGTCGGCCCGATCAACCTGCCGGTGGGGCGGCTGTTCATCGAGGAAGTCATCACGGAATGCCGCAAGCGAAACGCCTCGCGCGTGGATGTGTTGGCGTTCGAGTTCGAGATGGGTTTGTTCCCAGCCGTGTTGGAGGAGGCCAAGCAGAAGGGCATCGACCTTTCTCCCAAGACCATCCCGCCGGAAGTCTTCGACAAGCGCGCCGTCGAAAAGGGACAAGTCCGGTTCCACGACGTGGCCTACATCGAAGTGACGCCGCGCTTCGACAGGAAAGATAAGCTGACGCTGGCTGTCGAGCTGACGAATTTCTCTGTTTACTACTCGCAAGGCATCGCAAAGTCTATCGAGGCTGAGTTGAAGGAAGGCAAGAGCGAGGTCGTTTGTGAATCCGGCAAACTCCTCAAGATCAGCAAGGATAAGCAGGGTGTCGTCACCCGCGATGTGCTGACCAAACAATGGACCGACTGGGTAGACTACTGGGCGG
The DNA here is from genome assembly GCA_018242685.1 of Nitrospira sp. Taxonomy (GTDB): domain Bacteria; phylum Nitrospirota; class Nitrospiria; order Nitrospirales; family Nitrospiraceae; genus Nitrospira_D. The sequence continues at coordinate 167,879 of JAFEBM010000010.1, read as the reverse complement.
TGGATTTCAACTATGAAAGTCGGAAGGAGATCATCAAGGTTCCGCGTGGTACCGGCCTCGGCGGTGTGCAGGGCTTTTTGTCCGGGCAAGAACCGCCTCAACAGGAATTAGGACTCACTGCAGACGACTTTGAAGAGCGTTGGACCGGCGCCTACATTTTCGAGAACGAATGGCAAAGCTTCCGCACCCGCCAAAGCCGCGATCTCGAATTGAAATCCGCCACGCACCGCTACGACAAGCCCGGCCGCTACATCATCGCCGTGAAAGTCATCGACATCTTCGGCAACGACACGATGACTCTCATGCCGGTGACGGTGGGATGAAGGACCGCGCCGATAATCCGAGATTGCGTGCTCAAACTATCAGCCGAAGAGAGTGAGATCTTCAACGATGCGGAAGTGTCGCTTGTTTCGAGTGACGAGAGGGAGGCGTTTGACGAGAGCGGTAGCGGCTATGAGGACATCAGCCTTGTCGAGTGAGGCGTGCTGACGGCGAAGATCGGCATATCGCGCGGTGATCGAATCGGAAAGGGTGATGAGCCGGCCTCGGCTCAATTCAGAAACAATCGCTTCTCGTTCGGCTTCACGGAGACCGAGCTTCGTCAACAATTCCTTCTTGGTCGCAATGGAGTAGTAGATGATAAAGCGGGAAGCGTCGAAGACTGACGAGAAGCGGCCGGTGTTGAAATAGTCGATGAAAACGTCGGTGTCTACGAGGACTGAGACTTTTGCCATGCCTCGATCTCTGCGAGGAATTCCTTGTCGGATTGACTGCGCCCACGCTTTCGAATCGTGGCAACGTACTCGGCGCTGTCTTCTACGTCCGTATGTCCGTAGGGATTGAATTTCTCTCGCACAAGGCCCTCTAGGACGGCGACGGGGTATACCCCTCTCCGTTTTGCGGCTTTGACGACTAGGTTCTTCAAGCCTGGGTCAAATGACAGCGTCCACTTCTCTTTGCGCAGCGCTGATTTGCTCATGCAAGCCTCACAAGAGTATACGTATATTAGACGTGCATTTCGTCAGTGTCAAGATTCTTCGGCTCAATGGTATAATCCAACACCCATGGGCAACTCCATCATCATCAAGGGCGCGCGAGAGCATAATCTCAAGAATATCGACGTGGAAATTCCGCGCGACAAGCTGGTGGTGATCACCGGTTTGAGTGGGTCGGGCAAGTCGTCGCTTGCTTTCGACACCATCTATGCGGAAGGGCAGCGGCGGTACGTGGAATCGCTGTCGGCCTATGCCAGACAGTTTCTCGAACAGATGGGTAAGCCGGATGTCGATTCGATCGAAGGCCTGTCTCCCGCCATCTCCATCGAGCAGAAGAGCACGAGCCACAATCCCCGCTCCACCGTCGGCACAGTCACGGAGATCTACGACTATCTGCGGCTGCTCTTTGCCCGTGTCGGCCGTCCTTATTGTTTTCAATGTGGAGATGAAATCACGGCGCAGACCGTCCAGCAAATGGTCGATGCGATCGCCTCGTTGCCGGAGGGGGAAAAGTTTCAGATTCTGGCGCCGATCGTGCGTGGGCGAAAAGGTGAATACCGGAAGGAGCTGCTGGAGATGCGAAAGGCGGGCTATGTCCGCGCCCGTGTCGACGGCAAAATTGTCGATCTTGGTGAAGACATTGCCCTTGATAAACAGAAGAAACACACGATCGAAATCATCGTCGATCGGCTGGTGATGAAATCCGGCGATGCGCTCATGCGCCGGCTGGCGGATTCCGTCGAAACGTCGGTCAAGCTGACCGGAGGGTTGGTTGGGGTCCTCACGGAAGACGCTCGAACGAAGCTCTATAGTGACAAGCTGGCTTGTATCAATTGCGGTGTGAGTTACCCGGAAATCACGCCGCGGATATTTTCCTTCAATAGCCCGCACGGCGCCTGTCCGGCTTGTGACGGCATCGGCTATGCCATGATGCCGGGTGATCAGGAGGAAGAGGATTTCACGCTATTGGAACCCTGCCAGGTCTGCCATGGGGCAAGGCTGAGGCCGGAAAGTCTGTCGATTAAACTGGCCAAGCAGTCGATCGCTGAAGTGACCAGTCTTTCAGTTCGCGCGGCGGCGGATTTTTTTCTGTCCCTGAAGTTTACCGATCGGGAACTGGTCATCGCGCATCGGATTCTGAAAGAGATTCGTGAACGCTTGGGCTTTCTCGTCAATGTGGGCTTGGATTATCTGACGCTCGATCGGGCTGCGGCGACCTTATCCGGGGGCGAAGGGCAACGCATCAGATTGGCCACGCAGATCGGGTCCGGCCTGGTCGGCGTATTGTACATCCTCGATGAACCATCCATTGGTCTGCATCAGCGCGACAATCGCCGGTTGTTGCAGACATTGCTGAGGCTGCGGGATCTCGGCAACACGGTGGTGGTGGTTGAGCATGACGCCGAGACGATGCAGGCCGCCGATCATGTTCTCGATATGGGTCCCGGCGCCGGCTCGCATGGCGGGCATGTGATCGCGCAGGGGACGCCGCAACAGATCATGGGCGATCCCAACTCACTGACTGGCCAATACCTGCGAGGCGCGCAGACTGTGTCCGTGCCGCAACGCCGGCGAAAGCCCAGAGGCATGCTTTTTATAGTCGGGGCACAGAAACATAACCTAAAAAACCTGACGGCGCGAATCCCGCTCGGCCTGATGACATGCGTGACCGGCGTATCGGGGTCGGGCAAGAGCACCTTGGTATTGGAAGTGCTCTTTCACTCGCTCTCCCAGTTGCTCTATCACAAGAAACCGAAAATCGATGGATGCAAAGAATTGAGAGGAGTCGATGCGCTCGACAAAGTCATCGACATCGATCAGTCGCCGATCGGGCGGACGCCTCGGTCGAACTCTGCCACCTATACTGGCCTGTTCGGTTACATCCGCGATCTGTATTCGAATCTCCCGGAATCACGTGTTCGTGGTTATAAGCCGGGGCGGTACAGTTTCAACGTGAAAGGGGGACGGTGCGAGGCTTGTCAGGGCGATGGGCTCATCAAGATCGAGATGCATTTCCTGCCGGATGTTTATGTGACCTGCGAGGTGTGCAAGGGGCAGCGCTACAACCGTGAAACCCTGGAGATTCATCACAAGGGCAAAAGCATCGCCGATATTTTGAACATGACCGTAGACGATGCATTGGAGTTTTTTGAACACATTCCGTTGATCAAAGCGAAACTCCAGACCCTGCACGACGTCGGCTTGCACTATGTGAAGCTCGGCCAATCGGCCACGACGCTCTCCGGTGGCGAAGCGCAACGAGTGAAGCTGTCACGCGAACTTTCCAAACGGGCGACCGGTCGCACGATGTACATCCTCGATGAGCCGACGACCGGCCTGCATTTCGCCGATGTGCAGCGATTGCTTGATGTGCTGGATCGGCTTGTTGAAGCAGGAAACACGGTGCTGGTGATCGAGCACAATCTGGACGTGATCAAGAACGCGGATTGGATCATCGACCTAGGGCCGGAAGGCGGAGATCGCGGCGGTGAAATCGTCGCTGAAGGGCCACCAAGAGAGATCGCGAAGACGAAGCGGTCGTATACGGGACAGGTGTTGAAAGAAGCGGGAGTGTAGAGCATGCGACCGATCATCCTTCGTGTTCGCGCAATGCGCACGCAAGTTCGATTACATTGTGATCAACGCAGGCGGTGCTCCTTGCATGCGCGCAGTGAAGGCCGACCCAGCCGTCCCGCTCCGTGAGTAGAGATAGGGAGGGATCGATGTTGGTCGCGGATGATTCTAAAGTGCGATACGCATCGTATGCCGTCGCTCGCGACACCTGCTTCAGCTACATCTCACCGCTTCCGCCATGACGACTCGAAAGCTCGATTCTATCCACCCCCGCTGACACCTGGCTTTCCGGCACATCGAAAACAATCCCGCAAGCTATTGTTCAAAAGCTCGCCCGCTTACGTACTATCTGCAATCGGATATCACCGGGCATGAATACAGCACTGGTAAAGGTTGAATGTTTCTGCATCAACGTTCGCAACGAGTAAGACAAACTTTACCAGTGTCTTGAATAGACAAACGATGTGCGCTTGAATTGTTTACAACAGCTATGGAGGTTGCCATGACAAACGCTAAAACGATCATATTTGTGGCGCTCTACGTTTCAATGATCGGAGGTCTCTGTCATGTGAGGGCACAGATGCAATGGCCAGTGAATCCTCAAGCAGCCGAGGACTATGCGGCCGACTCCCAGAAAGCCGAAGATGGAGATGCCGAAGCGGCATACCGCCTAGGTAAAACGCTTGAATCAGGCCGCTTGGGAGGGCTCAAGGATCTGAAGAAGGCGCTCGAGTTTTACAGGCTCGCGGCGCAGGAGGGTCATCATCAAGCGGCCGAGAGGGTGGTCAAAATTGAGGCCGAACTGAGCCAGAGCCAAGAGAAACAGGAAGCATCGCTTCCCTCTCTAGGATACTAACCGCTCATGAACAGCAGTGACGCTCGCCACCCGCGCAAGAGAGAACCAACCACCATCTGCCTCTCTGTCTCTTCACGCACTCCAGTGTGGCGTCGTGACTTTTTGAGGGGTAGGCGCCTCTCGTCCATATCGATTAAATCCAGGACGCCGAGCGATCCGACATCGGCGCGCTGGCGAGTTCGGGGCAAACAGCCATCCGATTCTCCAGTAGCGCTGAATCGGGTCTGCAACACTCGATGTGCTTCGTCCGTCTATGTGTCGCGCGGACATCATCAAGCCCGCTCCCTTTTGTAGGGTGACGGTGACGGATTGGTGGAGCAACCGATCCAGAATAACCGTCGTCGACAAGCACAACCCGTTCAGCCAGTCGCAAGATACTCCCTTGGCCGTTCATCCATGCAGCATAAAGAACCCTGCAACGGGGGCCCTCCGAATGCCAACAGGCCCTAGGAGTTTCGCGATATTCGGACATCACATAGAAAAAGCGGTCTAGTGACCGTCCTAGTCGTAGAAATCGTTGCACGCATCTATATCTTGCGGCGGCCCGCATGACCATGCTTGACGCGATTGTTTCCATGACCGAGCGAGTTCACGTAGGGTTCGTGTTTCAGGATGCTGCGGGGGATCTATGCATCCCATAGTAGGCGTTTGGTCACTCATTGATTGGCGACGCGTTGCCGCAGACGGCAAGGTCGCACATCCGTTTGGCGAAAAGCCTGTGGGGCTGCTCGCCTACATGCCCGATGGTCAAATGATGGTGCAGATGTTGGCCAGTGATCGTGCGCCGATCGATAGCCCGGATCCCGTCGGCGGAAGGGTCGACGATCGGGCGCAAGCCTATTCCACGTGTCTTGCCTATTTTGGAACGTATACCGTGGTTGGCGACACGATCGAGCACTACATCAAGGCAAGTCTTTATCCCAATTGGTCCGGCAAGACTGCGGCGCGCGGCATGGTAATCGAACGCGGCACGTTGATCTTGCGTACTGACCCCGCCGTCATCAATGGCGTGTCGATCGTCAATGAAATGTCCTGGCGGCGCGTGAGCGGCGCTTCTGCATCTCACCACAACAAGACAGGAAATACTTAATGGCCAACACTCCAACAACCGGCCTTGGACCGACGGTAGGCAGCGGAGCGGTGCGCGTGCAACCGGTGATGGCGTCTCACCGATCGAATCTCGATCATCTTGCGCCGTACATGCTGATGTTGATGATGCGGAACGTGACGTCAGACGGTTTCGTGATCGAAGACCCAGCCCAGCGTGGCATGTATTCGTTGCCCGGTTGCGTCATCGCCGCGCCGTCCTTTCCGGCGAATACACCAGGCGTCGACCAGGATTACGTCTACAACTGGGTGCGTGATGCGGCGATCACGGCGATCGAGATCGCCTCCGCCGATGTGCCCACCAGCGGCGGGAGTGTGCAGGCTCTGATCGATTACGTCAACTTCGCCGCCGCCTGTTATAACAATGCAACACCCATCGCTCAGGATGAGGCGGTGACCAAAGGGCATGCCTGCTTCACGGTCGCTGGTCAGGTTCGCCCTTGGACCGAGCAGAGCGATGGTCCCGCGTTGCAGACCATCGCCATGCTGCGCGCCTACGATCAACTCGATGCTCCCACACAAAAGACAGCCGTTGATCAGATCGAAAAGAACCTCGCGTATCTGTTAACCGCGTATCGTCAACCGACCACCAATTTGTGGGAAGAACACCAGGGCGATTCCTTCTTCGCCCGCTCGGTGCATTTGCGCTGTTTCCGTGAGGTCGCCGAGAACCGGATTAGTCTGACCGTACCGAACGAAGTCGCCGAAGCGATCACGTGGCTGGACCGTGCGTTAGCCACGCACTGGAACGGCTCCTACTACGTGTCGCTGGTGAGGCCTGGCAGCCAGCCGCCGCAATCGGTGTTCGACGGGTATGACGTCAATATCGATATCGCCAGCGCTTGCGTCTACGGAGCGGTACCGTGCACGGATCCCAAGTTGCTTGCCACGGTGGCCATCCTGCGCCAGCAGTGGAGCGATCCAAGCTCCGCCAGTGTGTATCCCATCAACCTTGCCGACAAGGCGCGCGGCATCGGGCCGTTGTTCGGGCGCTATCCGAAAGATATTTACGATGGCGATGTCGCCGATCCAGTGCTCGGCGGCCATCCTTGGGCTTTATGCACGGCAAACGTTGCCGAGGTCTACTACAGACTCGCCGGTGTCATTACGTCCTCCAACAAGGTGCCGTTCGACACTGTGTCCAAGACCTTTTTTGAACCGTTGGGCATCGATGCCAGGACTAAAACCGCCGCCGCTGCCACCATGCTGCGCAACGCCGCCGACGCCATGCTGCGCGCCATTCTTTTTCACAGCGACCACTATGAACTGAGCGAACAGTTCGACGGCACGTCCGGCTATGAGAAAAGTGTACATAACCTGACATGGAGCTATGCCGCGTTTCTGTCAGTGCTGAGGGCGCGCAACGCATGAGGATACAAGACCCCAGATTGCATACGTTTGTCGCTTTGTCCAGCGTGCTGACCGGAGTTGAAACAGTACAGTTGTTCGGCACCGGTCAGGCCGAGGCCTATCTGGTGACGCTGGGGAAAATCCTGCCCGTCGCGTTACTCGACGATCTGTTCAAACGATTCGAGGCGTTACCGGCTGAAGAGATCGAAGCGGCGGTTGAGCATCAGGTCCTGGACGATACACGCCTGGGTTGTGTGGCGCAAAACATTATTCTGATGTGGTATCGCGGTGTGTGGCGTCGATTGCCCGATGATTGGCGCGCTAGTTTCGGCGCGTTTCCGGAAGACGAGAACCATCTGATATCCGGCGCCGCCTATCAGGCCGGTCTGCAATGGGAGATTGCCGGAGCTCACCCGATCGGGGCGCGCCACCAGGGCTACGCGTCCTGGTCGCTGGTCCCCACAAAACCCAATCGAAGAAATACGGCATGAGCGAACCAGCGCAATATGATGTGGTGATCGTTGGGGCGGGAATCGCGGGCGCATTGGTCGCCAAGCGATTGACCACCGCCGGGTTGAAGGTGCTGGTGCTGGAGGCCGGACCCGACACGACGCGCAGTATTGCGGATTACACCAGCCATCTTGAGACGTTTTATGCCGCGTCCGCCAAAGGCGCGGAAAGCCCTTGGCCGCCCGCCGAGGCAGCACCGCAACCGGATGGCGGCGATTTGTTTAAAGACAAGTCGCTCCCCGCTAACAGCGGCTATTTCATCCAGAACGGCCCGCATCTTTACGGCAGCACCTACACGCGCACGCTGGGTGGATCGACGTTACATTGGTTAGGCGTTTCGTTGCGCATGCTGCCCGAAGATTTCGAGATGGGCAGCCGGTTCGGCCTCGCGCGCGATTGGCCGATCCGGTACGACATGCTGTCACCCTATTACGAGCAGGCCGAACACGAGATGGGCGTCTCCGCGGATGTTGTGGATCAACGTTATCTTGGTTTGCGCTTTTCCGAAAGTTATGACTATCCGATGCATCGCGTTCCACCGAGCTATTCGGATCGGGTGCTGGGCGCCGCCGTCAATGGTATGAGGGTGATGGTCGGCGAAGACAGCGTGTCCGTGCAGGTACGCAGCTACCCCGCCGCGCGCAATTCCATCCCGCGCGGTAGCTATCAACCGGTGGGCGCGCTGGATGTCGATGCCGATGGCAACGCGCGCCGCTCGTTCCTGGGTGAGCGTTGTGAGGGCAACACGGCCTGCACCCCGATTTGCCCGGTGCAGGCGAAATACAATGCCAACAAGTCACTGGCACAGGCCGACCGGCGCCATCTTACACTGCGCGCGCAGGCGGTTGCGAGCGACATCTTGATCGACAAATCCGGTCATGCCGTATCAGGCATCCGCTACAAGCGCTATGACGATCCGGGTTCTATTCAGCATACTGAAGAGATCGCCACCGGCCGCATCTATATCTTAGCCGCCCATGCCGTCGAAAACGCCAGGCTGATGCTGGTCTCAGGACTGCAATCACAAAGTAAAAAAGTGGGTTGTGGTCTGATGGATCATCCCGCCCTCTATGTCTGGGGCTTGGCACCGTTTAATGTCGGCAGTTTCCGGGGGCCGCAATCTTCCTCGGGCATCGAAGATTTTCGTGCCGGCCGCTTTCGTACCCGCCATGCCGCTTTCCGTTTCGACATCGGCAATGACGGTTGGCACGCCACAACCGGCGCGCCCGACGCCACGGTCAATGACGCCGTACTCAAGCAAAAACTGGTTGGACAGCGGTTGCGTAGCCATCTGGAGGATCAGCTGCCGCGGCAGGTACGTTTTTCACTGGCGGTGGAACAGTTGCCCAACCTGAAAAACCGCGTCACTGTCGATCCGTCCAATCGGGATAAGCTGGGTAACCCGCGACCGGTGATCGACTATGAAATCGACGACTATACGTTCAAGGGCATGATCGCCGCCCGCAAGGTGGCCCTGGCGGTATTCCGCCAGGCGGGAATCACGGATTGCTCGAGCAACGCGGTGGAATTGCCTTTTCCCGTGGCCGAATACGAGGGTGAGAAGTTTTATTATCACGGTATGGGCCATTGCGCCGGCACCCATGCCATGGGCGATAACGCCGAAACCTCGGTGGTGGATGAATACCAGCGCAGTTGGGAGCATCCCAATCTGTATCTCATCGGTTCGGGCAGTTTCACGACCATGGGAACATCCAACCCGACACTGACCTTGGCCGCATTGGCGCTGCGCACTGCCGACCATATTATCGCCCGCATGCGGAAACACAATCCAGGAATCGAACCTGGTCCGCGACGGCGAAAGGAGACTCAACGTGTCAATCCTGGATAGACGCGCCATCATGGTTGATCCCGGCGTGCTGAAAAACAGCGGTCATTACGATGCCATCATTGTCGGTTCGGGCGTCGCCGGGGCGATCATCGCCAACGAGCTGGCGCAAGCCGGTAAACGCGTGCTGATCGTCGAGGCGGCGACCGAAACCGACCGATCCTTTAAAGGGTACTCCAGCTATCTTCAGCATTTTTATGGACAGGCGGACAAAGACAACCAATCTCCGTTCCCGGTCAACCGCAATGCCGATATGCCGCGCAGCGGTCAGTTACGCAAACTCGACCCGCTTGAGATCAACAGCACATCCTATATTGTGCAATCAGGTCCGTACGTAACCGACACCGTCTACACACGCGCATTTGGCGGCACCACCATCCACTGGGAAGCCAAAACCCCCCGTATGCTGCCCCAGGATTTCCAGATGCAAACCTTATTCGGGCAAGGCAAGGATTGGCCGATTCGCTATCACGATCTCGAGGTCGATTACGAACTCGCCGAGCGCGAGATCGGTGTCTCCGCAAATGTCGAAGACCAGCAATATCTCGACATCACATTCCGCTCGTCTTATGTCTACCCGATGCACGGGCTTCCGCTGTCTTATTTGGATCAGCGAGTAGCCGCACAGATCGACGGTTCCGAAGTCGAATTGTACGGAGAGCGCTACCCGCTACGCGTGCGTCCCTTTCCACAGGGGCGCAACGCCATCCCCAATCAGAAATACGACGGTGGCAAGGGTTACCAACCGGTCGGCGCGGTGGCGTCACACCAAATTGATGTCGGCGGGCGTTGCCAGGGCAATACCAACTGTGTGCCCATCTGTCCGGTCCAGGCCAAGTATCACGCGGGCAAGACGTTGGCCAAGGCTTTCGATACCGGGCGAGTGGATTTGCTGTCGCAGGCCGTGGCTTCGCGGGTCGTGATTGATTCAGCTTCGGGACGCGTCACCGGGATCGAGACCAAGCTGTATCACGACCCCGCATCGCCTGATCATCACACGATCATGATTACGGGTACGCTGTACGTGTTGGCCGGCAATGCCATTGAGACGCCGCGCTTGATGTTGGCCTCGGGGCTGCGCAGCAGTAGTGGCCTGATGGGCTGCAATTTGATGGACCACGCCTATCTGCTGAACTGGGCGCTGATGCCGCAGATCTGCGGCACGATGCGCGGCACCACCTGCACCGGCGGCATCGTTGAGTTGCGCGGCGGCGCGTTCCGCCGCCATCAAGCGACGTTCAGCGTCGACATCCATAACGACGGCTGGGGATGGGCGACCGGATCGCCCGCCTCCGATGTCGTCGAATTGGTCGATGCCGGCAACAAATTCGGCGCCGATTTGCGGCAGGCGATCATCGACCGTGTTTCGCGCCAATTATTGTTGGCGTTCATGATCGAAGTCTTGCCGAGCGAGAGCAACCGCGTCAGCGTCAATCCGAGTTACACCGACCTGCTGGGCAATATGCGCCCGGTCGTCTCATTCACCGTGCCCGACTACACGCTGCGCGGCGCGGCGTATGCGCGGCAATTCGCGAAGACGGTCTTTGCGCGCCTGGGTGCCGAGGATCACACGAAATACGATCCTTCCGACTATGGCTTCGTCACCTACGAAGGCGAGCCTTTCGCGATCCGCGGGGGCAATCACCTTGCTGGGACGCACGTGATGGGGACCGACAAGGCGACCTCCGTGGTTGACACCAACCAGCGCTGCTGGGATCACGACAACCTCTACCTCGTTGGCGCAGGCAGCATGCCCACCATCGGCACCGCCAACGTCACCCTTACCCTTGCGGCGATGGCCTTCCGCAGCGCGCGCAACATGATCATGCAGCTAGGCCGACTACACGCGCCGGTGCAAACGTAACCACGGAGATCGCGATGACAACTCATGACATAACCTCGATCGGCCTTCTGCATCGCCAACTATTCAAGGCGATGCAACTCGAGCATGCGACGGCCCCGCCTTACATCAGCGCACTGTATTCCATTCACCCCGGCGACAATGCCGACGCGGCGCAGATTTTGCGCGCGGTGGCGGTGGAAGAGATGCTGCATCTGACCATCGCCGCCAACGTGATGAATGCCGTTGGCGGCACGGTGGATTTCACCGTGGCCGGCTTCGTGCCGAGCTATCCCACGGTGTTGCCAGACGGTGAGCATGATTTCGAAGTAGGGCTTGGACCGTTCGGTAAGGATGCCCTCGAAACCTACCTCAAAATCGAGCGCCCGGCCATGGCGCCCCGCGGCCAGGCGCGGCACGTGCAGATCAAAGGCGGTGCAAGGCACTTTATTAGCCATCCGCATGACCAAACGCTGCGCTATTACAGCATCGGGGAGTTTTATGCGGCCATCCGGGACGGCATTGTGTACCTTGAATCCGAAGCGAAGGCCAAGGGCAAGACCATATTTACCGGTGATCGCGCCAAACAGGCGACGGCCGAATACTACTATTCCGGCGGCGGACGATTGTGGCCGGTTTTCGATGTCGACAGCGCCTGCAGAGCGATTGACCTGGTCATCGAGCAAGGCGAGGGCGAATTGAAACAGATCTTCGGCGCCGAAGGCGAGATTGCCCATTATTACCGTTTCGACCAGCTGCAAAAGGGTAGGTACTATCAGATCGGTGATCAACCAGGCCAGCCAACCGGTCGCGAGATTCATGTCAATTGGGAGGCGGTGTGGCCAATCGCCGTGAACCTTAAACTTAACAAAATCCCGGAAAAATCCGAACTGCATGCCGCCGTCGCGGATTTCAACAAAGCGTATCGCGAATTTCTGGCATTTCTAACCCGTGCCTTTAACGGTGAACCGAAATTGCTGCTGGAAGCTGTACCGCGCATGTTCGAATTCCGTAACCGCATGCAACAGCTGATCCGTAACCCGCTGCCGGGTGGGGACTGCAACGCAGCTCCGACGTACGAGATTTGAGTGGCGCCAAGCCAAGGAGATTACACCGATGAGCGTATCCCGCCGTCTTGAGACGTTTGTCGCCTTTTCGGCTGAAGTCACCGCGTTCACTCCCACAGAGGTCTGGGGCACGGGGCTGACGCAACGTTACCTTGATACCGTGGATGGTGTGGTCGGGACAGCGATGACCGATGCCCTGCTCAACGCATTCGACCGGATCACGACGCAAAGCGCCGGCGAACGCACGGCAAAGCTGCGGCAGACTGTGTTCGGTTGCGAACAGCTGGGGCCTGTGGCCCGCGCGGTCGTCAAACTCTGGTATATCGGCACGTGGTACGCCTTGCCCGCCGCCTGGCAGGAGCGTTTCGGCCCGGCCGCACAGGATGGCACGTTTGTGCCCACACCGGATGCGTATGTCGAAGGGCTGCTGTGGTCGGCCATTGGTGCGCATCCGCCCGGAGCTAAGGCGCAAGGATTCGGTTCATGGCAGTTTCCGCCGGGCATTCCAAAATTTTAACTGGAGCATTGTCTCCTCATTTTACAAGGACGACTTCAATGAGCACGAACAAGTACAAACTGTCTCCCCAGAAGGTTTGGCTGGGCGTCACCTGTACCCTATGGTGGAACGATGACTTCCTATCCATCGATGCGGGTATTCCCTTTGAGCAATGCATCAGCGAGATGGCATTGGCAGGCTTCAAGGGTTGCAGTATCGGTCATAAGTATCCAAGCGATCCCAAGGTCTTGCAGTCGGCGATGCGTCTGCGCGACCTGCGCGTGTCGGAACCCTGGGTCAGCACCTATTTCACCATCGAAAGCATGAAGCAACAGACCTTCGACAAGATACGTCAGCAGCTCGATTTTATGGATGATTTCGAGGCCGGTTGGAGCGATCCGCGGCGAGCCGATCTGGTGGTTGCCGAGTTCGGCCATGCGGTCAACCCTTTGCCCGTGGCGCTGTACCCCAACAGTCCGGTATTCGATGACGCTCAATGGCAAGTGCTGGCCGAGGGGCTGAACGAGATCGGCGCCATGGCCAAATCGCGCGGGCGCAAGCTTTGTTATCACCATCATCTGGGCACCGGAGTGATGACCGCTGAGGCGGTGGATAGGCTGATGGCGCAAACCAATCCTGAAATGGTCCACTTACTTCTGGATACTGCCCACATGGCGGCGGCCGGCGGCGATCCGCTCGCCGTGGCGCAAAAGCATGCCAGGCGCGTCAAGCATGTCCATTTCAAAAACATGCGAGCCTCTGTGGTTAAGGAGATGCACAGCAACGGCTGGTCGTTTCAGCAAGGAATCGAGGCCGGGATCTTCACGGTGCCCGGCGATCCCGAAGGCGCGATCACCAGCTATCCTGAAATCATCGACATTCTCGCCGACGCCGGCTTCGAGGGCTGGTTGGTGGTGGAAGCCGAGCAGGATCCCGCCAAGGCCCCGCCGCTGAAATACGCCAAAATGGCAAGCGCTTACCTGCAGAAGGTGCTGGGGTGGGCGCAATGAGTCACGCCGCCGCGAAGATCAATCTCAGCTTCTTTATGTTTACCGCAAACTTGCAGCCCGGTGACCAGCGCGCTGCAAGTCATTGGATCCGCCACATCAAGACGATGTTGGATGTAGGTTATACCGGTTTCGATTTACCGATCGCACCGGTGCAGACCTATGACCATGAGGCCGAGATTGACGACTACAAACGGCTCAAGGAGTCTTTTAACAAGGCCGGGCTTGAACATGTGCGTTTCACCACTAACGTCGCCACCACGCGCAGTTTCGATCCCACCTCGCCGTATGCCGAACAGCGCCGCGAGGCCCTGAACTATCTTACATCGCGTGTCCGGATCACCGGTCTTCTTGACGGTGATCAGGGCGACACGATTATGGCGGGCCCGTTTTTGTTTCCTTACAACCAGTTTCCGACGCTGGATTCAGGTGATCCGTTGTGGAGTGACCGACTTCAGGACTGGTTGGTCCCGCGCTATGCCAATGCCGTACCGGTATTTGCGGAACTGGCGGACTTTGCGGCCAAGTACGGGGTTAAACTGGCGATCGAGCCGGTGGATCACTGGGAGACACCGGCCCCCAACACCGTCTCGGATGTGCTGGACTTTACCTCCAGACTGGAATCCTCGCAGACCGGCGCTACATTTGATACGGCTCATATTGTGCTGGGCAGTACCGGTCCCGACATATTCCGCGACAATGTCCGTACGGCCACCGAGCAGCAGCGCCTGCACTATGTCCACATTTCACCGCCCGATCGCGGCGCGGTGAAAGGCAGCTGGATACCGTGGGACGTCATCCTGCCAGAAATCGCACCGGTTTACGCCGGCCCATATTTAGTAGAGGTGTTCAACGCGGTACCGCCGTTCGTCAACCTCATGCGCCTGACCCGTCGCAGGTTCTGGATTCCGGGACAGGACCCGCCGGTATCGAGTGTACTCAGCGCCTATGATGTGGCGCGCGACGGCATCGTCATCCTGCGCGAGCAAATCGCCAAGTACTCCTGATCGGGGGATTGACCAAAGAAGAGGCCGCCCGGCCCGGAAAGGACCTCGCTATGACCCGTCCTGCTCAAGCCATTTCCGCCCCGCACATGCGTGACGTCCAGCCCCAGCCGTCGCTCATCGACAAATTGGATGCGCTCAAGGACCTGCCAGGGTTCTGGGAGGGCACGGGTTTCAGCCTGATTGCTCGGCCTCATTCCGGGCCTGATGCGAAGAACGGCTTGTTCCTTCAGCTCAACCTGCTGCGGGAGAGCATCGAGTTCACGACGATCGGTTCACCCGTGTTCAATCGCGGTAGCGAACAGGGCGACATTGCTATCTACGGTGTGACGTACCTTCATCGCGTAACCGACGCCGTGACAGGGAGCGCGCTCCACATCGAACCCGGAATGTGGCTGAATATCCCGGCCACCACCGCACCCGCAGCCGATGCCAGCATCGCCCGGCTCGGTACGATTCCGCACGGTAACGCCTTTTGTACCGTCGGGTTCACCCAACGAGCCGAGTATGATCGGATCCCTGAAATCCCGCCGGCGAATGTCATGCCCTTTCCGGTCGGCGGCCAGCCTCCGCCGCCGGGAACTACGAATCATTTCGAAGAATATGATTTGTCCGTCGCAACGGCGATGCGCTCCCAGCCGTTGCCGGACGGCATCACGCAAGCCCTGGTCAACGATCCCAACCAGATGATACGCGACACGCTCGCGAGGCAGGTGAATCAGGAAGGCAAGGTGCTCAATTGGATCACGCGCCTGATCACGACCACGTCTGATAATCGGTCCATCGGCAACATTCCATTCATTACGACCAACGCGAATACGCTGTCGCTCGAATCGGTATTTGCCATCGAGAGCGTGACGGATGCGAGCGGCGATGAATTTATGCAGTTGCAATATTCGCAGACGACGCTGATCGAGTTCCGCGGCCGCAGACATCCGCATATCACCGTAGGGACGTTGACCAGGGCGTTCTAGGCCGTCCGTTCGCGGGGTTGTGGAACGAGACTGAAGGGTGATCGCGATATCCGGATCTTCGTGTCCTTCCGGCGCGGCTGCGTAGGCACACCCGATATGATGAAGCCCTAAATAGGGCATGCATCTCGAAGGCTCCGATCAAAGGAAAACGTATCTTCGCGCGCCGCCACGAAGACTCGAGGCGCGCGTCCTTCCTCTCTTCTCCTCCTCCCTCACTCCCGACAACCGCTGCCATGCTTCCCCGTTCTTGTTACGTATGGTGTCGACTCTCAAGCGGAAGTCGCACCCGTCACCCATCAGGATCAAGGTCGAGACGGATCACGCTTTGGGTGAGTGAGGCACGGACTAGAGTCTCGCATGGAATACGGTCAGGTCGTGTTGCACTTGGAGTTAGAACTCAATGAGCCCGATGCGGTCGCGTCTTGCAATCATACGGTTCACTGCGGATGTCGCAACGTGCTTGGCCTCTGGGTCCCTTCCGCACCAGCGCTTCCGCAAGGTCCAACCTGGCGTCCATCCGCCCGAGGCTCGTACACGAGGATATCTTCTCGATGCCCCGCTTGGCTTTCTGTCATGGGCCAGTGCGTGGACTGCTTGTAGGGAGGGGCGTTCTCGTGACAGTCGATGAGTCATTCAACCCCCGCTTGCAGCGCTCCCTTTAGGCCACTACAATCAATACCGCGAATTCATCCCCGATCCATGAGCGAAGGGAGACTGTGTTATGCCGAAGGCGAGGAAGACCGATTCCACTGCAAAGGCCCAGAGCGCCTCGAAGAAATCCAACCCGTCACCCTCGCCTGCTCCGTCGACTGCGGAAGATTTTGAAAAACTCGGCGTGTTTTATCTGGGACGCCCCTATGATCTCGCCACGAAGCAAGCCAAGCCGGGATGGCTGCTGTATGACTCAAAAGATCTGGTGACGCACGCCGTCTGCGTCGGCATGACCGGCAGCGGGAAGACAGGCCTCTGTCTGGCGCTTCTCGAAGAAGCCGCCATCGACAACATTCCGGCCATCATCATCGATCCGAAGGGCGACCTCAGCAATTTGATGCTGACGTTCCCATCGCTCAAGGGAGAAGACTTTCAGCCTTGGATCAATGAGGACGATGCGCGCAAGAAAGGCTTGTCCTCGGCCGACTACGCCGACGCGCAGGCTGAATTGTGGACGAAGGGGTTGGCAAGTTGGCAACAGGACGGCGCTCGCATTCAGCGACTGCGGGATGCGGCGGACATGGCGATTTACACGCCTGGCAGTAGCGCCGGGTTGCCGGTTTCGATCCTCAAATCATTTGCCGCGCCGGCTGCCGATGTGCGTGAAGATGCGGAGTTGCTGCGTGAGCGGATCAGTACGACGGTCACGAGTCTGCTCGGGTTGCTGGGGATCGAGGCCGATCCAATCCAGAGCCGCGAGCACATTCTCCTCTCTACGATTCTTGATCAGAGATGGAGGAAGGAGGAAGATCTCGACCTTGCGGCGTTGATTCAGGCCATTCAATCGCCGCCGATCTCGAAGATCGGCGTGATGGACGTGGACTCTTTCTTTCCCTCGAAAGATCGCTTCGCACTGGCCATGAAATTGAACAATCTGCTCGCTGCCCCAGGATTTCAGGCCTGGATGGAAGGAGAAGCCCTCGATATTCAATCTTTGCTCTATACGCCGGCAGGAAAGCCACGTCTGGCGATCTTTTCAATCGCCCATCTCAATGATGCCGAGCGCATGTTCTTCGTAACGCTGTTGCTCAGCCAAATGGTCGGGTGGATGAGGGCGCAATCCGGCACGACCAGCTTGCGCGCGCTGCTCTATATGGACGAGATCTTCGGCTACTTCCCGCCGGTAGCCAATCCTCCTTCGAAACTCCCGTTGATGACCCTGCTCAAGCAGGCCCGCGCGTTCGGTCTTGGAGTGGTGCTTGCCACGCAAAATCCTGTGGATCTTGACTACAAGGGCTTGGCCAACACCGGCACCTGGTTCATCGGACGATTGCAGACGGAGCGAGATAAGGCCCGTGTGCTGGAAGGACTGGAAGGGGCCTCGACCAGTGCCGGAAAAAAGTTCGACCGAGGCCGCATGGAACAAACGCTCGCTGGCCTCGGCAATCGCATCTTTCTCATGAACAATGTGCACGAGGATGAGCCGGTCGTGTTTGAAACGCGCTGGTGTCTTTCATATCTGCGCGGACCGCTCACCCGCACGCAAATCAAAATGTTGATGGACTCTGTGAGAAGTGAAACGTTACAGGTGAAAGATGAAACGCCCGGAACCTCGCGTTCATCACTCAGCCCGCGTCGCGAGGCGAGCACTCAGCCCGTGTCGGCGAGTCCGCGAGGCATGCGAGGCGAGTCCTCAGCACTGACATCCCGTCCCATGTTGCCTCCCGATGTACCACAGCATTTTGTGCCGCTGCGTGGCTCAAAACCGGAAAGAAGCGAACTGGTCTACGCCCCGATGCTGCTCGGCTCTTCACAGATCCGATTCTCTGACTCAAAAAGTGGAGTGGACTGTACGCAGGACGTGACGATGTTGGCGCCCATTGCGGATGGTCCCGTCGTGGTCGACTGGGACAAGGCGACTGGGACGGAAATGGTCCTGTCCGATCTTGAGCGAGAGCCCGAAGAGGGATCTCAGTTTCTAGCCTTGGCGACAAGCGCCGGCAAGGCGAAAAGCTACGCCGATTGGAACAAGGACTTTGGGGGTTGGCTTTTCCGGACACAGAAGATGGAATTGTTCAGGAGTCCCAGCACCAAGGACGTGTCAAAACCAGGCGAATCCGAGCGTGATTTCCGCGTGCGGTTGCAGCAAACCGGGCGGGAACAACGCGATAGGGGCGCCGAGACGCTTCGCCAAAAATATGCGTCGAAGATCGCGACGCTTCAAGAGCGCATTAGACGGGCGGAACTCGCCAGAGAGAAACAGCAGGCCGAATCCCGTTCCAGCCAAGTGCAGGCGGCGATTTCTGTCGGAGCTTCCATCCTTGGGGCGTTTCTCGGGCGGAAGGCGATCAGCGTCTCGAACATCGGTCGAGCCACGACGGCGATCCGGAGCGCCGGCCGAGTGATGAAAGAGTCTCAGGATGTCGGGGTCGCGGACGAAAACGTGGCAGCCCTTCAACAGCAGTTAGCCGATCTTGAAGCGCAGTTTAAGTCAGAAAGCGAAGCCGTGGCCGCGTCGACCGACCCTCTGAATGAAAAGCTCGAAACGATTTCAATCAAGCCCGCCAAAGCCAACATTGCCGTCAAGCTTGTGACCCTCGCCTGGACACCGCATTGGCGGGATGCAACGGGCGGTGTGACTCCTGCCTGGACGTAACGCAAACCTCCCGTATCGGCACAATGGAGCGTGAACCGCTCTGTTCGAGTCCTATTTATAAGGTATGCTCATTTGTTATAGTACGAAGAAGAGCCCCCTGAAACATGGCCAGATCGACTCAGGTCGCCCTACGACGATTGTAAAGCCGAGAACGCTGTTGCATGGGAAGAAAGTGTAAATGTCTGATCGTCGACGATCACCCGATCTTCCGCAAGGGGATTAAAGACCTGGTGATTGAAGAGGGGTTGTGCCACGTCGTTGCTGAAGCGGTTTCCGCCGAGACGTCGCTGGCGGCTGTTCGGCGAGAACCTTGGGACTTGCTGATTCTCGATGTGGCGCTTCCCGATAAACATGGCCTCGAGGTCCTCAAAGAGATCAAACTCCTCCGTCCGCCCCTCCCGGTTCTCATGCTGAGTTTGTATCCTGAAGAAGAGTTTGCCCTTCGGGCCATCAAAGCCGGGGCTTCCGCCTATCTCACGAAAGACCGAACACCTTCGGAGGTTGTGGCGGCGGTAAGGGAAGTGCTCGCCGGCCGACGGTACATCAGTCCGTCGCTGGCCGACCAGATGGCGAATCATCTCAATCTCGGTCAGCCGGCGACGCTGCATGAACGACTCTCGGATCGGGAGATGGAAGTGCTGCGGCTGCTGAGACAGGGGAAAACCATCTCGGCCATCGCCGACGAAATGGCCTTGAGCGTGAAGACCATCAGCACCTATCGAGCCAGATTGCTGGACAAGCTGAGGTTGCGCACGACAGCGAATCTCGTACGGTATGCCATCGAATACCGCCTGGCGACCTGAAAGATTTACGCGACCATCCTTCCCTGGTTTTTGTGCGGCACATCACAAGCAGGGCAAGTGTCCTGCCTTCCATATCGGATGTCACGTCCGATTGTTCCATTGTTCCGTTGTAGGACGGCTGCCGACATTGGAATCAGTTCTTGTCTGCTATCTCTATTCCGCGCCTGGCGTTATGGTTCCAACCGGAAGGTATAAAAGGTCTGCAAGCACCCATGTTTGTCCTGATCGACGATGATCTCTCTGTAGGACACAAACCGATATCAGGTTGAGGTTCGACTTGATAACGAGGCCAGGCATTCCTGGTTCCTCTGATACGGATCGAGTCTATGCGACGACTCGTACTCACGGGGGTTATTGGGATGCGACAGCAGGATCAAGCCCATAGAGGAACGCAAGAGAGCCAAAAGTGGATCGTTCACGACCCCTCACGCATCAGGACTTCACGCGCTCGGCCGATCCGCGTGTTTATCGCCGATGGCTGCGAAGTCATCAGAGCCGGGGTATGTGCGCTGCTGGAGGAAGAGCGAGACCTTGAAGTGGTCGGTGTGGCCGGCAATGCGGAGGACGTACTCCCGGAATCGCAACGAACCAAGCCGGATGTGCTCATACTGAAGTCAGGGCTCTCAGGCGGTTTGGACTTCGACATCTACAAGCACCTCTTTAACGTCCTTCCAGCAGTCCGGATCATCAGTTTAATGAGGGATGGTGACGCCGAGGCGTTCCGCAACGCCGTCGAGGGGGGCGCCCAAGGATATCTATGGGAGAAGGCCGGCCGGATGGAACTGATTCGAGCGATTCGTACCGTCGCAACAGGGGATTCTTACCTCGGCCAAGGGACCGTGGACCAGACCTTTCACTTGCTGAGAGCCAGGCAGGAGTCGGTTTGCTCTCCCTCCGCCTTGCAGATCCTCTCAGGGCAGGAACGGAGAGTGATGACGCTCATCGTCGAAGGGAACACCAACAAACAGATCGCCACGAAGCTGATGCTGTCGGAAAAGACGGTGAGGAATTACGTTGTCGGCATTTTCGCAAAGTTAAGAATCAGACGCCGCACCCAAGCGGTCGCCATTTATATGAAGGCGCAGGAAGATCGGACCCCGATGCGTAAAGAGATGTCCGTGTAGAGTTCTTCAATGTTTTTTGTCCTTCTGCATGATCTTGTCGGTCCATGCGAGCAAGATAGCAGACGCTAAAAAGGTCATGTGGATGAAGATCTTCCACTTGATGTGCTCAGGGTTCTCGTTCGCCACGTCGACAAAGGCTTTCAGCAGGTGAATGCTGGAGATGCCGACCAAGGAAGCTGCCAACTTGATCTTGATGGTGCCGGGATCGACGTGGGTCAGCCAGTCCGGTCGGTCCGGATGATGCTCCAAATCCAGCTTGCTGACGAACGTCGCGTACCCTCCTATCACGACCATGGTCAGCAGATTGGCGACCATCGTGACGTCGATCAATCCTAACACCCCCAGCATGAAGACGGTTTCTTCCATCTTGCCGATATGGGTCACCATTTCCCAGAGCTCGTGGAGAAATTTGTAGGCGTAGAGCAGCTCCGCCACGATGAGACCGGCATAGAGCGGAGCTTGAATCCATCGACTGGCAAAGACAATAGATTCAAACACGGCCTCGACTTGGTTGCTGGCTGAATGAGAGGGCTTCAGTGATCGATGGGGCTCTCGGGATTCGGGCGAATGAGAATCGGACATCAAGACCTCCTCACAGTCCAACGATGGCATGCCCTCACGTGACGACTCGAGGGCGAGACGTATCCTAGTCAGTGAATGCAAGGCTGTCAATTCAATGCTTCGCCGTGTCGTGACTCGCCGCGTGGCGTAGAGAAAGATTGATATGCGGATAGATGCGGAATGGATCTGCGATGGGGCTGCGTCCTTCCCTGTAGGAACAGGCGAGCATCAACAAGAGTTGAGAGGAGGAGTCGTCCTCACGCGGTCAGGTTTGACCGGTTCGGTGAGTCTCGGTGGGTAAAGGGCCCCTGAGCCCTTGAAGCTTCCGGCATAGAAGGCGGCAATTTGTGATCGGCGTCCGATGTTCAGTTTTGAATAGATATTTGCGAGGTAGTTCTTGACGGTCTTTTCGCTTAACCGGAGATCTTGGGCGATTTCTTTATTCGTGAGGCCGTTGGCCACCAACGGCAGAAGCCGTTGTTCTTGTGGAGAAAGGAGAGAGCGCTTCGATTGCCCCGGCTCACTATTCACATTCCTCAACCATTCCGGTGTATGTTTCGTCAAACGGGGGTCAATGAGCGTCTGACCAGAGGCGACGGTTCGAATGGCGTGGATCAAGGCATTGGAAGCAATGTCCTTCAGGATGTAGCCTTGAGCGCCGGAAAGAATAGCCTCGAGTACGGTATGGTCGTCGGCGAAGCTGGTCAAGAACAACACGCGAGTGTCGGGGCACTGTGCGAGGATCTTGCGCGCGGCATCCACCCCGCTGCCGTCCGGCAATCGGATGTCGAGTAAGAGGAGGTCCGGCTTAAGGCGATAACAGAGTTTCTTCGCGTCTTCCATCCGTCCGCCCTGCCCAACAACCTTCATGCCGGGTGTCAAATTGAGGACCGCACAGAGTCCGATCCGCACGACTTCATGATCATCCACCAGGACCAGCCGAATCGGCTTGGACTTATTCATACACAGTTCCCTTCTTCAGCGGAATATCGACCAGGATACTGGTTCCCTTCCCCGGCGCGCTCTCCAGCGTAAAGGCGGCGGAGATTTGCTTGGCTCTGGCGGCCATGTTGCCTAATCCATTACCGCCTCGACGTTTGCGCTTGGAGGAAAATCCGACCCCATTGTCGCCGACGATCAAGTGGATCGTGTTATCCGCCAGACTGAGTCGAACCCACCGGCGAGACGCGCAGGCATGACGAGAGCTATTGCTGAGAGCTTCTCGTACGATGTTGAGCAATTGTTCCCCCAGCTTGGGGGTGATGAAGGACAGGACCGGGTTTGTGATGTCCAGTTCAGGCGCGGATTGGCCGGCGCCGGGCATTGATGTGATGAGCTGTTGCAGGGCCTGTCCAAAGTCCGGCTCCGCCGTGGTGCGGTGCGCCAGCAAGGCAATGAATCGCCGAACATCGAACATCAAATTATTCAGCTGGTCAACGGCTTGAGTCATATGGAGTTTGGATCGGCGAGGCGATTTCCCCATCGACAACTTGCCCGCTTCCAGCTGCATACCGACCGCGTAGAGGGCTTGTAAAATATTGTCGTGCAGGTCTCGGCTCAAGTGCTCACGTTTCTCCATCGCCAGTTTGCGCTCGGTAATGTCCTGAACCGCGGCAAGGAGGAGCGGCCCGGCATGGCCTGATAACTCAACGCGAGTCGCTTTGACCGAGACCCAAATAATTTCGCCGGACTTGCGAATGTATCGTTTTTCATAGGTATATTCCGATCGAATCCCGCGGAAAAATTCGTCCGTCAACACGATGTTGGCGGAAAGATCTTCCGGGTGTGTATACAGCGCATAGGTACAGCCGATCAGTTCATGTTCTTCATATCCCGTCAGCTCACAGAGGGCTTTGTTGACGCTGACCAGTCGCCAGTTTTCATCGAGGATACCGAGCCCGACCGGGGCTTCGGCCACGAAGCGCTGAAGCCGACGCTCGCTTGCACGTAAGGCTTCTTCAGCGCGCCTTTGCTCGGTGATATCTCGGAAACTCCAGACACGGCCGACGATTTCACCATCGAGAATCTGTGGCCGAGAATAGCGCTCGAAGACCCGCCCGTCCTTGAAGTCAAGTACATCGAAGCTTTCCTGCCTCGGATGGGCATACAGCTCGCGAATCTTCCTCAAAAATGCCTCCGGTTCCCGCAGTTGGCCGAGGACAAATGCCAGCATCTCCTCATCATCCGGGTTGTCCGCCAGCGCTAGTGGAATGTTCCATAGGTGCAGGAACCGCTGGTTGACGCTGG
Organism: Nitrospira sp.; assembly: GCA_018242685.1. Classification (GTDB taxonomy): domain Bacteria; phylum Nitrospirota; class Nitrospiria; order Nitrospirales; family Nitrospiraceae; genus Nitrospira_D. The sequence goes on along the minus strand of JAFEBM010000010.1, from coordinate 144,211 downwards.
TCACCTTACCCTGCCGGTCTATGACGAGCAGGCCGTCGGCGACGGAGTTGATGGCGGCTTGAAGGAGCGAGTACGAACGTTTGCGATCGGAGATGTCGCGCACGATGCACCCGACCGTGGCGCTATCCGCTCCGCTTCCTGGAATAAGCGTCAGAATCCCCGAAAAATACCGTAACTCTCCACCCAACGACACCGTATAGTCGACCGTCGCCGGTTCGCCTGTCGTCATGACGCGACGAATCGTTTCAAGATAGTGGGAACCAGTCTCCGGTCCGAAGATGTCGGTCAATCGCTTGCCGATAAGGTCCTGTTTGGGAAGAAGGAGTTTGTCTTCGTTGCGGGTCCACACGTTGAGATATCGTCCGTTCTCGTCAAATTCGAAGGCGAGGTCGTCCAGAGCGTCCAGGAATGAGCGGAGCCGGACTTCGCTCTTGGTCTTGGCTTCCTCGGCCCGCTTCAGGTCCGTGAGGCCTTCCCATCCCCACATTCCCACTGGGGCGGCTCCAAGCACCGCTCTGTGTGCAGGGGCACTGTGGCGTTCTGCACGAGCCAACGCCTGTTGCAATTCAACAACCTGGCGACGTAGATCGCCAAGTTGGGTGGATATTGAGCTGTCGGTATCCAGCGGCATGCTCATAGAGAAGAGCCTTGTCGTTATGTCTGATGAAGGTACAAGGCCGGCCCGCTTCCGCCACAGGTAGGTCTACCTTGAGTAAACAGTATAAAACCTGCCGGACCATCAATGCCAGGGGGTGGTCGGGCGTCGGCGAGGTACGCAGGATGAAGCGCCAGGAACGCAGGCAGAGTACCGGAGCGCTATAATTTTTGATTTCGCGCAGCGCCGGGTACATGAGTTTCCTTCATGAACCAGGCAACGGCTTCCGTACGGCGCTTGACATGAAGTTTATCAAAGATATTCGCCAGATAGTTTTTGACGGTTTTGTCGCTCAAACGAAGCTGGACGGCAATTTCCTTATTTGTTTTTCCTTCAGCCAGAAGCGGTAGGATCAAGCGCTCTTGTGGGGAGAGTCGGGAGGTTCCAATGGAAGTCGCTCCAAGGTGTGGACTGGACCGAATCCAATGCAAAGCTTGCTGAGTGACTCGTGGGTCCAGATAGCCTTGGCCGCCGGCGACGGTGCGAATGGCGCGAATCAGGTCATACATTCGGACATCCTTGAGGACGTATCCGTGCGCCCCGTTCTGGACCGCGGCCATCACGGTAGAATCTTCGGCGTAACTGGTGAGGACGAGAATCCGAAGCTTCGGGGAAACGGCCAGAAGGCGTCGACAGGCCTTCGTGACCGTGGCGTCGGGAAGCTTCACGTCGAGTAATACCATCTGGGGGGCGAGTCGCTCAACGGCTGCTACGCCGTCCGCCACGGTTGCGGCCTCTCCGACGATCGCCATATCCGGTTCGAGGTGAAGCAGCGCACGGAGCCCTCTACGGACCATCTCATGGTCGTCAATAAGCACGATGCTGGTCGAGGACGGTTTCATATGGAATTCAAAAGCGGCTCCAAGGAAAACTCTGCGATGATGTGTGTGCCTCCTCCTATTTTCGACCGGAGCCGAAGCGTCCCGCCGAGTTTTCTGGCGCGAGCCTCCATATTGGCAAGCCCATATCCTCGTGGACGTCCGGCCCTCGTAGAAAATCCGATTCCATCGTCATGGATACTCACCTGAATTCTTGTTCCTCGCATGCGAATTGAGACGGCGACCTCGGTCGCGTGAGCATGGCGAACGCAGTTGCTGATCGCCTCGCGCACGATATTCAGGATGGCCCGCTCTTCCTCGTTCGTCAGAACATCAACGGCGCTCCGTTGGAGATCCAGCTTTATGTGCAGCCGCCCGGTTTGTTCGTAGATCGCGCGCAGCGTATTGAGCTCGGCAGATAAATCAAATTCCTGTACGGCGCCGGACTCCAATTCTCGAATCATTCCACGGACCTCACGGATCAGTTGATTGATCTGGTGGATCGTCCGATTGTCGGCCTCTTTTGCTTCCGTCGTGTGATCGCTTCGAGTTGGCTGAGCCGTTTCAATATTCAGTCCGATCGCATACAACGACTGCAACACGCAGTCATGCAAGTCTCGACCGATACGGGTGCGGTCTTCCAGGAGCGTACTCAAGCGGCGTTCAGTCGCTTTGAGCGCGGTCGTCAATTCACCGGCGCATGGTTCCAACTCGTACACACTGAGGAATTCCTTCGGCGTTCGTCCCTTCTGGGTGGTTACGAGCGTCGAGGTCGACTGAAGTCCGCCATTCAAAAGCTGAAGTCCGTTCCTGCCTTTTATGACGTTAGCTTCCATCATCTCTCCTTTCTCTCAAACTAAATCATTCGATACACAAACGTATGTGTACGCCTGCGCCTCTAGGAAATCACCTGGCGGTTCAGCCAGGTGATTTCCTAGAGGCGGTCCTTGCTTCACCGGTACATGGCCTCAAGTGGCGCAGGCCGAAAGACTGCTTCAGGGGGCGACCAGACTGGGAGGCGGAGAGCGCTCGAAGTCCTCCGTCCAATAATGGAAACCTTTTCGCGCCTTGCGTCACTTCTACTTCTTCTTCCCTGGTTTGTATCTGCACAAAACCGACCCCGTTCAATTCAGTATTGAGTGAGTATGTACATCAGAAGGATCTAGGAGAACACCTGGCGGACCCGCCAGGTGACGTATTTCTACTGAAATGGAACCATTCGGCCCTTCCGCTGGGACAATCGGCCCTAAACGGCCCTATGTTCGTCAACAAATTGAGTCTATACCGACCCCTAACTTGAAAGGAGACAGCACATGACAATCACACCAGTCGCCGAGCAAAGAGGAATCGCATTCCGCGAAGGAGAGTTCCTGGTCAAGACGCTCGAAGGGAAGGCTGAGTTAACTCAAGCCTATCGTCTGCGGCACAGAGTGTTTGCGGAAACGCTTCAATGGGTGCCGCCGACAGACGATGGTCAAGAGATGGATATGTATGATCTGTGGGGAGTTACCGTCGGTCTGTTCCACGATGATGGAACGCTACTTGGCATGGCGCGACTTCTTCCCTCTTCGGGAAAATTCATGTTGGAGAATGAATTTGGAGATCTGCTGTCAAGCGAGCACACCATCCGAAAAGAGCCTGACACAGCTGAAATCACTCGGCTTGCCGTTAATCCTGACATTCGAGATTCAAACCTTTCGAGTCGAGTGATGTTAGGAATTTTGAAAGGGATCTATCAGTGGGCGGTCGAGAATGAGATTCGCTACTACTACCTCGAGGTCGAGCACCGATTCTTACGAGCGCTCCGCATGCTGGGTTTCCCTTGTGAGCCGATCGGTCCTGTCGTGAAGCTTCCACCTGCGGGAGTAGGGGCGGTCGCGGCTCTGTATGATATGGTCCGTTTCGATGAGGAGAATGCCGAAAAACGGCCCAGCTTTCTGGAATGGATATCAACGATTCGGACACCGATGGGCGAGGTGATTTCGGGCCGGACCTCATCAGCTGGTAAAGCTGTAGCAGTAATGGTGTAACTCTTAGGGGAGTACAGTTGCAGTCCTATTACCGATGAACGGTATGGTTAGACGACATTTGGTAAGCCATGTTCAATGGCAATGGCAACCGCCTGGGACCGTGATGTGACATCCAACTTCGAAAAAATGCTTTCGACATGGAATCGGATTGTGCGCTCGGTCACACCCATGATTTGGGCAATCTCCCAATTCGTCTTACCATTTTTAACCCAGTTCAAAATCGTCAACTCTCTCAAGGTCAGTTGTTTGACACATCGATCCATTGATTGTGCCTTGGCAGGAGCGGTGCGTAATAGCGCCAGATGAACGTAGTGTCCAAAATACTCAACCAGAGGCACATATCGCGCTGCATCTACGCTATCGGCGGACGCAAAGGAACAGAAGGTTGCGACTCTGCACGCAGGGTCGGCGGATCCGGTCGTAATGCCATCTCCCAGCCCGAATTCTTTGGCAGCCAACATAAATTCCTGTTGTTTTGGAGAGGTCGCCTCGCGATACGTTGTTCCCCAATGTTGGGTGCCGATTTTATTTAGTGCAGTCTGCAAGACCGGGTCAACCTCGAAGTAGCCGTTTTGCCAGTAGAGCTTAATCCATTCGTCGGGGTAGCTTACATTGACGACGTTGGTAAACCCATCAAACTTGCCACTTGACGTCAGGCGGGCGAGACCACTGATCACTCGCGTGAAAGGAAACAGATTTTGAAACTGAACGAGCGCATCTTTAACCTCAGCTGTGGTGTTCGCTTCAGTCGTGTAATGAAGCGCTTCGATAAAAGATGCACATTCAGTTTTTGAAAGCTGCTCAAACAGTTGCCTCGGGTAGGGGCGCTTTGTCCCTGTCTGTCCCATGAATGCCTCCTATGCGGAGAGTTTCAGAGCGGACAGTATTATAAGAAGATGAAACCGGTTTGAATAGAGACAAATTTGCTGGGCCATATGGACCTATGCTGAGGGGAGACAATCGAGTATTGACCTAGATCAGGACACACAATTTAGCAAAGAAAAATACGGGGCCAAAACCAATGTTTTGGTCTACTGCATTGGGTTGCTTGCGTCAAGGAAGTTTTTCCGCTGGGACGATTGTAGCGGTAGTTTGGCTTCTGTGCCCTGCAATCGTGTCGGCACAAGCGCTACGGTTTCAACCGCAGGGAGCGGTTGCCGCAGGTCAAGGAAACGCCTTTGCCGCCCAAGCAGACGATGCCTCAGCGATTCACTATAATCCTGCCGGCCTGAGCCAAATCCATGGGATGCAGGGAGTTTTTGGAATCGCATTACTCGGCGGGTCGATCAAAACCAAAAGCATTTCAGGGATTGACAGCCGTGGAGATTTTGGAGATAGCGTCGCGTTCCCTCCCCCTGGACACACCTACCTCGCCGCCAACCTTGAAGCACTTGGAGCACCACGTCTCTCAGCTGTCACTATCGGTCTGGGACTAACGACACCCTTTGGATTGAACACGCGTTATCCGGTCGATGGCCCGTTCAATACGGCTGTCACCTCGGCCACGCTCCCGCTGATCGACATCAAGCCCACCATTGCCTACAAGATAAGCGAGGCTCTGTCGGTGGGTGTGAGCGCCGATATTTATACCTTTGCGAGCTTTCTTGGGGAAGGACATGTGGAGCAGAAACAGGTCAGTGCCGGCGCCTTGGGAATTCCGGTTGGAGCGTCTGTCGAACTGAACGGGAAAGGGACCGGGGCGGGTGTCACAGCCAGTCTGCTCTATATGCCTGTGAGGAATAGAGCTGGTAAACCGATCATGTCAATCGGGCTGGTCTATCACAGTCAAGCCGTGTTGCCGCTGAGCGGGTCGTTATTGGTCAATGGAGCGAAGGTGGCCGATGCCTCCACCGATCTTGTCCTGCCTCACATAGTTACAGGGGCGGTCGCCTATTGGCCGGTGCGTAACAGGGAACGCGAGTGGAAGGTGGAACTCGATGTCGAGTATGTGGGCTGGAGTTCGAATAAGAATCTTGATGTCCGTCTTTCGAATGGGGCGACGATTCCCCAACCGCAACAGTGGAACGACGTGCCGGTGATTGCGCTCGGAACCGAGCATAAGTGGATGAACCCGCAATGGCTGCCGCACTGGGAGGTTGCCGTGCGTTCCGGCTATACCTATACAGGGGACCCTGTTCCCGATCGAACATTCAGTTCCGGGACAATCTCCTTGACGGCTCATACCCTGTCTCTTGGTACCGGGTTTCTTTGCAAGGGGGCAGGACGATTTTTCGGTGTTATTCCCTGCAGCGGCGAGTCGGCCCTGTGGCCGAAAGGCATCGGGCTGGACCTCGCCTATCAGGAATGGTTCTATGAATCACGCACTGTCGTCGGCAACGTGAATCCGACCGTCGACGGGACCTACGACGCGTTCGTACACCTGGGGACGTTCAGTTTGCGTACGCTATTCTAGATGGAGGATCCGAAGCCGGCCCATGCTATTTGCCGAGTGTCCTACGGAGGTCCACGATGGTCTTTGTGTTGAGACCGGCCTCCTGTAGAGCCTCATCGCTGGCTGAAGTCAGTTTGTCGAGACTGCCGAATTTCTCTAAGAGTTGATTGCGCCGAATCTCACCGATTCCGATGACCTGGTCCAATCTGGAGCCGACCAGTGATTTGCCGCGCAACTTTCGATGGAAGGTGATTGCAAAGCGATGCGCTTCATCGCGAATGCGTTGGAGCAGATGGGTGGAAGGGGATTGCGCCCTGAGCACGATCGGGTTTTTTCTCCCGGCCAGAAAGATCCGCTCCTCCTTGTCGCCGCGAGCCTTCGCCAGACCCAGGATCGGCAGACCCTGTCGTCCGACCTCTTTGAGCCCCTCCAGCGCGGCAGCCAGCTGACCTAACCCGCCGTCGATGAGAATTAAATCCGGCTGAGCCATGTTCTCCTCTCTTCCATAGCGACGCGTGACCACCTCTTTCATGCTGGCGAAGTCATTGGCCCCCGTGACCGTTTGGATTTTGAACCGCCGATAGTCCGCCTTCTTCATCTGTCCGTCTTCCCAGACGACCATTGAAGCGACTGATTGGTCGCCCATCGTATTAGAGATGTCGAACCCTTCAATCCGACGCGGAGCCTGTTCCAGTCGCAGCAACCGTTTCAGTTCCTCACCGGCCTGCCGGTCACGTTCCTCATCACGCAAGTGATCGGCGACCGCCGCAGCCGCGTTCTCTTCGGCCAGGAGAACAAGCTGATGCTTGGCGCCCCGCTCCGGCGCTCGCACACGAACGGATTCGCCGCGCTTGTCGGAGAGCCATTGCTGAATCAGGGCGGCGTCTTCGAGGTCGGTCGGGACAAGGACTTCTCTGGGCGGCTGTCCGTCCTTGTTGTAGAACTGTTCGATGGCGGAATGCACCAGCTCCTCGTCGGCCACCGCAGCAGACTGAGGCCAGAAGAAATCTTTCCGTCCGATCAGCAAGCCGCCGCGCACGAACAGAATCTGGAGGTCCACTGCCGAACCTTGTCTGGCTAAGCCGATCACGTCCTGATCGGTTGCTGACGTCTGCGTGATCCGCTGCTTTTCCAGCATCCGCTCGATTTTGAAGAGGCGGTCACGCAGTCGGGCTGCCTCCTCGAACTCTTCTCGCTCCGCCGCCGCTTCCATGCGGGCGCGGAGATCGTCCAGTAATTCTCGATCTCGGCCCTCCAGAAAGTGGCGGACCTGTTTGACGATCTGATGGTACTCTTCCTTCGACTGATGACCGGTGCAGGGCGCCATGCATCGCTTGATCTCAAATTCGATGCAGGCACGATCGGCGTTCCCGTCGATATCGATCGTGCATGTGGCAAGAGGAAAGACGTGCTTGATGACTTTCAACGTCTCCCGGAGAGCGTTCGCCGGTGTATAGGGGCCATAGTAAAGGGCGCCGTCTTTTTGCACGCGGCGCACGATCGAGAGTCGGGGAAAATCCTCTTTGACCGGCAGCCGCACATAGGGATACTGCTTGTCGTCCCGCAACACGATGTTGAAACAGGGTTTGTGGCGCTTGACCAGATTGCTCTCAAGAATCAGGGCTTCGAGTTCGGATCGAGTCACCATCGTTTCTACGTCCGTGATGTGGCCGACGAGAAGACTGGTCTTGGGGGTATGGTCTGCCCCCTTCTGGAAATAGGATCGGACGCGGTCGGCGAGCACCGCTGCCTTTCCGATGTAAATGATTTCTCCTTGCTTGTTCTTGAACAGGTAGACGCCGGGGCTATCCGGGAGATGGGTGAGTTTGGACTGGAGAACGTCGATCGTCATGCGTCAACCGTCATGTATCAATCGTAAGAATACCAGGAGTAGGTCCGACATTTCCTCGGTTGACCTATGGCGATCGGCGAGACGCTATTTCAATCCCCGGACAAACGACGGGCTGAGTGTCCCTCGCGCGACTTCGGCCGCCGGCCCTTTCATCGTGAGGCTGAAGTCCGGGGCGACATCGATATGCAGCACCCCTCCCGGCATCTTCACGGTGACGGGGCTCTTCACGAGTCCTAGACGTACCGCTGCGCTGGCTGCGGCGCAGGATGAAGAGCCGGAGGCCTGCGTTTCGCCGGCGCCGCGCTCCCAAATCAGAATGAAGATTTCCTTCGGTCCGGTTGGGACTGCGAGCTGCACATTAATCCGTTTAGGAAAGAGTGTCTGGTTTTCCAGGGCCGGTCCAAACGTCAAGAGATCTTCCCGTGACCAGGATTCTCCGACGGGCTTGAAGACGACACAATGGGGATTGCCGACACTCACGCCGGTAAAGGTCAGGGTCTGCCCGGCTGCCTGAATCGGCTGCTGAATCAACTCAGGCACGTTCAGTGAACAAGGGAGAGCATCCGGCTTGAACATGGCGATCCCCATTTCGACGGTCACGGCGGCCGCATCGCCATACCGGTCTACATGCAGGTCAACACTGACCAGCCCGCCCTTTGTCTCGACTGTGAAGCGCTTCCTCCTGGTTTTACCGGTCGCGTGGAGATAGCGGGCAAAGATCCTGAGACCGTTGCCGGATTTTTCCGCCTCGCTGCCGTCCGGGTTGAAAATGCGTAGCCCAAAATCAGCCCTCTTAGATGGGACCAAGGCTAAAATCCCGTCACTGCCTACGCCCCAATTGCGGTCGCAAATAGCTGTGATGTTTTTCGGAGTCAGTTTAAAGCTCAGCTCCTTGGGATCCATCACGAGATAGTCGTTACCAAGGCCGTGTCCGCGAAAGAAACCATTCTTCATGCCAATCTCCCTGTGAAGTCCTGTGAATTGATAACGGTTGCCGGAGGGCGAGAGTACTGAGCCTTTAGTCAATGGTCAATAGGCAACAGTTCGCGGCAGGTTCAATGACCAAGGACTTAATGACCGATGACTTTCTTAAACGATCTTCACGCCTGCAGGCCGTTCGATCAGCTCGATCTCATAGCCGTCGGGCGCGTCGATAAAGATGAACCGGCTGCCTGAAGAGGTAGTCGTCGGGCCATCGGTGATCCTGACTCCCTGCGCATTGAGCGATGCGATCGTTTCGTCGAGGCTTTCAACTTGAAAGGCCAGATGAACGAGATCTTCCTGAACTTTCACCGGACCACTTGGAGGGAAACTGGTCAGTTCAATCAACTCATCACTATTGGGCACTCTCAGGAAGGCAAGCTGCGACCCACGAGGAGAAGTCTTCCGCTCGATGACTTCAAGGCCTAATACGCTCGTGTAAAACCGGATGGTCTCATCCAAATCGCTGACGCGCATCCTTGTATGAAGAAGTTTTTGAATCTTCACACGCTACCTCGTTAGACCGAAAAGAAGTGCCACACTAACAAACCCACGACAAACCAGAATAGGAAGCCCACTATTCCAACAATATACTCCCGTCGGTCAAAGTCACGGAAGCCAAGACACCTCAGTATCACGTAGCCCGTTCCATAGCATAGCACCTCAACAAAAACTGAATATACGAGTTCTAGAGCAACTTGTGCCATCTGTTTATGTGCTCCTGGTCGGTCCAGCGGTTTTTCGCAGCAAGATCTCCGCGCTGCCCGGAATCAGGAAATTGGGCATAGGGCCGATCTCTTGATATCCATGTTTCTTGTAGAAGACCCTTGCTGGTTCGTTGAAATCCGATACACAGGCAAAGAGGTTTTTTGTTCTTTTAAAGACGAGCTCCTCGATGTGCCGCAACAGCTGATCACCGATTCCCTTCTGGCGAGCCCATACGGCTACTCCCAAGAGCTCCAGATAGTCCCCCAGGAGAAACTTCTGCTTCACGATGGCGACGCCTGCCACTTGCCCATCGAGCAGAACAACGTAACAGTCTCGCCCACGCGGAGTCGGGCAAAAGATACGGTTCCAATCATCCTGTGAGTAACCCAGTTTTCTCCAGGGATCGGATTCACCGAGCAGCTGGACGACGGACTCACGATCGTCTGGATCCATGTTCCTGATAACCGGGTCAGTCATGGGCTCGGGGCTTGCAATTCAACAACTCGCTCACGGTCATGGGTTGGAGTCCTTTCCGGGGCAGGATGTCCGATATGAGTTGTTCGATCACCTGCCGGGTTTGCTTGCCTTTGCCGTTCGCGTGGAAGACGATGATGCTTCCCGGCTTGGCACGCGTAGCGACTCCGGAGAGAATCTGCTCGGAGGAGAGTGTGGGATCGGGATCGCCTGATTCGATATTCCATTGGATGAATCGCAGGCCGAGCATGTTCACCACGGCGACGGTCAGGTCGTTGTATTCTCCGTACGGTGGCCGAAACAACGTCGCCTTGCGGGCATAGTGTTCCTGCAACAGCTTGACGGGGCCGAGGATCTCCGTGCGCTGTTCGTCGGCATCGTGCATGGGAAGGTGGGCATGCACCTCACCGTGCGTACCTACTTCAAAAAATCCCAGGCGTAATAGATGGTCCACTTCCGGTTCATGTTTTGTCATCCACTTGCCGGACATGAAGAAGGTGGCGGGGATACGATGCTTGATGAGATAGTCCATCAATGGCTGATCGTAGCCGGACCCCTTCCGCACGGGACAGAGGTCGAACGTCAAGGCTACACCAGGGCACGTCGGCGGGCCGGATTTGATGACTTGCGCCGCACCGTCTACTGGGACCAATGCCCCAAGGGTTGTCGCTGACAGAACGCCGAGCAGCAGGCATAGCAGAACGTGGCGTCGCATACGGGTTTAGTATACCTGAACCGACGGTGAAGAATTGACCGTTTACGTATTCGGCTGTTACGGTATGGCCTATGCGCGTCCCTTCTTGGGAAATCGGCCGAGCGTTGGGAATTCCGATCCGTATCCATGCCTCATGGTTTTTGGTCTTTCTCCTGGTCACCTGGACGCTCTCGACCGGATACCTGCCGGAAAGTTTGCCCGGGCTCACTCCCGAGCGTTATTGGGCAATGGGTGGACTCGCCGCGGTGCTGTTATTTCTCTCCGTGCTCCTGCATGAGCTCGGCCATTCCTACGTCGCATTGCACTATCGCATTCCGATTGAAAAGATCACGTTGTTTATTTTCGGCGGTGTGGCTCACATGCGGAAAGAAGCTCCGACACCCCTTGCGGAATTCCTTATTGCGCTGGCCGGGCCGGCGGTCAGTTTTGTAATCGGCGGTCTCTGTTTTGTCTTTGTGGAACTGGCAGAGGCGATTCAACGGCAACATGGCCTCCAGGGGTGGATCATGCTCGGGGCCTTGCTGGGCTTCGTCAATATGCAACTCGGACTGTTCAATATGATTCCCGGTTTTCCGCTGGACGGCGGGCGGGTGTTACGGGCGGGATTGTGGGCATGGGGAAACGATTTTCATCGGGCTACCAAACAAGCCGCAGTGGTCGGTCTGGCGTTTGGATTGATGCTTGGACTGGTCGGCCTTGTGGTGATGTACGGAGCCGTGAGCGGCGGGTTGCCTGCTTCGATGGCATCGAACGGCGGATGGATTCTCATCATCGGCATGTTTCTCTTCGCCGCGGCTCTGGCGAGTCGTCGTCAAGCCGCCATACGCCAGTCGTTGGCGGCGGTCCCCATTCGGGATTTAATGGTGACGACGGTCACCTCCATTCCATCGCATTGCACGCTGGATGAGGCGGTGAACCAGTACTTCCAGTCCTATGGCTATGGCGGCTTTCCGGTGTTGGAGAATGGGCGACTGGTGGGACTCATCACCGTATTGGAGATTCAGAACGTGTCGCCGTCGCTGTGGCCCTGGCGCCGGGTCGAGCAGGTGATGCGCCCCCGTTCGGAATCGCTCGTGATTGATCCGGACATTCCTGTGATCCATGCGATGGAGCGCATGGCCCGTGAAGGATGGGATCGATTAGTCGTCATGCAGGACGAAGACATTATCGGACTCGTGACCCATTCAGCCATCGTGCATTTTCTTCAGTTGCGTAGCTCTTCCAGCCGCTGAGTCGCGGGCGCTCGCCGGCTGTCATCCGCTCCAACATCTCTGTTAAACATCGTCTGCCGGCACGGTAGACAACGAGTGGGAAAGCTGTTGGAGCTTGTAGGCAATGATGCCGCCGAACAGCAAGAGCCCGGCGGAATAATAGACCCACAGCAGCAAGAGGACGACTTCCAGCAACGATCCATAGAGCCGAGCGTAGACCGTGGCGTAGTCGCTATAGCTGACGAACAACAATTTGGCCGAGACCCAGAGTACACTGAAGATCAGCGCGCCGGCCATTGCGGCTTGCCAGCGCGGGCGGCGGCGAGGAACAAGACGGTACAATAGGCTGACCGCCAGGAATGCGAGGGTAAAGGGCAGGGTGTAGGTGAGATGAAAATCATGCGCAGCCAGGGCGACAAGATCGAGTCCCCAGAGCTTGGGCGCATAGGTGGTTAAAAAGGCGATGGTTTGCGTGCCGACATACGCCATAAGCAGCAGAAGTCCTGTCGATCCGACCAACGCGATGGAGATTGCCGTTGAAATCAGCGGATGGCGCTGAGGCATGCTCTCAAAAACCACGTTGAGCGTGTAGTCCAGCTCATAAAAGACGAGCCCCCCGAACCAGAAAAACGACAAAAAGACGAGCCATCGCACACTCTCCAACACACTGATCCGATGGAGCTCTTCAGCCAGCCGCTCGCCCAACGACGGCAAAAATTCTCTGAGGAAACTCAGCATGAACTGTTCGCCGATGACATCCTGACTGACGAAAAAACTCACTCCATACAGAACCAGAAACGCGAGAGGAAAGAGCGAGAGCAGCGAGAAAAAGGCCAACGATGCAGCGAGGCTGGCGCAACCCTGCTGTAAAAAGGACTTGAGGACGTCAAGAAGGAAGCGGAGGACATTCATGAGGCTCCGCATGCAGATGGGTAACACACGGCTTTCTCATTTTAACGTCAGCACCGCCTGCATGGCCAGCTGCACGAGCGGATTGGGGTAGATCCCGAAGATCACCACGCCGGCCGCCGCGCAGGCCAGCACGATGGAAAAAGTCGGCGACATGACCAACTGTGGAGCGCTGTCCGTGGCGTCGCTCGGCTCGCGCATGTACATGACCATCACGACCCGGAGATAGTAATAGGCCGACACGGCGGCAAAAATCAGCGCGATGACCGCCAGCCACGTCATGCCGGCTTCCACGGCCGACATAAACACGTAGAATTTTCCGATAAACCCCGCTGTGGGAGGAATGCCCGCCAAGGAGACCATGAAGATCAGCATGAGTAACGCCGCCACCGGATGACGTTTTGACAGACCGGAGAAGTCCTCGATCTCATCTCCTTCAATCCCGTCTTTGCGAAGCATGGCGGGGATGGCGAATGCGCCGAAAGTCATGAAGGTGTAGAGCGCGAGATAGAGCAGCACGCTTGCGATACCCGAAGAGTGTTCTAACCGCCCGGCAGCCACTACGCCGATCAGGGCATAGCCGGCATGGGCAATACTTGAGTAGGCGAGCATCCGCTTGATATTCGTCTGCACCAATGCCACGACATTTCCCAACACCAGGGTGGCGAGGCAGAGCAGGAGGAAGATGGCGGACCAATTGGCCTTCAAGCCGCCGAGCCCCTCAATAAATACCCGGAGGAACGCGCCGAAGCTGGCGGCTTTGGATGCCACGGCCATGAAGGCAGTAACCGAGGTTGGGGCGCCTTGATAGACGTCCGGCGTCCACATATGAAACGGCACGACGGCGAGTTTGAACCCGAATCCGACCGCCAATAGGATTGTCGCGAACATTAGCAAGGGATCGTCCAGGCTCTGTCCCGTGATCGCTGCGGCAATGGCCGGAAGCCTGGTGCTTCCGGTCGCGCCGTAGAGGAGTGAGATCCCATACAAGAGGATGCCGGATGAAAACGCGCCCAGCACGAAGTATTTTGCCGACGCTTCGAGCGAGCGAGGTTCCGATCGTTTCAGTCCCGCCATCACGTAGAGCGAGAGAGACATGAGTTCAGTGCCGAGATAGATCGTCAGCAGGTCGGCTGCCGAGACCATCACCATCATCCCTGAGAGGGCGAGCAAGACAAAGCCATAGTATTCGCCGAAGTACAACCGCTCTTCCTTGAGGTACGAATGCGAAAGGAGAATCGTGAGGCCGGTGACAAAGTAGAGCAGCAGTTTCCAAAAGGCTCCATAGGCGTCGATGACCACCAGCCCGTTAAACGCCTCGACAGGAGCGCTCATCTGCGAGGCCGTCAAGCCCATGCAAACGGCAAGTGTTCCCAGACTCAGCCACACCAGTCCATCTTTGTCGGATGGGCGCAGCACCGGATCGAGCACAAACACCATACAGGCAGCGGTGATGACCAACAGCTCCGGCAGAATGAGGAACAGGTCTCCGACAGAGAAGGTCATCGCGGTCTGCCCTCCGATACGGCCTGCCTCTCTTGGCTGAACGTCGCCTCGGTTGTTGAGGCTAGACGTTCCACAGGCGGAGTGAGTGGATCGATCGGGTGCATGGCCGAAGCCTCCTCAGGAGCCGACGGGAAGACGCGAGCAAGGACTTTCTCGACGCTTGGGTGCATGCGGGTCAGGATAGGGTTCGGGAACAACCCGATCGCAAAGATCAATACGACGAGCGGCGCCAGGGTAGCCGTCTCGCGCAGGTTGACATCACGTAGTTTCGGCAGCATGTGCGGAGCCGACACACCGAACGCGACCCGTTGAACCATCCAGAGCATGTAGGCAGCGGCGAGGATGATTCCCAATGAGGCGAAGGCCGTGGCGATCTTGCTCCAGAGGAAGGTGCCGATCAGAACCATAAACTCCCCGACAAAACTGTTCGTGCCGGGCAATCCCAACGAAGACAATGCAAAAATGACCAGGAACGTCGCATACCGTGGCATCGGCTTGGTCAGCCCGATATTGTCCGCGATCTGTCGGCTGTGGGTGCGTTCGTAAATCACTCCCACACAGAGAAAGAGCCCCCCGGTCGTGATGCCGTGATTGACCATCTGCATCACAGCGCCTTCGATTCCTTGAATATTAAACATGAATAGGCCGAGCGTGACGAACCCCATATGGCTCACGCTCGAATAGGCGATGAGTTTTTTCAGGTCGGGCTGGGCTAATGCCATATATGCGCCATAGATGATGGCGATAATCGAGAGAACCACCATCAACGGCGTAAACGCTTGAGAGGCGTCCGGCAACATCGGCAAACTGAAGCGCACGAATCCATAGGCGCCCATCTTGAGCAGAATGCTGGCGAGAATCACGCTGCCTGCCGTCGGCGCTTCTACGTGCGCATCAGGCAACCAGGTATGGAAGGGGAACATGGGAACCTTGACGGCGAACGCGGCAAAGAAGGCCAGGAAGAGCCAGAACTGGATCGACTTGGAATAGGCGCCTTGGCTCAATTGAAGAATGTCGAACGTATGGCCGCCCTGGAAATACAGCACCAAAATCGCAACCAGCAGCAGGACACTGCCTGTCAGGGTATAGAGAAAGAATTTAATCGCGGCATAGAGCCGATTCGGTCCGCCCCAGACTCCGATCAAAAGATACATCGGGATCAGCATCGCTTCCCAAAACACATAGAACAGCACAAAATCCAGGGCTGCGAATACGCCGATCATGGCGCCTTCCATGATCAGCAGCATGGCCATGAAGCTCTGGACTCTCGATTCGATGGAGTGCCAAGAAATCAGGATGCAGAGAGGCATCAGGACCGTCGTCATGAGGACCAGCGGGAGGCTGATGCCGTCGAGTCCCAATCGATAATGAATCCGCGGCGACGAGATCCACAGGGCCGATTCCATGAATTGCATGTTGCCGGAGGAGGCATCGAACAGCCACCAGAGCGGGAGTGAGATCAGGAGGTCGGCCACGGCGACGGCGAGGGCGACGAGCCGAGCCGTGGCGTCCCTCACAAAAAAGACCGCAGCTGCTCCGATCAGCGGGAGAAGGATCAGTGCCGTAAGCCAAGGAAAGGAATGGGTCATTGGTCAATAGTCAATCGTTAATACTTACCGGTCACTAGTCGATCGGCGGTGGAACGAGTGGAACGAAAGGGCAGCTCCATCACGCTCTCCCATGACCCCCTGACGACTGGCCGGTAATCATTGACGTTTCTCTACGAAATCAGAAAGACCGTCACGATCACAACAATCCCAACCGCCATCGCCAGCGCGTAATGTTGAGTCTGCCCGCTCTGGATCAGTCTCAACAACCATCCGCCCCACGCAACGCCGCGCGCGACGCCGTTGACTGCTCCGTCGATGAGGTTGACGTCAACTCGCTTCCAGAGTTCGGAGGCTGCCGCGAACGTCGGCTGTACGAACAGGCGGTCATAGGCTTCGTCGACATACCATTTGTTCAACGAGCCGCGATACAGGCTACCTAGCTGTCGAGCCAAGCGTTCAGGAAGATCCGGGTTGAGTACGTAAACATAGTAGGCCGCGGTGATGCCGATCAAACCCATGAACGTCGCCGCGATCATAATCACGGAGCCGGCGGAGCCATGGTGAACAGCCGCTTCACTCCCGGTTGAAAAGACCGGCTCCAAAAATGATGGGATACCGAGATAACCGGTCAGAATACTGAAGCATGCCAAAATGATGAGTGGTGTCGTCATCGTCTGAGACGGCTCATGGATATGAGCTGCATGGTGCGGATCGACACGCGAGGGGCCCCAAAAGGTCACGAACACCAGCCGGAAGCTGTAGAAGGCTGTCAGGAGAGCCGTCAGCAGACCGAAGAGCGCCAGTACCTGGCCAAGAGTCCCCGATGACCAGGCGGACACGAGGATGTCATCCTTACTGAAGAATCCTGCCGTCAGAGGGAACCCGGCGAGCGCCAGCGAACCGACCACAAACGTCCAGTAGGTAATCGGCAATTTGTCTTTGAGGCCGCCCATGTGTCTCATGTCCTGTTCATGATGCAGCGCGATAATGACCGAGCCGCAGCCCAGGAACAGGAGGGCTTTGAACGCGCCATGTGTGAGCAGATGGTACAGGCCGGAGGCGTAGGCTCCGAGCCCGCAAGCCATCACCATGTAACCGAGCTGACTGACCGTCGAATACGCGACGACACGTTTGATGTCGGTTTGAGTCAACGCAATCGTGGCGCCGAGAACCATCGTTGCCGCGCCTGTAATCGCGACCACGCTCATCGCGGTTGGAGAAAGGTTATAGATCGGGGCAAGACGCGCCACCATGAAGACGCCGGCTGTGACCATCGTGGCGGCGTGAATGAGGGCTGAGATCGGCGTCGGTCCTTCCATCGCGTCAGGCAGCCAGACATGAAGCGGAACTTGCGCCGATTTACCAACCGCGCCGGCAAACAGGAGGAGTCCGATCAGCGTGAATACCGAAACCTCCCATGTTCCCCCGAATGGGCCGAGGATGTTCATCGTGAGTTCTCCAGCCTCATGCGCGGC
The DNA here is from genome assembly GCA_018242685.1 of Nitrospira sp. Taxonomy (GTDB): domain Bacteria; phylum Nitrospirota; class Nitrospiria; order Nitrospirales; family Nitrospiraceae; genus Nitrospira_D. The sequence goes on along the minus strand of JAFEBM010000010.1, from coordinate 126,935 downwards.
GGGGAAGATCTCGTGATAGTTGAGCGACCCAAAGCTGTACCAGACGAGCAGAAGGCCCAGCATGAATCCGAAATCGCCCACGCGATTTACCACAAAAGCCTTGGTCGCGGCCGCACAGGCGGACGCACGTTCGTACCAATGGCCGATCAGCAGATAAGAGCACAGCCCCACGGCTTCCCAAAACACGAAGAGCTGCAGCAGGTTATCGGCCAATACCAACATCAACATGGAAAACGTGAACAGGGCGATGTAGCTGAAGAAACGGGCATAGCCCGGCTCACCGTGCATGTAGCCGATCGTATAGACGTGTACGAGTGAGCTGACACCGGTGACCAGCAGGAGCATGACGGCGGTCAGCCGGTCGATATGAAGACCGATGTGAATGTCGAGACTGCCTGATGTCAGCCAGGTATACAGCGGAACCGAAATGACGGAGCCGGACACTGCCACTTCTAAAAATGCCGCCACCGACAAGACGAGCGACAACACAACCGCCGGGACCGCGACAAGGTGGGCGCGGTCCCTCATGCGCCAGCCGCCTAATCCTAGGACGAGGAAGGCGGCCAACGGAAGGAGTGGGATGAGGGAATACAACATAGTTTAGAAAATGTTGAATGGCGAATGATGAACGTTGAATGACCGTCGAGAACTAAAAGCTAAACATTCACAATTCAATATTACTTTCGGCCTACCATTTGAGCAGGTTGAACTCTTCCACGTTGATGGTGGATCTGGATCGGTGCAGGGCGATGATGATCGCCAGTCCGACTGCGACCTCCGCAGCGGCCACCGTGAGAGCAAAAAAGACGAATACTTGGCCACCGAGATCTTGAAGGTGGTCGGAAAAGGCGACAAAGTTAATGTTGGTCGCGTTCAGCATCAGCTCCACCGACAGCAGAATGGCGATGATATTACGCCGGATGAGCACACCCACCACGCCTGTCAGGAAGACGATGGCGCTCAAGATGAGGTAGTAGGAGATGGGGATGGTCATGCGTCAACCGCCGTGTGTGTCATGGCTTACGTGTCGTTTTCGCCGATGTCGCGTTTCGCGAGAACGATGGCCCCGATCATGGCCACCAGGAGAACCAAGGAGGCCACTTCGAAGGGGAATAAGTAGGTTGAAAAAAGTATCTTGCCGATGGCCAAGGTATTGTCGCCGACGGCGGTCGCGTCAAGCGGTCCGGACTGGAGCGATCGATTGCCTGGATCGGCCGCTTCCGTTCCGCCGGAGAGCAGCACGATGGACTCGATCAGCAGCGGGACGCAGACAAATCCCGCGATCCGCCATTGACCATGATAGCGGTCGTCCTGCTTGACATTGAGCAACATGACGACGAACAGATACAGCACAAGAATGGCCCCGGCATAGACGATAATCTGCACGGCCGCAAGAAATTCGGCATGGAGCGTGATGAAGAGTCCCGCAACATGGAAGAACATGACTAAAAGTGAAAGCGCGCTGTAGACGGGGTTTCTCAACGCGACCACCAGCATGGCGGTCATGGCAATCATCCCGGCGAAGTATCCAAAAAACAGCTGTGACATGACACGGTTCCTGGGTTAGCGGGCGATCAAGGCCAGACTAACGCTACGCGGTTGCAGTCATCGCTCGTCCGATGAGGACTCTTTGAGAGTCAGTCCGGTTTTGGCGGCACGTGCTTGAATGCCACGTTGAAGAACGCGACGTTTGGATGTTGCAGTTCCAGGCGTTTCTCACGGACCGGAAATGATCGGTCGCCGATTGCGAGCAATTGTTGTTTATTCAGGTGAAGCTGACGCTTGTCGTATACCGCCCACTCAAATTCTCTCGTCATGCCCAGCGCATCGACAGGGCAGGCATCCACGCACATCCCACAGAACAAGCAACGGGTCATGTCCATATAGTATTCTTTAGAGTAACGCTTGGTCGGTTCACCAGGCACTTCGGCGCTGACGACCCGAATGACGCGAGACGGACAGGCCGCTTCACAGAGATCGCATCCCACGCACTTCTCGGTTCCATCATCGTATCGGAGCAGCGCGAGCATGCCTCGATAATTGTCCGGCAGTGTGCGTTTTTCATGAGGGTATTGCACGGTCACGGGACGGTAATGGAGCAGATGCGATAAGGTCGCTTTCATGCCGACGAGAATCTCGTAGAATGTGATCGTTTTGAACCATTCGTACAGGTTCGATCGCTTGGTGGTCGCCGTAGATGCCATATGGGTCTCGCCCGCTACTTCATCTGTTGGTAGAAAAATACCGCCAGGGACGTCACGACGATGTTACCCAACGCAATGGGCAGCATCACTTTCCAGCCGAATCTCATCAGCTGATCGTATCGCAGTCTCGGTAACGTGGCCCGAAGCCAGAAAAAGAGAAACAAGAACGAGTACGTCTTGACCGCAAACCACATGATGTTTTCGACCCAGGCCAAGGACGGCAAACCGATGAGCGCCAGAATCGTTCCGGGGTACGGCGCATTCCATCCGCCGAGAAACAGCGCGGCGGCGACACAGGACACTAACACCATGTTGGCGTACTCGGCGAGGAAAAAGAACGCGAATCTGAGTCCGCTATATTCAGTGAAGAAGCCTGCGACGAGCTCGCTCTCCGCTTCCGGCAGATCGAACGGGACCCGGTTGGTTTCGGCCACCGATGAGATCACGTAGACGACAAACGCAAAAATTTGCGGGGCCGGTAACGCGAAGAGATACCAATTCCAAAATCCCCCGGCCTGGGCATCGGTGATTTTCACAAGACTGAGTGAACCGGCCAAAATCAACACGCCGACAATGGACAAACCGACGTTGAGCTCGTAACTGATGATCTGTGCCGCCGATCGTAGCCCGCCGAGCAACGAGTATTTGCTGTTCGAAGCCCATCCCCCCAGGATGATGCCGTAAGCCCCGAGCGAGGCGAACGCCAAGATGTACAGAATGCCGATGTTGATGTCGCTGATCACAAACGGCCTCACCGTGATGCCGTTGACCTCAAACGTCTGGTTGGGACCCCATGGAATGACGGCAAATCCGATGAACGCGGGAATTAAACACAGAATCGGCGCGACGGTGAAAAGGAACTTGTTGGCGCCGGCGGGAATAATGTCCTCCTTAAAGAAGAGCTTGATGGCATCCGCAAACGGTTGGAGAATGCCGTAGGGTCCCACTTCCATCGGACCCATGCGGTCCTGCATCCAGCCCAGGACTTTGCGTTCCGCAAGAGTGAGGATAAGCACCGTGATGACCACGATGCCCATGACCGCGGCGATCTGGGTAAGGGAGATGGCGAGACGCAATCCGAATTCAGTCACAATTGGACTCCTCGATGAGCATAATCATCCGTGATGAAGAGCGGCATCACGCCACCTTCATGACGGACACCGTCGCTGTCCGAAATGACGGTACGTGGGTGATCGGATCGATGGCGCATTCAAATAGTCGGACGGCGGCTTGACCGAAGTGATCCGGGAACCACGCCGTTCCTTGTGGGACCCGCTCCATAATCTTGACCTCGGTCGTCATTTCCCCGGACGTGCTGGAGAGGCGGACCCGATCTCCGTCCGACAAGGCAAAGCGCGCGGCGTCAAGCGGACTGATACGGAGCCGGCCGCTCCCTTCGATTTGTAACAACCCCTTCGACCGTGTGGATAGTTTGCCGGAATGGAACAGACTCTGTGTCAAGTCCAGCCGCACGGTTCCGTCCGGTCTGGGCGTTCGTGGAATAGGGTGATATCTCGTTGCGAGGTCACGCTGATATCCGGTCGTGAGATAGCGGTCCACGGCCGAAGGATCAACTTTGGGGGGCAAGGGTGTAGGCCCCAGCGAACCATAGCCGGGAATGAAGCTCCGAATTTCCTTCAGGATCTCTTTGCTCTCCGCATACTCCATCGGCGAGTTCAATAGAATAGAAAGCGCGGAAAAGACTTCCCAGTCGGGGCGGCTTTCTCCGACGGGCTCGATTGCCGGACGAACGGCCTGAACATGTCCTTCGGTATTGGTAAACGTCCCATGTTTTTCCAAAGAAGAAGCGGCCGGCAATACGACGTGGGCCAAGGCAGCCGTCTCGGTTAAAAATAGCTCCTGGCACACCAAGAGATCGAGCTTGCGCAGTGATCGCTCGGCATGTATCGCCGTGGGGAGGCTTCCGACTGGATTTTCTCCGACGATGAACATTGCCTTGAGGGATCCCGCGTCGGCTCGATCCAACATCTCGATGAGAGACGCTCCTCTGTCGGTCGGAAGTTCGCCGTTCCATTGCTTGGCGATTCTCTCCCGATCCGTGCCGTCGGCGATGGGGCGGGCACCGGGTAGAAATTCGGTGACGGTTCCCATTTCGACCGCGCCCTGGTCGTTGTTTTCCTCGGCGAGCGGGGCAAACCCACAGCCGGGCTGGTCCAACTTCCCTGTCAGAAGAAGCAGATCGAGGAGAGTCACACATCCGCGGTAGCCATGTTCGCTCCGCAGCAAGAGTTGTCCGGCCAAGATAATGACCCGGCGCGCTTCTGCCGCCGTCTTGGCGGCCCTCATAAACGCATCCGGCTCGATCCCGGTCGCCGCCTGGAGGTCCTGCCAAGAGGTCTGTCGCAGCGCGCTGGTGATGGCGTTGAAATATGCCGGATACCGTTGCGCGAGGTCCGGTTGTGTCAAATTCTGATCGACGACGGCCTTCACCAGACCAAGGATGGCATAGTGCGTGTCGCCGGTCGGAATGCGGAAATGATGGTGCGAGAGATTGGCGATATTGCTCATCGTGTCGACGACCGGTTCAAGCGATTCGATCGTCATCAGCGACGCCCGGCGTTTCTTCACTGCCTCTTTGACTTTGAGGCCCGTGATGGGATTCGTCTCTGTAATATTCGTGCCGACGAGAATCAGGACATCTGCATCCAGGATGTCGTCGAAGGTGACGGTCCACCGGTGCGTCCCCTGCACGAGTTGCATGGCATGCAGGCCGTTGACATGGCCATAGCGCGCGCTGCTGTCGATATTGTTGGTGCCGACGGCCATGCGGAGAAATTTCTGAAACAGATACAATTCCTCGTTGGTGCAACGGCCCGAGATCAATCCTCCGAAACTCTGTCCCCCATGCGCGGCTGTAATCTCGCCGACGCGGCCGGCGACGTACTCCAAGGCTTCTTCCCACGTCGCTTGCACAAGCACGCCGGCGCGTCGAATCAGGGGGTGAGTCAGGCGATGGGGATCACTGGCCGCATGGAACCCAAAAAACCCCCGAGCGCACAGGTCGCCGTTGTTGCGCCCCGCTCCATGCGCCGAGTTCACCTCAATGAGTTCCTGCTCCTTTGTCTGCACGGTGATCTGGCACCCATCTCCGCAGTAGCCGCAGATGGTTTCGGCTCGCTTCAGCATCCATGGCCGGTATTCGTACATGGACAACCGGCTGGTAATCGCTCCAACAGGACAGATCTGGACGCAGCCGCCGCAGAACTCACAATCGAGCGGGTGGGCGCCGAAGTACTTGATTTCCGTCATGGTGCCGCGACCGACCGGCGCCAGCGCCTTGACGTCCATCACTTCGTCGCAGTATCGGACGCAGCGGAGACACTGCACGCAACGATTCATCTGCGTTTCGATGAGCGGACTGAAATATTCTTTTTGAAAGATGCGCTTGGTTTCGACGAAACGGCTGGACGCCGTGTACTGGTGCGAAAAGTCTTGAAGGTCGCACTTTCCCCCTTGATCGCAGACCGGACAGTCCAGCGGATGATTGGCAAGGATAAACTCGAGCACCGATTTATGGGCGTCGTCGACCACAGTGGTGGCGGTGCGTATGTTCATCCCTTCGTCGGCCGGTGTGCTGCAGGCCGTTTGAAGCTTGGGCATCTTTTCGATTTCAACCAAGCACATACGGCAATTGGCGTCGGGTTTGAGTTTCGGGTGATAGCAGAAATGCGGAATCATGACGCCGACGCGACGGGCCGCTTCGATTACCAATGTCCCTTTCGGGACGTTGACCGTCATTCCGTCGATCGTAATGCGAACCATCTGCGGTGTCGTTTCAGGCATAGTCGAACTTTGTTATCTGATGATCTGTCGATCCGTTGATCTGATGATTTGAGGGATGTCTTCCACTCAACAGATCATCAGATTGACAGATTCCCATCAAGGTCTTCCGACCGGTTCAGGTCTGATCAGATTCGCCGCCTCCGCTTCGTTGATGAGGTCGACGTACTCTTGCCGCCAATGTTTCAGCGTGCTTTGAATCGGAGCGACTGCCGCGTCGCCGAAGGCACAGACCGTGCGGCCAGCGATGTTTTTGCATAGATCCGACAAGGTTTCAAGATCCTCCATCCGGCCACGCTTCGCCAAGATTCTGCGCAGAGTCTGTACGAGCCAGGAACTGCCCTCTCGGCAGGGGGTGCATTTCCCGCAGGACTCATGGTAGAAAAATTCCATCAGTCGAAGCGCGGCCCAGACCATACTGGTACCTTCTTCCATCACCGTCACGCCGCCGGATCCCAACATCGATCCCGCCGCCGCGACATGTTCAAAATCCAGCTTTACGTCGAGATGGGCCGGCGTCAGAAAAGGCGCCGACGCTCCACCGGGAATAAAGGCTTTCATGGGCTTGTCGGACCGCATGCCGTCGGCATAGTCGTACACTAATTCTCGAACCGTCATCCCCATCGGAACTTCATAATTGCCCGGTCGCTTCACGTGTCCGCTGACACAGAAGACTCTGGTGCCGGTGCTCTTCGGCGGCGAACCGATCGCCGCAAACCATTCGGGGCCTCGGGTGATGATATGGGGAAGATTCGCCAGCGTCTCGACGTTATTGACCACGGTCGGCTTATTGTAGAGTCCATGCGTGGCTGGAAACGGCGGCTTGATTCGAGGGAGCCCCCGCTTGCCTTCAAGCGATTCCAAAAGGGCCGTTTCCTCGCCGCAGATGTAGGCTCCCGCTCCCCGATGCACCCACACGTCCGCATTGATCCCGGTGCCGAGAATGTTCTTTCCGATATACCCGGCGGCTCTCGCCTCGTCGATGGCCTGTTCCAAGATCTTTGCGCCCAAGACCATTTCCCCGCGGATATAGATGTAGGCGGTTTCCGCACCGATGGCGTAACAGGCCAATACGATGCCTTCCAAGACTTGATGGGGATCCCGCTCCATCAGTTGACGATCCTTAAACGTGCCGGGCTCGCTCTCATCGGCGTTGCAGCACAGATAACGGGGACCGTGATAGTCTTTCGGCAGAAATCCCCATTTCACACCGGTCGGGAAGCCGGCGCCGCCTCGGCCGCGTAATCCGGACTTGCGGACCATCGCCGTCACATCCGGCGGAGTGATCTTCCCGAGCGTGTTGCGCAAGGCTTGATAGCCGCCGGTCTTCTCATAGTCCGCCAGCGACCCGGTATAGCCGGGTCGCATCATGTTTTTCAGAAGAATGAGTTCGTGTTGAGGCATATTGATGTGTGCCGTCTTTCGTTTAACGAATAACCATTAACGCTCAACATTCAATGGTTCCGGCCACATAAATGGCCCACTCTTCAGTGGACTGGTTCCGGTCGATCGCAGATCCGCCAAAATCCGGTCCAGTTTTTCTTCGGTCAGACGCTCATAGTAATCATCGTTGATCTGCATCATGGGGCCGGTCCCGCAGGCGGCCAAACATTCCACCAAGCTGATGCTAAACAGGCCGTCCGCCGTCGATTCGCCTGGTGCAATTCCCAGCTTCGCTTTGATCCATTCGACGACGGTATCTGAGCCGACGAGCGCGCACATGAGGGACTTGCATACCTGCATATGGAATTTGCCCGTCGGCTTCAAGTTAAACATCGTGTAGAACGTGATCGTCTCATAGACTTGCGGAGGCGTCAGCCTGAGCAGATGCGCAATTTCCTGCATCGCCGACTCGGTGACATAGCCTTGCTCACGCTGGGCGATATAGAGGAGTGGAATCAAGGCGGAACGTTTGACCGGATAGCGGCTCAAAATCTCTTCGATTTCTTTCCTGTATTTGTCCTTCAACACGGTTCCTCCGCACATCCCTTTACCGAGGCGGCGGCCAGGATGTTCCACACTGCGCGCATTGACCGAGCACGCCGTTTACCCCCGCCCGGCGTCGCCAAGACTCCGCGTCATCCGAGCGTGCGCGGGCAGCGAGCACTGGAACATCCTGGCCGTACGCCTCACCTATCACACTCCCCCATGACCACATCGTAGGTCCCGAAAATCGTGATGATGTCGGAAATCAAGTAGCCGCGCGCCATATGGTCGAACGCGCCCATGTGGATAAAGGAAGGCGAACGAATTTTCAACCGATAAGGGCGTGGAGATCCATCACTAATGATAAAAAATCCCAATTCCCCCTTGGGCGCTTCAGTCGCGCAATAGGTCTCCCCCTTCGGCGGCTTGAACCCTTGCGTGAAGATGATGAAATGGTGGATCAAGCTCTCCATGTCGCGCATGACTTGCTGCTTGGGCGGCGGAATGTATTGCGGCAGATCGGCGATGAACGGTCCGGGCGGCATCTGATCGAGACATTGTGAAATGATCCGGGCGCTCTGACGCATCTCTTCAACGCGAATCCAATAGCGATCGTAGGTGTCGCCGTTTTTCCCGACCGGCACTTCCCAGTCCACCTTATTGTAAACCCCATAGGGTTCGAGTTTGCGGACGTCATAGGCCACCCCGGATCCCCGCAACGCCGGGCCTGTCATGCCGAAATTGATCGCATCTTCTCCGGAAATGACGGCGACATGTTTCGTCCGTCCCAACCAAATCCGGTTGCCTGCGAGCAGTGAATCATACTCGTTCACTTTTTGAGGGAATGTCTCCAGGAAGGTCTTGAGGCGGGCCACCAATTCGGGAGTGAAGTCACTGTCCACGCCGCCGATCCGATAATAGTTCAAGGTCAGCCTGGCGCCGCACAGCCGTTCGAACATGTCGAGCAAGGTTTCCCGCTCGCGAAACGTCCAGAAGAAGATCGTCATGGCCCCGATATCCAGCGCCTGGGCACCCAACCAGAATAGATGCCCCAGAATGCGCTGCATTTCCGCGACAATGGTGCGGATATACTCGGCTCGTTCAGGCACCGTGATACCGATGAGCTTCTCGACGGCGCGCACATAGGCATAATTGTTGGCCATCGCGCAGACATAGTCGAGCCGGTCGGTATGGGGAATAATCTGCATGTAGGCGAGACCCTCAGCCAGTTTTTCGACGCCTCGATGGAGGTATCCCAAATCCGGCGTCGCCTTGACGATCCGTTCTCCATCCAGCTCGAGCACGACCCGTACCACGCCGTGTGTGCTCGGATGTTGTGGCCCCATATTCAGCAATAGTTCTTCCCGCCGACTCGATGAAGCTCCAGTCGGCTCGGAAAGGAACAACTTCTTCTCAGCCTCAGGGACCTCGCTTTCGATGTGCTCGACCGGTGGTTCATCGAGGCGCGGGATAAAGTCGAACCGACTCCGCCACCCTCGACCTTCGGTCGGGAAGTCCTTCCGCAGCGGATATCCCTCCGCATAGTCTTCCGGCAGGAGGATGCGGCGTAGGTCCGGGTGGCCTGAAAACCGGATTCCCATCATGTCGTAGACTTCGCGTTCTAAGAAGGTCGCGCCGCGCCAGACGCTTGTGACTGAATCCAGCGACGGGTTGTCTTCGGTGACCCGTGTTTTCAGACGAATCCGTCTGCCGTGCGGGAGTGACAACAAGAGATAGATGACTTCGAATCGCTGCTGATCGGCTGGATAGTCGGCGGAGCAGATATCGGTGATATGGTCGAAACAAGCCTCCGGGTCGTTGTGCAAAAAACGAGCGACCTCCAAGATCCTCGGTGCAGCGACATGCACGGTCGTTTCCGATCGGGCCGTATCGACATCGACGGAGAGCACCGCCTCCGGGAACTTGTTGAGTAACGTTTCAATGAGAGATTGCATGGTTTTAGGGACCTGGTCACTCGTCACTGGTCAATTGACGGATGACCCATGACCAATGACTCCCTTCATTTCACGAACACTTTCTCCCGCTGGATCTTTTCCTGTAACTTCAACAGTCCGTCCAGCAAGGCTTCCGGTCTCGGCGGGCAGCCGGGCACATAGACATCAACCGGCACGATCTGATCCACACCCTGGACGACCGCATAGCTGTTGTAGTGATTGCCCGAAGTCGCGCACGAGCCCATAGAGATCACATATCGAGGCTCAGGCATTTGGTCGTAGATTCGTCGAATGACCGGCGCCATCTTGCGCGAGACCGTTCCTGCGACAATCATGAGATCGGATTGTCTGGGAGATGCGCGAAAGACGCCGGCGCCGAAGCGGTCCAGGTCATATCGAGAGGAGACGCTGGCGATCATTTCAATGGCGCAGCAGGCCAGACCGAAGGTCATGGGCCACAAGGCCGACTTCCTGGCCCAGTTGACGACCGCGTCCAGATTCGTCGTCACGATATTCGCGTCAAACTGTCGTTCTAGTAGACTCACGCTCTTTATCTACCTCTTTTACAGAAGGGTGATGGGCTGTTCTTCACCGAGCGCATTTCTCACCCGCCCAAACCCTGGTCGCGCCGAGACGCGACTTTTACCCATGCGAGCACCGCCCGTTATATATTTCTTCAATAGACCTTGAGTGCGCGGTGGGCGAGCAAGAAGGATAGGCCCACTGCCCTTCAATCCCACTCCAGCGCCCCTTTCTTCCATGCGTACCAGAACCCGACTACGAGGATGGCGATGAACAGGACCATCTCTACTAATCCAACCAGCCCAAGACTGGTGAATGCAACCGCCCAGGGATACATGAAGACGATCTCGATATCGAAGATCACAAACAGCATCGCGATGATGTAGTACCGTATCGGAAACTGTACACGGGCGTCCTGAAAGAGCGGGCTACCGCTCTCATAAGGGGCCAGCTTTGCCCGATAGGGTTGGTTCGGACGGACAAACTTCCCAAGCAAGAGAATCAGCGTTCCGAGCGCAATACCCACACCGATGAAGATGAGGATCGGGATATAGTTTTCCGGAACGGTTGAGCCGCCCATATAGACCTCAGAACATCTTGCCGAGTGTCGATGATGCCGTCACGCGAAACTCCTCACGCGGCTGATTGCGTGGTGAGCGCCGAACCAAAGAACGGTTTGTACTGCAATCCGTCGAGTACAGGCTGCCGGATTCCCTTGTGTTGGATGAGGACCTTGAACGTCGTGCCCATCCCGTTCGGCCTCAGCAAATGAATCGCCGCGTTGAACTGCGGACTGTCTTGCTCCAACTCCGCTATCATCTGTTCGACGCCGAGTCCCATGAGGAAACTCATTTGGTTCGTGAATCCGGTCGTGTGGAGTTTTTGCTCTTCACCGGCCGCCGCCAAGCTCGAAAAATCTACATGGGCGGTCATGTCCTGCTCGCCCACGCGCAGAAATGGGTCTTCGTTTACGGATTGTTGGAAATAGCAAAGAAACGTGCCTTGTTTTCGGTCGGATCGATAGAGGTCCTGTGCCGTGTGGCCGTAATCGATGGTGAGCACGAATCCACGATCCAGCTGTTGAGCGACTTGCTTCATCCATTCCGATGCGCGGAGGTTGATCTCGGTTCGATAGCCTTCCGGCCAATCGGCGCTCACCGGGCGAAGCCGCTGGACCACGGTGTCCGACGACAGCGGCATCAGACATTCAACGAATTTCCCGTCTCGATAGTCCACCCAGAGTTCCTCGATTCCCTTGGCCGTGACCTGAACGCGGTGAACCGGAAACGAGTCCACGAGTTCATTGCTGAAGAATAGTCCGGTCAGACCTTGAGGGGCCACATTCGCAAGGTCGTCCACCCATGTCAGTAGGGCTGCTCGATCCAGCCAAGGAGCCAGATTCCTGCGCTGCAACTCACGCATGGCCGGGCTGCGGTCTATCAGGACATACCGAAGATGCTGAAAAAATGAATGATAGCGACCCTCGCATGTCGCCAGGATGTGTTTCGCCAGCAAGCCTTTGCCGGACCCCATTTCAACGATGGTAAAGGGATGGGGTTGGCCGAGTAATTGGTACATCTGTTCGGCTTGTTTGGCCAGAGCCTGCCCCAAGATAGGATGGACATCCGAACTCGTGTAAAAATCACCCCGCCGACCGATCCGTTCTTGCGGTGGTTCAGGGCTGCGCATGTAATAACCGAACTGAGGGTGATACAGAGCCAACTCCATGAAACGAACGAATGGAATCGGACCGGAATCGGCGATCTCAGAGGCAATGGCAGCAACGAGTTCCGGATGTCCTATGCTCACGGAAAGCTCCAGTTCACCATCCAAGACGGGAAAAAGCGACACCCCTAGCCTATGGGCAGCATCCTGCCCATCGCTGGGTGTCAAAGGGGACGTAGAGTAGCCTTCGGACGAGCGTTAAGTCAAGGCGAGATCAGGGAGAATGGACTACGATTAGTTTTCTACTGTGTTTCTACACGTTCGGTCGATCGTTTTCGTGGAGCGTCAGTCTTTCGGTGCAGCGGCGAGATCGAGTCTCACGGCCATTTTGACCAGATCAGGAAGAGAGTCGGCCTTCATCTTTTGCATCATCTTGCCTCGGTGTGCTTTAACAGTAATCTCGCTGATGCTCAGTTCGCCTCCGACCTGTTTATTCAATAGACGGTTGTTTAGTTCAGTGAGTTCATGAGAAGGGGAAAGAGGTATGGAAGACCTGCCCCAGCCGCCGACACCCAAATCTCAGTAACAAGTATCATACGTTCTAATCAAGGAGGGCGACATGTCGCAGATGACAGCTATTCAAATCGGTTCACCTGGCGCGCCATTCGAAGCGGTCAAGCGAGAGATCCCAGCGCCTGGGGCCAACCAGGTCCGCATCAGAGTGCAAGCCTGCGGAATTTGCCACAGTGATGTGTTTGCGAAGGAAGGGTATTGGCCAGGCCTGCAATACCCACGTGTCACAGGCCATGAAGTTGCCGGGGTGGTCGATGAGGTTGGTTCGGGTGTCAGGACCTGGAAAAAAGGTCAGCTGGTGGGTGTTGGTTGGCACGGCGGACATTGTGGTCAATGCAAGCTCTGCCGGAGCGGCGACTTCATGGGTTGTCAGCACTTCCAAGTAACGGGGTTTCAGGAGGACGGTGGATACGCCCAGTATATGATTGCCAGGAGTGAAGCAGTGGCGGCGATTCCTAATGCCCTCTCCCCGGTGGAAGCGGCGCCTCTTTTGTGTGCGGGAGTCACGACGTTCAATAGTCTTCGCCATAGCGGGGCAGTCGCAGGAGATCTCGTGGGCGTGCAGGGCCTTGGCGGACTCGGCCATCTCGGGGTCCAATTCGCGAGCAAAATGGGCTATCGCACAGTCGCCATCGGTCGAGGCAAAGACAAGGAGTCCCTGGCGCTGAAGCTCGGAGCCGTCCGATATCTCGACACAGATGCCGTCGACGTCGCAAAAGAGCTCACGAGTCTTGGCGGCGCGTCGGTCATTCTGGCGACGGCTCCGGACAGCAAGGCCATGTCGGCCCTCATTGACGGTCTCGGCGTTGGAGGGCAACTGCTTGTGGTCGGGGCATCGACCGATCCCATCAGCGTGACGCCCGTTCAACTCATCTTAAGCCGCCGATCCGTGCGAGGGTGGCCGTCAGGGACCGCCCGAGATTCTGAAGACACGCTGAATTTTTGCGCCCTCACAGGGATTCGCGCCATGGTTGAGACATTGCCGCTCGAACAAGCTGCTGCCGGCTACGAGCGCATGCTAAGCGGCAAGGCACGGTTTCGTGTGGTGCTCACAATGAACTAACTCTCAAAGTGAAAGGTTTCCCGCGACGAATGGTTGGGAATTTTTCTTTCTGGACGTCTCTGAAGAAGACATCAAGATTGCCGATCGAGGAGAGAAAGTTGTAAATCGCTCCCAAGGGGTCACCTGTTTAAGCTGTCATCAACCGGCGACGAGGTTTGACTTCGTCTGTGAAAAAGGCCACGGGTGTGCTCCTCTTCCGATCGATGATCCGAAAATTGCAGAGTTTCAGAAGGCAGATCTTCGCTGTACGAAGAAGTAGGAATCTCGTGTGGACGAAGGTGACCACTTCGGTGAGGATGTGAGCCGAGCCCGAACGTCCTCCGGGATATCGATTGACTCGTGAAGCCGCGTTCGGTCAGACTCGTTTCATACTAACGCTGGTTTATAACTATCCCCGCAGAGCTGTGAAGAAGATGGGGTAATCCAGCGTATCGCTCTCCTTCGCTCGTGTTTCCCGGCCTATCACCAGGACTGGCGAGTGGCCAGGGTAATGCCCGTTTCGGACTTCTCATCTTTCTCCTCGTAGCCCGGTTAAGGAGGAGTCTATGGATTCCACCAAGGATCAGGCCAAGCGTCGCAACCGAGTCTCGCGAGAGAGTGTTCTACTGAGCCCACATCGTGCGGAGAATCACGAGTCGAAATCGTGCAGTTAGCGAGGATGCCATGGAGACACAACAGACAGCCGATGAGATCAAGGACCTCAAGGCGTGCCTCAATGACCTGATCGCGGCGAACGAAGCGCTACAGGAAGAGCTCGCCGAGCGCAAGCGGGCGGAAGAGAAGCTGCGTCAAGACGAGCGGGAGCTTCGACGCATCACCGATGCGATACCTCAAGCCATCGGTGTCTTGACGCCGGACGGGACGGTTCTGCACGCTAATCAGGCTGTGCTGGACTACACAGGGCTCACCTTGGAAGACCTTAAGACCGATGACTTTCGCAAACGACTCTTTCATCCCGATGATCTCGACAAGCGTCAGCATGCGCTGGAACATGGAACTCCTTGTGAGCTGGAGTTACGCGCGCGCCGCAAAGACGGGCAGTACCGTTGGTTTTTATTCCGCTACAACCCCTTGCGGGATGATGAGGGACACATCATTCGCTGGTATGCGACGGGGATCGACATTGAAGATGTCAAGCAAGCTGAAGAGAGGATTCGAAACGAGAACATGGCGTTACGTGAAGAGATCGATAGCGCTTCAATGTTCGAAGAGATCGTCGGGTCCTCCGACGCGCTGCGCAAGGTTCTGCGGCAAGTGGCGAAGGTCGCGCCGATGGATTCGACGGTGCTCATTTTGGGGGAGACCGGGACGGGCAAGGAGCTGATCGCTCGCGCCATCCACAAGCGGTCGAGCCGTTCATCTCGGGCGTTTATCCGCGTGAATTGCGCGGCGATCCCTTCTTCGCTGATCGCTTCCGAGCTGTTCGGACACGAGAAAGGCGCGTTCACCGGCGCGCTACAGCGGCGCCTCGGTCGTTTTGAATCCGCCAATGGCGGAACGATTTTCCTGGATGAAATCGGTGACCTGCCGGCGGAAACACAGATCGCTCTGTTGCGAGTGCTCCAAGAGCGGGAAATTGAGCGAGTCGGAGGGAGCCACCCGATTTCCGTGGATGTGCGAGTGGTCGCTGCAACCAACCGCGACTTGAACGCTGCTGTGGCTGCGGGGAGTTTCCGGCAGGATCTCTTTTACCGACTGAATGTGTTTCCCATTCAAGTGCCATCGCTCCGCGAACGGGTCGATGACATCCCCTTGCTCGTCGAATACCTGATCGACCGCTACGCCAAAAAGGCCGGAAAGAAGATCAGACACATCCGAAAGCAGACGCTAGAGGCGTTTCAGGCCTACGACTGGCCCGGCAACATCCGTGAGCTGCAGAATGTCATCGAACGCGCGGTTGTGTTGTGCGACGGCGAAACATTTTCCGTCGACGAGACCTGGTTGATGGGAGAACGAGACCGGCAAGCCGGTCCAGCCGTTCCTTTAGCAGCTTCGATCGCCGAGCGCGAAAGAGAAATGATAGAGGCCGCTTTGGCGCAGTCTCGGGGTCAGGTATCAGGCGCAACCGGTGCAGCGGCAAAGCTGGGACTTCCTCGGCAGACGCTCGAATCGAAAATCAAAAATCTGGGAATCGACAAGCATCGGTTCGCAAGTCGATCCACCTAACCTTTCGTTGCTCCCGATCTCGCCTCCGTCACACTGAGTCCCTTATCGCCCCCTCCCTACGCAATCGGACCGAATGAGGCCATACCGACGACTCTCCTGTTTTGCCGACAGTTCAGCAAATGCTGAAGATTCGTCGCCCGGTAACGGGCCGATTGCAAATTGTTCAAGCGCTTATCATTGGTATCCTCCTTGCTCCATCTCTTTACCATTCAGAAAGTAGATAGCGCCGATGACATTGAGGATTGAAAAAGCCGCCGACAGATACAAGACGATCATCCGCCTCAGCGGCCGACTGCAATCTGAGCATCTTGAAGAATTGAAGATGCAGGTCGCTAGCGAGCAGTCGCCCGTCGCGATGGACCTTGAGGGTGTGACGCTCGTGGATGTCGAGGTCGTTCGCTTTCTGAATGCTTGCGAGAAAAGCGGCGTCGAACTTCTCCATTGCCGGCCCTACATACGGGAATGGATGAGTCGTGAGAATGCCGGAGAATAAGAAGCGCAGTTCAACACAACTCTGAGGATGTCTCGGAGGTCACTCGTCCGGATGACGGACGATCACATGACGGGAGGTTCATCATGACGAACGAAAGGTCGGTGGGGAAAAATAGGATGCTAGGGTTGGTGTTGCTCGGTTTGATGACCGGCGCATCGATGGCGCATGCGGCTGAGGTCACGCCGCTCATGTCGAAAGATCTGGCGGACATTCCCGGCAAAGAAGTGTTGATGATCACAGTGGAAAAGGCGCCCGGCGGGGCAGACCCGATCCACCGACACAACGCACATGGATTTATCTACGTGCTGGAGGGCTCCATTGTGATGCAGGTGGAGGGTGGAAAAGAGGTGACGCTGACACCAGGACAGACGTTTTACGAAAGTCCAAGCGATATCCACGTCGTAGGGCGGAACGCAAGCAGCACCAAGCCTGCAAAATTCCTGGTGGTCTTGCTCAAGGACAAGGGCGCTCCGGTACTCGTGCCGGTCAAGTGACTCTCGGGACGATCTATCTAGCAATCGAGAGAGAAGGGCGGTTCAACATAGCTCTGAGTAAGTCTCGGAGATCACCCGTCCGGATGACGGATGATCACACAACAGGAGGTTCATCATGACGAGTGAAAGGTCACCTATGAAGATCGTGGTTATCGGCGGCAGTGGCCTCATCGGGTCAAAACTTGTCACTAAGCTGCGTGAGCAAGGACAGGAGGTGGTCGCGGCATCACCCAATACGGGCGTCAACACTGTGACGGGCGAGGGATTGGCTGAAGCGTTGAAAGGCGCCTCGGTAGTCGTTGACGTATCGAACTCTCCTTCGTGGGAAGACACCGCGGTGCTGAATTTCTTCGAGACGTCAACCCGCAATCTCCTTGCGTATGAAGCGGCAGCAGGTGTGGGACATCATGTTGCCTTATCCGTGGTGGGGACCGACCGGTTGGCCGAGAGCGGCTACTTCCGCGCCAAGATCGCTCAGGAGAAGCTGATCAAAGGTTCATCTATCCCTTACTCGATCGTGCAAGCGACGCAGTTCTTCGAGTTTCTCAAGGGCCTTGCCGACATTTCCTTCGACGGCAAGCAGGTACGTTTGCCTCATGTGCTTTTCCAGCCGATGGCTGCCGACGATGTTGCGAATGCCGTGGGCAGGATCGCGGTAGGTCCGCCGCTAAATGACACGGTCGAAATAGGCGGGCCGGAACAGTTTCGCATTGATGATCTCGTTCGGCGGCGTTTGGCAGCACTCAAAGATTCCCGTGAAGTCATCCCTGACCAAAAAGCGCTGTACTCTGGGGCGAAAATCAGCGAAAGGACGCTGGTTCCTGGCAATAACGTACGACTCGGCGAGATGCGTTTCGAGACCTGGCTCAGCCGCTCCGCGGCCTAAGCCTTCACGCCCCGTGGCACTTTTTGTATTTCTTGCCGCTGCCGCAAGGGCATGGATCATTGCGGCCGACCTTGTTGTCGGCACGGTGGGCGGGAGCCGGCGCAGTCAGCGGCTCGTCACCACGATTCAAGGTGAGCTTGGGTTGTGGACGTGAGACGACCGGTTGCGATGGCGGCGCCGGTTGTTCTCCTTCGTGGCGGACCGCCTGCACATGAAACAGTCGATCGAGCGTATCGGATTTGATCCGTTCCATCATGCCGGCGAAGAGATCAAACCCCTCACGTTTGTACTCGATCAGCGGGTCTTTCTGTCCGTAGCCGCGGAGACCGATGCCGTCGCGCAGGTGGTCCATCCCAAGCAGGTGATCCTTCCAATGATGATCGATCACCTGGAGCATAAACGTCTTCTCCAGAAAACGCATCAGGTCCGGGCTTAGTTCTTGTTCTTTTCTCGTGTAGGCGTCTCGAACGTGAGATCGAAGGTCTTCCTGCAAGGCGTCACGTCCAACGTCGCGCAGTGAGTCTCCTCCGTCGTGCTTACCCTGGGTAATGTCCAAGCCGAACTGACTCTGCATGACCTCGGTCAAACCTTTGACGTCCCATTCCTCCGGGTATTGATCGGGAGGACAATACACATTGAGGGAGGATTCCACGGAACTGCCCATCATGTCATGAAGGTCGTTGGTGAGGTTGTCTCCGTTCAACACGGCTCGACGGTGTCGATAGATCACTTCGCGCTGCTTGTTCATGACGTCGTCGTATTCGAGCAGTTGTTTGCGGATTTCGAAGTTATGCGCCTCGACTTTCTTTTGCGCGTTCGCGATCGCGCGAGTCACCATCCCGTGTTCGATGGGGACGCCTTCCTCCATGCCGAGCTTGAGCATCAGCTGTGACACCCGTTCCGAAGCGAAGATCCGCATCAGGTCGTCTTCCAGCGACAGGTAGAATCTCGACGTCCCTGGATCGCCCTGGCGGCCGGCCCTTCCACGAAGCTGATTGTCGATGCGGCGGCTTTCGTGCCGTTCCGTACCGAGGATATGAAGCCCTCCCAAGGCGAGGACCGCCTGCTTGTCTTTGTCGCAATCGGATCGAATGCCTTCATAGATTTCAAGCTTGCGGCTCTCCGGGAGGTTTTCTTCCCGATAGAGCACCTGTTTGTACATGAAGTCCGGGTTGCCGCCCAGCAGGATGTCGGTGCCTCGCCCCGCCATGTTCGTGGCGATCGTGACCGCGCCTTTGCGCCCGGCTTGCGCGACGATTTCGGCTTCGCGTTCGTGTTGCTTGGCGTTGAGGACGTTATGCTTGACTCCGTTGCGATTCAACAGCCCGGCGAGCTTCTCCGACTTTTCAATCGAAATGGTTCCGACCAATACCGGCTGGCCGCGCTCATGACATTCTTTGATGTCTTCGACGATCGCCGCGAACTTTTCTTTTTCCGTCCGATACACGACGTCGGCGTAATCCTGCCGAATCATTTGACGATTGGTCGGCACGACGTTGACGTCGAGGTTATAGATCTTGGCGAATTCGGCGGCTTCTGTGTCCGCGGTCCCGGTCATGCCGCTGAGTTTCTTGTACATGCGGAAATAATTTTGAAACGTCACCGACGCGAGCGTTTGATTCTCGTTGGCGATCTTGACGCCTTCTTTGGCTTCGACGGCTTGATGGAGTCCGTCGCTCCACCGTCGGCCGGGCATTAAGCGGCCGGTAAATTCGTCCACGATGATGACTTCGCCGTCCTTCACGACGTAGTCCACGTCTCGTTTATAGAGCGTATAGGCTTGCAAGGCTTTCACCACGTGATGGACCAGGTCCATGTGGTCCGGATCGTACAGATTGTCGACACCGAGCAGTTTTTCCACACGCGCGTTGCCGTCTTCGGTGAGCGACGCGGTCTTGGTCTTTTCTTCGATGGTGTAGTCCGTTTCGGCTTTGAGTTGCGGAATGATCGCGTTGATTCGGTAATAGAGGTCTGTGGTCTGGTCCGTGGGACCCGAGATGATCAACGGCGTCCGCGCTTCATCGATCAAAATGCTGTCGACTTCGTCGACGATGGCGAAGTTCAACTCGCGTTGGACGCATTGATTCAAATCGGTGACGACGAGGTTGTCGCGGAGATAATCGAACCCGTATTCGTTGTTGGTGCCGTAGGTAATATCGGCGCGATACGCCTCGGGTCTTGTGCAAGGACGAAGGTGTTGCAGCCGTTTGTCGGCGGCTTCGTAGGTCGGATCGAAGATGAAGGACGCATCATGCTGAATGATTCCCGTGGAGAGGCCCAGGGCATGATAGAGCTGCCCCATCCATTGAGCGTCACGTTTGGCGAGATAATCGTTGACGGTGACCAGATGAGCGCCTTTTCCTTCGAGCGCATTCAGATAGATGGGGAGCGTCGCCACCAAGGTCTTGCCTTCGCCGGTTTTCATTTCGGCGATGCGGCCACGGTGGAGAATCATGCCGCCGATCAGCTGCACGTCGAAATGCCGCATGTTGAGTTTGCGCCGAGACATTTCCCGGCACACGGCAAACGCTTCGGGCAGAATGTCGTCCAGCAGCTGACCTGCTTCCAGTCGCTTCCTGAAGTCCTGAGTGTTGTCGGCAAGGGCTTGATCGGAGAGTGGTGTGAGCCCGGCCTCCAAGCCGTTGATCTGCTCCACGATCGGTCGCAGAGTCCTGATTTCGCGGTCGTTTTTACTGCCGAAGATCAGGTTGAGTACTTGTGTAACCATGGAAAGGCATTCGTCGTGCTGTAAATGAGTTTGTCGTCAAAATAATCGCAACAGTATACAGGATCTTTCCAGTGAATCCTATCTCGAACCTCGGATGGCCTCATGGTGGCTTGACAGAAATTGTTCAGCTCACCTAATATTCATCACACTTGTAGAACCCATTTAGTAAAAGCTGAGAGTAAGAGCCCGTAAGAACACGATAAGAACACGATGGAGGGGCACTCTCTTTAGAGAAGCGCCTGCGATGGATTACGCGTTCCGGAAATTCCTTTCAATCTCACTCGTACTCTGCATTCTTGCCGTCGGCGGTTTGGCCCAGGCTCAAGCAGCCGAGCACGCCGGACACCATGCTCAGCATCAAGCGGCGACACACGGGACGCTGCTCTGTTCCTGGATGTGCGCCGCCGGCACGGTGCTTGATGCCGCGATTATCTTGATTCAGACAGAACGCAGTCCCGTTGCTGTTATTCCGATTCCTCATTCGAGCGATCTCATCTCTGAGCCATCTCGCATTTCTTCCAGCCGCGCTCCCCCATCTTTCTCTGTGTAATCGTCGTTGTTTTCGTCGCAACCGTCCTGCTGCACATGGCCACCCGAAGGGTCCTGTCTCAGGCGGTTCGAAGTAATGTCTTGAGAGAAAATGCCTGGGAGCGTTATGGCAGTGAAACATTCCGTATTCGCATTCTTTCTAGGGTGTAGTGTGTTCTCTTTGGTCTGGCCTGTCGTTCAGCCGGCGCATGGATCCTGCGGATCTGTGACGTGTTTTGTCGTCATCGGATCACAGCAACAGGTCTCGCCAAAGGGTCTGCTCACCGTAAACGGCTTCTATAACTACACGCCGCAAGGGACGTTGCTCAGCGGAACCGATGGGGTGATCCCTGCGGTCGATCTGGACAACCGGCAACTCATTCTGGGTCATCACCGAGAGATTCGCACTATTACTCAAATGTATACGCTCGATCTCAATTATGGGGTGACCGATCGGTTCGGTTTAGAAATCGCCATTCCCTATAAAAAGATCAGGCATCGCCATTTCGATGGATTGGGAGAAGTGAATGGAGGGGCCGGTGAAGAAACCAGTTTCTCCGACAACGGCGTCGGTGACATCCTTATCAATGCCAAGTACAACCTGTTGCCCACACTGAGGAGCATGGTGGTCATGGGTTTCGGCGTGTATGTCCCCTCAGGTGATCATGATCAAACAACTGCGGGGGTCGAAGGGACGGCTGAAACGATGGAACCGACGGCCCAGATCGGACGAGGTCAAGTCGGTCTGCAAGCGTCGTTCTATCAAACCTACGAGCTGATTCCTCATCGACTGAACCAATTCGCCACCGGCAGCTATCGACACACGTTCCGCAACAACTTCGGTTACCAATGGGGGGATCAATTTGATTTTGGGGTCGGCGCCAATCTCGTGACGGTGCCGTGGCTCGTGCTGAGCAATCAGTTCAATTTTCGCTACATGGCTCGCGATCATTTTAAGGGATCGCTGGCGCGATCGCAGACTCCAAGCGATCCCACGTTCCCGGGCGAAGCGATTGTGCTTGACCCGAACATCTTGAACCGAGCGGTTCCTACGACAGGGTCAACATATTTCGCCTACACTCCCGGTTTCCAGGTCGGTTTAGGAGAACTGATCAAGACGTCGCTGACAGCGAACACGTCGTTGTACTTCTACGCGCAAATACCGGTCTTTCGTGATTTTAATGGGAATCTGGCTCAGGGCACGAGCTTTGTGGTCGGCCTAACGAAGTTGTTCCAAGTCATGAATCCATCGTAGCAGTGATGTGGCTCTATCATGAGGAGATTACGATGAAACATCTACGTTTTCTGGTGGTCGGTAGTTTCGTCGCTGTTCTCGGGTTTTTTCCGTTCGATGGCTGGAGCATGGGCTCCCGGGTACCGGCGGTTGGCACGACTGCAGAGGATTTTCGCTTGTTCGATCTGGAAGGCAAGCCGCAGAGCTTGAGCCAATATCGCGGCCAAGTCGTGCTCGTGAATTTCTGGGCCACCTGGTGCAAGCCCTGCACGACCGAAATGCCCGCGATGCAGGCCACGTACGACAGGTTGCGTGAAAAGGGGTTCGTGGTGCTGGCGATCAATGAACTGGAAGACGAGGCCAAGGTGCGCGAGCACATCAAACAATATGGCCATACGTTCCCGGTGCTCATGGATCGGGACAACAAAGTCGCAAATCAGTTCGGGGTTTTCGGGTTGCCTGTGAGTGTGTTCATCGATGAGAAGGGCGTCGTTCAAGAATACATCAAGGGTGGACTGTTGACCGAGCAAGTCATCCTGGATGTGGTCGCACGTATTCAGAAACAAGAACCGGTGAAGGCCGCCTCCTTGCGCTAGATGATCAGCATGACGGGTTATCGTGAAACGGCTGGAGTTGCGAACCGATCAGCGGCAAGTGGAAAGGCAGAAGACAATATGACATCGACAGATGAAACCCGTTTCTTTTTTCCCGCCTGGGGAATTTCGCTGACCCTCCATGGTGTAGCGGTTGGCTTAGCATTTGCTTTTGCCGCACAGGTGAAACCCGTCTTGCAGGAAAACCTGTTCCAGTGGGATGTGGCGTTGGTGGAAGCGGCGAAGCCGGAATCCATATCGGAACAAGCGCCGTCAGTTGTGACCCCGGAACAACCATCGGCGAAGATCTTGTCGCAACCACGCCCCAAACGAACGACAGAGGTATCCCAGGCGGTCACGCCATTGGAGCGGAAAATCGAGCCGCCTCCACCGGCGATCGAACCGGTACAAACGATTGAGCAGAAAGCGGAAAAGTCTCAGCCACGCGAAGAGCCGATGGAACAACGTATTGTCGAGAGAACTGAATCAAAGGCCGAGCCGGTCGTAGAAGCGAAGGAACCGGAGCCGGTTGCGGCTCCACCCGCTCCACATGAACCGGTAGCGGTTGCAACAGATCCTGCCGCATCGCATGAGGTCATGGCTCAACAAGAGGCGCCGGCAGCATCCCCGCCACAGGAAGCTCCCGTGGATCCTGCTCCGATGGAGGTGGCCAGGGTTCCAGCGGCCGGTTCGGAAACGAAAATAGATCATCGATGGTTGGCCGAATCGCTCTGGCGGCGGGTGGCGGAACTCAAACGGTATCCGAATTCGGCCCGCATGAACGGCCAAGAGGGGAAAGTGGTCTTGAAAGCCGTCATCCGATCGGATGGACAGCTGGCGGATGTCTTCGTTCAGAAAAGTTCAGGGCACAGCGTGCTCGATGCCGCAGCGATCGAGGCGGTGAAACTGGCCTGTCCACTGCATATGAAACACGCCATCGGAAAGCCGCAAATCGTCGTGAGTCTTCCGATCGTGTACAGCTTGGCCAACTGAGCCGCGAGGGACGATGCATGTTGTCGGAACATGAACAAATGCAAGAGCCGGGAGGTGCATCGATGCGAAGGCGGACTGCCGGATGCGTCGTGGTGTTGTCACTGTTGATGTGGTCGCAAGTCTCGGCTGAGAATCCTGAGTCGGCTACAACCATGAGTCCGAAGTGGATGACAGTGCATCAAGTGAAGAGCGTGGTCGGGCCGTCGGTGCAGATCGACGAGCAGGGGATTGTTTCAGTTGCCTGGGTAGAAGAAGACAAGGACACCCGCACCATCCTCTTTGCGAGATCTGAACAACCCGGTCGTCCGCTTGGAAAACCTGTTTCTGTCAACCAACCGGCCGAGAATGTCTATTATCGCCAGGAGTCTCCGGCCTTAGCCGTCCGTGGGAATGAAATCTTCGTCGCATGGTCGCAGACCCACCCGAGGATCACGCCCGATAAGCCGTTTTCCGGCGAACTGAGGCTCAGCAAGTCCGTGGACGGTGGACGCTCATTCATGCCGTCTATCTTGGTGAACGATGATGGCCAAGTCATCCAGCATGCATTTGATTCGATGCAGATCGCTCCGGACGGCGCCGTACACATGGCCTGGATCGACGGCCGCGAAGGTCGGAAAGAACCGGGGACGTTTGTGGCGAGATCGACGGATCATGGCCGCACGATCGCGCAGAACCTCAAGGTCGACGATGATACGTGCGTCTGTTGCAGAACGGCCGTCGCAACGTCCTCCGATGGAGTCGTGTATGTGGCGTGGCGAAAGATTTTCGAGGGAAATATTCGAGAGACGGTCGTGTCTCGATCGATGGACGGCGGTCGGACGTTTTCTCCGTCAGTAATCGTCGGCAACGATCAATGGGTGTATCCTGCCTGCCCGCATCGTCCGGCATCCCTCGGCGTCGATCGGCAAGGACGACTGTATGTCGTGTGGTACACGGAGGGCGCCGACGAGTTGCCCGCAATTTATCTGGCCTATTCCGACGACCAGGGGAAGACATTTTCCACCAAAAAACAGCTGAACCGCTCCAAAGGGACCTTTCCGGACCACCCGCAAATGGCGGTCGATCCGGCAGGGAGGATTGCCGTGATCTGGGAAGAACAATCACCTGTTCGTCGAGAAGTCGTGGTCAGTTATTCACTCGATCGCGGCCGGTCATTCAACGCGCCGATCAAACTGAATGAGAAGAATGGGCAGACGCCGGCGGTGGCGGTCAATCAGCATGGCACAGTCGTGATGGGATGGAAGGAGCATGCGATGCCGGCGCATCGCCTCGTGATCCAAACCCTGCAATTTCCGATAGAGAGCGCGATGACTGATAGGACCGAAAGCCATGGGCAGTAAAACCCGCATCGCGCCGAGCGGTCTGTTGCTCCTCGGTTGTGTGATCCTATTCGGCTCCGTTGCTGTTCCGCACCGTGTGGCCACCGCAGAGACCGATCCCTTTGCCTCGCTCAGAGTCAGTCGAGTCGTGAGCGGTTCTCCGATCGCATCGTTCGACCTGAAAGAGCTTGACGGTAAGACGGTTCGCTCAAAGGAATTGGCTGGAAAGGTCATCCTCTTGAATTTTTGGGCGACCTGGTGTGGGCCGTGCAAAGAAGAAATGCCGTCATTGGCCAGACTTCAATCGCAGTTCGATTCCACACAGTTTCAGGTGGTGACCGTCACGACGGATATGCATCCACAAGGGATCAAGCAGTTTCTCGATCATCTGGGCATCCGACTCCCCGTGCTTTTCGATGAGAATGAAGACGTGTCGAGGTCCTTTATGGTCAGGGGTCTGCCGACGACCGTACTCATTACGCAAGAGGGTCGAGCCGTCGGTCGTGCAGTCGGGCCGCGGGCCTGGGACGGCGAGGAATCGGTCGCGTTGGTGCGACATGTTCTTGAAGGAATGAAATGAAGCGTTGGTTCGCGCCCTTCGTCGTCGGGATGGTCCTGCTCTACGCCGCTCTGGCAGTCAGCGCAGCAGGCTGTCTCGTGATGCAGACAGAAGAGTCGGGCCATGCTCACCATACTCCATCTCATGCCGCTCACTCCACGCTCTGCGCCTGGGTGTGTCAGGTTAATCCGACGGTCAGCATCCAGGCTGCCGCACCTCTTCTCGCGTTTTTCGTCATAGCCGCGATGCAGCGGTTAGTTGGTGTGGCGCCACAACTCCATTTCATGTCCACGGTCTCTCGTTCTCGGGCTCCCCCTCAGTGATCCTTTTCTAGATCCGTATCGGTCGTAAGCGGGTACCGGCTTGGCAGCCGATGGGGCTGTGTGTCGGCCTATGCCCTTCAACAATCTGCTCGAGCGAGGAGTCGGCGATCATGTTTGAATTGGTGCGTGTTTCCCGATGGGGCTGTGCGATGGCTGTCGGTCTGTTTGTGATGTGTGCGGCTGTAAGTGACGAGACGTTTGCGCAAGGTGCGCCTTCCTCTGATCCATCCGCGTCACCGCGCGAGAGAGCGTTGCGTGATCAGCTTAAGAATATTTTGCGCGAACTGGATGAATTGCAGCAGAAGAAAGAGAGCGAGAAGCCTGACGCAGAACGTCCGACGATCATTAAGGAAAACACCGAGCCTGCCTCCTCGGAGACTGCAACCGAAGCCACATCTGCGAAACCGGATTTCGATCTCGCTGACATGAGCATCGTCAGCAAGCGCTCGCAAAATCGGCCGGAAGGGCTGTCGCTTTCGGCAACGGTTCCTTCCGAAACGGAATCCCAGCCGACCAGAACCATGAAGGAATCCATGGAATCGCTTCCCGGTATCGTCTTGCGGCAGGCCAATGGGCCTCGAGATTTCAGCATGATGATCCGCGGGCAAGGCGCCAAGACCGCCTTCGCGATTCGGGACATCAAGGTGTACGAAGACGGAATCTCCCAGACCCAGTCCGACGGCCTTTCACGGCTAGATATACAAGATCCGTGGTTCATGCGCAGCGTCGAAGTGATTCGCGGCGCATCTTCATCCTTGTACGACAACTATGCATTGGGTGGGATGGTTCACTTCCGAACCAGACGGGGAAGCGACATCCACGGATTGGAAACCTTCCTTTCGGGAGGCTCCTATGGCTACCAGAAGTACGGCGTCGCTATCGGCCAGGAAACAGAGAAGTTCGATATCGCGATGTTCGGCAGTCAGATGGCTGCAGACGGGTTTATCCAGCACAGCAATTACAACACTCAAACCATCAACTTCAATGTTCGCTACAAAATTGATGATCGACAGAATTTCTATTTCAAAGCCATCACCAACTGGCTCAACACGAAAGTACCCACGCGACTGACCCAGGGACAGTATTTTGCTGATGAGCGGCAGGCCGGCGGCGCGCAGACGCCTTGTACGCCAGGCGCCTACAACGCCGGCTGCGCCGATGCGCTTCTCCTCAATCAAAGCCGAGTTGACCGGCGCACGATTATCGGAGGGATATACGAACGGCAGATCGATACGAATACCGTCCTGACGGTGGAAGCCGACTATGACCTCAAAGACATCCAACAATCATTTTCGCAGGTTATCGAGAACACGAATCCCAACTACAAGAGCTATGCCGATTTGCGACACGATGGCCGGCTGGGAGCGATGCCCTTGAAAAGTTACATCGGTTTCTTCGTCAATAAGATGGAGCAGAAGGGCAACACCTTCCAGAACCTTGCGGATGGTTTCGGAACGAAAGGGACATTGATTCAGAACACCCGTGGAACTATTTTCAACATCGGGGGCCGGTTCCGTGAGGAGCTGGAATTTTACCCGAACTGGATATTCGCCGTCGGGCTCGGCTTCGAACAATCGCGTATCAACGTGTATGCGACGAATTATGATCAGACCACCGGTGCGTTTGCCAATCGTGTCAGCGCCAATCGCACCTTTTCAAACTGGGCGCCGGAAGGGTCGATAACCTGGAAACCATCGGTAGACCGTCGCCATTGGATTCGAGCTTCGACGGGATATGGCATTCCGCAGTTCGCCAATCTCCTGCGAGACCCTGTTACCGGGCAACCAGGAACCAACTTCAACCTGAAGCCGCAAAAGAACCTCAACCTGGAAATCGGCACGGAGATGAGACTGCATCCGACATTGCTCGTCCATGTCGTCGGATTTTATACGTTCTTTAAAGATGAAATTATCACGCAGGTGATTACGGGGAATAACACCGCATCGGTCAACGCAGACTCTTCGCGCTATCGCGGTGTCGAACTCTTCGCCGATTGGCGGCCGGTAACAGGTCTTCGGGTGTCCGGCGCCTACACTCACATCAATGCGGAGTACATCAACTTTTCCGATCGGACCACAGCGGGGTTCATTGTTCGTGACGGCAAACACGTGCCCAACGTGCCGACCGATATCTTGAACGGCAAGGTCGAGTACTACCATGAGCCGATGGGGTTGGGAGCTTGGGTCGAGGGGAATTATTCCAATAGCTACTTCTTGAACAACAACAATACGTTCGGATTTCCCTCATACGTCATCGGGAACGTCAATGTGTACAAGAATATCGAGGTCTCAAAATCCTCATGGTTCCGATTTGCCAAACTCTTTATCCAAGTGGACAACATCGCAGATACGAAATATGCCGCCTCCGGGCAAGTGATCACCGGCGAAACGCACGCCGCTGCCGCAGGCCAACAGATCTTCTTCGCCGGCTACGGACGAGCGGTGTATGGAGGTGTGACATTAGGACTCTTTTAGCGTGCTACCTGAGCGAGGGACTGCCTGTTTCCCGCTCACCTGCGATTGACTCATCAAAGAATGATCGGTCCGAGGTTGGTTGCCTCCTCTCTCGGACCAGCGCGGGGTGGAGGTGCGCCTCCCTTGGCCTCCGCCCCGCCATTTTTAACGGAAAGTGAGGCAATGGGTCGATCAGGTTTCGTCGGCACATTGATGAATCACGTCGGGATCTCTAAGGAGATGGTCCAATGCTATTGCCTGAGGGCGCAAGTCGAGCGGTGACCGACACTATGGAGAAGACCCTATTACGAGTCGGAGAAGCGGCGGAGCTGTTGTCGGTCAGTCGTTGGACGATCTATCGATGGGTTGAGGAGGGGCGGCTACGCGGCACGAAGATCGGCAAGGGTAGTTTGCGGATCTTTCGCGAGTCCATCATCCACTTAATTGAAAGCAATGAGAGCGACGTCGGCACGTCTTCGAGCGTCAGGTAAGGTAGCGCCGAACACATCAGGGTATGTGACTAGATGGGCATGACTAATTGTAGCATCGGTGAGCAAGCATCAGTAGACAAGCCGTCGGGTGTGCCGTATAGAGACGGCTGCCATGATGGTCTTCATGATGCGTTCTCATGTTTGCTGTCGCAAGGTGTGGCTCGTCGAGCTTGTGACGCTGATCTACAGCGCGCTGCTCGTGATGGCTGCCGGTTGCGCTCTGGATCATGCGGACCCATCTCAGAATCATCAGCATCATCATAGTGAGGAACGATCATCCGATCATAACTTACTCTGTGCATGGGCTTGCCAGGCGACAACCGATGCCGCTGAAGCGAGCGAGCCTCCGCCGGCTGCCGCAGGGCTGGCGGTCGGGCCTGCCGATTTCGACTCTCATCGACTTTGTCTTTTGCCCCTGTCTTCCACCCTTCAGGCTCGTGCGCCTCCGTCGGTCCCCTTCATCAGGCTCGGATAAGCGATAGCCGATAGGTTCGCACTCGCGCTCCTGCTTATTCAGCCTCGTCGCATTCATTGAACAGCAAAACGTGTTGTGTGTTGTCCGGGCCGGTGGTCCTCCGGCTTCTCGTGTCTAGCCCATATGTGCTCCGTTAGTAATCGTGTCCTGCGATGAAGGTCACCGTTTGGTCTCCGTCTATGCCGGCACTAACAGAAAGATCACGCAACTATGATGTGCAAGCTCTTGTCCTTTGTCCTTGCTCTTGGTGGCGCAGTCGGAATGTGGGTCTGGACACTTTGGCCATCCACTGCCCACGCTTCTTGCGGCTCGGTGAGTTGCTTCGTCGTGATCGGCTCGCAGCAACAAGTGCCCATGAGAGGCCTCCTCACTGTCAACGTCATCTACAACTACACGCCGATGGAGGCGCCTCCGGGGGAAGGTGGACGTATCCCCTTTGCCAATCAAGGCGCCAAGACACTCACATTGGCCAATTTGAATGTGAACAGCATCGAGACCACGACGCGTACTGCGACCCTGGATCTGAATTACGGTCTGACCGAACGCTTGGGCATAGAAGTGACGATCCCATACAAGCATGTGGAGGCAAATGCGCAAATAGGAGGTCTCACGCCGGTGCCCTATAACGAGAGAGGACTGGGCGATATTCGGGCGA
The DNA here is from genome assembly GCA_018242685.1 of Nitrospira sp. Lineage (GTDB taxonomy): Bacteria > Nitrospirota > Nitrospiria > Nitrospirales > Nitrospiraceae > Nitrospira_D. Next base: position 96,836 of record JAFEBM010000010.1, on the reverse strand, counting down.
CGCTGAAGTACAACGTGCTCCCCACCCTACGCAGCATGGTGGTGTTGGGAGTGGGTGTGGATTTTCCGACGGGCAGCTATGGCCGGTTTGCGCAGGGAAGCACCTTGGCCGAATCGACGCTTCAAATCGGACGGGGAAACTTCGGCGTGGTTCCGATGGTCTATCAGACGTATGAATTGATTCCCCATCGGGTGAATCAGTTTGCGCTGGCGAGTTACCGACACACGTTTAAGAACAGCGACGGGTATCAGTTTGGCGACGAGGCGAATGTAGGTCTTGGAGTCAATGTCGTTCCACTTGAGCAGACTCCCTGGTTGAGGCTGACGCAGCAGTTCAATTTCCGATGGACGCAAAACGATGCGATGGATGCCGCGCTCTTTCAGTTCAACCCGGCGACCGGTTCCTCGATTTTGCTCGATCCGACGGTCAAATTTCGATCGGTGCCGACCACGGGCTCGACCTATCTGGCCTATTCGCCCGGCATCATGCTCAATCTCTTTAACTTCGCGTCGGCCTATTTCATCGCGCAGATCCCCATTCATCGCGACTTCAACGGCAATCTGGAGCAACAGATCAGTTACATCTTTGGAGTGACCAAGTCGTTCCAACTGTTCGGCGGGTCCTCATAGAGTGACGGCAGATGGCGGTATCGCATCGGCCATGTTGACGAAGAATCGACAACAAGTTTCTCGGGCACTGACCGTCTGCTGCACGGTGCTCTGGCTGACCGGATCTCTGTCAGTCGCACAAGGAAATCTGACGGCACAATGGACGGGGACACACTGCCCGAAAGGACAGACGCAAAACAGTCAACACAGTCACAATCACTGTACGTGGCACTGTGGCGGTCTCGATATTCAGGGCGGCGGTGGACGAGACGAAATCTCCACCGATATTCGCCTGAGCCGTGTCTGGAGCCTCCGTGTCATCCCGCTTCAGGATGCTGTCATTGACGGTGAATTTCCGCCTCGCGGTCCACCACAAATTATTCTTCAGATCGCATAGAACTTGCGCACTCAAGGAGCCGGCTGGGCTCCGGTCAATATGTGGAAGACGACAACTCACGAGGAAGGAACGGTCCATGGACGCTATGAAGAGACGACGCTATGTATCTTGTGTCACAACGGGCGCGTTAGGACTCGCGCTGATCGGCCTCGCTGCCTGTAACTCAGGCGAGTCCACCCCCACTGCCGCACCGCCGGCGCCGGGTGGCAGCGCCGGTTTCAGCGGCCCGCTGGCATTCGTGAATAATACGGGCGACAAGACGCTGAGCACGGTCGCGTTGAAGGGGGATTCCGTCAACACGGTAGTCAACACGATCGACGCGGCAAAATTCGAGAACGTTGCATTGAGCGATATGCAGTTCTCCAGCGGCGAATGGGTCTTCGTCAATCTGACAGCTGCCAACAAAGTTGCGACAATCGATCCTTTGACCGCAGCCACTCCTGTCCACGAGGTGAATCTGCCGGCCGGAACGAGGCCGGTTCATATTTATCGAGACGCGAACGACGGAGAAGTCATCTGGGTTATGAACGATGGCGACAATGCCCCAGGAACTACGACGCCCGGTGACGATGTGGTGAACTGTGCGGCTCGGGGTGGAGGATCGGTGACCGTCATGCACAACTCCCATCTCGGGCCGGGGGCAACCCCTCCCACGGTGTTGCGGACGATCTGTATATTGGCCGACGGCCACCACGTCACAGCCTTCTCGGGTGATGGAGTGCCGAAGCGCGCGTTCGTGTCGAGCGAAGTCGGCGGTGAAATCGCCGTGATCGATGATGAGGAATCTTCGGCGGATTATCTCAAGATGATCCACCGCATCGATTTGTGTAATGCGAGCAAAGAAACAACGTTGCCGACACCGGCTGCGTGTAATCCGGAAAATCCGACCGGGACGGTTGCCTTTACCCCGAACAATGCCGGCCCACACGGCATCCGATGGTCGAAGCTGACGAAGAAAATCTACAGTATCCAAGAAGGGTATGGTGAAATTGCTGAGATCGACCCGACGACATTGGCGATTACCAATACCTTCGACCTCACTGGGACGCCCTATACGGGGTACGGAATTTCACCGGACGGGAGATATCTTCTGCTGCGTGGTGAGACAACGGCTCCGCAGCCGCAGGCGATTAAGCTTGGAATCATCGATCTCAGTGCTGCGACGCCAACCATAGCAAACTTGAACATTCCAGAACTGGATGGAGCATCGAACGGATCATTTCTCACAGGGGGGGCGTCATTCAAGTTCTCTCCTGATGGAAAGCGGCTCTACTTCTTGCTCGGGAATTCGACCGAGGCGACCGTGACCAAGAAGGATCGTCTCTTCGCGTTTGATGCGTCGACTCTCAGCGCAGCGCCTCCTGCGCTGACCCTTTTGCCGAACGGTGAAATCCCCCTGCTGCAAACAGGACGGCATAGCATGGATGTATTGGCACAGGGAGCCGGTGAAGCCAAGTACGTTGTTGTGTCAAATAATGGTGCTCCTGGTTCGGTGTCCATCATCAATGCAGCAGATAATGCGATCAAAGAGAATGTGACGATCGGGATAAGTCCTGGAGCATTGTTGGTGTACCAGCCTGGCGCCGCCACGGCGGGTAACCAGGCGAGCAATTAGTTTAGACACGGATATTTTGTCTTGTCCGAGCAGGTTGCCCTCCCGCTCGGACCAGCGCGGGACGAAGGGTCCCTGCCTCCTCCTTCGTCTCGCCTGTTTTCGTCCTGGTGAGGTCAGAGGTTGTACGATGTGGTTACTGCCAGCCGCGGATTTCGTAGCCGCGCGCGACCAGGCATTGCTTCAGCGGCTGGCGATAGGCTTCCTCTGTAGGCCAAGCCTGATGAGGCTGGTCGACTGTCCCGAGCACGACACCGCTGTCCGTGATCGCCAGCGGCGGTAGCCAGCGAGGCTGGATACTCACCGGCGCCGATTCACGGATCTCGGTGCGGCAGGCGCCGAGGTCGCGTGAGGCGGTAGGATCTCCGACCGCGAGTGGACGATCAAGGCGTTCAAGAATCGGCTGTGGCTGATGGTGGGCTGAGGCGCAGGCTACCATCATGGAGAGGCATATGAGCGCTATAAATCGAAGCGGCATCCACATGGTTCCTGTATTTATTCTACCTCTCCACTTGGCTGGTCGCAACGGCGGCGACGAGCAGCGCGCAGCAAGCGCAATCAGAATGAAGGTAGAGCATGGGTTTCAATTGCACGCATTCATCGCCGACGGCCATCTGTGCCGAAACCCAGACGGCTGGAGTAAACGCGCCTCTCGGGACCTACGGTGACTGTCGAGCCAGATAACTGCGCCAGCCTCCGTACCACGTGATCTCTCGGTGCGTTTCAACAAGCGCCGGCTCGCCCAAGACACCGAGGACGACGGTTCCGTCTTCCAGACGGACCTTTCCGATGCACAGACCCGGGGGCTCATTCAACAGGATTCCCACCAATCCTTCGGCGGGCACTGACCAGATTTCGACCGCCACCTTGACGCCCGTTCCATCGGTGACACGCAGCATCGCAGGGTGCTCATCGTTGATCGTCCAGAGGCGATACGTGGCTTCGGTCATCGTCTCACGGACGAACGTCGCCTTGGCTGCCACCATGTTGGGGTTGAGCCCGAGTCCCCGCATCAGCGTACCGTTGACCGCGAGCAGCACGTCACTCTGGTTCATGGGCATTCCCTGCGTAGGCCCGCCGAAGTGATGCAATGAGACGATCGGCCGTCGTGACCCAGCCGACGATGCCTCCCTGAGATTGGATCATGCGGGCCGTCGCCTGTTTAAACCCGGGAAAATAACTTTCGGTCCCATCCTCGACCAGGAGACATTCAAAGCCCCGATCGTTCGCTTCTCTCATGCTGGTTTGGACACAGACTTCGGTGGTCACGCCTGTGAATATCAGATGGGTGACACCGAGTGTCTTTAGGTGTTCCTGTAAATTGGTGGCGTAGAATGCTCCCTTGCCCGGCTTGTCGATGACGAGTTCGCCGGCCTCGGGGCGCAGCTCCGGGACGATATCATTTCCAGGCTCTCCCGAGACCAGAATGCGCCCCATCGGACCGGGATCGCCGATGCGGAGCGTGGAATCTCCGCGGCGTCTCTTGGCCGGCGGGCAATCCGAGAGATCGGGACGATGGCCCTCCCTCGTGTAAATCACCGGCAACCGTAATTCGCGGAATGTCTTGAGGAGCCTCGCGACGGTCGGCACGATGTTCTGCAGATGCTCGACCTTGTTCCCAAGCGCCGCGCCGAATCCGCCAGGCTCGACGAAGTCGCGCTGCATGTCGATGATCACCAACGCCACGTGATTGCCTGAGTCTTTCGCCGGCAATGGATAAGGATAGGGAGAGGCGATGACGGCATTCATGTCGTATCCCCTGTCATGTGCCGCCCAATGATCGCCAGGTCGGCGCCGGACGAGGCGGTTTCATAGACGAGTTGACCGTTGAACATGACCACCGTGCGGTCGGACAGTTCCAGGATCTCGTCGAGATCTTCGCTGATCAAAAGCACTGCCGTTCCGCGATTGCGTGCGGCGACAATCTGCAGCCGAATTTCCTCCGTGGCCAGAAAGTCCAGCCCGAAACAGGGGTTGGCGATGATCAGAATCTCGACCTCCGCCGACAGCTCACGCGCCAAGACCGCGCGCTGCACGTTGCCTCCCGAGAGCGATTGAATGGGAATGTCGGGATAGGGCGGCTTGATGTTATAGCGTTCAATCAGCTCGAACGCGCTGCGGCGCAGTGCAGGACGACTGATGAGCCAGCCGCCTACCGCGTGCGGTTCGACATCGAAATTACGAAACGCCAGGTTCTCCGAGACCGTCATGCGTCCCACGCACGTGTTCTGAAGCGGTTCTTCGGGCAGACAACACATCTTGTGCTGCATGATTTTCTCGCGAGTCGGCTGAAAAGGCTGACCCTGCACGCGGATCGTGCCGGCAACGGCCCGGCGCTGCCCCGCCAGGACTTCAATCAGTTCTCGCTGGCCGTTGCCCGATACCCCGGCTACTCCGACGATCTCGCCTTCATGGATCGTGAGATGCAGCCCCCGCACGACCTCCACACCGATATCATCCTTGACGCGGATATCTTGCAGGACCAGCTTTGGAACTTTCTTTGACAGGACAGTCCGATGCTTCGGTTTCACCGTCACTTCCGATCCCACCATCATCTCGGCCATCTGTGAAATCTTCAGCTCGGAAACTTGTCCGGAACCCACGCATTGTCCCTTGCGCAGGACCGTGACCTCGTCCGCAAATGCTGCCACTTCTCGAAGCTTGTGGGTAATGATCAGGACGCTCAATTGCCGGGCCAAAGTCATGGCCCGGAGATGGCCCAAGACTTCATCCGCTTCTTGTGGCGTCAGGACGGAGGTGGGTTCGTCCAGAATAAGGATTCGGTTCTGCAGCGCGAGTTGTTTGAGGATTTCGACCTTTTGCTTTTCGCCTGCAGCGAGCGAACTGACGCGAGCGGAGAGCGGTACCTTGAACGGCATCTTCTCCATGAACTCCGTCAGTTGAAATTCTTCTTCCTGCCAATTAATGATGGAATTCAGCTTGGCCTTTGAAATGACCAGGTTCTCGAGGATCGTCATGTTGGGGATGAGGGTGAACTGCTGATACACCATGCCGATGCCGAAGGTCTGTGCGTCGCGCGGGTTGCGAATCGTGACCGGTTGCTGATCCAATAGGATGGTTCCCGCATCGGAGTGGTAATACCCCATGATGCATTTGACCAGGGTGCTCTTGCCGGCGCCGTTTTCGCCGAGCAGCGCATGGAACCGGCTCGACCGCAGTCGAAAATTCACCTCTTTCAAGGCTGTGAGCGGTCCGAAGCGTTTGGTAATTCCCAACGCTTGCAGGTCCGGAGGAGCTCCATCCGTCATGAAAGCGCCTCCAACAGGGCATCCGATTTTGCCACGGCGCCGAACACCCCGCCCTGCATTGTGACCATCTTGATCGCAGCCTGATGATTTCCAACGTCAGTTGCGCCGCAACAATCCTCCAGTAAGAGACATTCGAAGCCTCGATCATTAGCTTCGCGCATGGTGGTATGGACACAGACATCGGTGGTGATTCCGCCAAGAATTACATTGTCGATACCGCGAAGCCGCAACAACATCTCTAAATCGGTCGCCCAGAACGAGCCTTTCCCTGGTTTATCGATGACCGGCTCGCCCGGCTTCGGAGTAAGTTCAGGAATGATCTCCCATCCCGGTTCTCCTCGAACCAGGATTTTTCCACAAGGGCCGGGATCTCCGATGCCGGCTCCGATTCTCCGGCTCCGCCACCGCTTATTGTCCGGTAGATCCGCCAAGTCCGGCCTATGGCCCTCTCTGGTGTGGAAGACGTGCATTCCAATGGTTCTGGCTTTCGACAGCACTTTGAGGAGATGCACGATCGGGGCACGGGTGAGAGAAATGTCATAGCCCATCTTGTCGACATAGCCGCCCTTGCCGCAAAAGTCGGTCTGCATATCGATGATCAGAAAGACCGTATTGTCCGGACGGAGATCGCCGTTATAGGGATAGGGGTAGGGGTCGGATGCAACATATCGACTCATGGCTCACCTCTCATGGATTTCCGGGTTGGGGTTAGTTCGGGTCATCACGTTATTGACTAACGAGTCACTGTGAGTTCATGGGGCACTCCTACAAGCGTGCGTCTGGGAGAACAGGTGATGATCATCACCGCCAAGGTCATGATGTAGGGGATCGCGTTGAAGATGTAATATCCGCCTGTGATCCCTACGGATTGCAAGGACGGCCCCAAGGCCGCCGCACCACCCCATAACAGCGATACCCAGAGACACCACAAGGGCTGCCAACGGGCAAAGATCACCAGCGCCACCGCCATCAATCCCTGGCCGCTCGATAGACCTTCGCTCCAGTTGAACGGGTAATAGAGCGAGAGATAGGACCCGCCGATTCCAGCCAAGAATCCTCCTTGAGCTGTGCTGAGGATCCGTATGCGATCGACCGGCAATCCCAGAGCCCGCGCTGCATCCGCATTTTCCCCAACGACTCGCACTTTGAGTCCCCAGGCCGTATTGTTCAGCATCCATCCAAGTGCGATTGCCATGGCGATTCCGACGAGAAACAAGGCGTTGATCTGCAAGGCCGCCTTGAGTTGCGGAATATCACTCCATCCGCCGAGATCGATGGACGGCAGTTGAGGTGCGGATGGCTGGATGTAGGGTTTCCCTAAAAAGAAGGCCAGTCCCGTGCCGAACAGCATCATGGCGATCCCGACCGCGATATCGTTGACTCGTTGGAAGCTGCAGAGCCAACTATGCAGGGCGCCGAGCATCATGCCGGCCAGCCCGGCGCACAACACTCCCAACCAAGGAGATCCGCTGTGCAGCGAGACGGCATAGCCTGTCATCGCGCCCATGACCAATGTGCCTTCCAGTCCCAAGTTGATACGACCGCTCTTTTCGGTCAGGCATTCACCCAGCGAGACAAACAGGAAGGGCGTACCGATCCGAATTGCTCCTCCCAGAACGGCGATGAGGACTCCCCACCACCCAGCTTCCATTACGACACCTCCTGTTTCTGGAGTCTTGAAAAACGCCCGTAGAGAGTCTCGCTGAATAAGATGACCAAGAAAATGATCCCTTGCATGACCAGTACTGTAGCGTCGGGCAACTCATGAGATCGCTGCAACAGTCCGCTGCTCGCGCGGATGCCTCCCAACAAGACGGCAACAGGAATGATGGCCAGAGGATTATTGCGGGCCACAAAGGCCACGAGAATGCCGGCATAGCCATAATTGGCATTGAGAGTGTCATTGGCCCGGCCATGGATGGCCGCCACCTCCACCATACCAGCCAGCCCCCCTGCTGCTCCTGCCACCAAACAGATGATCAAGATCAGCCGCCCGACCGGCAAGCCTGCGATTTGAGCCGCGCGGACGTTGCCCCCGGCGATCTGGGATGCAAAGCCGAACACCGTGTGATGCATAAGAAACCATGCGATGACACAAGCCACGATGCCGAAGACCAATCCCCAATGGAGGTCTGTTCCAGGAATGGCGCCGATCATATTGGCCTCTCCGATATGATGCGTCGAGGGATGGTTGAGACTTTCCGGATCGCGAAAGGTGCTGGTGACGAGGTGGTTCAACAGCGCGATCGCGATATAGTTCAGTAACAAACTGCTGATGGTTTCATTGACGGCGCGATAGTGCCGAAGCGCGCCCCCTATGGTGAGCCACAGACCGCCTGCCGCCATACCGACAAGCGCCATGGTGACCAGAACGACCATGGGAGGAGCCGTTTGGATGGCGAGAGCCGCAATGGCTGCGAAAAGGCCGCCCATCACGACGGCCCCTTCTCCACCGATGATGATCAGGCCGAGATGTCCCGGCAGGGCGGTGCAGAGCGCGGTTAACATCAGCGGCGCAGCGCGGATCAGCGTATTCTGCCAGGAAAATGTGGTGCCGAAGGCGGCACGATACATCGTCTGATAGACCTCGAAGGGATCGGCTCCGGCCAAAGCCACAAAGACTCCGAACAACACCATCGAGACCATCAGCGATCCGACGATGATAAGGAACGGCTCCAGCGCTTTGTTCATGGTTTGTGGCACAGCTATGCTCATGACTTGGTTGAGCCGATGACGCCCTCTACCAGCCAATCCATGCTTTCCAGCCAGATATCAGTCTGGACATGTTCCTTGCCGGCGGCAATGACGATGCGACCGGTGTTGTCCTTGATCGGGCCCTTATACACGACCATTCCTCCGCTCATGAATTTGTCTTTGGCTGTGTCGGCTTGTTTGCGAACGGCTTCCGTCACCACTCGGTTATAATCCGATACCTTGACGATTCCTTCCTTCAGCCCGCCGCGCACAAGATGAGGAACAGCCTGCCCTTTTCGAATCATGTCGGCATAGTTCATGTAGACCTTGGCCCAATTCCATTCTGCTCCCGTGAGGTACCCCTTAGGGGCGAGCTTCGATTGGTTGCAGTGATAACCGGTGCAATAGACGCCTCGTTTTTCAGCGGTCGTGACGACGACCTTGGGGCTGTCGACGTGGCAGGTAATGACATCGATGCCTTGGTCGACCAAGCTGTTCGTGGCTTCCGCTTCACGGACCGGCATGGACCAGTCGCCGGTAAAAATCACATTGACCGTCGTGTTTGGCTTGATGCTGCGGGCGCCGAGGGTGTAGTTGTTGACATTGCGCAAGACCTGTGGAATAGGCTTTGCCGCCACAAATCCCAGTTTCCCGCTCTTGCTCATCCCTCCGGCGACAATGCCCGCCACATACTGGGATTCGTCGATATAGCCGAAATAACTGCCCACGTTCTTGGGGTGCTTGCCGTCCTGATAGAGCCCGCCGCAATGCAAAAAGAGGATGTTGGGATGCTGGGGTGCGACCTTGAGAATATGCGGATCGAAATAGCCGAAGGATGTGGGAAACAACACCTGCGCTCCGTCCAGTTTGACCATGCTCTCCATGGTTTTTTGGACCTCGATGGTTTCCGGGACCTTTTCTTCGTCGAAGGCTTTTACCCAATCAAGCTTGGCGACCGCCGCTTTCCCCTCAAAATGTGCCTGATTGTACCCATAGTCGTCTCGTGGACCCACAAAGATGAACCCCATCTTCACCTTGTCCGATGCGCCCCAGACTTGGCCGATCCACTCCAAATTACCCAATATGCCCAGCGCACCGGCAGCGGCGGCTCCCTTCAGCACTTGGCGTCTCGTCAATTTGCGTGATTCGGACATATGTCCTCCCTAGGGATGAAATGTGTATTGTCCTCATAATGTTTCTTTGCTTCATTTATGGTCATGCGGTTCAGCCTATGGTCCGTTGATGCGGAGTATCCCTCCCCGACACGCGACCGGCTGTCCGACTCGGATGAGATCCCGGAAGGCAGACTGAGATGAGATATTCAAGCGAATACCGTGTGGGACATTATTTTTCTCGAAGGGTAGAAGGGTCAGCAGCGCGTGAGACTCAAGTCTCACATTACAGGCCTGGCGGAACACACTATGCACGGTTCCGTTGAAATGATGGGTCGGCACCTGGATGCCGACTGAAAGGGCCTGGAAATGCATGATGGGCACTCCATCGCCCGGTGAGATGAGAAAACGTTCCTAAGTTCTCAATGAGTACGCTTTGGCCAGCGCGTCTTTAATCGCCGTATGAACGTTGTTCTTTCCTTCTTCAATATTTCGTTGCATTGCAGCCCGCGCGCCCGAAGTATCGCCGACTGTTATACACTTCAGGATTTTGAGATGCTGACGGCAGGTGCTTTCCACTCGATCCGACTTGTCGAAATCGATCATTCGAAAAAGCATCAATCGCTCATTGATGGTGCAGAGGTGCTGCAATAACGGTTTGTTTCCTAAGGCATGGGCGAGTGTCTCATGAAACAAGGTGTCGAGTTTGGCGAGTTCATCGGCCTTCTTGGCAGGTCCATTCAACAGCCCGATCCATGTGTCCTTGAGTTTACCGATGGCCTCCTTATCGTCCCGGTGGAGAGGATTCTTTGTCGCTAAACGTTCGACGGTGTAGAGCTCCAACGCCAAGCGAAGGTCGTAGAGCTCCTCGATCTCACCGAGGTTGTATTGTCTGACGACATAGGCCCGATTGGGCAATTTTTTCACGAACCCATCGGACGCCAGTACACGGAGGGCTTCCCGCACTGGACTTCGACTCACGTTGAATTTCTCGCACAGCTCAGCTTCGGTCAGACGATGTTCAGGTGGGTACTGCCAATGAATGATCTGTTCCTTCAGTGTGGCGACAATCGATGAGCTAAGGTTGGATGCTTTTCCTTTCACGGCTCGGTCATTTCGAATCATCATGTTCTTTCGGGATTCCGAGCTTCAGAAATAGCTCAAGGTGGACGCCCCATATCATGTGTGAGCAGAGAAATCAGTTTTATCCTCAGCGGCGCCGACCCTACGGATTGTATACAATCTCGCGTACCAAGTCTAATACCTCCTGGGGCCGTCTTACCGAGGGACTCGTCGCCCACGTTTTGAACCTGTATGCGGAAAGGAGGGGGATGAAAAGAAGTTACGAGAAGCGTTGATCGCCGGTATGTCCTCATCAATAGGAGGGCCAAGAGTGCCAGTACGGCGACCAATAAGGACTCCAATAGGGGCCGATGGGTCGACGAATGCGAGGTGAGTCCTCTTCGTCCTCGGTCCACACGCGCAGATTGTTGATGCGCACGAACGGGTAGGTGTACTCCGTTTCATCGAGCGGCAAGGTGACGGAACCGGCCATCTCTCCGGTCACGGTCACAAATGTGCCGGGGGGAACCGTCGCAGGGTCGAGAAATTCCTTCTGTAGAGCCACGAACCGGCCTTGAGACTTGCCGAGGTCCACTATCGGCCGAAGGGAGCCGGTCAACGGCAATTGGAGTATCTCGATTCTGGTTCCCTCTTTGAGCCGGCGCGCTCCCAGCACTTTCCCGCCGAATGTGACCGGTTGTCCGTTGTACGATTCGGGAGCGGCTTTGACCTGCTCATAGGTGATGGCAGGCGCGCCGGAAGGCAGTGTCTCGGCCTGATCACCGGTCAAGGCGCAGCCTGTGAGGATGAGGAATGTAGAGACGAGGCCTGCATAGGAGAATAGGGGCATCCCTCCATTATATCAAAGGAGAAAGGTCGCTCTCTATCCGCTATAATGGCATCGGCTATTTACCTGTGGAAGGAGTACGAAATGAATGGTCCAATGACGTCGATGTGGAAAGTGGCTCTTGTGGTGATGGGAACGATCGGGCTGCTCAACGCGCCGGTGAATACGCAGGCGGCCAAGCCGGAGCTGAAGGGAAAGTTCGAAATACTCAAAGATGAGCCGTCAACTCATCAGCCGGGGAAGGTGAAAGTCATCGAGTTCGCGGACTTCTACTGTCCCCATTGCCATCAGTTTGAGGAAACCGGGGTACCACTCCTTCTGAAAGAGTTCGGGACCAAGGTGGATATCACGATGGTCGGGTTCCCCGTCATCCGAGGAAAACTGCCGACCGTGTTCGATATGTATGAGCAAGCGAAGCTGATGGGCAAGGGCGATCAAATGAGGACGATCTTGTTCCGTACGATTCACAAGGACAAGGTTGACGGTGTGTTCGATCGTTCCATCCGTTCATTGTTGATCAAAGAAGCGGGCCTGGACGTCACGGCGTTCGAGGCCGGGCTGGAGAGTGGAAAGCCGGCCAAACTGTTCGAAGATGGGCGTCGCTTGGGAGAGCGCATTAAGGTGTCGTCCACTCCATCGCTTTTGTTGGACGGGAACATCAAGGTCGATGGCGCCAACATGACGCCGGAGAACGTCGTCACCATCATCCGGAGCATCCTCGATGCCGACGCGAAGAAGTGATGGGTGAGGAGTGAGGATGCAGGAGCGAAGCACGAATGGGGTCATGCAACGACTTTTGGAGAACGAGTCCGCCTTCAGGCAGTTTATTCGCCGTCGAGTCGGCGATGACGTTGTCGTGGACGATATCCTGCAACAAAGTCTTGCAAGAGCGGTCGAGCGCTCCCATTCGTTGAATAATGAGCACAGTGCGCTCGCCTGGTTTTATCGAATCCTCCGCCATACGGTGGCCGATTATTATCGTTCTCATGGGGCCGAGGCTCGTCGGAATGAGGCCGTACTGCGGGAATTGACCATCTCCGGCAATCATCAGGAACCTCCACTTGACGAATTACAGGCTACCGCCTGCACCTGCCTTCACGGTCTCCTTCCAAACCTCCATGGGAACTATGCGGAACTCATCAAACGTATTGATCTTGATGGGGAATCACCGGTACAGGTTGCGAAAGAGTTGAAGATCTCGCGGAACAATCTCACGGTTCGTTTGCACAGAGCCCGTCAGTCTTTGCGGGTTTCTCTGGAAAAAGCTTGCGGCATTTGCAGCAAGCATGGTTGCTTGAACTGTACCTGTGGCTAGCTGTCCTCTCCTGTCTCTGCCTCTTTTCTGAACGTTTTCATCGTGCCGACCGGTGCTGTGTAATATCGAGCGCCCCCGTCCGTCTTTAGGGGGTGAAGGTCAAATAGCGTTTGAATTACCTAAATATCCTATGCAGGAGGTCTTATGAGTGACTCATTAGCATCCGTCAAGCTCAAGGCCGAGAAGGCTTACAATGCCGCCGCAGAATCCTTTGACGCAGAGCCCTTGGCGTTCTGGGAGCGGTATGGTCCACGAACCATCGAGCGAATGGGGCTGCGCCGCGGAGCACAGGTTCTCGATGTGTGCTGTGGCGCCGGCGCTTCCGCCTTGCCTGCTGCGCAAGTTGTCGGTCCAGAGGGCAAGGTGATCGCGATCGATCTCGCAGGCGAGTTGCTTAAACTCGGACAGGCCAAAGCTCAGACCGCCGGGCTCCAGTCACTGGAGTTCCGCCGCGGGGACATGACAGGTTTAGGGTTTCCCGATCGTCATTTTGACTCAGTCGTCTGTGTGTTTGGGATCTTCTTTGTCCAGGACATGGAAGCCCAGGTCGCGGAGCTATGGCGCATGGTACGGCCCGGCGGGCAGCTGGCGATCACCACATGGGGCGCGCGATTTTGGTCCCCGGCGTACGAACTTTGGTTGGAGATTGTGCGCCGGAGGCGCCCGGATCTGCATGCCGCCTTTAATCCCTGGGACCGCATCACGACGACCGACGCGGTTTGCAGACTGCTCCGCGATGGGGGAGCCCAGAATGTCGCGGTCGAGGCTGAGGACGGTTACCAGGCCCTGCGCACCCCTGAGGATTTCTGGACGATCGCGTTGGGGAGCGGGTTGCGCTGGACGATCGATCAGATGGGCGCCGAGCCGGCTCGAGAGGTGAAGCAAGAGCTGCTCGACAGACTTTCTGCCGGCGGAGTAGTTCGAATCGAAACGAACGTCATCTATGCCATAGGCGAGAAGCAGTTGGGTCCTCTGTAATATTTGACGACCTGTTCCGTCTGTAATTCCGAACGCGACAAGACATACCCGTACCGGATAGAATGAAAGGAGCCTCACACATGATCAACGAATCATCGAGCGGATGTTGTGGGAGACCACATACAGGACATGACCGCATGAACGAGAATATTCAACAGGCCCATGGTCATTCGCACGTTCATGATAAGCCCGAGATCGACCCTATCTGCGGCATGACGGTCGATCCTGCCAAGGCGGCGGGCCAATACGACCACAAGGGTACGACGTACTATTTCTGTGGGACGTCCTGTCTGGAACGATTTCGCGCTAACCCCGACCATGCGCTGAGCAAGAAGCCGCTGAATCTGATCACGATGCCCGCTCCGCTGAAACCGCTGCCGATGATGCAGCCGGTCAGACAGGGTGAGATCGACCCTGTGTGCGGGATGACGGTACAGCCTGCCACGGCGGCCGGTTCGTACGAGTACCGCGGCAAGAAATACTATTTCTGTGCCGCCAGGTGTCTCGAGAAGTTCCGAGCCGACCCCGAATATTATCTTACCCCGCTGAAACAACGAACTCCGAAACCGATGTCCGTACCGGCAAGCGGGACCACGAAGTATGTCTGCCCGATGGACCCCGAGGTGCTCGAGACCAAACCGGGAGCGTGCCATGTGTGTGGTATGGCATTGGAGCCGGCTGATGTAACGGCTGTGAGTACGCGCACGGAATATACCTGCCCTATGCATCCGGAGATCGTACAAGCCGAGCCTGGAAATTGTCCGATTTGCGGGATGGCGTTAGAACCCCGCACGGTGACGGCGGAGGAAGTGAATCCCGAACTGGTGGATATGACCAGGCGGTTCTGGCAGAGCGTGGTCCTCGGTTCACCTAGCCTGGCGCTGATGATTTCAGAGATGATGCCGGGACAGCCTTTACAACAGCTCTTTTCAGGAAGAGTATTGATTTGGTTCCAGTTTGTGCTCGCGACGCCGGTGGTACTCTGGACCGGCTGGCCGCTGTTCGAGCGGGCCTGGGCTTCGGTCGCCAATCGTCATCTCAACATGTTTACCCTCATCGGCCTCGGCACCGGCGCGGCCTATCTCTACAGTGTCGCCGCTACGCTCGTTCCCGGAATGTTCCCCGACTCGTTCCGTATCCACGGGGGCGAGCTTGCCGTCTACTTCGAACCGGCGGTGGCCATTATTGCGCTGGTCTTATTAGGACAGGTGCTGGAGCTGCGGGCCCGTAGCCGAACCAGCAGTGCCCTCAAGGCTCTGTTGGGACTCGCGCCAAAAACGGCCCGTATCATTCGCGGTGATGCTCGCGAAGAAGATATCCCGTTGGAACAGGTGCAAGTCGGCGCCCAATTGCGTGTCAGACCTGGCGAAAAGATTCCTGTGGATGGCGTGATCCTGGAGGGCGCGAGCGCTGTCGACGAATCGATGGTCACCGGCGAGTCGATTCCCGTGGAGAAGCAGCCAGGTCACAAAGTGGTGGGAGCAACGGTCAATGGGACAGGCAGTTTCGTGATGCGGGCAGAGCGGATCGGTCGTGAGACGCTCCTGGCGCAAATCGTGCGCATGGTGAGTGAGGCACAACGCACCCGTGCGCCGATTCAGCGGTTGGCTGATGTTGTTGCGGCCTATTTCGTGCCGATTGTGATTCTGGTCGCCGCCGTTACTTTTGTGATCTGGGCGCTGTACGGACCCGAGCCGCGTATGGCCTACGCCTTGCTCAACGCCGTTGCCGTATTGATCATCGCCTGCCCCTGCGCGCTAGGGCTTGCGACGCCGATGTCGATCATGGTCGGGACCGGCCGAGGGGCGACAGCGGGAGTGTTGATCCGTAATGCGGAGGCGCTGGAGACCTTGGCCAAGGTCGATGTTCTGGTGGTCGATAAGACAGGGACATTAACGGAAGGCAAGCCTCGTCTGATGACGGTGGCGCCGCTGCCGCATGTCACGGAGACCGAGCTATTACAGCTCGCAGCCGGACTGGAGCAGTCCAGCGAGCATCCGTTGGCGTCGGCCATCATATCCGGCGCCAGGAACAAGGGAATTCCTTCATCGAAGGTAGAGGACTTTCGTTCTCTCACGGGGAAGGGCGTCACCGGCATGATCGAAGGTCGTTCAGTGGCCGTCGGTACTGTGTTGCTTCTTAACGAGTTGGGTATCGAGACGAAACCGCTGGTGGCCCAGGCCGAGCCTCTGAGGCAGGAGGGCCAAACCGTCATGTTCGCGGCGATCGACGGCAAGCCAGCAGGGTTGTTGGGCGTGGCTGATCCGGTCAAGTCCACCACTCCGGAGGCCATCGACTTGTTGCATCGTGAAGGACTACGGCTCGTGATGCTGACCGGCGATAACCGGACGACGGCTGAGTCTGTGGCCCGCCGGCTCCAGATCGATGAAGTCCAGGCTGAGGTCTTGCCCGAGCAAAAGGCGGCGGTCATCAAGCGGCTTCAGGCCGAAGGGCACGTGGTGGCCATGGCGGGAGACGGAATCAACGACGCACCGGCTTTGGCACAGGCGCACGTGGGGATTGCGATGGGAACAGGAACCGATGTGGCGATGGAAAGCGCCGGCGTCACGTTGGTCAAGGGCGATCTCCGAGCTATTGCGCGAGCGCGCCGGTTGAGCCGTGCGACGATGCAAAATATTCGGCAGAATCTGTTCTTTGCCTTCATTTACAATGCACTGGGTGTGCCTGTCGCAGCCGGCATCCTCTATCCGTTCGTCGGGGTTCTCTTGAGCCCCATGATCGCCAGCGCTGCGATGACGTTCAGTTCCGTGTCGGTGATTGCGAACGCGCTCCGGTTGCGGAAGGTAGCTCTGTAACGGCTCATGAGGTTGTTCCGGAACAACGTCCACCGAGTACTGACGGATGAGAAATACCGTTGACGGTTAAGTTGATTGAAGGATAGACTTACCCCATGCGAGTAAGTTCGTATCAATCTGGCTCGTTTCTCGCCGTGACCATCGTGGTGCTCTTGCTGGCGTTCAGTTTCAATGCATACGCTTGTCTCCTGCCGCTGTCGGGGACCGATGATGTCTCGATGGCAAACGGCTGTTCAACCCCGGTGGAGCAGCCCGTCCGGCAGTTGTGCGATGCCTTCAAAACTCTCGGCGTTGAGTCTTCCCCTCAGGCGTCTTCGTTGCACACGGACCATCACTGGCCAGCGGCAGCCCAGGCGCCGGCTGCGCTTTTATCCGTGAGTTGCAGGCTCGTACGAATTTCGAGTCCATATCACTCTCTCGAATCGAGTTCTCCTCCGCATCAGTCTCTTTCCAGCACAGTGCTTCGTATCTGATCTCTCCGGTTCTTCCTTACACCGTTTCAGCATCGTGTGATCTGCCCGGCGCTGGATCTCGGTTCATCCCGCCGCTTCTCCTGTAGCAGGGCGCGGTCCGAGATCCGTGACAGTCGCGGGCAGGAAAGCCTTTGAGGAGGATCCTTCCATGACTCGTTCAATTCAATTTTGGCTGCTAGCGATAACAGTCCTGAGCGTGACCTTCGCGATGGATGGACGCCGGGTCGTCCATGCCGCCGATCAGACTGCACAATCGTCTTTGGCGTTGCCGGATTTGATCCAGGAAGCCTTGGTCAAAAATCCAGAACTTGTAGCGGCGCGCAAGCAATGGGAGGCCAGCACGAGTCGGATTGCTCAGGCTCGGTCGCTGGATGACCCCACTCTGTCTGTCAACTTATGGAATTTCCCGCAGACCTTCAATGTCACGCAGACGCAGAATAGCATCTTCGGTCTCTCACAGAATCTCCCATTCCCGGGCAAGCTGGCCTTGAAAGGCGAAATCGCGAGTCGGTCGGCCGAGATAACCGAGCAGGGGCTGCGCGCGAAGGAACGAGAATTGGTCGCCCGTCTCAAGCAGGCCTACTACGAACTGTTTCTCGCGCACAAGGCGATCCAAATTCATCATGAACAGGTCGAATTGCTCAGGCAGTTCTTCGAGATTACGAACGCGAAGTTCCGGACTGGAAAAGGATCGCAGGCCGATGTGCTCAAAGCCCAGGTCGAGCTGTCCGTGTTGCACCAGCATCTTCCCGTTTTGGAGCAGAGTCGAGAGACCGCTGCAGCGCTGTTGAATACGATTCTTGATCGGGCCCCCCGATCACCCTTCGGGATTCCTCAGGAGCCGTCTCTGATGCCGATCGACGCCACCATCGACGATCTGCACAGTCTTGCGCTGAATGCCAGACCTGAGTTGAAAGCGGCGGAACTGGCGGTCCGACAGAGTGAACAGTCACGCGCGCTCGCCCAGCGTCAGTACTATCCGGACTTCAACGTGATGTTTCAGCGTTTCCAAAACTTTCAGGCCAACGATGGATTCGGCGCCTACGTGGCGATGACCATCCCCTTCGCGTTCTGGACCAAACCGAAGTATGACGCCGGCGTGCAAGAAGCCGCGGCGTCGGTCGCAGCCGCGCAGGCACAACAGCACACATTGGAAAACCTGACTCGTTTTCAGGTGAACGACCTCTTGGCCAAGGTCCGGGCGAACGAGCAGGTGGCCAGGTTGTATCACACCACGATCCTGCCTCAGGCCGTACAGAACCTTGAAGCAGCGCGAGCGGGATATCGTGCGGGAACGGGAGGGTTCCTGGATCTTATCGATACTCAGCGGGCCTGGCGAGGATATCAACAGGAGTACTACCGAGCGCTGGTCGAGCGGGAGCGTCGTCTCGCGGAACTCGAACAGGTGATCGGAACCGATCTGAATGGGAGCAGCTAAGAATGGAGGAATAGCCATGAGTCAGGACCTGCGTAGAAAAGGTCTTGTTGTCGGTGTCGCAGCGGCCGGTCTGTTCGTCGGAGTCATCGCCGGGTTCTTCGCCGCCCATCGAGGGATGAGCGACATGTCGGTGACGAAGAGCAGTGAGGGGGTGAAGGGCCATGAGATGAAAGGTATGGAAGGGATGGCGAGCATGGGCGACATGGAAGGGATGCCGATGGAAGGCGCGAAATCCATGAGAGACATGGAACCAATGCCGGGCATGTCGGACGCTTCATCCGAGGCTGTGGTGGTTCCGGCTGTGGCGAGACAGTTGATCGGCGTCCGCAGCGCCCCGGTTGCTCTCGCAACGCTGGATGAAGAGATTCGTACGGTCGGTACGGTCGGTTATGACGAACGGAGTTTCACGCAAGTCACGCTGAAAATCTCCGGGTGGGTTCGGAAGGTCTTCGTCAATTCGATCGGTCGACCGGTTCGCAAAGGTGAGCCGCTCTTCACTATCTACTCGCCGGATCTCTTGGCCACGCAAGACGAGTATCTCCTCGCTCTGAAAATGCGTGAACAACTGGCCGCGAGCCCGCTCGACGAAGTGAAAACCAATGCCGATGCGCTTGTGGCGAGTGCGCGGGAGCGCTTGCGGCTCTGGGATGTGACCGATTCACAGATCGAGGCTCTTGAGCGTCGAGGCCAGGCCGACCCGGTGCTTACGGTCTACGCGCCGTCCTCCGGTATCGTGATGAAACGTGAGGCTTTGCCGGGGAAATATGTGGAGCCTGGCACGATGTTGTACGAGATCGCGGATCTCTCCATGGTCTGGATCTCCGTCGATATTTATGAGTCAGAAGTGGCGGCCACGAAAGTCGGTCAACCGGCCCTGATCACGTTTGCCGCCTATCCGGGAGAAACGTTCCCCGGCAAGGTGGCTTATGTCTATCCAACGCTGAATACCGAAGCCCGCACTGTAAGGGTACGTCTCGAATTGCTGAATCCCGAACTGAAATTGAAGCCGGGCATGTACGGGAACGTGATTTTGCGGACGAAAGCGGTCAGGGCCTTAGTGGTGCCAAAAGAAGCTGTGTTGGACACGGGGCTTCGCCAACTCGTATTCATGGATCGCGGGCAAGGCCGCTATGAGCCGGCTTCAGTCAAGTTGGGGCGCCGGAGTCAAGATGTAGTGGAGGTGATGGAGGGACTCAAAGAAGGAGATCGGATCGTCACCTCGGCCAATTTCTTGTTGGATGCAGAGAGCAAATTAGCATCAGCCTCGAGCATGCAGGGGATGATGGGCCGGATCGGTATGGGCGACTGGCAAATGCGCGGCGCCTATGAAGCCAAGATGGCCATGGGAGAAGGCGGCGTCTCGGCGCCGCCAGGGCGGGCGGGTGAGATGGGCAGCATGTCCGGCATGGAAGGTATGAAGGGCATGGAAGAAATGCAAGGCGTGAAGGAGATGAGCGGCATGCCGGGTATGGAGCCTGGTTCAGCTAAAGCCATCTCTGAAACCCGCAAGGTAGCCGGACACATCTTGACCTTCACGACTCTTCCCGAAACGCCTAAGGCAGGTGAAGTTCTGCTCAAGCTCAGGGTGACGAATCAGAGCGGCAAGCCAGTGGCCAATGCGAAAGTCCTGTTCGTCTATACCATGCCGATGCCGGGCATGACTGATTCGAAGGCTACAGGTTCGCACAGCAAAGACGGGCCCTACGAAGGTAAGGCGATGTTCGGTATGGGCGGTACTTGGGTCGTAACTGCCAACGTGACTATCCCAGGCCAACCACCGGTTATTGAAAAGTTTCAATTCCAGGTTGCAGGAGGAGGGATGTAGCTCATCATGATCGCTCGACTCATCGAAGGGAGTGCCCGCAATCCGGTCCTCGTCATCCTCTGTGTCTTACTGCTGGGAGGCTGGGGACTTTGGGCCGTGTTTGATGTTCCGCTGGATGCCATTCCGGACCTTTCGGACGTTCAGGTGATTGTCTACACCGAATGGCAAGGGCGCAGCCCAACGCTCATTGAAGATCAGATTACCTACCCAGTTGTGACCTCTTTGCTCGCTGGACCTAAAGTCAAACGAGTCCGAGGTGTCTCGGAATACGGCGTCTCCTACGTCTATGTGATTTTCGAAGACCGGACCGACCTTTACTGGGCAAGAAGTCGTGTCCTCGAATATCTCCAGAAGCTCACCGGCAAGTTGCCGCCAGGCGTGACGCCGACGTTGGGGCCGGATGCGACCGGTGTCGGGTGGGTCTATCAATATGCCTTGATAGACGAGTCCGGGACGCACGATCTGGCGCAGCTCCGCAGCCTTCAGGACTGGTACTTGCGTTACCAACTTGAGAGTGTGCCTGGTGTGGCAGAGGTGTCGGCGATCGGTGGATTCGTCAAACAATACCAAATCGAAGTGGATCCCAACACGTTAGCCGCTTACCGGCTGCCGATTCAGAGGGTGATCAAAGCCGTCCGCAACAGCAACGCGGAAGTGAGTGGCCGGGTTTTGGAGATGGCCGGCACCGAATACGTGATCCGAGGGCGAGGCTATCTGCGGTCGGTTGGCGAGATCGAGCTGATTCCGGTCGGCACGGATGGAAGAGGTACGCCGATTCTCGTGCGAGACATCGGGCATGTCCAACTCGGGCCGGATCAGCGTCGAGGCATCGCCGAATTGGATGGCAAGGGTCAGACCGTCGGCGGAATCGTGATCATGCGGGCCGGAGAGAACGCGCTCGCCGTGATCCAGCGCGTCAAGGCAAGGCTGCAAGAAATCGTCCCGGCTTTGCCAGGAGGCGTGCGCGTTGTCCCCACTTACGATCGGTCCGATCTCATTCATCGCGCGATTGCCGTTCTCCGCGAAAAACTGCTTGAAGAAAGTGTGATCGTCAGCCTAATCGCGGTGCTGTTCTTATTCCATTTCCGAAGCGCTCTGGTCGCCATCCTCATTTTGCCGGTTGCGGTGTTGCTGGCTTTTATCCCGATGGCCTACTTGAAGATTACGTCCAACATCATGTCGCTGGGCGGGATCGCCATTGCGATCGGAGCCATGGTCGATGCCGCTATTGTGATGGTCGAGAATGCCCATAAACGGTTGGAGCAATCTCCAGCCGGGAAAGAGGCGCGTCCTATGGGAAAGGAGCCTGCTCTTGCAGGCTCAGGGCGGGAGGGTGTGACGACGCCAGGGGTGGACGGGTGTGAAAGCAACCGGGTTGAAATCATCATTGCCGCCGCGAAAGAAGTTG
The DNA here is from genome assembly GCA_018242685.1 of Nitrospira sp. GTDB lineage: Bacteria > Nitrospirota > Nitrospiria > Nitrospirales > Nitrospiraceae > Nitrospira_D. The sequence goes on along the minus strand of JAFEBM010000010.1, from coordinate 74,982 downwards.
GGCGGCCCCTGTTCTTTTCACTCCTCGTCATCGCCGTGTCATTTCTGCCGATCTTTGCGTTCGAATCACAGGAAGGGCGACTGTTCGCGCCCCTGGCCTATACCAAGACCTTTTCGATGCTCTTTGCCGCTGCGCTCTCGGTGACATTGGCGCCCGTGCTGATGGTGTTGTTGATTCGTGGGAAGATTCGTTCTGAAGCCAAGAATCCGCTGAACCGGTGGCTCATTGCCATCTATCGCCCCATCCTCTCCGGCGCGCTGCGAGTCCGATGGCTGACCGTGGGCGTGGCGGTTGCAGCAGTAGCCATTACAGCGCCGGTGTTTTCCCGACTCGGCGCGGAATTTATGCCGCCGTTGAACGAGGGCACCATTCTTTACATGCCGACCACCGTGCCCGGTCTTTCGATTCCTGAAGCAACGAAGATCTTACAGGTCCAGGATCAGTTGCTCACGACCTTCCCGGAAGTGGAACGGGTGTTCGGCAAAATGGGAAAGGCTCCGACCGCCACCGATCCCGCCTTCGCTGGAATGGCGGAGATCACCGTGACGCTCAAACCGGAAGCGCAATGGCGGCCAGGCATGACCTGGGACCGGTTGCTCGATGAGATGGACGCCAAACTGCGCATCCCTGGATTTCCGAACATCTGGTGGATGCCGATCCAGACACGCACGGAGATGGTCACGACCGGTGTCCGGAGCCCGGTCGGGGTTAAGGTGCTGGGGCCGGATTTAAAGACGATCGAGCGAATCGGCCTAGAAATCGAGCAGGCATTGGCGACCGTGCCCGGCACAAAAAGCGCCTTCGCCGAACGGCTCAATGAGGGCTATTACCTGGATGTAATCGTGAACCGGCGCGAAGCGGCCCGTTATGGTCTGACGGTGGGCGATGTGCAAACGGTGATCATTTCGGCTATTGGAGGAGAGACCGTGACCACCACGGTCGAGGGACGGGAACGGTATCCGGTCAACGTTCGTTACAAGCGCGAGTTACGTGACGATCCGGACCGGCTCAAACGAGTGCTGATCCCTACACCGACCGGCGCGCAGATCCCTCTCGGACAAATCGCGGAGATGGTGATCACGCAGGGGCCGCCGTCGATCGCGGATGAAGCGGGGGCGCTGGCCGGTCTGGTGTCGGTGTCGGTCGCTGGCCGCGACTTGCGTGGCTATGTCCTGGACGCGCAACGCGCGGTGCGAGACCGAGTGACGGTACCTTCCGGCTACCGGCTGATATGGACCGGTCAATACGAACATCTGGTGCGGGCGGAAGAACGGTTGAAGCTGGTGGTCCCTGTGACTCTCGCCGTGATTCTGCTGCTCCTGTGTCTCAATTTACGATCGCTCGCGAAATCGCTGATCGTGCTCTTGTCCGTCCCTTTCGCCGTGATCGGAGCCATCTGGTCTCTCCATTATCTGGGCTACCACCTCAGCGTGGCTGTGTGGGTGGGGATCATTGCGTTGGCCGGTGTGGCGGCGGAGACCGGAGTAGTCATGCTCGTCTATCTCGACGAAGCGTATGAGCGGCTGGTGCGCGAAGGTCGCATGGCCACGGCGCAGGATTTGCGCGATGCCATCATGGAGGGAGCCGTTCAACGAGTACGCCCCAAGATGATGACGGTGGCGGCGATCATGGGAGGCCTCCTTCCCATCATGTGGACGACCGGCACCGGGGCCGACGTGATGAAGCGGATCGCCGCGCCGATGATCGGTGGAATGGTGAGTTCAACGGTGCTCACGTTGATTGTCATTCCCGTTTTCTATTCTATGTGGCGACATGTGCAGCTCCGTTCTACGATGTCGAGTTCTGCTTCCGAGTAACGTCCGATCCATGCGTCAGGGTTTGGGTACGTCAGGCCGAGGATCCGGGATGAAACCCTGGCGGTTCGGCATGGAGATGCCGGGCAACGATTGAGCATCGACTACGACATCCTCGGCAATAATGCCGTTCCGGTAAAGCAACCAAGCCACGACCGAATAGACTTCGTCCGGCGAGAGGCTTTGTGGAGCGGGAAACGGCATGGCGCGATGCACGTAATCATACAAGGTCGTCGCATAGGGCCAGTAACTGCCGATGGTCTTGATCGGGTGTTGACTCGCCAATGTGCCGACGCCGCCGACCAAGCGGTCCATCGGACCTTCCTGCCCAGTCTGTCCATGACAAGCCGCGCAACGTGCGGCAAAGAGAGGCGCTCCTTGTTTGGCGGTCCCTTGGCCGGCAGGTAATCCTTCGCCGGTCGGTGCCACATCGATGTTCCATGCCCGAATTTCCTGGTCTGTGGCGGGCCGTCCCAATCCATAGCCGTGCGTCCGTTCCTGTCGGTCGTTCGCATCGGCGGCCCACAAGATTCCTGCGCTCAGGATGGTGGTGAGCCCTACTGTAAGGATATTACGCATGGACATTGCTCACCTTCCCATCTGCGGCAATGTGCCAACTCTGGATTGCATTGTAGTGGTAGACGGAGTTCACTCCACGCACTGCCACCAAGGTTGCACGATCCGGTTGCCGGTACCCTATGTCGTCCAGGCAACGGCTCTGCAGAGTCACGTCTTCTCCATTCCACTGCCAAGGAAAGTGAAACCTGGTATGGCACTTCGGCAGGATCGGCTCTTGTAAGGCCGTCTGCTGCCAGGATCGGCCTCCGTCCGTGCTCACTTCAACCAGCGTGATGCGACCTCTCCCGCTCCATGCCAACCCGCGGATCTCCTGAAATCCAGGCTGGATTCGTTGTCCGCCCGACGGAGACGTAATGACGGATTTGGCGTCCATGACCATGGTGAATTGGCGGGCCGTGCCGTCCGGCATCAGATCCGTGTATTGCGACGTTTCTTCGCGAGTCATGAAGGGCGCTCTGCCGAGCTTCAGCCGCCGCAGCCATTTGATGCAGGTGTTGCCTTCCCAGCCGGGGATGAGCAGGCGGAGCGGATAGCCCTGTTCCGGGCGGAGCGGTTCGCCGTTTTGGGCATAGCAAAGCATTGCCTCCTCCAGGATGGGCGCCAGCGGAAGGCTGCGCGTCATGGCCGCCGCATCGCTGCCTTCGGCCAACATCCAGGATGCGTCGGGATGCACTCCGACTTCTCGCAGGACGGTCTTCAAGGCCACGCCGGTCCATTCACTCGTGCTCGTCAGGCCGTGGGTTTGCTGCGCGGTCTGCCCGGCTGGTTTGTGCCATTCGGGTGCCGAATTGCCTGAACATTCGATGAAGGTCAGCCGCGAGACGGAAGGAAATCGCTTCAAATCATCGAGGGTGAATGTCCAGGGCTGCTCCACCATGCCGTGAATGAGGAGGCGGTGTTGTGCCGGTTGAATAGTCGGCACGCCGTTGTGATGCCGTTCGAAGTGTAAGGCGGAAGGAGTCAGGATCCCGTGCGAGTCTTGCAGGGGGGTCAGCGACGACCACCAGGAACGGGGGATGCGGACGGATTTTTCGAAGGTCGATCGCTGTCCATAGGCACTCGGTGTCGTACCGGGCACCCGCGTGGGATCTTCGGGTAAATTCTCCGTTGCCGCTTCCGCTGATGGTGTCACCGCTCCCATGAGCATCGCGCCCACCAAGCCGGCCGTTCCAGCCAGAAGGCTCCGGCGATTCAGAAGGGATTCGCCCTCGACATCGGGCCGGCGGCCTTCTTCTGCCGGTGCTTTCTCCTGATCGTGCATGGAATGTTCCTCTATTTATCAGGCGGCCACAGGGTCACGTGGTCATGGGAGTCACCCTGTTCCGAACAGAGAGTATTCTTACTCACTATAGAAAATTGGCAAGGTCGTTTCAACGGCAAAGTCGAAGGTCATGTGTTGCGATCTGAATAGAGAAGCATGGGCGATACAGTATGGGGCCGAGATCAGTCGTTCGACGAACGAGAGCGAAAGCGTCAGCGAGTGAGAGCGGCAGAAACTACGACCCTCAAGATATCAAAGCCTGATCCCATACCAGACTTAACCCGATGAGCAGCTATCTACATGCCAAACAATTAAATCTTGACGTAGAGCGCGTGATTTCATATTGTAACCAGAGGATACATGATGAAATCTGTCGCTCAGTTCGAGCTGTGCCGAGCTATACAACGACATATTGGGCATTAGTCTATTGACGACCACCAAATGTTGCGGTAGACTCCCGCCTGTAATGCCTACCGTTTCCCAATCAACCAAACCAAAGACCATGTTTCGAGACCCGGCGTTCATGGGAAACCGTAGGGCGCCGATACATAGATGGGTGCCATGGATCGCTGGATTTAGTGGACAATTCATTCAGGATGCTTTCCGAGAGTTCCTCCCGAAGCAAAGCAAACGCCGCCGCCCTCTAGTTCTCGATCCGTTTGCCGGTGTGGGCACAACTCTTGTCGAAGCATTTCTTCACGGGTATGACACCGTCGGCTTCGAGATCAATCCCTACGCATCGCTTGCAGCGCGTGTAAAACTCTCGGCTGCTGAACTCGCTCCCGCTAAAATAGCCGAGCTGATACAGGTCATTCGGCAAGAATCTAAGCTACGGAAAAATCATCAGCCGAACCTGAAGCGCTATCGACCGACCGAATTTGTTTCACGAATTCCTTTCTTTTCTGAACGAATAGAGCCGCAAATTCTAAATATCCTTCGGCTTCTTGATACGTACTCTCACAGAGAGGTAGCCGACCTCGGCAGAATTGCACTTGGCGCAGTGCTGGTTGGAGTTTCCAACTATAGTTATGAGCCAAGCCTATCCTCGCGGCCGGGGGCAGGCAAGCCTCTCTTAGAGGACGCTGATGTTGCGTCCATCGTTAACGCAAAACTGGAAGAGATCCTCGCTGATGTGCGGTGGCTACATGGACATCAAAAGGACATCGGCAACGAGAGACGGGAGGTTTACACAAAGAACTTTCTCGCAGTCAATGGAGAGCTGCCCAGCGGATCGGTGGATTTAATGATCACCTCTCCGCCGTATATGAACAATTACCACTATATTCGTAACACGAGACCCCATTTGTTTTGGCTTTCTTTCGTCACATCGTCCAGAGAGCTTCATCGGCTTGAAGAAGACAATTTCGGCAAGTTCTGGCAGACCGTGCGCAATGCCGATCCTATTTCACTCACGTGTGAGCACCATGGTCTGAAGACTCTCATCGCAGAACTCCGAGAGATACGAACCGATGCCGGAGCCTATGGTGGAGAGGGATGGGCTAACTACGTCACCACATATTTTAATGACTGCAATCGATTCGCGCAGATTCTTCGACGAGTACTGAGAAGAGGCGGCGCGGGAGTCATCGTGATCGGTAATTCTATTATCCAGGGACTCAACATCGCCACGGATCGGATCCTTGCGGATATTGCAGAGACAAACGGGTTACGTCTTGAACGTATTGTCCCACTCCGAGAAAAGCGTGTCGGGGCAAGCATTACGAAGTCGTCTGTGAGGCGTGGCTTGCAGAGCTTGGGCTCACTCTATGAAAGTGCAGTCATCCTCAGGAAGCGTTAGGATTGCGCAACGGAAAGTCCTTATCCCACTTGCTCATTCTAATACCCGGTCGACCTTTCCCAGGCACATGACTGCCGAAACCGCTTGAGTTCCATAACGGCTTATAGTTGGTTATCAGCGCATCCTCGGCAGCTCTCACAAACCAATCACTATCTATCGTCAAAAATCTACAGGTAATTTCTTCTGACGATAAGTTGTCCCGGCAAGCTATTTTTCTTGCATGTTCCGCCAGACGCCTCCTGAGAGTCGTGTGCAAAGCTTTCCCGGCATAGACCAGCTTCCCTTTCCGGTAAAGGACATACACTCCTTTGAGCTGCGGAGCTACCCTTTCAGTCAGTTCCAGCTCAGGCGAGGCTTCCAGCTTTTCAACAATTTGAGTGCGGATGGCGCGATCAATCTCAAAAACGAAGTGGTGAGGATCGTGTAGCACGTGTGGGTTTTAACACCACGTTATCTTGAGCGTCAACTTACACCTGCATTTAAGCAGCCCGAAGCCGTTACGGACCGACGGATGAACCAGTTACGCCATACAAGAGTAGCGTTAATTGATGCAATTACAGGACTGTGCTAGGCTGAGTTCACAATGCAACCGAGGTTTAGCAGCATATCGTGGTTTCGCATGGCAGTCCTTACATGGGCGGCCTTATGGATGCTTGCCGCGCCCTTGGTCCATATCCATCCTGAGGCCGATCATCACCATGGAGAAGCCGGTCATGTCCATGGCGGCACGGTCCATACGGTTTTTTCACCGGACCTGAGCTGTGAGTTCGCGATCTACGACCATGGCTCGGTTGCAGCCAAGGAATCCAGCTGCCCGCTTCATCTGATTGCGCAACCGTTCCATGGAGCGGAGCACCCTGAAATCGACTTGATTCTCGCGTCTTCCGCCGAGCCGCAAGTCGGCAAAGGCACCGCCTTGGATGTGGCCGCACATTCCTTCTCTGCGAATCAACCTATCAGGGCTCCTGCCGCCTGGCGGCCGCAACCCGATCTTCCACTAACGAATCTTTCCCTCACGACCAGTCTTCCATCTCGTGCGCCTCCTTCCGTCTGACCTCGCTGTATATCGCTACTGACGGTTCGATTTATTTGATCGGCGCTTCATGCCCGTCTCTTTTATGGAGGCGGGTCACCATGGCGCCGACAGGGGAGGACCACATGAGACCTGCACTCGTTTGCGGAATCATGGCCGTGTTTGGATGCGCGATGATATCCGGGTTTTATCGAACGGGCCATGCCGCAGAACTGAACCCAAGCGGATACACGCTGGGTCAAGTCATACAACTTGCGCTTCAACACAACCCTAAGGTGAAAGGCGCGGAAGCAGTCTTGGAACAGAGCCAGAGTCAACGGATCATGGCCGACGCCTATCTGAATCCCACCATCATGGGATCCGCCGGCCGAGGGTCGATTCGTGATCCTGCAAACGGCGTCTCCATCACCGAACGGACGATTACGGTGCAGCAGCCGCTTGAGTGGCTAGGCAAACGCGCAGCCAGACAACGCGTCGCTGACGCGGGCGTAGGGGGCGCGCTTGCCGGCATTGATCAAACAAAAGTGTCGGTCATGGCCGACACAAAAGGGGCGTTCTTCCAATTGCTCTTCGCGCAACAAGACGCACGACTTGCGAGAGAGAATCTGAAGACGGTCGAAGACCTCATGAAATTGGTGAGCGCGCGCGTCAGCACCAAGGAGGCGCCGAAATTCGAGCTCATCAAGGCGACCGTCGAACTCCAAAAAGCTCAAAAGGATCTGGCGAGGGCGGACAATGCGTTTCTCGTGGCCCGCGCCAAACTCAATACGGTGACAGGCAAGGCCCTGGGAGAATCATTTGCCGTCCAAGGAGAGTTTGAAACGGTGAGGGCCGGCTTGGAACTCCACACACTGATGAATCAGGCAACCGAGCGACAGCCCGCGCTTCGCCGACAGCAGAAAGTGGTCGAGCAAGCCGAACACACGATCGAACATGAGCGCGCAGCACGCATCCCGAATGTCTCGGTGATCGGCCAGTATCATCGGGAAGCCGGCGATGAATCTATGACGGCAGGATTGAGTGTGGCACTGCCCATTTGGTACCGCCGACAGGGAGAAATCGGGGCGGCGATGGGGGCCCACCGAGAAGCGCAAGCGGAACGAGATCGAATGCAGCAGGAACTGGAACAGACCATCACTCAGCATTTTCAGGACATGCAGACCGCCCAAGCGCAGATGAAGGTGTTTGAACAAGGGCTCCTGCATCAAGCGAAAGAAGCCCTCGACATCGCCCAGTTCAGTTTTCGACATGGAGCGACCAGCCTGCTCGAAGTCATCGACGCGCAGCGCGTCTATCGCCAGACTCTGCTCGAATATGCTCAAGCGCAAGCCGATCATTCCATCGCGCTGGTCAGGCTGGAGCGTGCGGTGGGAGAATTACCATGAGCGTTCATTGTGTCATGTGTGGCTCGTTAGTCTCACTGCGGATCGTTCCGTTTCTTTTGATCGCCACGGTCAACCTGTCGTGTCAGTCAAAGCAAGAGGATGCTCCGAAGCCGTCGCCTCCGGCAGCAACGGCATCTCAATTGGAGCCCGGTATTCTCGAATTGCCGGAAGGAAGTCCGATCCTTGCCCATCTTCATACCGAACGAGTCGCTCTTCGCCCCATCCGGACCTCTCTCAAAGCCCAGGCCGGAAAGATTTTGGTCAATGAAAATCGATTGGCACACCTCAGCGCGAGAGTTCCAGGCCGCATCGTGGTCGTGTATGCCGACTTCGGAGACCGAGTGAGAGGAGGCGACCGGCTTCTGCTGCTCGATAGTCCTGCCTTTGGAGAGGCTCAACTGGAATATCGCAAAGCGCGGAATGTCCTGGGCGTCACGAAAAAAGCGCTCGAACGCGCTGAAGCCCTGCTGGATCGTGGCGCAATCGGCGCGGGTGAACAGCAACGGCGCGAGGCCGACTATGAGAACGTGCGAGCCGATTTACACGAAGCAGAGGAAAAGCTGCATTTGCTCGGCATGACGGAGCGGGAGATCCAGCGCTTGGCGGCTAAGACATTGCCTCATGCCGAAGTCGCGCAAGTGTTCCTCCGGGCCCCCTTTCGCGGTGAAGTAATCGATCGGAAGGCGACGATCGGTGAGGTCGTCGACCCCAATAAGATCCTGTTTACGGTGGCGGATCTCTCGACCGTGTGGGTGCGCGCCGATTTTCCGGAACAACAGGCCGGTCGATTGAAAACAGGGCTGACCATCGAAGTGCGGGTGTCGGCCTATCCGAACACGACGTTTCGAGGGGTCATCACCTATGTCGGCGCCGTAATCGATCCGGCCACCAGGACAATCATGGCGCGCGCGGAGGTGCCCAACCTTGACGGCAGATTGCGGCCCGAGATGTTTGCCGAAGTCCTCTTGGTGACGGACGAGCAATCCGTCTTGAGCGTCCCACGTGCGGCGGTGCAGCAGATGGGCAACCGGCAGGTTGCCTTCGTCGTACAGGGACCGCGTCGGTTCGAACCTCGCGAGGTGACCTTCGCCCAGACCGCGACCGAGTATGTCCAGGTCATCACAGGGCTGGCCGCCGGAGACGAAGTGGTGACGCAAGGGAGCTATGCGCTGAAGTCTGAGATGCTCCGGGGACAGATGCCGACAGGAGGCCCGCTATGATCGAACGGCTGATCCGGAACGCGTTAGAGCAACGACTTCTCGTGCTGCTGGTCGTTCTCGGACTTATTGGGGGCGGCGTAGCATCATTCCGCCATCTGCCGATCGACGCGTTCCCCGACGTCACTTCCGTCCAAGTTCAAGTCATCACTCGAGCGCCCGCTTTAGCGCCTTCCGAAATCGAACGTCTTGTGACGTTTCCCTTGGAGATCGAGTTGACGAATTTGCCGGGCAAAACCGAACTCCGGTCGGTATCGCGATTCGGGATCTCGGTGATTACGGTCGTGTTTGAAGACAGGATGGACATTTATTTCGCCAGACAACTCGTCTTGGAACGGATACTTCGGGCGCGATCCGGCCTTCCACAAAGCGCTGAGCCTATGCTGGGGCCGGTCAGTACGGGACTCAGTGAAGTCTTCATGTACCTTGTCGAGGGGGAGACGCAGTCGCTGATGGATTTGCGGACCCTTCAAGATTGGGTGATCCGTCCGATGTTGCGAGCAGTCCCGGGCTTGGCGGATGTCGATACATTGGGCGGCTTCTCGAAACAGTATGAAGTGCTCGTCGATCCTAATCGATTGACGAGCTTTGAACTCACCTTGCGCCAGGTGCAGGCTGCCGTAGCAGGGAACAACCAAAATGCCGGAGGCAGTTATATCGAGCAGGGTGGGGATAAGTTGGTCGTCTATGGGGTGGGACTGGCCCGCTCTGCGGAGGATTTGGAACAGATCGTGGTGGCGGCACACAAAGGCACGCCGATTTATCTCCGGGATGTCGCGCAAGTCAGACAAGGAACGGCGATCCGATTGGGTGGTGTCACGCGTGACGGGAAGGGTGAGGTGCTCGAAGGCATTACCGTCATGCTCCGAGGCGGCAATAGTCGGGAAATTGTCTTGGGAGTGAAAGACGCCGTCGAGTTGGTCAACCGGGTATTGCCGGCCGGTGTCACGCTATCGCCGTTCTATGACCGCATTGAACTGATTGTTCGAGCTCTTGCAACGGTCGAGCGTGCCCTGTTGGAGGGCGCCACGGTCGTGATACTCGTCTTGTATCTGTTCTTGAGAAATCTTCGTGGCGCGCTCGTCGTCGCGCTGACCTTGCCTCTGGCCACGTTGGCCACATTCATCATCATGCAGCAGGTCGGCCTGTCGGCGAATCTGATGTCCTTGGGCGGTTTGGCTATCTCGCTGGGAATGATCGTCGATGCGGCCATCGTGCAGGTGGAGAACGTGGAGCGTCACTTGAGTGAGCAGTCAGAAGGCCCAGTTCCTCTGAACACCGTATCGGAACGGTTGCCCGTGGTTTTGCGCGCTGTCCTGGAAGTGCGGAAGCCAAGTCTGTTCGGGGAGTTGATCATTGCATTGACCTTTGTTCCACTTCTGACACTCCAAGGAATGGAAGGCAAGATGTTTATTCCGCTGGCCCTGACGGTGGTGATCGCTCTCCTGAGCTCCTTGGTGCTGTCGATGACGGTGGTTCCGGTGCTGGCAGCCGTGCTTATGAAACCTCATGCCGCGCAGGAGGGCGGGCCTGTGTTGGCGCGCGGGCGACGGCTGTATCGCCGGATGTTGGAGGGCGCCATCGGCAAGACTCACCTGGTCGTCTTCGGGGCGGCCGGCGTGCTCGTCGGCGGGGCGGCGCTGGTTCCGTTCATCGGTCGGGAATTCGTGCCGATCATGGACGAAGGATCGATCGTGGTGAATCTGGTGCGCCTTCCGAGCATCGGCCTCAGCGAATCGCTGAAAATTGCAGGGGACGTCGAACGGTTGTTGCTGGACATACCGGACGTGCGCTCCGTGATTTCTCGCACGGGAGCCAATGAATTGGGGACGGATCCAATGGGAATGGAACTCAGCGATATGTATATCTTGCTCAAGCCAGAGTCCGCGTGGCAGACGCAGTCCAAAACTGAGATCGAGGAGCAGGTCCGCCTGCGGCTGGAGCAAGTGCCCGGTATTTTGTTCGGGCTTTCACAGCCGATTGCCATGCGCGTTGATGAACTAGTCTCGGGAGTTCGATCTCAGGTCGCCATTAAACTGTTCGGCGATGACCTTGAGACCTTGCGGGTGAAGGCGGACGAAATCTCGCGGGCGCTGCGGCAGGTGCGCGGCATTTCCGATCTACGAGTCGAGCAGGTGTCGGGCCTGTATTATCTGAAGATCGACATCGACCGTGCCAGGATTGCGCGATATGGGATCAACGTCGCGGAGATCACGGAAGTGATTGAAGCCGTCGGTGTCGGCATTGCTGCCGGAGAGGTGTTCGAAGGACAGTGGCGTTTTCCGATCATGGTGCGGTTTCCCGACGATCGGCGCACCGATGTGGAGACCATTGCGGCCTTGTGGGTGACAGCCCCGGACGGCTCACGAATTCCTCTTCGCGAGCTGGCCGACATTCGAATTGTGGAAGGACCGGCGCAAATCAGTCGTGAGCATGCGAGTCGCCGGATCGTGATCGAGGCGAATGTGGTCGGACGCGATCTGGTCGGCGCCGTAGAAGAGGCTCAAACAGGAGTCGCACGTCTGGTGCAGCTGCCGCCGGGCTATTATGTCACGTGGGGTGGTCAATTCGAAAATCAACAGCAGGCCATGGCGCGGCTAGCCGTGGTCGTACCGCTGGTCATCGGCCTGATCTTTTTGTTGCTCTATTTCACGTTTGGAAATCTGCGGCACGCGGCGCTCATTCTCCTCGCGATTCCGTTCGCCATGGTCGGCGGCTTGCTGGCGTTGTTGTTGAGTGGGCTGTATCTTTCAGTTCCGGCGTCCGTCGGCTTCATTGCCTTGTTCGGTGTGGCGGTGCTCAATGGGGTAGTGAAAATTGCCTACATCACCCAGCTGCGGGAGCAGGGGATGCCGTTGGACGAAGCAGTGCTCACTGGCATGGTCTTGCGGTTGCGTCCTGTGCTGATGACTGCGACCGTGGCGGCGCTTGGACTCACGCCGTTACTCTTCGCAAGCGGGCCTGGTTCCGAAGTGCAAAGACCATTGGCGACTGTCGTCATCGGTGGATTGATTTCGTCCACAGCGTTGACGCTGGTGGTTTTGCCGGTCTTGTATCGATGGATGGAACAGCGGATCGTTCAACGACGTGAAGCCGATTGCCGAACGGTCGCCTCACGGCCTGTAATGGAAACGAGACCATAGTGGAAGCGCCTTATGAGCTCGATACGACCGCGCCACTTGCTTAACGGCCAGGATCAATCATCGAGTCGGCGACTCATTCCCGTTGCTCTCTTGATTCCCCTCCGCTGTTCGATGCCGTGGTGGCGGCGAAAGCTCGCATTGTGTCGAGGCGTTGCCGGCTCCGGTGACCTCAGCGGTCTTCGCGGCCGATACTCAAAGGGCCGGTCGCCGTTCGCAGGCAGCCTGTTTCCGTTTCTATCGCTTCGCGACCGATCAGCATTTGATCGCCAACCTCCGAATCCGCTGCTGATTGTTCTCTTCAACGTAAACTGACAGCAGTAAACAGTCTCGACAAGCCCGCAAGGCGATTTTCTCAATCTCGCATTCTCGTGACTGGAATGTATGCAGTACGCCGCATTCATTCAATACAAGCGCTTCGAAGCGACCGAAACAATCATAGATAATCTCGACCACCTTCCCAGTATGCACGACCACGTCCTTGACGCCGGTGGGCCCGGGAGCCCCATTGGGCGACGGGGGAATTGCGTTGGGGTTGCCGCCAAGCCCCGCGATCCGAGCCGATACATATTCGATATAGCGCTTGAGCACGAGATGCCAGCGGTTGGTCGGCGACATGGATTGTAGACGCCACTTCATCACGGCTAGCGCGTCTTCATCTGGACGTAGCATGATTTGCGGAGTCGTGACGGGAATTTTCACTTGGAAGGTACCGGTCACGTAGCGCCAGTTTCGCATCGGTGGAACGGGGCGAGGTTCTTTGGGCTCCTCGATCGGCCCGGATTCAGTACCGCGTTTGTCCAGCGAGAGTTCAAGTAGTGTATTGACCGCCGGCTCGCGTCCGGCGGGTATAGGATCCTGTTTGAACCGCCGCGTCGAAATGCGCCGCACGATAATGTTGAACTCTTGCCCGATCGACACTGTTTGAGGCAAGTCCACTGTCAACAGTCCGGCGATGTTCTCGATATTCCCCGGCGGTATTGGAATATAGCTCACACCGTTCGTCACTTGGCAATCGATTGTATTGCTGTCGCTGGCGGAAAGGAGATGCGTGCCGTACAAACGACCAGCCAAACTTAAAACTTTAGCGGCATTGATCTGCGGCCAGTAGATGTGGGCGACGGCTCCCGCTGGAGTGCGGCCCCAATCAATCATGAGCTCGTCGGGATAATCAAGCAAGGCTCCGGCACGGGATGCGATGGCCGGAGCAGGCCGCAAGTCGAAGGTTTGTGGTATGCGGTGGGTGTCCGCCGGACCCGGATTATCGGAAAAGGTCAACTGTAAATTACGTTGCGCGAGTTTATCGGATCTTTCAGGTCCAGCTACGATGCCATTGGCATTGATGATAGGTGCATCATCATAGGCGATTTCGGCGACGAGACAATGATGCGTGCCCGCCAACAATGCCTGTACTTGCGCACCATTCACTACATTCCCGGGGTCATATACATTCAGGAAGCACCCGAAGTATGCATAGCCCTTATCGCCTGAGACGATCGCAATGGTCTGGTTGTTGATCCCATTGATTCCGTATTCGGGATTATTCGGATCGCTGAGATTCGGGCTATTGCCCGTGGCGAAAAACGGAATTGTATGGGCGTCGGGTGCGGGCAGCGGCCAGTGCGGATGCCCGCCATCCTGATGACTCAGGTAGGTGGAACCCGGATCGAAACCGGTATCCGCTGTCTGTGTCGACCAGAGCCGGAAAAAGACCTTGACATGCTGAGCCTGGCCGGCCGGGCCTGCGGTACCGCGCAAGCGGACGCGCGCGACGGCGAAATTGTAGTTGCTGTGGAATTGAGGCGGGAAACCGGCAAGCGTGAATCGAAACACGGAGGAATCGGCCGTGAGGGATCCCGCCTGGTCGGGGATGACGCCCGAAGCGAACGGATCGTTGGTGCCGTCGGTAAAATGGTTCGCAGGGTTGTTGAGAAATGCAAGCAGACCCTTGATGTAGTTGTATGCGCCGGAGAAACTATCGGAAGAAAAGGCGGGCGCGCCCGGAACGGGTGTATTGTTCAGGCTTGGCGATGCCGTGAATACCCGCAAATCTTGGCTCAGCCAGAAGACGTTGTTCTGCGTGGTGTCTATATTCGTGTAGTAGGGATCGGAGCCGGAAATCAACTCGAACTCGGTGAGTGCCGATGCGCCCAACAGTGGAGCCCCGCCCACATTGATCACTGCGGTGAGCGGTTCCTGAAGGGGGGCGCTGCCTGGGGCCGGGAATGAACCTAATGTGGTGTTCGTAAAACTGATGTCAAAAGGGAACCGGATACGCTGCGGAATTTTAGTGTCGGACGTCTCGAAACTAACGCCGGAACCGTCGGCCGAGATCCCGATGCCGGGGAGGTTGGCAAACGGACCGAAGAACGTCGGCGTGATTATACCAAGGCTATTGAACTTGTTTTTGTTGAAACCTTCCAGTACAAGCCAGTAGGCATTCGGGAATGTGCCGTTGCTCGCCGAACTGATAACGTCCGTCACTTCATCTCGACCGAACGTGCTCTTATCCACCCAGAACGAGAGAATGCCCAGCGGGAAAGGATTGTCAGGATTGGCTCCGCCAATGGTCGTTGTGCCAGGGTATGCCGTGTCGAGTAGTTGCTTGAAAAAGGGAAAGGGATCGCTTCCATCACCGGTGACGTTTGCATAAACGCCAGCCAATTCCGAGGCGGCTGCGGCGACGATCTGATTAATCGTGAAGCCAAGTTGGGTGAAGAGGTAGTAGATAAAAAGAATAGCGCAACCGGTCTTTGCGTCTATCCCATGATCGCCCGTATCTATGTGATTGACGAAATCCTGTCTCGGGCTATTCATCCAGCTGTTGGCCAAACCAAAACCCGGCATGGCAGGTGGTTGACCGATGGATACGAGGAACTGGGAGGCAAGGAATCGGGAAAGTCCCTCTCCTGCGCTTCCTTCATTGCTGCCGTCAGGGGCAAACCAGCCTCTGTTCTGGGCGAGCATGAACATTTCCGTCACCTCGGATACCAGCAAATATCGGCACAAGATGGCATTAGATGCGTTACCCGGCGTCAGCGTAATCGGAGGACCCCAACCGGCGCTGGCATAGGGGCCTGGTACGACGTTAACCGCGATGGGAGTGGATACAGTCAAAGCGATATTGCCGAACCAGCCGGACATGAGATTGAAGTCGTTCTCACACGCGGCAATCATGGCATTTGTCCTCGCCGGTTCCGGCCCTCCGGCTCCAGCAAGAGAATCATCGTATTGGAATTGATAGTGGGTGGTCGTTCCGCCATTCGTGAGGCCGGTCGTTGTGAGTGCCATGACTTATCCCTCTCTTCTGGGTTTGTGTCTATCCGCCACACTCAGTTGTATTTGCAAGTAGTCTTCTTGCGAAAATCGACGCACGATATTCTCGTCCGTTTATTGTGCCAAGGATAACGCTATGTGAGCTTATTCCAGCCGCTCCATGGACCCGCATGGGGTACCGTCTGCCACATGTTGTAGAGGTCGCTGTCCGACCCGATGCCGAACACCTCCAACCGCCCGTCGGAGTTCAGCGCCGCCGAAATCTGACTTACCCAGCCGCCGAGCCGGTTCCACCCGCTCCAGGGTCCCGCGTGCGGCACTGTCTGCCAGATATTATAGAGTGCGCTGTCGCCGCCGATGCCGAACACTTCCAGACGTCCGTCGCTGTTGCGTGTGGGGACGATCTGCTTCACCCAGCCGCCGAGCCGGTTCCACCCGCTCCAGGGTCCCGCGTGCGGCACCGTCTGCCAGATATTGTAGAGCGCGCCGTCGCCGCCGATGCCGAACACTTCCAGACGTCCGTCGGAATTGATCGTTGACGCGATTTGCGAGACCCAGCCGCCGAGCCGGTTCCACCCGCTCCAGGGTCCCGCGTGCGGCGCCGTTTGCCAGATGTTGTAGAGAGCATTGTCTGAGCCGATGCCGAACACTTCGAGGCGGCCATCGCTGTTGAGCGAGACGCAAATCTGCTTGACCACGCCGCCGAGACGATTCCAGCCGCTCCATGGTCCCGAGTGGGGCGCGGTCTGCCACATATTGTAGAGTGCGCCGTCACCGCCGATCCCGAACAGTTCCAGCCGGCCGTCGCTGTTGCACGCGATTGCGAGCTGTGCAACCCAGCCGCCGAGCCGGTTCCAGCCGCTCCAAGGTCCGGCGTGGGGCGCCGTCTGCCAGTTGTTGTACGCCGCATTGTCCGTCCCGATCCCGAAAATCTCCAACCGCCCATCGGAGTTCAGCGCCTGACACACAGGCCCTTTGACGATGCCCCCGAGATCGTTAATGCGACTCCACGGGCCTGCATGCGGAACCGTCTGCCAGATGTTCCACACCGAACCGTTCATGGCGAGCACGAACGTTTCGAGGCGCCCGTCGCTGTTGATTGAAGCGGTCGATGCCGTGGCTGCCACCCGCGCGAGATAATAAATATCGACTTCTCCGCCCGCGTTCGCGTTGCTCACCACGTGTGTGTTTTGCCCGCAATCGGTCACACTATTCACCGGCGTCCAAGTGATCGACGGATTGCCCGCGCTGGTCTGCAGGTCGATCCCTACGAACGCCGTGAAATTCGTGTTCGGATAGTCGGAGCATTGCTGAATCCCGTACGCTTCCAGAGTCTCGATGTTCCATGTCAACTCCTCTACGTTGCTGATTGGCAGACTTGCGTTGGCGATGCCCACGAATTCGCAGGCGTAGCTGAACTGGCTGCCTGATTGGCCCGTCTGCCTCATCACGCCGACCAGCACATCACCGGGATTCACGCTGACCAGGGTGGAATGGAACGCCACGCCGCCTTGACCGTCCACGTACCAGCTCGCCACCGCCCAGTAGCTGCCTCCGCCCGCAGCTGAAGGACCCCACTGCAGCACCGGCTGGTAAATCATGGTGGAGTTCTGGATACCGTTGAACAGGAAGATCGTTTGGCCGTGGTCTGTCGCCGGGGCGGGCGGGACCACCCATGTGGTGGCAAACCGCGAAACCGGATGGCCGGTGTCATTGGTCCAGTAGGCATAGGTGATCCATCCTGACCCTAGGGCCGGCTGCCTGCTCGGGTGCCGCGCGACGTTAGCAGGCATCAGCGGCTCAGTCCCCGGTCGAATGCGCAGCGGGCCGAAATCGAGCACCTCAAGTCCCGAGCTGTGCATCTTCCTTATATTTCCGCTCGCCAAGTCCAGGTGGTGCCCCGGCTCGATGTGATGCACCAGCGATCTGTGCCGGTATCCGCCGGGCGTCAGCTGATGCTCGGCCTCGTCTGTTGATGGACTGACGGCTGCGGTCCTGAGGCCGGGTGCGGCAGGAGAAACAAGGGACTGGGGGCGCATTCCTGCCGGCTCATCCCCGGTTGTCCCGACCATGCCGCCGCCCGGCGCCATTGGGTTGGATGTGGCATCTTGAACGGTGGACGCTGGCCGTACTCCTGGAGGCTCGTCGCTGTCCTCGCCCGTCGTGCCGGTGCCCATCGCCATTGGACCAGAGACGACATCCTGAACCTGAGATGTCGGCCGCATCCCGGCTGGTTCGTCGCGGCTCGTGACGGCAATCTCTGTCACCTTTACGATCTGACCGGGTTGGACATGATGAACGACGGATTCGGGTCGCATTCCGCCCGGTGTCAGCACTTGTTTCTTGTCCTTTGCCATCTTGGACCTCCTCTTGAGCTGGATATTGATAGGGCACTCTCCGCGCAGCAATGTTCAATAGACGTCGAATTCGAGGGAAACGCACCGGCCTTGCGCGGCGAGAAGGGTCGATTAATTCTGTGCTCTCGCCGCGCTTAGCAGGGTCAAATGCTTGGCTAAGCCCTGTTCTTCAGATTATCCTCCGAGCGCCTGGAGGAGCTTTGCTCCGTTAGGCGTGCCCCATCCCGTGCATGCATCCCAGCCCTGTTTGGCGGAGTAGGCGCCATTGTCGCCCGACGAGATATCTCGGAAGGAGCCCTTGCCGGCGAGCGGTTGGTAGATGAGCGGGTTCAGAAACCCTACTGGATGACTGAGCTTCTGGTTCATCAGCGCGATCAAGCCGGCCCATAGGGGAGCGACCGCGCTCGTTCCGCCGATTACAAGCTCCTCTCCGTCGACACGGACCACATAGCCGGTGGCAGGGTCTGCATCGCCCGCGACATCAGGGACGCCACGGCCCTTGTGTCTGCCGGGGTTTGTCGATGGCGGGATGCCGACGGTGTTCTGATATTGCGGCACAGGAAAGAAATCGCTCACACCTCCACCAGTGGCGCTATCGGCTGATTCATTCCAGACGACTTCATTGGTTATCGTGTTTCCGGAAGCGGTCAGTTTGGTGCCCCCGCAGCCCAACGCAAACGGGCTGGATGCCGGAAAATCTACATGTGCCTTCCCATCCTTCTCGCCGTCAGCAGATCCGTTATCCCCCGCCGCGCAACAGACCGTCACGCCGAGCGCACCTGCTGTCTGGAATGCCTGGTCAAACGACGTCATCGCCTGCTCGGTCCAGTTGTCCTCCGCGCCGCCCCAACTGATCGAAATCACCGAAGGCTTGTGGGTCGTGTCATGGATCGCCTTGGTGACGGCGTCGAGGAATCCTTTGTCGGTGTTCGGCGCAAAGTAAACCGCGATCAACGCCTTCGGTGCCACAGCGGCCGCTACTTCGATGTCCAACATGACCTCCCCGTCGGCGCTGTCGGCGTTAGAGGGATGGTTCTTGCCGCCATCGACACGAACCGTTTTGACTTTTGGCGCGGGCCGACCGAGCTTTTGAAAGTACGCCTTGATGTCGGCCTTGCGATAGCCGCCGCCGAGTTCGATGATGGCGATACATTGCCCGGAGCCGTCCAAGTCGGTCGGGAAATTATAGAGTGTTGCCAGTTCGACGGGGGTAAATGATTCTCCCGTCGCGCGGGGCTGCATACCGCCGGTCATTTTGCGCCGTTGAAAATGCGGTTTTGCCACAGGTCGGTCGTCGATCCCGAACACCCCTTCCACGATTCCGTCCAACTCAGCCGGCACCGTCAGAGGGCCGACCCGACCACGGTAAGTGCCCCCGTCATGTTCGTAATGTTCAATAGTTGTTCCGAACGCTCTCGCGAAGTCGGCAGCGGTGCCCGAGAGAAAAATACTGCGCCGGGCCGTGCTCTTTTCGACGACGACGAGGTTGTGCGCTTGAGCGAACGCTTCGACCTTCGCCATATCCGCCGAGTCGGCGCCGTGCGACGAGGCGTACTGTTCACGTGTGAGGTAGCGACGGTTCATGGGCAGTTTGTCGGTATGAAATCCGTCGGCCAGGCTCTGGAGAGAGGTCTTTCGACGAATGCGAACAGTCACTTCAAATCGCTCGTCGTTTGGAACAGGACCATCGACATGCGCTCCGTGATGGGGGCTGCGCTCGCTGCCGCGAACTGTGACGCGATTGTGATTTGTAGGCATGGTGTCCTCCGTTGTGAATTCCTATGAATAGGGCCTCTGTCGATAGGAGACAGGAAGCCCCCCGTGAATAAGATGGACTGTTAACCTCCCATGCGCGTGTCCTTTGAAACGATGTTCCCTGTCTCAGCATGCGATTATTCCACCTGAGGCGGAGGGAGCGGGTTTTGCGCAAAATCGAAACAGTCAGTCATACCGTTCGACCCGCCGTCTCGCTCGTTGAGCGAGGGCAAGCCGAAGGTCGTCTGGCAGAATTTCACGAGGCTCACATGGGAATTAGTTTGTGAACAGACATGCCCGCGCTTTGCATAGGGACTGAGGGCAAGGCAGGGGACCCGAGAGCCGTAGCGAAACTGCTGGCCGTTGAATTCAGGGTGTGCGTCCGGCGGCCGCTGAGCCCTTGAGCTATCCCACTTTTCGACTAGAGGCGGCTCGACGTGATCGAACCATCCACCCCAATCATCCCATGTGATAAAAACAGCGGTGCGATCCCACAAGCCTCCTGCGACAATGGCGTTGATCTGGTCGACCGTCCATTGCATTCCATCCGTGATATTTTGGGTCGGATGTTCGGTCAGCGACGGGCGGCCGTCTGCATAGACCCACGAAACGGAAGGGAGCTTGCCCTTCGTTGCATGGTGCTGAAACAAGTCTCGCGTATGGTTCCTGTGATGGCCCGCGAGGCCGGCGATGAAATGAAACGCATAGCCGCCGTAATTCCCCCATGACAAACCCGCCTCTTCCAGTTGCTCCGGCAACGATGCAAGTCGATAGGCATCTCCGGGGCGAGGGTGGTACTGGCGAGAGGGGTTGTTAATGATCGGTGCATCCCCGCAAATCAACATAAGATGGTTCGGCGTGCTGGGCCCTGCCACCTCTGAGAAATAGTGGTCGCACAACGTGAATTGACGGGCGTACGCAAAATAGGCGGGGATATCTTTTTCCCCGTATTGAACGTGATATCGTGGATTACTGGCCCGGCGCATCCAGGTTTCGTGATCATGATGTGGATCATTGGGCGGCGGGTTTGATGCCGGTGTTAGTTTCACACCTTCGGCCGAAGGGAATGTTCCAAAGTAGTTATCGAACGTGTGATTCTCTTTTACGATTATTACCACGTGCTCAATCGGACTTGGCATGGCCCCCTCCTTCCCGCTTCACCTCTCACATCGTGCGATATGAATGAGTTTGCTACGCATCGTGCCGGTGCATTTATCTTGCCTCTGACTCAGCGAAATGACCTTCTCTGTTTTTCATCCCATTTCGAGGACCAACGTGCAGTCTATGCGGATTCACGCGTATCTTATTAGATACGAGTACGTATCTTATCCGATACATTTACCTCGTATTGTTTCGCGAGTAGTGTGCGGTCTGTGCGGAGGCGCGCGAATCTGACGGATACAATTACGTGTCTTTTTAAGAAACATGCGATGCGGCCGTCAGAAAGTGTCCATGACAACTGTGCCGGTCTGTTCGGAGTTCGAGAGCCGACGCACCGTCAGGCCGAACCGCGCGTGAAGCCAATTTTCAACGCTTGGTGATCGAGGCCTGTTTCCCTCGACGGCGTTGACGTTGGTCGTGCTTCCCGTGTTCTATCTGTGGATGGAGCGAAGAATCACTCAACCACGTGAGGCACAGTCTCCAGCGCTGGTCTCACGGCTGAACAAGGAAGCGACAATTTGAAGCGACATGGACGAACGGTTTCAAGCACCGCAGGAGGATTTCATGAGTCTACCGATTTCCATTGCTTTATTCGTACTCGCCGGATTGTGCGAGATCGGAGGTGGGTATCTTGTGTGGCTTTGGTTCCGCGAAGGACGGCCCTTTGCTTATGGAATTGTGGGAGCGGCTATTCTCATTCTCTACGGCATCATCCCAACATTTCAATCCGCCCATTTTGGTCGTGTGTATGCCGCCTATGGCGGCATGTTTATCGTATTGTCCCTCTTGTGGGGTTGGAGTATCGACGGGGATCGTCCGGATGTCTATGACGCGATAGGAGCGATGCTCTGTTTGGGCGGCATGGTCGTCATCATGTATGCTCCCAGGACATGAGGAAGAAGGAGTGGGTACCATTCTTCATAGTTCGGCGTTTGGACTCAAGAGCCCATTTCCTGTGTCCCCTTGACTCTGTACCACGGTAGAGGGTTTACCATTCTAAGCCATGGCATCGGGACTAACGATCGGACAGCTTGCCAAGATGGCGGGAGTGAATGTGCAAACTGTCCGCTACTTATGAGCGACGTAACCTGCTCCAGCCCACAGACCGTAAAACGTCTGGATATCGAGTGTATGGTGACGATGCGTTGAGGCGACTGCGCTTCATCAAGAATGCGCAGGTGTTGGGGTTTACTCTTCGTGAGGTCAACGAGTTACTGAATCTCCGGGTCAGCTCAGTCGCGCGGTGCGGAACCATTCAGGTGAAGGCGCAAGCCAAGCTCAAACAGGTGGAAGCAAAGGCACGGGGTTTACTGGCGCTTTCGCGGGCGCTCAAAAGCTTGATCCGCACTTGCCGGGCAGGGCAACCGACCGATCGTTGTCCGATTCTCAGGAGATTGGATAAGGATACGACGCCGAGCAGGTAATGGCCATGCCTTTGTATCGAGAACCCACTTCCAGATCCAAACCGCCGAGCAAACCCGTGACGATTCTCTCGGTTGGTGGACTGAGCGCAGCGTTGCTGGCTTCTGTCTGCTGCATTGGGCCGCTGATCTTTGCGGCGCTTGGTGTGGGAGTCGGGGCTACCGGATTCTTGGCCGGTACGGCTGGGGTCTTGAAGGGACTCTTGCCGTATCGACCAGCCTTCATCGGCTTGACGATACTCCTGTTGGGTATCGGCTTTTATTTTGCTTATAGGAAGCCGGAGCCAACACGATGCGTGCCGGGAGAAGTGTGTGCTCAAGAAAATCAGAGAGGTAGGAACCGGACATGGCTTTGGATCATGGCGTCGCTGGCGCTGGCACTGGTTCTGGCGCCTTATTGGTTGGGCATATGATTTCCGTGAAGCGAGAGATGTGAGATGGTAGCGTCATTTCCAGCCGGCCTGTCTTTCGAGGGGGAAGCGAGGCGATGGAAAGGAGGAAACGACCATGTGGAGATTCGTTCATACGATGATCGTGATCGGTGTTGTGACCTTGAGCTTGACCGGATTCCAGAGCCTTGTCGCGGCGGGCCAAAGCCAGCAGACCGTCACACTGCAGATCGAAGGCATGACTTGCGGAGGATGCGTCAAGGATGTCAAAGCCGCGCTGGCCAAGGTGTCCGGTGTCAGCGAGGTTGGGCTCAGCACGGGGAAGAAGTGGATCTGGTTCCCTGATTATTCAGATGCCAGCGCGTCAGTGACGTTTGATCCACAGAAGACGAATGTGGACACATTGATCAGGACCGTCGAAGCAGCGGGCAACCCATTGTCGAAATACCGAGCTCAGTTGCGCGATAGGTAGATAACGGTCATTCATTCTCGGACCACGAGCTTGAAGGAGGCGTTTTCATGACTCACGAGACGAACGCTCCAAATAATCTGTTCGCTGAACTACGGAAGTTGAGCCCCGTGGTCACCGGCGGGCTGTTGCGCATGCGGCAACAGGCGTATCGAGATGGGGCTGTGGCAGGCAAGTACAAAGTACTCACTGCCATGGCCATTTCGATCGCGATTCGCTGCGAGCCTTGTGTTCGAGCCTACGTACTGATGGCTCACCACCAGGGGATCACCCAGGAAGAATTGGTTGAATTCCTCGAAGTCGCGATGACAATGCAAGGTTGTCCCGGTGAGGAATGGGCGCTCAAGGCTTATACGGCCTATAAAGATTGTATGAGTGGTGGAACAAGCTCAGAAATGTCGACCTGTTGTCAGCATGGGGTTGAGGAAGTCAAAGAGTGAGGCTTCCTATCTGCGGGCAGAGGCCCTTGTCGGCGGTGGCAAATTTTCCTCAGCGGACAAGTTGGAGCTTCAGATCGTCGAAATAGGTCACGGCATCGGACTTGGTCCAAAGTCCGACCCGGCCGGCTGTGAAGGTCTGATCACAGAGGTCAAACACCGGCTTGTCATCAAAGAAGACTTGGACCTGACATCCTTTGGTGATGACGCGGAGGGTATGCCACTGCCGGACATCAATGACGTGGTCGAAGTTCTTGAGCATATGTCGGACCCCCTTCACGACCCGATAGATCCGAATATTCTGCTCCAAGGGATTGGCCCTCGTCAGGTAGTAGTTGCGATCATCTGTGGCTCGCCAGATGAGGCCGCCTCCCATGTCGGCCTTGCCCTCGATCGGCAAGAGTGAGACTTGAAGCTCGAGGTTGGATGCCTGGGTCCCCCTCATAAGTACCGTCTTGTACGCGTGTTCTGCACCCTTTCCCATAAGCTGTCCCAGCACGCGGGGCTGACTTTTCGCTTGAACAGTTTCAATCACCTTCCACTCTCCGGCAGTCCTCCCATCAAACAAGGTACCCACCTGGAACCCAGAGGGAAGTGTCTCTGGTGGATCATTGTCAAAGGTCCACGTATGTGTTGTGTCCTCAGACGAAGATCCGATCGCCGGTGCGGCTGTCATCAAGATGCTGATCAGGAGAAGGTGTTGGAGAGATCTGCTCATGGCCTATCGCCAGGTCACTTCTTCCCAGCAGAGATGAACGAAGGTCTCAAAGGGAGGAAAGTTGTTCGTGTTTTGTTCCTTCGATCGTACCCAGAGATCGATTTCCATTCCAGCCGGGTCGGTTTCACCGCCGGGCAAGCTGCGTTTGATTGGATATCGGACCTCATGGGTTTTGGGATCGCGAGAGCGCTCCATCACCATGAAGTGCGCGTCATAGTCCTTGTAGAGCATCTGGTCATCCTTGTACATCGTCGCGGTCCCCCAGCCACCCAAGTACAGCCAGGTCTTTGGATATAACGGATCGCCATTGTTCGAATCTCCATGTTCATAGATTCTGGTGGCAATCCCTCCATCTTGGAACGGCGCTTTCGCGGCAAACCGCTCGAAGACAATGCGATACCGGTCAACGCCTTCGACAAACTCGGCTACCACTCGACCCGTGTTGGTCAGTTCATTCACTTCGATCTCAATCGTCCCCTTCACCGCATTCAGATGTTTGCCCGCATAGTCGAGGTGGTCCCACGGAGCGGCATCACGCATGCTACCGATCAGAGTGCCCCGATCACCCTTGATGTGGAATTCGCCGCTGTAATGAGGATGCTCAGCGGCTTTGAAAATCCTGGTGCCTTCTTCTCCCTTGGGAGTTCCAAACTTGCCTTCTTCGGCATGCCCAGGGGAGACAAGAAGTCCCGCCGCCGTCGTCAGCAGAAGAGAGGTAATGAAGTTCGCGAGACGTGTCATCGTGTGCCTCTTGAATAGTAATTAATTCTTAAGTGGAAAGAGTCGGTGATCATCCTAACACAACGGTACGTCTACCTCCCAATCCACAACCGGCGACGTCGAACCGGCGGTGAACAGGCTTGTCGCGACGCGAAAGCCACCGTAGTATTTACACAGTGCCTGGTGGCAGGTACTATCCTGCCCGCAGAAGGCGAAGAATGGGTCAGTGAGAAAACAGTCGTCTGTAAGACGTCATGTATGTCATGTCGAATTATGCATGCGTGCGCTGTTTCCACGTGATAGGCTGGCGCACGGCAGACAAAGGGATCTCAGAAGCACCTACCCAGGAGAGCGCATTGGTGAATAACAGCGGGCTCATGATGCAGATGGTCGTTTGGGGAATCTTCGGTAGCCTGTTATTCTCAGGTTCTGGACTGACTGGCACCCAGCAGATTCCGACGGTGAACAGCCACGATTTGCAGAGCCAAGTCAAGGGTACCGCCAATAAGGTCATTCCGGCGGTGGTGAGCATCGCGTCAACCGTCATGGTGCGCGATCAGGCTTTCAGCGACGAAGCCTTGCCGTTCGGTCTGTTCAAAGAGCCGCCGACCAGACGGCAATATGGCCAGGGGTCGGGCGTGATTGTGACGCCGGACGGTTACATCGTC
Organism: Nitrospira sp.; assembly: GCA_018242685.1. Taxonomy (GTDB): domain Bacteria; phylum Nitrospirota; class Nitrospiria; order Nitrospirales; family Nitrospiraceae; genus Nitrospira_D. Next base: position 49,384 of record JAFEBM010000010.1, on the reverse strand, counting down.
ACGAACAACCATGTCGTGGCCGATGCCGTCGATGTGGAAGTGATCCTGGCGGATCGGCGTCAATATAAAGGGAAGGTCGTCGCCACCGATCCAAAAACCGACGTGGCGGTCGTGAAGATTCATGCGTCGAATCTTCCCACTGCGATCTGGGGGGATTCGAGCCATTTGGCCGTCGGTGATTTCGTGCTTGCGATCGGCAACCCGCTGGGATTGAGTCGCACCGTCACGTTCGGCATCGTCAGCGCGGTCGGTCGCGCGGATGTCGGAGTGGCGGACTTCGAAGACTTCATCCAGACGGATGCGCCGATCAACCCAGGGAATTCAGGTGGAGCGCTGGTCAATATCCATGGCGAGCTGATCGGGATCAATACGGCCATTGCGAGTCCTACCGGCGGGAGCGTAGGTGTCGGGTTCGCGATTCCCAGCAACATGGCCCGTGCCGCCATGCAGAGTCTTATGAAGACGGGCCGCGTGGTGCGAGGCTTTTTGGGAGCTTCGACGCAAGACGTCAGCCCTCCACTGGGGAAGATTTTTCGTTTGCCGGATGTCAAAGGCGCGATTGTCACCGATGTGCAATCCAAGGGCTCTGCCGAACGGGCGGGTCTGAAACGAGGCGATGTCGTGGTGCGTTTCGACGGTCGGGACATCATGGACAGCGGCCAATTGCGGAATCTCGTGGCGCAATCGCCGATCGGCAGCAAACACCGCGTGGATCTCATTCGAGATGGGAAGCAGTACCAGGCCGATCTGGTTATTCAGGAAGCGCCGCGTGAACGCACGAAAAAAAGTCAGATTGCCTCGTCGGCTGTCTCGACGGTTCATCCGCTGGCAGGCGTCGTCTTCGATGACATCACTTCCCCTCTGGCACGGCAGATGGATTTGCCGGTGAATAACGGCGTCGTCGTGACCGATATTGAAGAAGGCAGCCTAGCCGAAACTTCCGGTTTGCAGCCGGGTGACGTCGTATTGGAAATGAATCGACAGCATGTAAGCAGTTTTGCGATACTCCAACGCCTCGCCGATCCCCTCAAACCCACCGATCTTGCTCTGCTGCTCGTCAATCGCCAGGGCAACGTCATGTATATCCCGATTCAAGGAGAGTAGAGGTCGGCCAGCCTGCCTCACGTGCTCGCGTCGCTATTCAGTTCCCTTTCTGTATCAAGATGATACGACGGGTCAAAAGGTTACAGATCTCCGACGTACCAAAGAGTAGAATATCGTTATCCGTTTCGATCACCTACAACGCATATCGCGCGTAACCTTTCCGTCCTTCGCTCCGTCCTAGAAGTAGAACAATCAGAGACTTGGATGGATCAACGCCATGGTCACAAGGCGCGTCACGAGACCTCGCGGACCTGTTCCAAGCTGCTTCGATGGTGGTTTTACACGGCGAGTACGAACGGCCTGCTTCTTGCTCATGCTCCCGACAAGATGCCATTCGACGCAAGACAGTTATCTCGCGCAGGCCACCGATCATGTGACAGCGGTGGAAGTTGAACAGGTCCTGAGGCGCCTCAGCCAAGGGCAAGTCCTTGAGGCAGAACAACGGCTCTGCCTCTATCGCCTCGACGGAGTTCTAGTGATGGTCAGGTCTGGGCTTCCAACTTCTCAGCTCGGACCGAGTGCGGGGTGGAGGCCGCCCTCCCTGTGCCTCTACCCCGGCCTCACATCAAAGTCTCTGGGATCATTTCAAATGGAAGGAGAACACGATGATGGGATACGGCAAGCGCGTGTTAGTGGTTGACGATGAAAAACAGGTCGGCCGCCTTCTGGTGAGGCACCTAGAGTTGCACTACTTTGCAGCGGTGGCTGTCGCGAACGGCTTGCAGGCTCTGGGAGCACTCCACCAACGCCATTTTGATGCCGTCATCACCGATTTACATATGCCGTACCTTGATGGTTTCGATCTCCTCCGTCAATGTCACCTGATATGGCCTCGGCTACCCGTCATTCTCATGTCCGGTAATCTCTCCGGTGTTGTTCGGCCGACGACGGCCCAGGGAGCCTTTGCCTATCTATCCAAACCAGTTGATATCGAGAAATTGATCCATGTTCTTTCAGAAGCTTTCACGCACACGGATGATTCCCGATCCAGTCAGATCGATATGCTCTCTCACATGCCGGAAGCCCAACGATGCTGGGCCGTGTGAGGGACAGATATCGAGTAGACGAGTGGACTCATGGAAGATGAGGCGCGTTGATGAAAGAAGAGTCACTCATGCGTGTGATCGGATTGGTCACGATGAGTGTGTGGTTGAGCGCTTGCTCAACCACTCCGATGTTCCCACCGACAATTATGAAAGACGTCGAAGCTAACACCTTTGACGCCAAGACCTGGGAGGACCAGGCCTATCACCCATCGAGCGCCGCCTTTGTCCCGCATAAAGTGGAGTTAGCCGGTGAGATCATACGAGTGATTCAGAAGCCAGACGGTGTGGTCATTCTGGCCGAGGAACAGCCTCTTGATACCAATCCAACGTCCAGTCAGGCGAGCCCCCAACAGGACGGCGCACCTTGGTTCGCAATCACTTTTAAGGGGGCTGTGGAGCCGAGTCTGTTGCAGGCCGGTAATCGGCTGACTGTGGTCGGCACGACGCACAGAGCCGGCTCAGAAATGCTCGGCGGCGCTCCACGAATGCTGCCACACCTGATGGCGCAATGCCTTCACATCTGGAATACCCGTGAATCGGAAATGGCGAACTTTTCTTATTATGGAGGCCCCATGGGACATCATCCTCCGGAGGAGCGTACCTTCTGTCTTGAGGGTAGCACTGCTGGTTCCTCGCCCAGCGACAGCCAAGGCAACGTGAAGAAGGCCTCTGGAGGCTCATAAAACAGGCGGCTATTGGGTCGTTCAAGAATGGAGCCCGTCGCTCTGTGTCGAGGTCGATCGGAATGGCTCAAGATCGAGCCTGTGCCTTGCCGAGGCCGACGAGTGCCTCGCCTTGGGCGGAATCTTTTGACAATCAGCTAATCGCGTGGTATCGGGAGGTGAATCATGAGCGCCTCCTCGACCTGTTATTGTCTGAGGCTCTCAGTGAGCCCTGTGGTCGGTGTCGCGGATTCTCACAACGCAGCCACGGGGAGCAGTCAAAGGTTCCCGTTCTTCACATCAATGCGCTTGCTCGTTCACCTTGTCAAGAGCGTCCATACCAAGATGCGTATGCATCAGGAGTTCACTGTCACTCGGCGGATAGGATGGCTCAAGCCAGGTCAAGCGTTTCTTCATGGACTCAAGATAGTCTCGCGATTTTGTCCAGCGCCGTTGTAGCCGTGCGTACATTGCCTCGAGCCGTGTCTGTTGCTCGGAGGACAATTTCGTTTTGAGCGCCGCCATGCCGTGCATCAAGATGGCCTCGATCTCGGCCTGATGCGCAAATCGTAATTCCAGGATGGCCACATGGGCTCCCGTCACAATCGGTTCAATGTCCGCTCGCTGCTCGGCCGTCAGCGCCAACTCCTGCGTGAGACGTGTCATGATTCGGTCGTGCTGCGCGGCAGCCCCACGTTCCTTGCGTTGCTCGCGTTCGTACGTGTGATAGAAACTGATGCCCGCAACGCCGCACAGCACGCCGGCGACAAAGATGACGACCAGCCCTCCGATGACTACACCTCGTGACATTGTACCTGCCTCCTTTTCCTGCGCATCTACTCAAAAAACAATGAGCCCACCTCGACGTCTTCCGCTATGAGACCGCCTTCTTCACTCACGGTCATAGTAGATTGCATCAGGAAAGACACCAGCAGAAAGATCGAAAGAACCGCCGCGAAACCGGCCGTCCGCCATACCAGGCGCACGACGTCACCGTTTGCGCTGACCTGTGGCGGACGTCTCGCCGCACGACGGACCTCCTGCATCACGCCCTCGACCCATCCCGCTCGCCACGACGGCGTGTGTCGTGCCCGGTGGGCTTCAGTGAGCGCCTCTTCCAACTTTCGCAGCCGCTCGTCGTCGACAGTGTTCATTGTTTGACGACCTCCTCTCTGAGGATCGTGCGCAGGAGCCGCCGGGCTCGATGCGCGCGCACTTTGACGTTGATCACGCTCCACCCTAATAACACGGCCGCCTCTCGGACGGAATAACCGTCGAGATGCACCAAGGTCACGACCAAACGGTTTTCAGGCGACAGGCGGGCCAATGCCCACTGTAACACCTCACTGGCTTCTTGCCGGCGGGACTGTTCGGCAAAGCCATCATCCGACTGGGCCGCCATCACTTGGTCGATCCAGCGCTGGTGCTCAGCCGTGAGCGTGCTCACCGGCAAATCTGCCGCCTGTTGCGTCCGCCAAAAGTCGTAACAGGTGCGGACGGCGATTGTGGCCAACCAATGGGGGAAGGGTTCTTCAAACCGATAGGTTCCGAGTCCGATGTAGGCCTTCACAAAGACCTCATGTGCGACTTCGGCCACTCGGTCGGGCGGGATGTGACCTCCGACTATTCGCCTCACATGATCCCGATGGCGGAGCATCAAATCTTCGAAGCGCTCGGTCTCCCCTGCGACTACCCGACGCACCAAGTCACCATCAGCCCCCTCCGACTGAGCCATCCTGCCCCCCGGCAACACCTCAAGGGATATGCCTCTCGTAGGGTAGTAGTACTCGACCATACGCGGGGGCATCCCCATAGGAAGGATGCCAGCTCTCCCTTTCTGTCTCAAGACGAAACGACGGATCAAAAGGTTACAGGTCTTCGCCAAATCAGAGAGGAGATATCACTATCCGCTCCGATCATTCATTCACACCCACATCGCGTGTAACTTTTCCGTCCTCCGTTCCGTCCTAGAGGTGGAGGGCAAATCGGAGGCTTCGATGGGCCGGCGATATGACCCCAATGGGCATAAGGCGCGTCACGAGACATTGCGAACTTGTTCCAAGATTTGTCGATGGTGGTTTCGCATGGCGAGGACGGACGGCCTGTTCGTACTTATGCTCCTAACGGGATGTCGCTCGGCGCAGGACGGGTACCTCACGCAGGCCACTGATCATGCGACGGCGGTGGAACTCGAACAGGTCTTAGGACACCCCAGTCACGAACAAGTCCTCGAAACAGGACAACGGCTGTGGCTCTATCGCCGTGAAGGGAGCGGGATAGGCGGCCAGGACTTCACGCCGTTCTGTCAAGATCTTTGGCTGACTTTTGACCGTAACGGAGTCCTGCGTACGTGGGAGAAGCAACGTTGTTGAGCGGAACAGAGCAGACGGTCAGGTATGGATGGGGCTTTCTACAGAAAGGAGAATGTACATGTTACAAGCGCGATTGAGCCGGTGGGCGGTGACCATGTGTGTTGCAGGAATAGGCCTGGCCGCTGTCTTGCTTGTTCCGAACGAGGGCTATACGGATCCAGGTGGGGGCACTTGGTTTCGTCATTGGGAACAGAAGAAAGATTTTGCCGGCCGAACATTTCGGTTGCTGCTCCAAGATCGCAAAGACTTCAATCTCTCCCCTGAACAAGTGGAAAAGCTCGAAGGGCTGGCCGCAGACTATGCGAGGACCAGGATTCGGAACCGGGCTGTGGTGGACCTGGCGGAAGTGGATGTAAAAGCTCTCATGAGGAACCCGCAATCGGAGCTGTCGGCGCTCGAGGCTGCGCTGCGGAAATCCGAAATGGCCACCACGACGGAGCGGCTCGATCGCGTAAAAGCCATCCGGACCGCGCTCGCAGTGTTGACGCCGGATCAGCGCGAAGGCTGGAAAGCGAAGATGCGCGAGCGGCATCACGGATCAACCTGTGGAAATGTAACTGAGCGTCACGAGCGCGTCCTCTATCTGGACCATACTGCGGTGACAAGCGGTTCACAGGAATCGGCCCTTCTCTCTGATAATGAGCCAATGGGGGACGATCGGAAGTGAGATGTCGGTCGATTCGAGCGAATTGCCTTGATGGTCGTGTCCGAGCGCCGGCCTCCAAGCTCGGTCCGAGTGCGGGGTGGAGGCCGCTTTCCTGTCGCCTCTCCCGGATTCGCGTCGAGGAATGAAGAATCACTTCTGGTAAGAGGAGAACACGATGATGGCATATGGCAAACGCGTGTTAGTCGTTGACGATGAGGAACATATAGGACATCTGCTCGTGGAGTATCTGGAGATGCATTGCTTCGCGGCGGTGGCAGTCGCAGATGGCTTGCAGGCCTTGAGGGAACTTCACCACCGCCATTTCGATGCCGTGATCACCGACCTACATATGCCGTACCTTGATGGTCTCGACCTCCTCCGTCAATGTCACCTGGTGTGGCCGCAGCTGCCCGTCATTCTCATGTCCGGTAATCTCCTCGATATTGTCTGGCCGGCGATGGCTCACGGAGCTTCTGCCTGTCTGCCCAAACCAATCGATACCGAGAAATTGATCCATGTCCTTTCGACGGCCATCTCAGACACGGATGACCCTCGATTCGGTCAGAGAGATATGATCACCCATATGCTGGAAGCTCAACGCCGCTGGTCAGTGCCAGAGAAGGCGACAGACAGATGGCGGGCAGGCGGACTTACGGAAGATGAGGCGTGTTGGTGAACCTTCCGGATGCTGGCCCTGACGACAGGAACGCTTGGAACGTGTGGGGTTTCCGCTCCAGCGTCTAGCCAGACGAGCACCCAACAGGACAGCTCACCCTGGTTTGCGATCACTTTTAAGGGAGCTGTGGAGTCGAGTCTGTTGCAGGCCGGTAATCGGCTGATTGTGGTCGGCGCGACGCAACGAGCCGGCCCAGAAATGCTTGGCGGGGCTCCACGAAAGTTGCCACACCTGTTGGCGCAATGCCTTCACATCCGAGTACCGGACTTTCGACGGAGTCTTTTAATAATCAGCTGCTCGCGCACTATCAGGAGGCCCATCACGATCCCTGGATCGTTCACCTCGTGATCTGTACCGCTGACTCCAGCGTTCTTACAGTATCCTCGCTCTAACAGGCTGTGAAAAAACTATCCGTTCACCCTTCGAGAGCCTCAGGACGAACGGAGCAGTCATTGAATGTACTGAGGTTTTCCGTTCGTGCTGAGCCTATCGAAGCACAGAGATCGAGTTTTTCCGCAGCCTGCTAGACGTTATGTCCATCAACTCAGAGGGGAAGCAGCTGTAGATCGAACGCTCGTTCGGTGAACCAGACGAGTGCGATGGCGATCACCGCCAGTGATCCGCCGGTGAGCACCAATCTCGGATAGGACCAGGATCGGCGGATCAGATAAGCAAGAGGCAAGAAGGCGCCGACGATGGCGAGTTGGCCGATTTCCACTCCCACGTTGAAGCTCAACAGACTCAGCAACAATGAGTCGTGAGGCAGGCCGAGATCCGTGAGCACGGCGGCAAATCCAAATCCATGAATCAGGCCGAAGCCAAAAGCCACCAGCCAACGCCGACTTATCATCATTGGATACAAATTGCCAAGACCGGCAAGGACCACCGAAGCCGCGATGGTTGACTCCACCAATCGAGATGGGAGCCGTACGACATCCAGGGCGGCCAGACTCAACGTCAGCGAGTGGGCTACGGTAAAGGCCGTGACGATGCTGACGACATTCCACCAGACCGATGAAAAGTCACACGCCGCTTGCCAGCGACCTTCCGCCAGGATCAAGACCGCCGGAAGCAAAAGCGCGAGCAAGAACAAGACATGGTCGAACCCCAGCCAGATGTGCCAGATGCCCTCGTGAATGAATTGCATGCTCTCGGTCCAGCGCGACCACTGGGCGATCGAAAATTCCTGGACCGGTGATTCTTTGCTGAAAATGGCGGTGCTGGTCCGTCCACCTTGAGTAAGTCGCAGGAGGCCCTTATGTTGTGCGTCAATATCGAACAAGAGTCGGTAGTCCACCGCGAGCCGTTCGATGGATCTGCCGCAATCAGAACGGAAGCGCAGAACTGAGTAAGCTCCGTCCGTGTGGTGATCGATGAGTTGCTCCAGCAACTCAATCGTACAGGCCTGCAGATTAACTGATAGAGCAAGGCGAGACAGTGCGTAGGCCCTGATCTCGTCATGCTTGTTCCGGACCTCTCCCCAGGTGAGTTGGCCGTTTCCATCCCCATCTAATCCGATGGCATCGGCGAGGTCGCGCAAGGCGATATCCCATCGTCCCTCAACGCGCTCGTTCTGAATCGATAGTGAGAGATAGCTGTCGCTGGGCTTATGAGCCCAGGCGGGAAGGCTCAGGAGAAGCCAGGCGATGACGAGCAAGGTACGCATTAGAATGTGGCCTCCTGAATCTGCTTCGCAAGTTGTCGCAGTCGAACGTCTTCAACATGGTTGTGGCTCAGCCAATCGAGCACCGGCTGGGCTGCCGCTCGATTCTTGTTGGAGAGCGCACATTCTAGGAGAATCCTGGCGTCCGCCGGTTCTCGCTGCATCTTCCAATTGACCTGGGCGAGCGGCAGCGCCCGTTCGGCATCGTGCAATAAGGCCAATGTGAATCGTGCTTCTTCTCTCACATGGACGGTTGTTCCGCGTTCGCGGCTTGCGGCAAAGCGGGCCGCCAGTTCGGCGATGTGGCTCTGGAACGTGGACAGATTCAATGCCTGCTCCGCGAGCGCCAGACGCAGGAGCAACCCATCGGCTCTCGTCTCAGATTGGAGGAGGGAAATGACGCCTTGATAACGGTGTTGATCCAGCAGAAAGTCAGCGTAGGCGCTCAACAAGTACTGATCCTTGATGCCGACCTTGAAGGCTTCGACAAAATACTCTTCAGCCTCTCGTATGGCTCCGGTGCGCGTGGCTGTTTCAGCCAGGATGGTCGCAATCCAGATTCGTTCGCGTCCCGAGAGAGTCGGCGCAGAAAGAACCTGTCGGAGCAGCTCTTGGCTCTTCGCCGAGTGACCGGTCACGCCGGCGATATCGTTCAAGCAGCCAAGCAGCACGTGAGCGGCAGCCGACCGCGCGAGCCGCTGACAGGCTCGGCGCGCCTCTTCGTAGCGTGCCTGCACTTGCAGAATCGATGCTTTGGTGAGCCAAGCCTGGGCGTTGGCCGGCTGGACCACCAATACCTGATCGAGGTCTGCTAGGGCCTCATTGAACTCGTGGGCGTTCTGCCGGATGGTGGCTCGTAAGAGGAGCGTTGCCGGTGAAGGCGTCGGCTCGTTCCACCAAGGGGTGAGGACTGCCTGTGCTTGCCCAAGGAAACGAGGATCGCCTTCCGACCGGCCTTGTTCGATATAGCGAGTGGCCAGTTTCACCGCTGATTCGAGATGCCGAGGGTTGTTTCGCAGATTGACTCGTAACGATTCGAGCTCGCGCGCGAGCGGATCGGAGGCCTTAAAACTGAGTCGCTCAAGGATCTGGGCATCGTCCGTCGGCCGGTAGGGTTCGGCGTACGTGGTGCCGACGTGGCTCAACATGAGCCATCCGATCACGCTTCCAACTGTAAGCAACCGAATCATGGACTACTCGCGCGAATAGGTGATGGGAATGCGCATGGCGATTTGTTGCCGGTCCAATGCACGGTCGAACTGCATGGGAAAGACCCGTTGCACGAGCGCGATCGCTTCTTGATCAACGTGATCCAGGCCGGAGCTTTTCACCACTGCAGAATCCAGTAAGATTCCTTCCTTCGAGACCACTGCCTTGACCGTGACTTTGAGGGGGCGCGATTCATCGAGTGATGGGCGAGAAGATCGCTTGAGTTCCTCCAGCCGGCGGAAGATTGCTTGCTGAAGCCACCCGTAGTCGGGTCGTATCGAGGAACCGGTGGCGACATCTGACGCTGTGGAGAGGAGCGGCGGTGACAGGGTGCTGTCGGTAGGTGTGCTCTCTTCTAGGGGAGTGGCGGGATTGATCGTTTCGAGTCGTGGTGGTGCTGATGCCGTTGAGTCAATCGGCGTCTTAGTCTGTTGTGACAAAGGTTCAGTTGCCTGTGCCGACGGAGGGGATAATTCATTCGGTATCGAAGTTGTGGCCATCTCGCTCACTGATGTGACCGGCAAAGGACTGTCAGGCATGGAATTCGGTGCAGCAGGTGCGTCAGTCTGTGGTTTGAGAGGCGTGATGCGCTCGGTAGATGAGGTGGCGTGTTGGATCGTGCGTTTGGCGTGAGTGAATGTTGAACTGTGTTCAGGTTGTTTCGGCACATCCGACTTTGTGGTATCGGCGGTTTGAACCGACTCATGAGCTGTTGGTGCCGATTGCACGAGCGTAACATCCCAGTGAAACAGTTCCTCGGGCAAGGTCGGTATCGACTGACGGAATAGGGGGAAGAGGCTGAAAAGAAAGAGTCCGTGGAGCGCGATTGAGACGAGCCAGCTGTGCAGGAATCGCATCCTCAATCCTTGTGTTGTTGCCTCCTGGTTCACGTTCATGCTCTTTGGCAGCGCGGGTGCCGCATGTGCAAGCGGCACCCGCTTGGCGACGACTAGAAGGCCTCTCGTGGATCGATGTGGCGACGATCACGGCCGTCGAACGGCGTCGGAAGGAACGGAAACACTGTTGCAATCCCGTTCGCTGTTTTGTTGCCGCCGACTGATCCGACGTTGAAGTTGACACCGTCGCCGAGGTTCGGGACGGCAGGGTTCGTCAGAATTCCGGCTACGACGCGCAAGGCCACATCAGTGACATCGTCGTTCGGCCTCCGGCCGTTCGGCCAGCCGGCTTTATCCGGCGTGGCATTGCCGCTCGCGTCATGGGCGAGAGGGCCCAGTCGCCTCTGGCCGTCGGCCTGGGTCGGTGGGACGTCCAAATCGACTCGCAGGAGCTCAGCCAGGGCTTCATGGGTTTTGCCGGATCCGCAGACCGGTGGGCCGGGCGCATACCGGAGCAAGGCGTTCACGAGATCTTCTCGATTCGCCGTCGGGAAACCGGTGCCGAAGACCGCGTTGAGTGCCGTGGCCAGCGCCGAGTTGCAGTAAAACGGAACGAAATCGTTCTCGTCTTCCGCATCCGTGGCATTCCACTTGTCCTTCATGTTCGTCGCGATGATCAACTCGTTGACAAGCGGATTCCCCATACGCGCCACTTGAACGAAGCGAGAGCTGTTGTCACGGTCGCCGTTTTTCTTGATGACGCTGACCTTGGGCCGGCTCGTGCTGGCGTAGGCGCCGAGCACCTTGTTGCCGTTCGGGCCGAGAAGCTCGCTGATGGGAATTTCCAGCGCGATCGTGTTCACGTTGAAGCCGCTGAAGGTATCGGCGGTACCGGCGCCCGGCGCTCCGACGATGACGGCGTCGTTGGCGTCGTCCGCATTGGAAAGAATCGGGGAGATATGTAGGTTCAACGTGTCGAATGTTCCTCCTAAGTCGATGTAGAAGGTCTCATCCCGTTGGCCGGCGAAGACTCTCCCTCCGTTTTTCAGCGGGAAAACCCCTTTGGCTGCCAGCTGTTCATAATTCGGCGTGGTGCGAGGGCCGACGTTCGACGGCACGGCGAACATCGGACCGGCGCCGAGATCGCGTGGCGATCGACCGGACCGCCGCTCCGTGACGGTGTAGCTTTGCCGCACGAGCAACCCTTCCGATCCTCCACCGGTGAGGGCCGTGATGGGAGGCAACGCGACATAGGCTAGTGGGAACACGTTTCCTGGTTGACGGATCTCTGTTTTGAATCGGATCTGATAGACGATGTTCCCCGCGATGTTGTCCTTGTTGTTGTCGATATGAATTTCATACAGCACGTCGTCCGCGAAGTTGAAGTAGTTGGGGCCGGATCCCGGCTCCTGGCTTGGGATCACATTCATGATCAGAATGGCGTTGTCGGGGTCCTGCCAGCTGCGGAAGAAATAGAAATCCGTGATATCCGCCGTCGGATCATTCGCGATCAGCGGAGCCTCGCGATGGCTCGCAGCTAAGACCGGCGTCGCCATGCACACAGCCAGTATCATCAGGATGAACGGTCGAATTCGAGCGAACATGGTGTCCTCCTTGTGAATCTTTCTCGTGAATGATTGGTTACAGATCCGGTTTCGGCGCCGGATTGGGTTCCGAGTCAGCCTGGCTGACCAGCGCTGCCTCGTCCGATGTGAGCGCATCCGATTGCGGAGTGCGCTGATCTTCCGCTGCGGCCGTCGGTCCGCTTGGAGGCGTAATAATGGGCGTGGTGTCGCTTCCGCTGCAGCCGGATAACAGTCCGACGGTGAAAACGAATCCCAGTGACCAAGACATGGGTGGTTTCATGGCTCTCCTCTCCTCTAAATGGTGAAATGCCACTGTTATGAATCCGTCTTTGTAGTGAGCACCTACTGGTGGTCTGCTTTCCACTACGAGAAGTTTCTTAGTTTGGATCTCATCGTGAGGGGAGGCTGCTTGAGGGGTTGTTTATCTGGTGCTATAGTTAGGCCTCCAGGGCGAGCAAAAACATATTTTAAAACCGGCAATCCGATCTCCCTCATTCACTCGTACAGATTGAAGGGGGAGATTGCTATGTTGCTCATGTCGCCGGAAACGACCAAAGCGGCTCAAGACCAAGAATGGACACAACTGATTGCTCTGACAGCGCAGGGCGATCAGACCGCGCTTGCCACGTTGTACGATCGTACGAGCCCGCAGGTCTTTGGGCTTGTCCTCAAAATTCTTAATAATCGCGAGGCCGCTGAAGAAGTCACCTTGGACGTCTACACGCAGGTGTGGCGTCAGGCCCATACCTATGACCACGCACGTGGCGCACCGGGGGCTTGGTTGATGACCTTGGCCCGTACCAGGGCGATCGACCGGTTTCGTGCCGGGGCTGCCGAATACGGGCGCATTGAATCGTTGGATGCGGTCGAACTACTTGTCAGCGCCGACGACACGCCGGAGCAGGATGTCGAAGGTCAGGAGCGTCGACGGTATGTACGACAGGCGTTGGCAGTCCTCACGGCGGAACAGCGGCAAGCAATCGCACTGGCCTATTTCTATGGCCTAAGTCAAAGTGAAATCGCGGAGAAACTGCAGCTGCCCCTCGGGACGGTGAAGACGAGAATCAGATTGGGTATGATGAAATTGCGCGAAGCGCTCGCGCCTTATGAGGCAGGTTTAACGCCGTGACCGAACTCAAACTACCGGAAGAATTGGAAGAACAGGCGATTCTCCATGCCCTCGGGATATTGGAGCAGGACGATCACCGGGCATTTATGGTGAGACTGCGAGGAGAATCCGATCTCTTGCGCAAAACAGCGACAGCGTATCAAGCGACAACGGGTGCATTGGCCGCAGTCGTTGCGCCGGTGACGCCTTCCTCGACCCTTCGCGAACGGCTTGTCAAGGAGGTGGCGTTGGATGCTGCTCGCGACGCTGAACAGTTTGAGCTCGCTGCAAATACATTGGCTTCGGCGTCCCTTCCAGTAAAGCCTCGCGATTCTGTACGTGAACGGCTCCTCTCACGGATCGAAGGGCATTCGGATATCCGACTCGATGCGACAGACTCGGCGCAGGTCCTAAGCGAAACGCCTGTCTTGCAGGATGATAGGATGAGGAATGAAAGTGAGGGTGGCTCCCTCTTCAGTCGGTCGCGATCTTTCTGGACGGCTGTTTCGAATTTCCTGGGGACCATGCTTATTCGTTCCGTGACCTCGGAGCGAGTCAGGTATTGGAAGGACAAGATCGCGCTTCAACACCCGACGAAGGGTCTTACCTTCATCAGCGCGTCGGAAGGAACCTGGAGGGGAATCGCTCCGGGAGTGACGGCTAAGTTGCTGTCCTTTGATCCGACTTCCCGAAGGACCACCACGGTCCTCCGTTTTGCACCCGGCACCAGCTACGCCCCGCATCGTCATACCGCAGTGGAAGAACTCTATGTCCTCGAAGGCGGATGCAATATCGCCGGCCGCGAGATGACGGTTGGAGACTATCATCGGGCCGAAACAGGGACTGTGCATCATGATACATCGACGGACGAAGGGTGTCTGCTGCTCGTGATCTCTTCACCACAAAACGAGATGCTGCGATAGGTATTCGCAGGGCTCGGTTTCTTCGTGTCCTCGTGAATCCAATCATCGGTGAATTACCGTAAGATAGACAGTACGAGCATCAACGATTGATTTTTGAAAAGTGCTGTGCTACTAAATTTAAATTCGTGACACCAGTAAAGGGATAAAGGGTATGAACAAGGGTATGACCAAGTTGGTGCGCTTCGGAGTGTCCCTCGATCACCATCTGTTGGATGCATTCGATCGCCATATCGAACGGCGGAAATACACCAACCGCTCGGAAGCGTTGCGCGATCTCATCCGCAATAATTTAGTCGGTCAAGAATGGGATGAGAATAAAGAAACGGTCGGCACGATTACGTTCGTGTATGACCATCATGTGCGGGACCTGACCAGTAAATTGACGGATATTCAACACGATTACCATGCGCAGATTCTGTCGGGCATGCATGTGCATCTCGATCATGACCATTGTCTTGAGGTGTTGGTGGTAAAAGGCAAGGGATCGGAGATCAGAAAGGTGGCGGATGCCTTAGTGTCAGTCAAAGGCGTGAAACACGGCAAGCTGACGATGACAACGACCGGAAAGGCCATAGGGTGATGGTTGGACGAAATGATACCGCCATGGAAGACGATGAGATCGTGCTGGTCGGAGCTGGCTCTTAAAACAAATATGATTTTAGGCTGCACAATGTGCCGGTTTCTGAAAGCCATGGCAAGGTGATGGAGGCGGGCGAACGCGGATTATATGCTCAGGCGTGGGGCGCATCGTTTATTCTACATGGCATTGCCGTGATGCTCGCAGCCTTGTTGGTAGCCCAAATGAAGCCGATTCCACTGCAGGAAGTATTTCACTGGAACGTGTCGCTCGTTGAGCTGGCGCAGGAGCAGCCAGCCGAAACACAGGGCGACGCCATGCCACCCATGCTTGTGTCACAGCCGCAGGTCCGACCCATGAAACAGGTCTCCTCAGCTTCTCAGGCAGTGCTGCAAGAAGTGCAAACTCGCCAGTCGAGTTTTGCCGCCAAAGCGCCACGGCAATCTTTTGAAGCGACGAAGTTGATAGAGCGACAGGTTCTTCAACCCGCCGTACCGTCTTCTGTGGTCGAACAGCAAGTCCCGACCGGCGTTCAAACCCTGAAGCCGGTCAGCGAAGCGAATCTGGTCCATGAAACCGTACCGATGCCTGAATCGGTAACGGGATCTGCCGCCGCTTCAATAGCTGAAACAGAGAAACCATTAGCTATGCAACCGACCGCATCGACTGAGACCGATTCTTCGCCGTCTGAAAAAACTCGGCAGAAGGTCGATGCCGATGCCTCACATGGCAATGTTCCATCGCAATTGGTGGCTGTGCCGCAGGACTTGATTTCTCCGTTGTGGTCCGTCGAGTCGGTTCAGAAAACAATGAAAGCGATGCAACAGACGCCGTCAGCTCGGGCCGACTATGGATGGCTGATCGAATCTCTCAGTACACGGCTGGCAGAGCTGAAACGCTATCCGGCGGTGGCTCGCAGTAGTGGGTTGGAAGGCAAGGTGCTGCTCCGGGCCGTGATCCTAGCCGACGGACATTTGGCTGACGTGTCGGTGCAGAAAAGTTCCGGTCACGAGGAGCTGGATGCGGCTGCAATGCAGACCATGCGGGAGGCGAGTCCTATGCATTTGCGGCGCGAATTGGGCCGTGCGCAAATCACTGTCACAGTCCCACTCGTCTACAAGCTCGCAAATTAAAGACTGCGCAGGGAGCCGCTATGGAAGGGCGACAACGGACAGATATCACTAGGCAAGCAAGGTGGGTCACGTCTTGAAACGCACAATCTGTGTGATGGACGGCCGAGGTGGAGGGCTGGGTTGCCGGTTGGTCACGGGGTTGCGAAAAACTCTGGATCCCGAGTGCCAAATCTTGGCGTGGGGAACCAATCAAGCGGCCGCTGAAGCGATGGGGAAGGCCGGGGCAGATCAGGTCACATCGGGAGGCGAGGCGATGGCCAAACTGTTGCCGACTGTCGATGTCATTGTCGCCTCGTTGAACTTTGTCTTGCCCGGCGCCATGCTCGGTGAAGTCACTCCTGAGGTCGCCAAAACGATTCTTGAAGCGAAGGCCAAGAAGGTGCTGTTGCCATTGAATCGAGTCCGGGTAGAAATCGTGGGGACTGAAGGCCGCACGATGGATACGTTGATCGACGAGTGCCTCTCACGCGTCAGTGTTGCCGTCCAGGCAACCTGCCACGCATAACTGCATTACCATTTTGTCCTGAGTTGCGAGACCACGAGGGTCTGCGCCGGTCGATGAGTCGGCTGTCGAAAGATCACGTGAGCGTTTCGCTCGGCACCGCTCACGCATGTCATGCGTCGATGTGAGGGGTGTAGAGTCATGAAACGGGATCGAGCATGTGCGATGGGGTTGGCGGTCGGATTTTTGTTTGGGGGAACGACACTGCCCGCGGTGACCATCGCGATGGCGCAAGATGAATCAACAGAGAAGTCTCGTGATCAGCCCGATGTCGAGATCACGGTCCCTGAAGTTATCGTCTCAGGGGAACGTTCTCAAGCGTATTGGCCTCAATCAAGAACCGAAGTGACAGCGAATCCCGCGACATTACCCGCGCCCACGACGATTTTGGATTCGAAATATATTCAGCAATCACCCTATACAGGCACCTATGGAGATCTCCTGCGGCAACTCCCAGGGGTGGACGTGAACAACTTCGGACAGGGCGGCTTGGGATATGGCATTTCGATCCGTGGTTTTACAGACATCGAGCACGGGCGGGATGTCGCGTATTTCATCGACGGTGTGCCGGTCAATGAAGTCTCCAGCGTGCAAACGCCAAACTATGCAGATCTGAATATCCTGATTCCCGAAACGGTTGAGCGGTTGGAAATCACTCGCGGTCCTTTCAATCCCCTTTATGGAGATGCCAATCTTGGAGGCTCGGTGAATATTATCACCAAACGATTCGACAATAAGGGATCGGTCGGAGCGTATGGAGGCTATTTCAATACTGTGCGTGGCGTCGTTACCTACGCGCGTCCTCGAACGGAGGGGACCATTGCGCCTTTCCTCGTATTTGAGGGATACAACTCGGACGGGTATCGCGATAATCAGAACTATAAGCGCTACAACCTCTTCGGGAAATTCACGATCCCGAGCCGGTACGGCGACCTTTCTGTTCGCACGCAGTTCTACGGCGGCGACTGGGGCTCGCCCGGCTATATTTCACGGAGTCTCGTGCAATCGGGAGTACTGAGCCCGAAGGCTCCCGTCAATGGAACGGATGGAGGCAAGAAGGATTTTCAGAATGTTGTGGCCAACTATGCGTTGGGCGAATCGGATCAGGCGCTCACGTTCACCGGGTTTTTGAATCACGATACCTTTTCTCGGTTTGCCGACTTTGGCAGCGGCCAAAGTCTAGCGCAGGAGAACCGCGTAACCACGGGGCTCACCCTGCGGAAGGTCTGGACCGGCAAGGTTTTCATGCTGCCCGCCCAATTTATGGTGGGCACGAACTTCCGGAATGATTCGGTCGGAGTCATCAGAGTTCCCACCATCGCCCGCAATCCCAGCGGGCCCAATACCACGGATGTGAACTATACGGAAATCGGCTGGGGCCAATATATGCAGGCTCAGATCAAGCCCCTGTCCTGGCTTAAGCTCACGGGTGGCGGTCGCTACGATCATTTCTGGTATGACATCGATGATCATCTCGCATCAAGTTCAGTGCCCAAGAGCGACACAGGAGTGCTGAGCCCGAAGGGCGGCATTGCGATAACGCCGGTGTCGTGGCTCGAATTCTATGCGAATTACGGCGAAGGATTTCGCTCGCCGAGCGCGATTGATGAGGTCATCAGCTCGCCGAATTTGAAACCGCTGAAGCTCCTGAGCCAAGAAGTGGGCGTCCAAGTACAGTACTCGAAATTCCGGTTTCAAGCTGATGTGTACACCACAACCCTTGAGCGGGAAATCTTTCAGCCCGCTCCCGGGTTGCCGCTCCAAAACCTTGGTCGGTCGCGACGCGAAGGGTACGAACTTGAGGGTCGGTACTACATCCGACAGGATCCACAAGGCCGAGCTTCCTTGTTCGCCAACTTCACCCAAATTCGCGCCGTTCTCTTGAATCGCGCGCCTTCCGAGTTCGTCCCCAATGTTCCCGCGTATATCTTCAACATCGGCTCCGACTTCGATGTTCCAATCGGAGGGCGGGAGACTCCGCATCGGGTCTTCGGTCTCGCCTATGGAACGTATTATGGAAAGAAACATTTGACGGAAGACGGTGTGATCACCAGTAGCCCGTATCCACGGATCTCCGGTCGGCTCGGCTATGCGCATCAAAAGAGCGGATGGATGGTTTATGCCGATGTGATCTGGTATCCGGGTGACCGATTGAGTGAAACCGCGATCAATCTGGGACCGGGAGTGGGAGCGTCTCCTTCCGATATCGTCGTCAATCCGCAAGCCCCCTTTCAGTTCATGGTCGGTGTGACCTATCGATTTCCGACGGGCACACAACGTGCGGGAGCTGTGGAAGAGAGACAATCTGAAGACATAAGGCCACCTGCTGGTATGAGGTAAGCATGTTGAGAAGAACATTACTGGTGATGACATTGCTGACCATGCTTGAACCGATGCTTCTTCGGGTCGAGGCGCATGACATCTGGATCACGACGAGTGACGAGAGGGACGGAGGCCACAGAGCAATCGTCAACCATGGCCATCCGGGGGATCGTAAAGTGCCGGACCCGGACAAGCTCTTCACATTGGATATCTTCACCGGTACCCAGTCGCAGACATCGCTCCTTCCGGGAATTATGCGTGCCGTCCACCACAACAGTATTCCGATTCTCATCACCGCTCCGCTACCTATCCTTGCCGAATCGGACGTCATCCTGTTGGCCGCCCAGTACGACAATGGCTTCTGGGTTCAGACGACACACGGGCATCGCAATACGAGCAAACTTCAGGTCCCGGACGGTGCCGAGAGCCTCTCCTCCATGAAGTATGCGAAGGCATTGCTTCAAATCCGTTCAGCAACATCGAACCTATACACAAAAATCGTAGGGCATCGGCTCGAACTGGTTCCGCTTGATGATCCGTTTACCATGAAGTCGGGAGAGTCGCTCTCCGTGAAGGTGTATTTTGAGGGCAAGCCATTAAGTGGGGTGTTCGTTGAACTGGGGGATGGAATCACGCCCATGGAAGAGGAGAATATTCCGCGCTTTAAAACAGATGAACAGGGGATCGCGGCCATTCCCCTTGCCAAAGTCGGCCCGCAACTTCTTGTCGTGGATTATCTCGTGCCTGGTGTTTATCCAGAGCTCGCTGCGCATGACTTACATAACGCCACTTTGAGTTTCGTGCTTCCGCCCCGCTTAATTTCCCATGCGGTTGATCTTGGATCGAAAAGTCACTGAAGGGAAATCTGCAAATTGTGCTGGCACGTGCGGCTCTTCTGGCGCCGGACAATAAATTATCGGTCCTGATTAGAAGGGACAGAGTTGAAGTGAGGGGAGATCATCTTCATTCACACGGATGATTGATCTGACCATGACACCCAGCGTTGGTCTTCATGAAGAGGGAGCATTTCGAGATTCCTTTCGTTGTTTCCGACCCTGGTCAAAACATCCGGCCACGAGGGTCTGCGCCGGTCGATGAGTCGGCTGTCACTCAATCATTGTGGGCGTCTCATCCGTCTACAGAACCTCGACGAGGAATAGGAGAATAGGAAGAGTGGATAGGACACGCGCATTGATAGTTGTACTTGCGGTTACAGTCGTTCTGGGCATGTGGGAGAGCGCCCAAGCCCAGGAGCCGGACGAGCCTGAACTGGAAGTGCCGGAAGTCGCTGTCATCGGGGAAAAACCGGTGGCCGCCTCCTCTCAACAATTCATTCCCGACAAAGAAATCGTGCTTCAGCCACAAGGCAGGCCGGCGCAAGTGCTCCGTTTAATCCCCGGCATGCTGGCCGTCGAGCACTCCGGCGGGGCCGGCAAGGCCGATCAATATTTCTTGCGCGGCTTCGATGCCGATCATGGCACGGATGTCGCGTTCTTCTCGGACGGGATGCCGATCAATCTCCGGACTCATGCGCATGGACAGGGGTATAGTGATTTGAATTTCATCATCCCCGAAACGATTGAAGGGATCGATGCCGCAAAAGGCGCGTACCTTCCCGAGATCGGAGACTTTGCAACAGCTGGATCGATTAACTTCCGCACCCGCCAAGTGGTGCAGGAAGGGGTGGCGCAGGCCACCGGTGGGCAATTCGATACGCAACGCTATCTGTTGATGTTCTCCCCCACCAAGGGCAAGGTTAAGACCTTGTTCGCCGCTGAGAACTACTACACCAACGGACCATTCGACCACGATAATCGGTATCTGCGCACCAACGTGTTGGGAAAACTGACCACCAGCTTCACGGGCCGAGACGAATTCAGCCTGAAGACTACTTTTGAAAAAGCCAAATGGAATGCCTCTGGCGAAATCCCCCTGCGGGCGGTGAGTGACGGTCTGATCGACCGGTTCGGGGCGATTGATCCGACGGAAGGCGGCTCGACTCTGCGCACGACCGGAGTCATGCACTATCACTACGACACAACGACCAACGGTCAGTTCTTTGCCAATGCCTACGGGCAATATTATCGACTGGACTTGTTTACGGATTTTACGTTCTTCTTGAACAATCCGGTCGACGGCGACGGCATCAAGCAGTCCGATCGCCGCGTCATGTCCGGCGGCGAAGTCGGGTACAAGCAACGCTGGGAGTTTTTTGGAATTCCGACGGTGGGGACCGTCGGCATGCAAGCGCGCGTGGATGATATCCATCCAAGGCTGGGGACGCAAACGAAGCGCACCTCGACTGGGACTATCACGGACAGCCATGTGCTTGAGGCGTCCTATGCCCCATATATCAAAGGCGAAGCCCAGCCGGCCTCGTGGATTCGGTTCGTGGGCGGGCTACGGTGGGAAACATTTACCTTCAATGTGCGCAATCTCTGCACCACCTGTGCTTTGCAACCGGCTGGGCGCACCAGTTCGGGCATGCTCTTACCCAAGATGAGTATGATCCTGGGCCCGTGGGCCAAAACGGAATTTTTCGTCAATTATGGGGAGGGTTTTCACAGCAATGATGCCCGGTCAGTCGTACAGGTGGGAGGTGTCCCACTGGCTCGATCCCGGAGCTATGAGGTGGGACTTCGGAGCAGACCTTGGGGACCGGAAGGGCTCGAAATGACGCTCACGGCCTGGCGCATCGACCTGCAGTCGGAATTGGTCTTCTCTGGAGATGAAGGCACGACGGAGATTAATGGACCCAGCAGACGGCAGGGTTTTGAAGTGGCCGCGCGCGGGCAAATCTGGGGCCCGCTCTATGTGAACGGCAGTTTTACATGGACACAAGCCAAATTTCGCAATGGCGATGCCATCCCATTAGCTCCGGAGTTCACTGCCTATGGCGCGGCCATTTTGAGATGGCCTGAAGGCATGACCTCTCAATTGCAAGCGACCTATCTCGGGGTCCGGCCGCTCGTTGAAGATCGGAGCATCAAGTCGCCTTCGTGGATCGTCTTCGACTGGACCCAGCGGTATCGGTTGCCGATCAAGTTACCGTATGGTCAGGTGGAAGCTTTTTATTTCATTCAGAATCTGTTCAATACGGATTGGGAGCAAGCAACCTTCGCGTTCGAATCGAGGCTAAAAACTGAACCGGCTGGCGTTACCGACATTCATTTTGTGCCGGGCAACCCCCGCACCTTCATGGGAGGGGTGGCATGGCACTTCTGAGATCGCTCTGGGTGTGTTTGGAAATGAAAGAGTATGGTCTCACGCTCCGGCGCGTTGTGAGAAATGACCATGGCATCGAATCCGACGACACAATCGTTGCACCGGTGATCTTCGCATATGTCCTCGGCTGGTAGGTCCTTGCATTCCATACAGGACTGGCGAGTGCTCGTCACGGGCGGTGCGGGGTTTATCGGAAGCGCCGTCATCTGGGGCCTGAATCAACGAGGGTGTGACAACATCGTCGTGGTCGATCGCTTGCGACAAACAGACAAATGGCGGCACTTGGCCCCTCTCCGGTTCCGTGATTATCTGGAAGCCGACCACTTGCTTCCTCGTCTACAAACCGGTTCGCTCGGAACATTTCAAGCAATCTTACATTTCGGCGCCTGTTCCTCGACTACTGAGCGCGATGCCACTTATCTCATTCAAAACAACTTTGAATTTACGAAAATTCTCAGTCACTGGGCGGTACAGTCAAAGGCCCGATTCCTCTATGCCTCTTCCGCAGCCACCTATGGTGACGGGACGATAGGCATGAGTGATACTGATCCAGCTCTTGACAAGCTGCGACCCTTGAACGCGTATGGGTTTTCGAAACATCTCTTCGATCGATATGCGTGGCGAAATGGACTGCTCGATCGAATCATCGGGCTGAAGTATTTCAATGTGTTCGGCCCCAATGAAGACCATAAGGGTGACATGCGCAGTATGGCGCACAAAGCTACCATGCAAGTGCAGACGGCGGGCACGATCCAGTTGTTCAAGAGCTATCGTCCGGAGTTCAAGGACGGAGAACAGCAACGAGACTTTCTCTACATAAAAGATGCCGTCGAGATGACCCTTCATCTCGCGACGCATCGTGAAGCAGTCGGTCTCTTTAACATCGGATCGGGAGTTGCTCATACCTGGCTTGAGCTGGCCTCTTCTGTTTGCCGAGCGATGAATCGAACGCTCGCCATCGAGTTTATCGACATGCCGATGGAGTTGCGGGCGCGATATCAATATTTCACGCAGGCCGACATCCGAAGATTGCGCGCGACGGGCTATTCCCGCTGTCCCATGTCGCTCGACATCGCCGTGCAAGACTATGTCGTTAATTATCTTGAAGGCGGACGTGTCTTGGGCTCAGAAGAATCCCCACGTTAGTTGACTCTCGGGTGTGTCGACCGGTTGTGCCTGACTCTGTGCCTCCGTCTTCGATATGAGATGACGATGAAACGGATCTGCGTGTTTTGTGCATCACAATTGGGATGGCGAATCGCCTACCTTCACGCTGCACAAAACCTGGGCACAGGGCTCGCCCGCCGAGGGATAGGGCTTGTCTATGGAGGTGGGACACTGGGACTGATGGGTGCCGTCGCGGACGCCGCGTTAGACGCCGGTGGGGAAGTGACCGGAGTGGTCAGTCGTCAATTTGCTGCAGAAGAGAAAGTCCACAAAAGCCTCACACGCGTGTATGTGGCGAGCACGACTCCTGAGCGGCTGGGGCTGATGGCCGAACTATCCGATGCCTTCATAGTGCTTCCAGGCGGAATCGGAACATTGGAAGAATTTTGGGAAGTGCTTACGTTGGTGCAACGGGCTGAAACTCGCAAGCCGTGCGGATTATTAAATGTCGAAGGATTCTACGATGATTTGCTTTCATTTCTTGATCATGCCACCGATGAGCATCTTTTGCCGTCTCACCATTCCATGCTCATGGTAGAAAAAGAGCCGGATCAATTATTGAGTAACTTATGTGCAGAGTGCGACCCCGATCGACCCTTATGATCAGCTCTCTGTTTTTACACAATATTTCCCGTACTCACGATCGTCGCCGGCGTTCGATGCCTGTTCCTGAGGCAATGATCCATGTTGTCGCGTGTCTTTCGATGATATCGGACTCGCGTTATGGAAAGACGAACTACCGATGAATCCCTGGTCAAAAATCAGTAGAGCAGGAGGAGCCAAAATGGAACAACAAGATGCGCCACAGGGATCAAAAGAAGCTTTAGCGGCGGCGGTCAAAGCGGAGCTGTCTCGACCGATCATCCCCGGCGAAATTATGTCGATGGACGGTGAGATTGAAATCTTCAAAGGACGAGAGACGAAAGAAGTAACCGTCAAGAATGTGGGCGATCGGCCGATTCAGGTCGCGTCGCATTATCACTTCTTTGAGGTCAATCGTGCGCTCACATTCAATCGTGCACAGGCGTTCGGGTTTCGACTAGCCATTCCGGCTGGCGCGTCGGCCCGCTTTGAACCGGGGGAAGAAAAAATAGTGACGCTCGTGGCCATTGGAGGTAATCGGATCGCCCATGGTCTGAACGGATTGACGGAGGGTTCACTGGATGATCCGGAGGTCAAAGCGAAGGCGGTGGCCCGTGCGGCTGAGCGCGGATTTGGACAAGGAGACGTACGGTGATCTGGAAACCCGCGCACATGAGAGGAGTTGCATGGCATTTTTAATACTATTGTCTCAGAGACCGTTGTCTGGTACTGAAGGGTCGTAGTGAAGAGTTATGGGTTTGCATCACCGGTGAGCTGTGATGTATAGATATGGTTTTTTTAAAGTAGGAAGGAAATCTTCGTATGAAACAGAATTCCATTTCTCAATTCATTGACCATCATTATCGGCATTTCAATGCGGCGGCGATGAAAGACGCGGCACATGCCTATAGGGCTCACTTGGACAAGGGTGGGAAAATGCTGGTGACCCTGGGGGGCGCAATGAGCACAGGTGAACTGGGTTTATCCTTGGCGGAAATGATCCGCAGGGACAAGGTTCATGCTATTTGCTGCACAGGCGCGAATCTCGAGGAAGACCTCTTTAATCTCGTTGCGCAAAAACATTACGTGCGTATCCCATCATATCGTGAATTGACCGTTCAGGATGAACGGGCGTTGCTCGACCGACACTTGAATCGGGTGACCGACACCTGTATTCCAGAAGCCGAGGCGATGCGCCGTATTGAAGCCGCAGTCGCTTCCGAATGGGTGGCAGCCGACCGCAGTGGTGTTCAAGCGTTCCCTCATGAGTTTCTGTACCGGCTCTTGCGGGATGGGAAGCTCAAGGAATACTACCAAATCGATCCTGATGACAGTTGGATGTACGCGGCGGCGGAGCGGAATCTCCCGCTGTTTGTTCCGGGATGGGAGGATTCCACACTGGGGAATATGTATGCAGCGCACTGCCTGACGGGAACGATCAAGAGCGTTCACACGGTGCGAACCGGCATCGAATATATGATGCACTTGGCCGAATGGTATCCAAAGGTCACGGAAGCGAATTCGCTCGGATTTTTCCAGATCGGAGGCGGGATTGCCGGTGATTTCCCCATCTGTGTGGTTCCCATGCTGAGTCAGGACCTTCGAAAAGAGCAGGTCCCCTTCTGGGGATACTTTTGTCAAATCAGCGATTCGACCACCAGTTACGGATCGTATTCCGGGGCTGTCCCGAACGAAAAAATTACATGGGGGAAATTGGGTGTGGAGACGCCGAAATTCATCATTGAATCCGATGCCTCGATCGTTGCGCCGTTGATCTTCGCGTATGTCCTCGGCTGGTAGAGAATTGAAACAACCGGAATGGCCGACACAATCCTCTCGAAGAGATACTTCAACCGCCCCACGCTGACTGTGGCTCGGTCGCTAGTCGGCAAGTATCTGGTGCGTGAGAACGGGAAGGGGACGGTCGCAGGACAAATCATCGAGGTGGAAGCCTATGTCGGTCCCGAGGACAAAGCGTGCCATGCTTCGAAAGGAAGGACAGCAAGGACGGAGGTTCTCTTTGGACCTCCCGGAATGTCGTATGTCTACCTCATTTACGGCATGTACCACATGTTGAATGTGGTGACGGAGCGGATGGAGTTTCCCGCAGCCGTGCTCATTCGAGCGATCGAAGTCGATGGTGAGTTGATTGACGGGCCGGGAAAACTCTGCCGTGCATTAGGGATCGATGGGTCATTGAATCGACTCGACATGACACATGGACGATCCCTCTGGTTCGAGGATCGGGGCGTGCGGGTTCCCAGCAAGCAGGTCGGCACATTCCCAAGAATCGGGGTGGATTATGCAGGGATATGGGCGAAAAAACCCTGGCGGTTTCGATTGGGAGGGGTCGTCGGCTAAAAGGTACCCTTTGTTAGGTAAGGAAGGAAACAGGGCGGCTGATCGGGGGAAACCTTGGAAAGATTTCCCCCTTCGTCACGGAAGCGGCTAGTCGATCTGGCGATCGCCGGTGATCTTAGTTGCAGAGGTTACCGGCGGAGCAATTTGAATCTGAGGCCCCTCTACGTTTGGAAGCCTTCCGGCACCCTGCCCTTCCGTGATTCGCGCATTATCGGTCTTTACCAGCTTCTGTTCGGCGTTTTGGACGGACTCCGCCGACTTCAGCAATGTGGACGCTCCGTGTGCGTCTGTTTGGCCGGGATCATTCGCCGTCGGTTGGCCGTTCACGGGACTACCATCGTTCTTCATGGGGTAGCCGTCATGTTTGGGCAGTAGTGCTGGATTGGCCGAAGCTACAGAACAGGCAAGGAGGATCGAGGAGACTGTTGCGACTGCACCGGTAAGAAGTTTCATGCTCGTTCTCCCTTTAAGATTATGGATGAATGAGAATCATGTGTTCTGAACATTCAAATCAAAGGACTTGCCGCACGGGCTGAATCATAGCGATGGAGGGTCATTCTGTCAAACGGGCAAGACAGGGCGGACATTATCGATTGATTCACATCATGTCGTGACGAGCTGCAGATCATACGAGGAATGTGGGCGAGATAAAGATGGACATATCAGTTCGGTCGCCGTGGTGGGTGGCGCCGACCAGGGCGGCGGTGCCGAAATGCCGGTCCGCGGCTGATACCGGGGAGACGGATGGTGACGGTGGTGCCTTCACCGGGAGCACTGCCGATCGCAATGGTTCCCCCGTGTTCCTCAACGATTTTTTTGACGCTGGAGAGACCCAACCCGGTGCCGGATTGTTTGGTCGTAAAAAATGGCTCAAAAACTTTGTCGACGATTTCAGCCGGGATGGGGACTCCATCATTTTGAATGAGAATTTGAACTTCGAGCCCTCGTCCGGCTCGATGTTGCGTGACCTGGATATGGAGATGGCCGCCGGGAGACATGGCCTCGCACGCGTTCCGGAAGATACTCAAGAACGTCTGTTGAAGCTTGGCCTCATCGCCGCGCACGGGAGCGATGACATTGGCGTAGTCTTTGGAGACTTGGATACGGGTCGCTTCCAAGTCGGTTCCGACCACCACGAGAGCGCTCTCAAGCACTTCCGGAATACGGCACAGATGGCGATTCAGTTCGAGCGGTTTGGCGAAGTCGAGGGTCTCGTTCAAAATCGCTTCAATCCGTATTAAGTCGCGCATCGCATTTTCGACACGGGTCTGGGGATCGAAGTCGAGGATTCCTTCACCGGTCACTTCTTCGAGTTGTGAGCGGATGGATGCGAGCGGTTCTCGAATCTCCGTCGCCAAGAACCCGCTGAACTCCACAATCGCGGCCTGGCGTTCTTGCTTTCGAATAATGGGCTCGGACGGGGCGGCCACGGGAGGTCGGGAGGCCGGTGTTCCGATGTCGTTTGTCGGAGAAGGGGCGGCAGCACGCGGGACCGGTGCCTGTAAGAGCTCCGCGAGTTTGAGAATAATGGGCTCCAGCGTCCGGGCATCGGTAGTCTGGTACCGTTGCGGGTCTTTCGACCCCAACGTAAACGTCCCGCCGACCTGTCCCTTGACGAAGAAGGGAATGACCAGCGACGACTGAAACCGGTCCTTGAAGAGATGTTTGTGGTCGAGAAAGCGGCCTTGGGTGGAAGCCAGATCGTGATCGACGCGGGGCTTGCGATGACGGACGGCCCATCCTGCTGCCGAACTGTCGAGCGTCAGACGCTGACCGGGTTTCAAATCCTTCTTAGCGTCTTTTGGATCTACTTTCACATCACCGGCGATTCCCAAGACCTCGACGTTTCCCGCCAACGGATCGTAATAGCAGGCCCAGGCGCGGTCATACGTCACGTATTGATCAGCTTCAGTCAAGACCGCCTCGATCTTTTCTTGGAGCTCGGGTGAAAAATGTTTAATCATCGGGGGAAACAGGTCCACCTCGGCTTGCTGAGAAGCAACGGGCTCCTGTGTGACGTAGGAACGACTCAACACCGCGTTGGTATTGAAGAGCCCTTCGCGATCCAGCGTCTTCGTCATGCCGTCGCACATCTGTTCCAGGTTGGACTTGTCCTTTTTGGAGAAGGCTGCGCCCTCTTTCCGTCCAATGACCAGGCAACCATAGACGCTATTGAAGTGGCGAAGCGGAACAACGAGCAAGGATTTCGCCCCCGGGGTGAGCAACCGCAGGCGGATGGCGCGCCCACCGTCCGGATCTTGGGTGGTCGGGGCCAAGGCTGCGGCACGTTGCGTCGACAGGGTACGAAGAATGGCTTGGACATCTCTCGGTGTGAACCCGCGCGATGCGTGCTCGACGAGCGGGCCATTTTCTTGATGGAAGATGGCTGCCATTGCGGCATCCGTACCGATGTCGTTCAACGAGGCGTTCAACGTCCGTTGAAGGTGCGTTTCAGGGGTCGATCTTGTTTGAGGAGTCGCGGTGGTCATACCTTCCAATACAAATATAAACGACGGCATTGTAGCGGGAACGTCTGGGAATAGCTACTCTCTCTCAGGGCTGTTGCGACACTTCGGTGTAACCCGTCGCAACCGTTTGCACGACGAGACTTCTTGACATCTTATTGGATTCAGAATGACGCATAACTTGGACGAGCGGCCATGATCCGGCATGTTGACGACGTATCGCTAGCCGCCCGGTTTCCAGTCTGTCCAAATGGCCCTGCTGGGTAGGGTCATTTTTGAGTATTGTTCGTAGTGCAGATAAGAGTAGAATTCGCACTAATGTGAAAGGTGTAAGCCATTTCACCGGAGCTGAGCAGCACAGGATGAGAGGGTAATCAACAGGGCAGGGTAAAGGAGGAATCATGCGCACGAAAAACAGACAAGTTTCACGTTGGTTGACAGTTGGAGTGTCGTGCTTGGCTTTGTGCCTGTCGATCAACGGCATGGCGCAGGCGGCGCTGATCACCTTCAATTTTGAGGGGACAATGTTCAACACGATACCCTCACAGTTGAATCCACCGATTCTTTCTAATACCCCATTTTCAGGTTTCTACACGTTCGAATCCACTGCCCCCGATCAATTCCCCAACAATCCGTCATACGGGCGCTATGCCCTCAGCGACTATTCAATCACTTTGCTAGGCCGAACTTATTCGATGATTACACCAGGGATGGGAGTTATCGATGTTGGAGGAGGAAACTCGTATTTTGTGACTCCCTTTCCGCGGAGCCTCAGCGGTCCCGACCCCATAAACGGTCTGACTCTACAGAGCTCCCAATTCTCTGGTAGCGGTATTTTCTCTAGTGATGCTCTTCCCCTCATGCCGCCTTCTCTGAGCGGCCCCTCCGGGAGTCGCCCCGGAATCAGCATGAGTTTCTTTCCAGCGACGGGAAATCCAATTGGAACAGGAGGCACACTGACTTCTCTCACGTTAGCGCCAGTTCCGTTACCTGGAGTGCTGCTGTTGTTTGGCTCGGGTCTGCTCGGGTTGATGGGAATCGGCGTTGGGCGACGAATGGCGGCCAGAACAAGCGGTGCTCGCATTAATTCATCAGCCATTAGGATGTCAGAGAGTGTCGAGCGAATTACAGGAAGATGTCAGAGCTATCGGTGAGCGTGTCTACAGATCGTCTCGCTGAACGGTAACGGTTACTTATCCAGTTCGGCCAGAAAACCTGCCAGCGAGATGATCTCACAATCCGCATGACGCTTGAGCGACAGGAGGTGACGATCACCTGAAATAATCCTTTGCGCTTGGGCAGCTATAGCACATTCGAGGATTCGATTATCTGGCTCGTCTTTAAGAATGTGTAGGGTTGGGCGTGGACGGAGCACTGTTGCGACCTGGCCGATTTCCTGCACGGCCGACCGAATCCTGCCTTCCTCCCAATCGAACTTCATTTGGAGCACTCTGGCGGTTTCTGTCAGGATGGCGACTGAGGTATACAGCTCGAATCTGCCCCTAATCGCTTGAAGGTAGGCTGCTTCAGCGTTGCCGCCGGGAAGAGCAAGCGCCGAGATGTAGATGTTCGTGTCAAAGACGACGCGCACGTTCAGCGGTCTTGGAACACCAGTTTTTCCACGTCGGCTTCGGTCAGCACTCCTTTCCTCTTCGCTTTCTTCACTCCGTAGCGTTGTAACTCGTGGAACTGTTCTTCCCGCCGTCGTTGCTCATAGACAGCGAGCATTTCCCTGAACAGTTGGCTCTTGTTCTTGGCTTCTACCTTCGCAAGTCGATCAAAGCTCTCGGCAAGATTCGACGGGAGCGAGACGGTGATCGGTACGCGCGGACGTTTCATGAGTTCCTCTTGTATGACAAAATCATACAGGAGTGATAGGGGCAAGGTCAAAGGTCGAGGAATAGGCTGCTACATCGTCACGAGTCCCTCGATCAGAACGGTTATCTCTCTATGCTGGGAGAATGTGGATCGACTGATAGCACATCGATTAATTAGTCCGGCGGCATTTTGCCGGGATCGATTTCGACCAGCCGCAGCCGACTATTGGCAATGTGTTCCGTCTTATAGAGCCGATCCCCCATCTGGATCGTTCCTGTCAGGACATTGCCGGTGACCACAAAAGTAAAGTTGCCCACAGAGGGTGGCTTGAAGGTGCCGCGGATGACGGCGGTGTCGTTGATACGAGATACCGTGGAGGTGACATCCAGTTCGGGATTAGATTTATCGAAGAGCTCTATGGTGATCCTGGGGAGGGGTCTGGCTCCAGCATCCTTCAGCACGTGCAGGAGCGGAAGATCGAGTAGGATCTCCCGCTCGCGGAGAACCCACGGCCTGCTCGGCATTGATGATTGACCGGTGGGAGGCAGAGTCGTAACGATCTGCCATAAACTCTTTGGCGCCGGGCGGTCATCCGCCCACGCGATTTGAACGAAGAGACCGCCCAGCACCGCAGCGAAGAGAATAGGTCTGAATCGCTGAGCCACGGAATCGTCCCCTGCTATCCCGCCCCTCTGATGCTCCCGACAATTTGAGCACAACTGTGGGGATTCTTCCATTGGTGGAACTGAAAGAGAAGGTCGTTCCGTCAATCGCGAATTCTTCGTGAATTGTCGAACGCTTCAATCCGGATTGATGATTTTGGGCGGACGGCGCGGTTCGTCCGGGAGATCCGGGAGGCGGCGGTCGACGGTCCAGCTGTTGAGGATGGTCGTAACCAGACTGATGATCAGCGCGCCACCGACGGCAGGCCAGAATCCTGAGACGGTGAACCCTTTCACCAAGAGCGCCGTAATTTCCAACAGGAGCGCATTCAAGACCACGAGGAAGAGTCCGAGCGTAAACACAATCAGCGGTAAAGTGAGCAGGAAAAGGATAGGCCGAAGGATCACGTTCAAGAAGGTAAGGACCAGGACCGCTGCGATGCCGGCTGTCACGCTGTCTGCGTCCAGGCCGGGGACAATCGAGATCGCCAAGAATACCGCAATTCCCGTGATGAGGATGCGCGTGAGAGCATGGCGCATCCCTCCGTGGAACGGTGACTCGTGCACAGCCCTCTCAAAGCGAATCATCGGCATCGACTACTGAGGTGGTGACGCAGCCTTTACGGGTGAATAATGAACCACCGTTGCGGATACCTTCTTGGTCTTGTCGTCCTTCGTCGCCTCAATGATGACACGGTCACCCACAGTCGGCGGATCGATTGATTTGGGGTTGTTTTTGTTCTTGAATTTCACCTGCTTGTTGAGCAGGACGGAAACGGTCGGCCCCTTGGCCGTCTTGACGTCGATGTGCGTCGCATCGACGGCCGTCACAATGCCTAACACGTGAAGGTCTGTGCCGGCAGCTATGACGATGGTGGGCAACACGCACGTTGCCAGCAGGATCATGCAGCTTCTTACCGGACCCTCGTAGTTCTTTAACATAGAGACGTCTAGTGATGGTGGTGTTCGGCGCCTTCGTCATGGTGAGGCCCCTTGGGATTCAACGACTGCATGCGCTCCAGTTCCTCGTGGGTCAGGTGAGGCAAATGCCGTATGAAATGCACCAACTTCCAGCTTCCTCTATCCTTCTCCATGTCGCCTTCCGCCCAGGCCGGCATCGCAGTGAAGCGGATGCCGTTGCGAATGATAAAGAACAGTTCACCGTCGGACATCGATTGAATCTCTTGGCGACGCAGGTCCGGTACTCTTGGATACACGTCTTTACCGATCTGTGTCTCACCGCTGCCGTTATTGGCATGGCAACCGGCGCAATGGTCGGCAAAATGATCAAGCCCTTCAATCAACACGGCTGGACTCATGGGAACAGGATTGGGCAGGTTGCGGATCACCTTTGGAATGGCAAAACGCCGAAATTGTCGCACCACGGTTACTTCAAGCGGATGCGGTTCGGCTCTGGCGCTGAAGCCGCTCGCATACAGCCCATATCCCAGCCAGAGCGTTCCGCTGAGCGCCAAGAGTCCAGTTATAGCCAGTAGTGACAATAGAATCTTGAGCATATGCGAAGACCTTTCTCGTCACTCTACCAACTCCGCAAAGTGAATGCCACCCTTCAGCAGGCGGCGGCCATTAATTGACCCGAGTGAGCCGAATGAGCAAGATGATCAGGACAGGCAGATGCATCAGCACACCGCTCATTCCCATAAAAGGTTCCCCGATCCAGAACGTCACGCCGAGGTTAAAGGCCAAGACTCCATAATACAGACCGATACCCAGCAACAGCCGTGGTGTAATTGGAGAGGGCGATGAAATGGGAGGGAGTCGCCGATCCAGCGGGAAATAGATGGCCAGCGAAATCAGTCCGACCACAGCCCAGCCTATGTAGTTCGCGAAAGGGACGCCGAAATGCCGGCCTGGGTCAGGATAGTAGTAGATCTTGCCCAAGAACCAACGGTCGCCACGCAGGGCGACCGGATCGATCACCATATCAACAAAGGCAAACAGAAACGCGGTCAGCGCGTAAACAGCCCAAGTCGTGCGGGTCTCCACGTCGAAGCGCAACTGGTTAAGAGGTGCAGCCTCGACTCTCGGAGAGGAATCAAACGGCAGGAGGAGTCCTAGCGCCACGCAATAAGAAGCAAACAGCAGGAAGCTAAAGGAAATGGAATCCATGAACGGCACGTTGGAAAAGTAGAGCTCTTGACCGACCGTTGAGCCGTTGTAGAAGTACCAACCGAATGGGATGCCGGTGCGTGTGGACGAGAACTCGCAGACGAACGCCGTGATCCAGCTGATGAGCCAGAAACGCCAGGTGCGCGGCCAGCCGATCAAGTGGATGGAGGAGAAGAGAAACGCGGCAAGGAAAATAAAGACATAGGGGCGGAGGATGATCGTCTTGATAAAGAGATCGAAGACTTCCATCATGTGTTGGGTTGTGAGTCTAATTAACGAAGAGCCAAGCACTCATCATTGACAACCGGATCCTGAATTCTCTCTCATGCGTACTTATGATCGCGAAACCATCGTACGGCTTTCTCCAGCGCCACTTCGGGGGGATTTTGCGGCAGCCCGAGTTCTCGGACCGCCTTGCTGCAATCGTAATGCATCTTATACTTGGCCATCTTCACCCCTTCCAGCGGAATGCGTGGCGGCTGGCCGGTTAGGTTGGCCAACCAATGATTGAGATAGGCGAGCGGGAGCACGGCGGCTCTCGGTAATTTCAGGGCTGGAGCCTTGAGACCGGTCAACTTGCTGAGGATCTCAAACACTTCACGAAGCAATAGATTGTTCGAGCCAAGAATATATCGTTCACCCTGCCGGCCCTTCTGCATGGCAAGCAGATGGCCGGTGGCCACGTCATCGACATCGATGATGTTCATGCCGGTTTCAATATAGGCCGGCATCCGTCCCTTCATGAAATCGACAATGACTTGACCGGTGGGTGTCGGTTTCACATCGCCTTCGCCGACCGGCGCACTCGGATTCACGATGACAACCGGCAATCCTTCTTTAGCCAACCTGTGCACTTCTTGCTCGGCAAGGTACTTCGAGCGCTTATAATGGCCGGCCATTTGTTCGAGGGATACCGGGGTTTGCTCCGTGCCGAGTCCGCCACCCGGCGGTAAGCCGATCGCGCCGATGGTACTGCAATAGACCGTGCGTTCCACACCGACGTCACGTGCTGCTGCCAGCAGATTTCTGGTGCCTGCCACGTTGATGTCATAAAAGATCGAGGGGTTTTTCGCCCACAGGGCATAGTGGGCGGCGACATGGTAGAGCTGCCGGCAGTCGGTGAGGGCTTTGCGGAGGGATGCGGGGTCGCGGAGGTCCCCTGCGACTCGTTCAACCGGAAGACCGTCGAGGTTCCGCAGATCGGAATCCGGTCGCGCCAACACGCGAACCTCGCCGCCGGTTCGTACAAGTGCTCGCGCCACCGCCGCTCCAACGAACCCGGTCGCGCCTGTGACGAGAACCTTCATAAGAAGTGTTGGGTGCTGAGGGCTGAGTCTTCAGTGAAATCGGAGAGAGGAGGGATTGTGTTCCCAAAATCAGCACTCATAGCTCAGCACTAGTTTTTTCGTGCCGTAATATACCGGGCGATCTCGCGCAATGGATCGGCGGAAGGACCAAATGATGAGAGCCGGTTGATGGCGCGGCTCACACAGTCGTCGGCCAGCTTCTTTGCCCCTTCCACGCCATGGAAGGTCGGATAGGTTTTCTTGCCCCGTTCGGCATCGGTATTCGGGTTCTTCCCGAGCTCTTCGCGTGTGCCCGTCACATTCAACACGTCATCGGCGATTTGAAACGCCAGGCCGATGTCCTCGGCATAGCCGGTCAGGTCGTCCAGCTGCCGCTCGGTGGCCCCGGCGGCAACCGCGCCCATTCGGACAGCGGCTCGAATCAACATCCCGGTCTTGTGTTTGTGAATGGTCTGGAGCGTATCCAGATCGATGTTTTTGTTTTCGGCCTGAATGTCAAAGACCTGTCCCCCTACCATCCCTCTGTTCCCCGAACCATAGGCCAGCTCTTGAACCAACCGCACCTGCCGCACTGGGTCGCAGCCTTTCATCAGATCGGGACGGCTGATGATGTCGAACGCCATGGTAAGCAGCGCATCGCCGGCGAGAATCGCCATCGCTTCGCCATATACTTTGTGGTTCGTCGGTTTGCCACGGCGAAAGTCGTCGTTGTCCATCGAAGGCAAATCGTCGTGGATCAACGAATAGGTGTGAATGAATTCCAGCGAACATGCCACCGGCATGAGGCCTGGTGCCGCCGCACCGATCGCTTCCGCTGCGGCAATCGCCAAGATCGGTCTGATCCGCTTTCCACCAGCCAGCAGACTGTAGCGCAGGCTTTCATGCAAGGTCGTTGGTGGTGTGACAGCCGTCGGCGCGATGAGGTCGAGAAATTGATCGACATCGAGTCGTTGCTGTTCAAGATACTCCGCGATGTTCATATAGTCTGTGTTCCTGAGGACTCCTCAACCCGCGCGGAGAGTAGCAAACGAGGGGAGATGAGTCAAACGGAGCAGGTGGGAAAGGGATCTCGTGGTCTCCTGTGCTCGCGCACCGCGCACACGCAAGAGAGGTGCTTATCCCGTCGCCAAGATCACTGTTACGGGCTCCGGGTCGAACAAGTTTTGTTTGGTGCTCGGTGCATGCGCGCAGTAGGAGACCACCGAGCCCCCTTCTCCTGAAGGGGGATAAGCAAGGGCGAAAAGGACGCCCAATTCAAACCTGCTGGAAAACGGTTCTGAACTGCCCGCGTGCGATGCACAGGCAGGCATTCGAACTGTTCAGGAGTTGTTGGGCCATGCGACGCCAAGACGACGATGACTTTCACGCATGTACATCACCGAGGGCCGGATAGGCAGAGCCCGCCGGATTAGATCTGAGCCCACTCAAGGACGGGTGTTATGCCGATCTGCATAAGAACCCGTGATAAGTTGTCCCACCGTTGCAATCCATTGAACCGATAACGGTCATGGCGTATTGTTCGCGAACAGTAGTAGCGTGTTATACGGACAGAAATGGGCAGATCCGATTCTTATGCGGATCAGCCTAAAGATTGGTAGGTTCATTCCGCATCAATGCGCATCAAAGTCAGTGACACAAACGTTCGTATCGATCTGGCCGACGCGGAGATCGAAGCCACTGTTGCGGCTGCGGTCGCAGTGCTCATCCCGAGAGTCGCCAAGAAGCTCTACTTTTTGACGGGGCAGGACAGAGACTACCCGCGTCTGGTAGCCCTCAGTCGCTCACGACGGGATTTTTGTGTAATAAACACAGACCAGACCGACCGAACATATCTGAAGCACTTTCGGATCGTAGAGAGCGACGGCTGCTTGTACATTGCCCCAAATACACAAGAGAAGCTCGACCGTGATTTGTGGAGTTCGCTCTGTGAGAGCATCAAAGACAAATTGCACTCGCCACAAAGAACCTAACGAAAAAATGCAGCCAAATTGGGGTCGCTTCTTGTAATCAAACACGACCATGGCACTCTCTCGTCCCCTGCGCCGCTCTCTTGCTTGTTTTTCCGCCGATCGCCCCGCTATACTCTACCTCTTATGAGTATTCGAAAAGCAGGCGGCGAGTGGGAGCCGATGACGCTTCCAATTCAACCACGCCTGTGCAGAGTCTGCCAAGAAGATCTCTATCGGGACAAGACGATGCTCCGGGGAGGCTGGTCTCGCTGCACGGTCTGTGACGAGTTTGTTCATTACAGTTGCCTTGCCAGTGGAAAGGTCTCTTTCTTAAAAGCACGCCCCCGGGTATGCAAAACCTGTCGTTCGGTTCAGGAAGGGATCGTCTCTCCTTCTCCGAAGAAGGATGGGGCTCCTGTGGCAGCTATGCCCTGAATTTTCTGCTACTCCTGTGTGATTCTTGAACGTTGCCGAGGGGACTACACACCGCGTCACTGTTGATTGAGATGAGCATGACGCAGATCATCCGAAGCGGGGCGTTTCTGCAACAGTGCTGGTCGGTCCATCCCCTCTGTGTGACTGTCAAACGAATGACGGACGAGCGTGCGGTGGTGCTCTCTTGCAGTTCATGCAAGTCGGCCCATTATCTCACGGTTGCCACGGTCAGTTCGAAAGCGTCCTCGGCTCAACAAATAGTCGGAGGCAACGCGCTACGAGACGAGCCATCGGGAGAGGACTTTCTCAAGGCCTGCGTCTCCACGCATCAGGCTTCTCTGACGCTCCGTGAGATGGATGTATTTCAGGATCTTGTTCGACTGCGCTGTGCCGACTGCCGACGGCAGTACGAACTGACGGTTTCGGCGTTTGAAACACGCCACAAGTAGCTTGAGGATGTTGCAAAAGCTCTCCAGCGTCGTTCTCGCATCGCTCAAGGCCTCAACGTACCAACCGCGTACGCCTCGGCCTTTCGCTCGCTGCGGCCTTGCTGGACGAACTTTTTCATCATCTTCGTGAACCATCGCATACCATAACTGCCCAGTCTATGCTGTTCACCGACGATGAGACGGCGCTGCTGGCCGACGCACAGTTCTTTCGGAAAAAGGCTGCGATCACGACCAAAATACGAGCCATGCTTGAGGCGACGCATGGCGCATTGCGGAATGACCTGAAAGGTCTGTCGCTCGTCGTCCCTCCCGATTTCGATCTCAACCTCCATCAGCTGGTCAAAGGCGAGCATCTGGAGGATTTCCCGTATCAATACCTTGATTGTCCCAAACACTTCTCCGGCGCGAACACGTTCACGTTTCGTACGCTGGTGTGGTGGGGGCATCATGTGACCTATGCGATCTTGTTGGAAGGTTCGGAGATGGGGCGATACAAGCGCCAGCTTTTCGGCCGATTCCACCAGCTCGCGGGAAGAGACCTAGAGGTTTCTCTGGCGCCGTCGTTATGGGAGTGGAAACGCGGGGAGGGTTATACGCTGCCGATTACCCATGACCGCAAGGCGCAGATCGCTGCCGTGGTGGCTGAACGATCGTTCCTGAAGGTCCTTCGCTGTGTGCCCTTAGAAGACCCACGAGTACGGGAGGGGCAGTTGGCCCGGATGGCATGCGAAACCTTTCGATTAATGCATCCCCTCGTCACCCCGTAAACTTTTTTATCCTAATTGTCTCTGACGGCGAACTTGGGTAGACTGGGCCGCCACTCGTTTTGAACCTTGATAGGGAGGAAGCCTGTGAAGCAATCGTCCTTACGAGTTCTGGGCTGTGCCCTCATGACGGTGACCATGCTGGTCGGCTGTAGGGGAACAGGAGAAATGCGCTATCTGGATTTGCGCGAGAAGCCGCCGATGGTGCAGGTGACCGACATTGAGCCGGTTAAAATCGCCATCGAGCCGTTTGACGATCGACGGGCGGACAAGGGGCGTGTGGGGACGCGCACTCATCTCTGGGGAGGAACCACGCAGTTCGATGTGTCGGGTGATCGACTTGCGGGCTTGCTCACTCAGCGACTCGCCGATCGGTTAAGAACTCGTGGGTGGCGAGATCGGGTATGGAACGTACGTGTGGCCTCGGCTGGATCTGCCGCGGATGCCGATATTGTCATCAGCGGGCAGGTGCAAGATTTCTCCGCGACCGTGAAGAGCCGCGTCTTTTCCACCGTGATCGACACCAGCAGCCGGTTTACTATTCAGGCCAGGAACCTTGTCGACCGAAGCACGACCATTCGCACTATTGAAGGGGGGCGGAGTCGAACGGTGTTTTGGTTTAATGAGGATGATGTGCGAGAACAATTGACGGCGACCTTGAAGGACGGACTGGATCGGCTGATCGTCGACACGACGATCGACAACAAGGCGTTACGCCCGTCACGGCGACTTCTGCAAGAGTGAACCGTTGCGACCCAGTGGAACGGGCATTGAGTTTTTGAAGGTTGACGACCACCTCGATCTGGCTTCAAGGAACCCTCACGGTGCGTGAGCGGCGGTGGGAAACGAAGACGCCCTTGAGTTTCGGTGAGGCGCTTGCCGTAGGGGACCGGCTCGCCGCCTTCGGGTTAAGGCCCATCTCGCCTGCCAGCGATGCGATCTGCTATGTGGAGGACTGGACGGTCGGGTCGCTCGACGACTTCGATCAGCTCGACCCCTGGGCCACGGAAGACGTCACGCTCGTCCATGTACGAGAACGATGGCGCGGCGATTTCTTTCTTCTATCCGGAGCCTATCATACGATCTATCAGCGTCATCAAGATATCGGGACGTATTGTTCCATCAGCCATCCCTGGCGCATTCGAGAAGTCCTGCAGCTTCATGATCAACGTGCCATGTTCTGGATTGGGTTTCGGCATGCCCATTCGTTCATCCGGGTTCGCCTCCAGACTCAGGTCGTCATCACGCCCGGCGAAACGCGTGGCGATGCCGATCGGACCAGCTGGTTGGATGAGAGGCGAGCCGCCTTCCTCGACGCGATTACCGTGTTGGACCTGCAGATTGAGACCCACGTGGAGAAGAACGTGGTGATCGTCCGCCCTTCCGATGCGTCCATTCCGTTCTTTTGCTCATGGCCTGATGCGTTTGGTCCTTGTCAGTTCGAATACAACACGTCCGATGCGTTTGAATTTCTCGTGCCGGCCAGCAAGCTTGCGGAGACCTTCCATCCGGAACCGGCCGGAGTTCGTGCCTACCTCACGGGGTTTTCAGAAGCAGCCTTGACAGAGTTCCAGGGGATCGAGCCGGGAGCGCGGCTTGCCTACCGCTGCTCCGTCCACTGTCCGTTGGATGATCTGCCGGAGGTGCAGAGCGCGATTCAACCGCACGGTCTCCTGTACGCCACGCTCTGCGAATTTCAGACGCAGGCGGTGTTGCCTGACGCAGAGGATGCCTCTGCGATCATCGGCATCGTCGGAGTCAATGGGCAGTTCAAGATCGAGGCGCGCCTCAATCACGCTCCGCTCCACGAAGAGGCGATGGCGCCATGGTTGGAGCGGTTGATCGGTCACCCCGTCGTATATGCCCCGTTACCGGCGTTCGTCTAATGCACCTGTTTCAGGTCAAGGCTGAAGCGAAGGCTTTTAGTAGATCATGCACGTGTTTTACCTCAGTCTTGACCTCAGCCTGTGCCTGAAGCGTCCGGCACACAAATCAGATTTTTATAGACCAATTCCTGTCGATTTCGCACAGTGGTGATATGAGCCCGCTCACAAAGATTCAGTCTGCGCTCACCAAACCGTTCATGCCGGCTGTCTTTTTTCTCTCGGGTGTCACCTATGACACTGTGACTCTCACGCGCATCGATCGGCTTTTGGATAACCTCGTGCTGATGCTGTATCTGGCGTTACTGGGTGCGTTGATCGTACTGACGGGACGATTGGGAATTGAGCCTCCGCCGGATCGGGCCCAGCTCGCATCATGTTCTCCCTTCATGCGTTGGGTATTGGAGAGCCGTCCCTACTATCCCATGGCGAGTCAGTTCTTGCTCGGTGGTCTCTTCAGCGCCTATACAATCTTCTACTCACGAAGCGCTACATTCACCGGCACGGCAGTCTTTTTTGCCTTACTGATCCTGCTCTTGGTGACCAACGAGTTTTTGCGCGACCGACTCTCAAATCTTCGGCTGTTGATCAGTCTTTATGCAGTGGTCTGTTTTGCGTTCTTCACGTTCTTTTTGCCCGTGATGACCGGCTACATGAATGCTGCTATTTTTGTGGTTGGGGCGATGGTGAGCGTCGCGGTCATCTTGCGAGTGACTCAGTTGATTTATTGTAATAATCCGGGTCGATCGCGAGGTGAAGCAATCGGTGTGACCGCTCCTGCCGCGGCTCTGATCGGTATGCTGGTCGGGTTTTATTTCCTGAATTGGATCCCGCCTGTGCCGCTGTCGCTGAAGTTCGGCGGGATGTATCATGAGATCAAGCGAACCGGCGACCAGTTTGAGCTCTCTTATGAAAAGCGGTGGTATCAGGTCTGGAAACGTTCAGATACGACCTATCCCTCGAACCAGCCGATCTATTGCTTCACCGCCGTCTTTGCGCCGGTCGATCTCAATACCACCATTTACCACCATTGGTACTTCCGCCCGAACAGCGAGAGGCCGTTCATGCATGCGGATAGAATTCCCCTCAAGATTTCC
The DNA here is from genome assembly GCA_018242685.1 of Nitrospira sp. Classification (GTDB taxonomy): domain Bacteria; phylum Nitrospirota; class Nitrospiria; order Nitrospirales; family Nitrospiraceae; genus Nitrospira_D. The sequence continues at coordinate 8,725 of JAFEBM010000010.1, read as the reverse complement.
GGTGGGCGCGAGGGCGGCTATCGAGCCTATAGTTTCAAGCAGCGCCTTGACCCTGGCGATTGGCGGGTCGATATCGAATCCCAGGACGGACGTATCATTGGGCGAGTCTCGGTACAGGTGGAGGGACCAGCTGAGACAGTACCGACGCTGGCGACGGTGTCCTATTAGCAGAGATTGGCGTTGGGCCGAGATCTGGTTGAAAAATCTTGTTGAGCATTCTTGATCATAAAATGGGTGAGGTATGGAACGTCTTGATCAACGGGCAATAGAGTTTCTGGAGAGATGGCCGTTAGCTGACTGCTCCATTGTTGAGCATCGTTTTACGCCATACATGCGAGACTATGATGTGATAATTGAGACTACGGCAGCAGCACCGGATGATTCCGGATCATACCTTGAAGGTCGCTATCGGTTTCGGTTCACACACTGTGTCTTAGCTAAGGTCACAAGTACAGTTACAGACATGTCATGGACTCGCTCTTGGGACGACCAATTCACAGATTATGATGTTTGGCAGGAGAGTGGTGAACCTGAAGGCTATGTCTGGGGCGTCAACTACATGAATGCCTATCCAGGTGCTCAGTACTTACCGAATTCAGAAGCTGCCACAGAGTGGAGTCGTCGATTAGAACATCAAATGCATGAAGTTCAGATAGACACCAATGCTCACCTCATCCTGTTGATTTTTCATCGCCTTTTGCTTCACAAGTTAGCGCAAGGTGATTATACGACTCGAGTCCTTTCAGACATTGAACCATATGAGATGTTAGGTTAGGCGTACTCTGGCCCACTGAATTGCCTTGTCGATATCAGTGGATGTAATTCTCAGGTCACGGATCTTCTCCCTGACCGTTGTGAGCCGGCTGTGATGTTCCGCGACAGTCACAGGCCGAAGCACTACGCTCCCTTCCCGAAGAGAGACATCAAAATAGTCGGTTTCTGGAATTCCTTTGAGGATCTTTTTGGGCAACGTCACTTGGTTCTTTGATGTTTTTTTAGCTAACATACAACGATGCCTCCTATTGGCAGGATATCTTACTTCCTTACTGTAAGGCAAACGATCGTGAAGCATTGCGAAGGAGTTGAGCTTGGACGGCAAGAAGGGATGGAATATGACAAACCCGCGGACTTTACCGACGTGCCCCGATAAGCCTAACTGCGTCTCGACCCAGGCGACTGATGAGGGCCACGCCATCGCGCCGTTTCAGTACAAGAAGTCTTGCGCAGAGGCGAAAGAGGCGTTGAAAGCGGTGCTCACAACATTGCCTCGGACCAAGCTCGTCGATGAGGACGAGTCCTATCTCCACTACGAGTTCACCAGCCTGCTGCTCCGCTTCGTCGATGATGTGGAGTTTCTCTTCGATGAACCTACGAAGACGGTTCACTTCCGTTCTGCTTCCCGCACGGGCTATAGCGATCTGGGCGTCAATCGCAAACGTATGGAACAGGTGCGAACCTTGGTCGGAGGAAAGCTTTAGGTATTTTGTAATTGCTTCGGCAGGATCCGTCTTCCTGATATGATGCCGGAAATAGGAGGATGGGTATGGGTTTCAAGCGTAAGCACTCGCGTGTGGATGTGGGCTGTGTCGGCCGATTGCAGCGCGGCTCGCTCTCGGCGCCGTGCAAGGTGCTCGATGTCAGCGAGTCCGGCGTTCGCCTAGAAAGCCGTCTGTTCGTGAAGCGCGGTGATGTGCTTCAACTCGGGATCGAACTTGAGCATGGGAGATCCTTAGCCTGTGAGTTGGAAATCATACACGTACGTACACCTAAATTAGGCGCAAAAATTGTCTCAATCAGTCCGGAGGATCGAGAGCGATTGACTCATATTCTCGACGATCATGTCCAGAATAGGTTTTCCCGCGGTTAGCCGCCTCGACGCACGGAAGCTCACACTCGCCTGCAGTTCCTTCTTTGAAAAGTGGGGTTGGGGAGATAGACTAGGCCATTCCTCAGGTGACGATAGGTCTCAAGCTTTTCCACGTCACACCAGTGAAAAATGGTGTTGGGTTGGAGGATCTTCGCGAGGTGCCAACGGTCAGAGATAACATGTGTTTCCGTAATGAAATCGCTATGGGTAGTCAGAATAGAGGAATCAGCCGTCGATGGAATCTGTTCAGGCTAAGGTGAGTCGGATCAGGGATTTAACCCACAATGTCCGCGAACTAGAGCTCATTCTCTGTGAGCCTGCGGCCATAAGCTTTAAGGCCGGGCAGTTTATCTCATTCGACATACCAAAGGAAGGCTATCCCTATCCGGTCACGCGTCCCTATTCCATTGCTTCACCTTCCTCAACCTCCGATCGGGTGCTCTTGCTCTTCAATCTGGTTCCGGGAGGTCCTGGATCGACCTACCTATTCAGTCTTCGGGAAGGAGACCCCGTGCGCTTTAAGGGGCCGGCCGGATCCTTCACGCTGCGAGAGGATCCCACCAAACAGATGCTGTTTGTAGCGACCGGGACGGGAATTGCTCCCTTTCGATCCATGATCCTCTCGTACCTTGAGAGGGACGGCACCAGACCTCTGATGCTGTTCTGGGGAGTCAGGAGTGAGCGAGACCTGTATTACCAAGACGAGTTCAAAGATTTGGCCGACCGCTATCCGCATTTTTCCTTCGTGATGACCCTCTCGCAGCCAGGATCAGAGTGGACCGGAGGTAGAGGGCGAGTATCGAGTCTCGTCCAGGAACGAGTGACTTCGGTCCGGGATTTAGCGGTCTATCTATGCGGCAATGGAAACATGATTAAGGACGTGACGTCGTACATTCAAGCGAAGGGGTTATGCCCGATTTACCGGGAGAAGTACTATTAGATCGGAGGGTTTTGCCAGAATCATGGAGCCGGCTTCTGAAGCTTGGATCCGAGCCTGGTGGTGTGCTGAAAGATGCATTTGGGGCAGGTGTAATGGATGAACTGGTTGCCGCCCACCAGGCGCTTCCTCATGAGGACTTTGCACCAAGTGCAGAGGCGATCAGGTAATTCGATCCGGGATATGTTAGAGACGGATGGCATGAGGCATATTGTTCCTGAGCTTCGTGACCTTGTCAATCAATTGGTGATGACGGGTAGCTAGCCCATCATCTGTCCGGTTTAGGGTGCGCCCTCAAGGAGGGCCACCATGACACGGGCGACAGTCCTACAGGAGGTCAGACGGATGCGATTTGAAGAGCTGTATACACGGCGACAACGCCGGGAACTCACGATGGCGGAGGCGGCGGAGATGCTCGGCGTGACGGAACGCACGTTTCGGCGGTGGAGTACCCGCTACGAAGCCGAGGGCGTGTCGGGATTAGAGGATCGGCGCCTGAATCGAGCCTCTGCCCGAGCAGCCCCAGTGGATGAAGTCGTGCAGATGGTGACTTTGTATGAGACCCGCTACACGGGATGGACCGTCACACATTTCCACGAGCGCTGGCAAGCGGACCATGGCGGGACCCGCTCCTACACGTGGACCAAGAACCGGCTGCAACGGGCCGGACATGTGACGCGGGCACCCCGGCGCGGAGCCCATCGCAAGAAGCGGCTCCGCAAACCGTTGCCGGGGATGATGCTCCACCAAGATGGCTCCAAGCATGAGTGGGTGCTGGGCTGTCAGTGGGATTTCATTGCGACCCTTGATGATGCGACCACCCAGCTCTACTCCGCCTTCTTTGTCGAGGAAGAAGGAACCATGAGCAGCTTTCAGGGGCTGCGGGAGGTCATTGAGGCGAAGGGGCTCTTCAGTTCCCTCTATACCGATCGAGGGACACACTACTGGCACACGGAGGAGACGGGAGGCAAGGTCGATAAGACACGGCTCACGCAGGTGCATCGCGCCTTACGGCAAGTGGGGATCACCCTGATCCCCGCCTATTCACCGGAAGCCCGGGGCCGCTCCGAGCGTGTCTTCCGCACGCTGCAAGATCGATTGCCCAAAGAATTGGCCTGGCCGGGATCACGACGATGGCGGCAGCCAATCAGTATCTCGCTGAGCAGTTTCTCCCGGCCTACAATCGGCGTTTTGCGGGGACGGCCGCTGAAGCGGGGACGGCCTTCGTCCCGTGGATTGGCCCGACCCTGGCCGATATTCTGTGTGTGCAGGACGACCGCGTCGTCGCCAACGACAACACGGTGCGCTATCAGGGCCAGCATCTACAGATTCCGCCAGACCAACACCGGTTCCATTACGTGAAGGTCACGGTGCGGGTTCACGCGTATCCGGATGGCACGTTGGCGGTGTTTCATGGCCCACGGTGCTTGGCACGGTATCAGTCGGATGGGCGGGTGATCGAGCCGGACGGGGTACAGCCAGGTCGTCGCAGCCCGCCCCGTGGATCGGGCGACCGATCGATCGTTGATCCTCGGGCAATTGTGCACAAAAAAATTTCGGCGCGCGGCTGAAATGATTCGAACGGAAAGACCGGACAGATCATGTGCTCCATCAACCGGACAACTTAACTTGCTATCTACATCAATTGGTGATGACGGGTCCCTTTTCAAAAGCCGAAATATTCCTCGCAGCTCTTATTCATAACAAGAGAATTTATGGTATAGTTCACGCATGATCGTTCCTGTCAACATAACCTTTTACAGAAAGGGATCAACTCCTTATGAGTACCTCAGCCAGTTCCGAGTCCGCGATCTTACCATCCAACACCCCTGCGGCTGCTGCCCAACCTGTCCAGGACATGGTGGGAAGCGGCAAGGCATGGGGGCTCTGCACCGCTGTTGATCTCCACGATTGCAATCCAGACCTTATACGTGATGCGAATCATATCAAGCGCTACGTGGTTGAGCTCTGTGCACTCATCGGCATGAAGCGGTACGGTGAATGCCAGGTCGTCAATTTCGGCGAAGGCCGTGTAGCCGGTTATTCTATGGTGCAGCTGATCTCAACCTCATTGATCAGCGGCCATTTTGCCAATGAAACGAATCACGCCTACCTCGACATTTTCAGCTGCAAGGGGTATGATCCCACGGTCGTCGAGTCGTTTTCGAAGGAGTTTTTCGGCGCCCGTCGTAGTGTTGCGACCGCCACACTACGGTACTAAAACTTTTGTTCACAGGGATCTTGCTTTGGGGGGCGCTAGGTTAGTGGAGCGCCCCCGAATACTTTAACCATCCAATGCCATAGGTATCGCCAAGCCATGAAAGCCACGACCGTCAAAGAGGTGCTCGATTCACTTCCATCAAAACTCGATAAAGATGCGGCTGAAGATCTTGATGCCGTCTATCAGTTCGACCTCCGAGGCATCCAAGCCGGCCAGTACCATCTGCTGGTGCAAAATGGGACCTGCGTCGTGAAGGATGGAACCCATGCCGATCCGCATGTGACCCTCTCGATGACCGGAGAAGACTGCATCGGGGTTCTGAATGGACGGCTCAGCGGGATGACGATGGCGATGTCGGGACGTTTGCAAGTCACCGGGGATATCGGGCTGGCTATGCAGCTGAAATCCCTGTTCCCGAACGTTGTTGAGAGTTAACGAGCATTACTCCTGAGCAGGAACCCCGCTCGCCTGAGCTTGGTAGTGATCTTTTATTTCCAAAGCAAGTCTCCTCGGGAACCGTTCTTCTAAAATCGCGTACATCATCGGGACGAGGAACAACGTGAGGAGTGTAGAGACGCTCAACCCTCCGACGACCGCGCGTGCCAGGGGAGCGTTGGTTTTGCCGCCGGTTCCAAGGCCGATCGCCATGGGAAGAAGGCCGAAGACCGTGGCCAGTGAGGTCATGAGAATCGGGCGCAGTCTTGTTCGCGCGGCGGTCACGACTGCTTGGTGAAGTGACTCTCCTCTGCGCCTCAGCACATTGGTGTAATCGACCAACAGGACACCGTTCGAAACGACAATCCCAAACATCATGATGATGCCCATCATCGATGTGGTGGACAGCGTCGTATTCGTCGGAAACAGGATCAAAATGACACCGGGAAACCCCATCGGCACTGAAAACATGATGATGAATGGGTCGATGAGCGACTCAAATTGTGCGGCCATGACCATGTAGACCAGTAAGAGCGCCAGGATGATCGCAAACTGCAATCCTTGGAAGATGTCGCGCTGTTGCTGAATCTGTCCTGCCAGCTTGATGCTGAAGCCCGCCGGCAATTGGAGTGTGGCGAACGCCGACTCGAGATCTTCGGCAATCTCGCCAAGTGTCCGGGTAGTAGGATTAGCCGTTATGTGTACCACGCGCTGGAAATACTTCCGATCGACTTTCAGGGGGCCTGCGTTCAACTTGAGGGACGCCACATTCTTCAGTAAGACAGGTTCGCCGACTTTGGTGGTGAGGAGAATATTCTCCAGATCGGCGAGACTCTTTCGGTGCTCCTCAGCGAGCCAAGCGCTGATGAAGTATTCATTACCGCTTGGCGGATCCGTGTAAATGATCGGGTCGGTTTGGCCGTTTCCGTTCAGAGAAAACAGGACAGTATTGGCCACGTCGGCTTCGCTGATGCCGAGCAGAGCCGCCTTCTCTCGATCGACTGTGACGTTGACCTTCGGATAGTTTTCCTCCCGACTCGGTTCAATATCCGCCAGGCCGGGAGTTTGCTCCATGATCTCCTTGACACGAGCGATGACATCCCTCGCTTTTTCGAAGTCATAGCCGTAGATTTCCACATCAACAGCCTTTTGAGAGCCGAAGCTTGTGACGCGTTTGACGAGACCACCGGGATCGAAATACATCGAGACCCCGGCAAACAGTTTGACGATCTTCGGCCGCACATCGTTCATGATCTCGACTTGAGTTCTGTTCCGTTTGTCCGGCGAGACCAAGTACACTTGAATCGAAGACGTATGGGGGCCTGTATTGGGGTTAAAGAGCGACGAACGGCCTTGCGACAAGACGCCTGTACTGGAGACGATCTTTTCCAATTCGGTCGTGGGGATATTGGCCTGGAGCACCCGTTCGACTTCTGAGACCTGCTGTTCGGTCTTTTCTACCCGTTGGCCGACCGGCGCCCGCAGGACGATGCGAAACTGGCTCTCATCAGAAACCGGTAAGAATTCCGTTCCGATCAGAGGAACCAACGTGAGCGATCCAACAAAGAGCAGCAGCACCAAGGCCATAAAGATCCGGCGATGCCCCAGGACCCACCGCAAGGAGTCTTCGTAACTTCTATCAAGAGAGTCATATCGGTTGCGGCTCCACTCCATCAGTTTGGTAAACCAGCTCGGCATTGACCGCCAGGCCTCTTGTTCAGGCTTGAGGAATTTGTAGCAAAGCGCCGGTGTGACCGTGCGGGAGACTAAGAAGGAAGTGAAGAGCGCAATCGCGATCGTCACGGCCAACGGTATCAACAACAGACGCGCGATCCCGACGACAAAGAACATCGGGAGGAAAACCACCACCGTCGTGACGGTCGACCAAAGATCGGCATCGCGACTTCCCTGGCGGCATCAAGGATACTATTCCACCGGCTGGAATTGGTATTAAGATGGCGCTGGATGTTCTCCAGCTCCACGATTGAGTCATCAACCAATCGCCCAATCCCGAGTGCGAGCCCGCCAAGCGTGAAGACATTAAGGGTCTGACCGGTAAAATAGAGGACGATAAACGTCACGAGCATGGAGAGCGGAATGGCCACGGAAATGATCACGGTACTCGTGAGGTTGCGCAAGAAGATGAGAATTACGGCTGCGGCCAATAGCGAGCCGTGAAGGGCCTGTTCAATCAGATTGTGGATGGATTGGCGGATATAGAGTGACTGATCGAACGAAATCCGAGTTTCGCTCCTTCCGGGATACCAAACATCTTGGGAAGAGCTGCACGTAGGGCATCGACAACCTCGACGGTGTTGGCGATCGGTTGCTTGTTCACGCGAAGAAACACTGATCTGGTTCCATCGGCGTGAACAATGTTCGTTTGGATATCAGAAGAGTCTGTTACGGTCCCTATGTCGCGAACGCGGACTGGGTTGCCTTGTGGATTCACCTTCACGATCACGTCTTGAATCGGCTCCACCGTTCGAAACTGGTTGTTCGTGAATACATTGTAGTCAAGGTTGCCGGCTTTGATATTGCCGGAAGGCAGAATCAAATTGGAGGCTTTGACGGATTTCACGACGTCGAGAATGGAAAGCCCGCGGGCGCTGAGGAGCGCCGGATCAAGGTTGATATTGATCTGTCGGATCTTGCTCCCTTCGACAGTTGCCGCTGCAACATTGGCGATCTGCTCAATTTGTGGGGCGATCGTATTGTAGGCGAGATCATAAAGTGCCCGCTCGTCCAACCCATCGCTCGATACCGAAACGATCGAAACGGGTATGTTGGAAACGCGTCGAACTTGACGATAAAGGGTTGCAGAATGCCCGGTGGGAGGCTATTCAAAATCTGGGTGATGCGCTGCATCACCTCCATTTGACCGACATTGATGTCGGCCCCCCAGTTGAACCAGATTTGCACGGCTCCGAGACCCTGTTTACTGAACGATTCGACATGTTCGACATTGGAAGCAGAACTGACGGCTTTTTCAATCGGGTAGACGACGCTTTGCTCAATGTCGAGAGGAGGTGCTCCTTTGTAAATAACACCAACGAAGGCGACCGGAACCTAGATTTGCGGAAAGAGATCAACCGGTAAGCGCTGCAGAGATGTCAGCCCCAATACCACCATCGCGAGCGAGAGCATCAGAATGCCGACGCGATTGCGCAATGCGAGTAAGGTCAGCCACATAACGATAGTGCTGAGTAGTGCGTGCTGGGTGCTGAGAAGAAAAACAGTCTATCAGTAGTGTCCGGAGATCACA